>NZ_JAHOEA010000032.1 GCF_019127135.1 Segatella copri | reverse complement strand
ATTACCCCCTTCCACAATCCGTGGAGATTGCAGTATTCGCGAGCCGTAACATCCTTGGCTTCACGCTGAGCACCTTTAGCAAGAGGTATCATTTTCCCAATGCCGGGAAAATGGTAAGAGATTAGAGATTTTTTTCGAATTGTTTCAATACATCGCATCGGGTGGTATATTGATCCACGATTTCCGGATGCTGATGACAGAACTTGCTCCATTCCATCATGGCCTGATATTGAGTGGATTGTGGCTGTAGAAGCTTCTGCTCGTTCCAGTTAGCATCGTAGGTAATCTTAAACCATGGGTCAATGCCGATGGATGAGAGGGCATAGAGCGAATGATAGCGAAGCGTAAGATTGCTGCTTTGCTTGCTTATCTTGAGATAGTCTTGAGCGATAGCTGCGAAATCGGCTTCGCCTGTGCGGGCACTATCGGCTACACTCTTGCCATAATGGGTAAGATACCAGCAGTCGCCATAGCAGGATGCCTGGTAATAGCGGATGGCAAGCTCATAGGCAAGCTTCTCCCTGACTTCGCCTTCACGAGCCACATTGTATTGGCTGATAAGCTGGTTCATCTCCTGGCAGAATTTCCACTTAGGGTTCTCCTTCAGGTGAGCATAACTGCCCTGGATGCTCCACATATCCGAATCATTCACCTTCTGGTGGTTGAACCAGTAAGGCACAGTGTAGCTGCGCTTTTCGGCGTAGAAACTGATGGCCTGATTGTTGATGAACTTCAGGGATACATCCTTCTGCCAGCGGGCAGCTTCACCAAAATTGCCTTCGGCAAGAAACTTGGTGCCTATCATATCCTTGAAGAAATCGGCATTGCGATAGAGCGACAGGCATACGTATTGCTCGAAGGTATCCTGATGAGAAGATGTGATGAAGCGATAGTAATCGGCAAGCTGCTGCGCTGAGAGCGAGTCGAGACGAAGGGCGTATTCTGATGAATAAAGATAACGGCTGATGTATTCTTCATCCTGTTGATCCTTGTAGAAGGTTCGCATGTAGGCATCCATCATGCCATACATCGCTGTGGCCATGCTTTCATAATCCCTGCCGGCTTCCTGCCGGTCTTCCTTTTTTGCCTTGTCTGCCATTGTCTTAAACCGATTGTACAGGGCACGGTAAGCCACACGCTCCTTCACCTCTACATAGTGAATGTCGGGATTGGTGGAATCATCTTTTCTTGGGTTTTCTCCCTTCGCCATCTCGTTGAGCCATTTGAATTCGCCGACCAGATATTGCGAATAATCGCTATCCACCTGTGCATTTCGGGTAGAAACCAGGAGTCGGATGGCTCTTGCATTATTCTTCATTCGCTGTGTTCCATCCAGGGCGATAGCTTCATTAATCTCCTTCCATGCTTCCTGCTGATATCCATAGAGATAATGGAGCATGGCGGTGGCAGAGCGCCATAGGCAAGGACTCTGCGTCTTGCCTTCGGCGATGACCTTATTGGCAAAGGTGATGAAGTTGAGGGCTTCTTTCTGATAGATAACCTTGGCGCCTATTTCCTCAATCCACTCTTTGTCTATCTGTTCTTTGGAACGACTGTCTATTGTCTGCTGACAGTTGTTCACGAAATCCTGCACCAGATAGGTGAGCATTGCAGAATTCGGATTCTTGAGATAAGTGCTCTGAATGCCCGCAAGATTGCGATAGTTTCGGGCGAGTACCCTGATACTTGCCATATCTCCCTGCTCGGCATAGATATCGAGTGCCTGCTGATGTTTTCCTGTTTTCCACAAAGCCCGGGCATAAATGTTGCGCATCGCCTCTCGCCATGGTGATTTCGGAAGTCGGGAGGCAATGGCATTCCAATAGGTGATGTTCTGCTGGTGGAATCCCTTCATCATGTTGGTACGCATGCGGAGCAGGGCGTACTGGCTCTTGAGTTGGGTGCCTTTATAAATTTTGGAGGCATTGTTGAGCCGTGTCAGCGATTGCTGTATCTGCAGTCGTTCTTGCTTCGAGGCATAGTTCCAGGCATTGGGATTCAGCTTCTCGCAGGCATCCAGGTAGGCATTCAGATTTCTTAAGTAAGAAAGTATTCCTGCATCCTTCTTGCTTTGGGCTACTTTCTGAATATCCTCCTTGTTCCATTTGTAGAAAGATAAGTTGATGGAGGATGTATTGCCGGCATACTTCTGCCAGTAGCTGGCGATGTCGTAGAGATACGCCGGCGAAGTCTGGTCGCGATTGAATACGCTGAACATATAGTAGTTGTGATCAGAGTATTCGGCAACGCAGGCGTTGGAGTGGATGCTAAATGCTGCTATCACTCCTATGATTAAAAATCTTTTCATAATCTTCTGAGTTAAATCGTTTGATATTATCGGTATTGAGGTCGAAGAGAATAACCTCGCTGTTGATGTCGTCATTCTGGTGATTGATGCTTCTGACGGCTTCCATGATGTCGCTCATTTCGGGCTTTCTTACAACGATGCTGTCGCTTGGCAATACTGGGAAATCATCTTCTGCATGCATGATGCTTACGAATTTTCCTTCTCTAAAGAGGACTCGCCAGCTAAAGAGTGGATAGGCGGCAGAAAGCGGTAACGGATAACTGCTCAGATGCTGGATGTAAGGAGCCACATCCTTCATGTCGAGTATCGGCTTTTGGCAGCTTAGCTGTTTTACATCGCCCGTATTATACATCATCAGGATGCCTCTATCCACAGGGGGTGGGGTCATCGAGAGCTGGTGTAACCGGATGGTGGCTGACAGCTGTATCTGCTTGTCTTTGGCTTTCTCCTTTAAATAATGGAGGAATTCAAAATAGGCTTCTTGCGTTGATGCTGTCCAGTCGCAGTCTATCTGAATCTCTTTTACGTTCTCGATGTCATTGGCTTCGTTCATCTGAAGGATGCGGTTCAGAATCTTATCTGCGAGTTGCCGGGGTGTTTCATCTGAAGATTTCCTGTCCGACTTGTCGCTGCTGATAGGATTCGTCTTGGTTTTTGCTTTAAAACAGTCGTTCACGATATAGACAACGGGGATAATCTCCATTCCTTTCGGCATCAGAGATTCTTTCTCCTTTTCTTCGGCTGTCATATTCTCTTCGGTTGTATCAAATTGCAGGGTAGCATTGGGCATGATTTCTCCATCAGCATCCCTTACCACATCAAAGAATCTAACGTAGAGTCGCTTGATATGGTGTTTCTGGATGAAGTTCATCTTGCTGCTGTCCATCTGCCATGTTGTACTCCAATAGTAGGCGGAGCGCAGGGTTTCTGCTGCTTTTTCTTGTGAACAGGAAATCTGACAGATGCAGGTGAATAATGCTGGCAGCAAGGATATTGATGTAAGATTATTCCATATTCTTCTCATCATCTATAGCGTTTTGTCTGCAAAGATAGATATTTCCTGGCGAATGTGGTAAGAAACGAGATGTAAATAAAGTTAAAAAGGTCTCACGTCATATTCCCTACATTGGGAAGACAACATGAGACCTTTTGTTGGTATGATGGTTTTTATCCTTCAATTACCCCCTTCCACAATCCGTGGAGATTGCAGTATTCGCGAGCCGTAACATCCTTGGCATCAGCATTTGTCATGAAGATGGCCTCTGGCTTTTCGCCCGGTTTCAACTCATGGCGGAGCACATCGGTAGGGGTGAGCAGCTCTATCCACTGGATGTAATGCTCTGGGAGCATCGGATGCTCCACACTTCCTACTGTTACTCGATAGCCGCCCTCAATAGGTTCTATCACAGGCACGTGCTTCTCTTTGGCGCCATCACTGGTGTTTTCTTTCATCAGCTTCATCGGTTCGCCACAGCAACTGAGCACGGCTCCTGGGTTTACTACTTCTACTACGTTGCCACAAATCTGGCAGCGGTAGATTTCTCTAATCTTTGTCATAATGGTTCCTCCTATTATTTTATGAATGTGTTGCCAGAATATCAGGCATTTCATTCAGATTATTCCTCTACAGGGCTGAAATCTTCCTTGCCTACTCCGCAAAGAGGGCAAACCCAATCATCTGGGATGTCTTCGAATGCTGTACCTGGAGCGATGCCGCCCTCTGGATCACCTACTTCTGGATCATAAATCCAACCACACACGTCGCAAACATATTTCTTCATAATGTTCCTTTCTTTCTTAATTTGATTGATTACTGTAATCTATTCACTTTTAATCAGACAGGTGCGTTTGCATATCTTTCTGATTTACTATGCAAATATACACTTTATTTCTGTAAGAACCAAATAAATTTGAAAATATTATAATTTTATTATCCTTTTTAATCTAAATAAAGAAAGATTTCTAGATGTACTTGTGAATAAAGGAGTTATTTGTCTTTTTATTGGTGTTTTGATAGAAGATTTGATTGTTTCATGTGAAACATCTCGAAAAAGAAAAGCTCGCAAGATGATTGTTTGGTATCTTGCGAGCTTCTTTGTATTTAAGTTGCCTTGCGGCTTCTGCGGCCGCCTTCTGGTTTTTCTAATGTGCTTCTAGCCAGTTGTTTCCCCATCCGGCATCAGCAACCAGAGGCACACTGAGCTGGTAGGCATTCTGCATCTCTTCTACTACAATCTTCTCTACCTTTTCCTTCTCTTCCGGATATACGGAGAAGTTGAGCTCGTCATGCACCTGGATAATCATCTTGCTCCTGATGCCTTCTGCTCTGAATCGGTTGAAGATGCGTATCATAGCCACTTTGATGATGTCTGCCTCAGAGCCCTGGATTGGGGCATTGATGGCATTGCGCTCGGCAAATCCTCGTACAGTACCATTCTTGCTGTTGATGTCTGGCAGGTAGCGACGGCGGTGGAAGAGGGTTTCGGCATATCCTTTCTCTCTTGCCATTTCCTTTGCCTTCTCCATGTAAGCCTGAACACCAGGGAAGGTGCGGAAGTAGTCTTCTATGATCTGCTTTGCCTCTCGGTTTTCGATGTTCATGCGCTGGGCAAGACCGAAGGTCGTGATGCCGTAGATGATGCCGAAGTTGGCTGTTTTTGCCTTCTTGCGCTGTGCATCTGTTACTTCTTTGATGTCTTCATGCCAAATCTTGGCAGCTGTAGCTGCATGAATATCAGAGCCTTCGCGGAATGCTTCTACCATGTTCGGATCCTGGCTCAGGTGTGCCATGATGCGAAGTTCTATCTGTGAATAGTCGGCAGAGAAGAACAGGCAGCCTGGTTCTGGGATGAAGCATCTGCGTATCTCTTTACCATCGTCATCGCGTACAGGAATATTCTGCAGGTTCGGATCACTTGAAGAAAGACGTCCTGTGGCTGTGATGGCTTGGTTGAAAGAGGCATGAATGTGACCGGTGCGAGGGTTGATAAGCTTTGGAAGGGCATCTATGTAGGTTCCCAAAAGTTTCTTTAAACCTCTGTAGTTCAGTATCTCATCGATGATTGGACTCTTGCTGCGCAGCTGCTGAAGAACTTCTTCGCTTGTTACGTACTGGCCCGTCTTCGTCTTCTTAGGCTTCTCTACAATCTTCATCTTTCCGAAGAGAATTTCTCCAACCTGGCGTGGGGAAGCGATGTTAAACGATTCTCCTGCCAACTCGTAGATATGATGTTCAATCTCATTGAGACGGTTGGTGAGTTTCTCGGATGTATCCTTCAGGGTATCGGTATCGATGCACACACCGTTCATCTCCATGTGGGCGAGAACCGGCACCAGCGGCATTTCTACATTCCAGAACAGATCTTCACAATCTATCTCTTTGAGTTTCGGTTCGAGCACATTTTTCAATCTCAATGTGATGTCGGCATCTTCGGCAGCATATTCGTAAATATCTGATGGGGCGAGATCGCGCATCGACTTTTGGTTCTTTCCCTTCGGACCAATCAGCTCTTCGATGTGGATGGTCTGATAGTTGAGGAACACTTCGGCGAGGTAATCCATGTTGTGGTAGAGCTCTGGCTGGATGAGATAGTGGGCGAGCATCGTATCGAACATCTTGCCCTGAATCTCTATGCCGTAGTTCATCAACACCTCGTAATCGTATTTGATGTTCTGTCCCACTTTCAAGATTTCCGGGTTCTCGTAGAGAGGTTTGAAGATGTTTACGATTTTTAAGGCTTCTTCACGATTTGCCGGAATTGCTACGTAGAAAGCCTCTTTCTCCTTTACGGCAAAGCTCAAACCTACCAGTTCTGCATAAATGGCAGCGGTAGATGTGGTCTCTGTGTCTAGACTGAGAATCTTGAATGTAAACAAATAGTCACGAAGTTTTTTTGCATCTTCTTCTGAATCAACGAGTTTGTATGTGTGAACGGTCGTTTTAATGGTCTCAAAACTTGATTTTTTTGACTCTTCCTGACCATCGGCAGGCTGTGCGCCAAACAAATCGAGTTCTCCTGTAGGCTTTGTTTGCACCTTTTTAGGTTTGTTAAGAACTCGGTTGGCAAACGACTTAAACTCCAACTCGGTGAAGATTTCATCCAATTTTGTGTTGTCTGGTTCTACCCGTTTCAATTCTTCCATCTTGATCTCTACAGGAACATCAGTTCGGATGGTTGCCAGGAACTTTGACATCCTGATATCTTCTACTGCACCCTCCACTTTTTCGCGGAGCTTGCCTTTCACCTGAGAAGAGTTCTCGATGAGGCCTTCAACGCTACCGAACTCGTTGATGAGTTTGATGGCAGTCTTTTCTCCCACACCTGGACAGCCTGGGAAGTTATCAGCTGAGTCGCCCATCAGAGCTAGTAGGTCGATAACCTGGAGTGGGGAAGTGATATTGTATTTCTCTTCAATTTCCTGCACTCCCAACTTTTCGTAGCCGCCGCCATGACGAGGACGGAACATGAAAACATTGTCACGAACCAGCTGTGCATAATCCTTATCAGGCGTGAGCATATAAGTTTCTATGCCTTTTTCACCCGCCTTCAAGGCAACAGTTCCGATGATATCATCTGCCTCGAAACCATCTACCTGCAGGATAGGGATATGGTAAGCCTCCAGGATGTTTTTGATGATTGGTACAGAGAGTTTGATGTCTTCCGGTGTCTCTTCACGCTGTGCTTTGTATGCAGGAAAAGCTTCATGGCGGAAGGTCTTGCCATGGTCGAAAGCTACCGCTATATGGGTAGGTTTCTCCTTGGTAAGTATCTCGTTGAGGGTATTGCAGAACCCCATTACACACGAAGTATTGAGTCCCTTCGAATTGATTCGAGGGGCTTTCATAAAGGCGTAATACGACCTATAAATGAGTGCATACGCGTCTAAAAGGAACAATTTATCCATAATATTCATTTTTGTGGTGTAAAATTACTAAAAAAATGCGATATTTCAAGAAGAATTGATTAATTTTGTAACAAATTTCAGAAATTAAGTAGATTTACTCACATATAATGGACTATTTATCACTTATCAAGCTGCCTATAGAGGCAGAATTAGCAGATTTTATAGATTTGTTCAACAAGTCTCTCATGCATAGCGATGGCCTCCTTTCCCAGGTGCTCGATCATATCCGTCAGCGCGCTGGAAAACGTATGCGCCCTATACTCATCTTGTTGATGGCACGTAATTTTGGAAAGGTTTCCAGTGTTACCCAGCATTCTGCGGTAGGTCTGGAACTTCTTCATACCGCTTCGCTGGTACATGATGATGTGGTAGATGAGAGTGGAGAGCGCCGCGGACAGGCTAGTGTGAATGCTACTTATAATAATAAGGTGGCTGTGCTTGTGGGCGATTTCATTCTTTCCACCGCCTTGCTTCATGTATCTTATTCGCATTCAGAAGAAATCGTACGTTATCTTGCTGAGTTGGGACGTATCCTGTCTAATGGTGAGATTCTTCAGCTCAATAGTATCAGTAATGAAGAGATATCGGAAGATATTTATTATCAGGTGATTAAGCAGAAAACGGCTGCTCTCTTTGAGGCTTGTGCCGGTATCGGTGCGATGTCTGCCAATGCTTCAGAACTGCAGATTGAAGAGGCGAAGCGATTCGGTCAGAACTTGGGCATTATCTTCCAGATCCGTGATGATATCTTTGATTATTATGATTCCAAGGAGATAGGTAAACCTACTGGTAATGATATGCTTGAAGGTAAACTGACTTTGCCTGTAATATATGCTTTGAAGTCTACCGGTGATGAGGAGATGATGAAGCTTGCCAGAAAGGTTAAGGCTCATACTGTTACGGCAGACGAAATAGCTCAGTTAGTGGCATTTACAAAGGAAAACGGAGGTATTGAATATGCGGATAAGCGCATGTGGGATTTCCATGCCGAAGCCATGAATTTCCTCGATACTTATGTAGAGGATAAGGATATATACAATGCCTTGAAGGCTTACCTGGATTTTGTGATTGAAAGAAAAGCTTAATATAAAAATTTCAGAAAAACATAATATAAAAAGGGTTGGTTCTCAGAGAGAATCAACCCTTTGCGTTTTTGTATTCTGTTGATAACCAGTTACTTTTCTTTAGAAGTATTTAATCTCCTTGCCAAGTATTTCGCTCAAGAGGAGGTTGGTCAGGCGTGATGTGCCGAGGCGCAACCACTGGTTGGTCAGCCATTTCTCGCCCAAAACTTCCTTCACGATGGTGTAGTAAACTACGGCATCATGAACGGTATTGATACCACCTGCAGGCTTGAAGCCAATCTGGATACCAGTCTTCTCGTAATATGCCTTGATTGCCTGGCACATGACGTATGCTGCTTCTGGGGTAGCAGAAACCTTCTCCTTGCCTGTTGAGGTCTTGATATAGTCTGAACCTGAGTACATTGCGAGGATAGAAGCCTTCATGATGTTGCTGCAATTCTTCAGGTCGCCTGTCTCCAGGATGCACTTCATCTTATGCTCTCCGCATGTTTCCTTGAGTTCCTGAATATCATCGCAGAGGCCCTCGTAATCTTCGCTGAAGAACTTGCCTACAGGCATTACGATATCTACCTCTGTAGCACCATCCTTGATAGCCATAGCGGTTTCTGCGATCTTTACCTCGATAAAGGTCTGAGATGATGGGAAATTACCGCTTACTACAGCGATTTCTACGCCGTCAACCTCCAGACTCTGGCTGATAAGACCGGCAAAGTTAGGGTAGGTACATACGGTTGCTACGTGAGGAAGCTGAGGATAATCCTTGGCAAACTGGTTCACCTTTTCAATCATCTTCAGGATACTTTCTTCTGTATCTTCTGTATGGAGAGAAGTCAACTCGATGCTACCGAAGAGGAACTTCTTGACCTCCATGGTCTCGTTCTCTGCTACCTTCTCATCGAGAATCTTCTTTACTGCAGCAGCTACTTCCTCATCGTTGAGGTCGCAGTTGTACTGCTTCAAAACTGATAAATACTTGTCGTCAGACTCTTTATACTGTCCCTGCTGTGCAAGAACCTGTTCTTTAATACTGCTCATACTTAATGTTATTTATATAATTATTAAAGTTAAGTTTTTATATGAATAGCAATTTTAATTCTTGTTATCTTGTTCTTTATCTTCCTGATGCTCAGATAGTTTTGGGTTGTTTTTATGTCTTTCTGAATCCCTTCTGGTCTTCTTGTCAAAACTCTTCTGAAGTTCTTCTGTCAAGTCAACCCCTGTCTGGTTAGCCAAGCAGATAAGCACCCATAGAACATCGGCCATCTCTTCGCCCAAGTTAGGTTTCTCGCCTTTCTTAAAACTCTGGTCACCGTATGTTCGGGCAATGACGCGTGCCAGTTCGCCCACTTCTTCCGTGAGGCAAGCCATATTGGTCAGTTCGCTGAAATAGCGTACGCCATATTCTTTAATCCACTGATCTACAGCTTCTTGTGCTTCTTTTATTGTCATCTTCCTAATTCTTTTATGGGGAAAGATGCCTTTCTTTCAGGGTAGGGCATTATTCCTTGTTGTGAGTATCCATCATGATGGTTACCGGTCCATCGTTCAGTAAATCTACCTTCATATCGGCACCAAATTCGCCTGTTCCTACTGGCTTTCCGAGTGCATCGGATAGCTTCTTGCAGAACTCTTCATAGAGCGGAACGCTGATTTCGTGCTTGGCTGCTCTGAGCCAGCTTGGGCGGTTTCCTTTCTTATAACTGGCGAATAGGGTGAACTGGCTGATGACCAGAATCTCACCATTTATATCCATGATGGAGCGGTTCATAACATGGTTTTCGTCGTCGAAAACACGGAGTCCGATTACCTTTCTGACCAGCCAGTCTACGTCTTCTGAAGTGTCGCTTTCCTCTATTCCCAGAAGTATCAGATAGCCTTGTCTGATGGCAGATTTAACCTCTCCTTCTATGGTAACTGAGGCGTGAGAGACACGCTGTATTACGATTCTCATATTACTACTTTGAACTTTGAATGATGAACATAGAACTTTATGAATAGCATTTATGGAATGCTTTGTTCTGTTCAATCCCTGTTATTGTTTATATATTATATATAGTATAGTTTGAACTGCAAATATACAACTTTTATTTCATATTCTCGCCTTTTTCTGCAAAATATTTTGCAAGAATTTCCGCCTTATGTGGGCCTAATACCTCTGAAAGTTGTTCCAATGATGCTTCTTTCATCTTTTTCACGCTCTTAAACTTGCTCAGAAGTGCTTCTCTAGCTTTCGGACCGATGCCTTTGATATCGTCTAATTCGGAGTGCAGAGCATGCTTGCTGCGTTTGTCGCGATGGAAGGTGATAGCGTATCTGTGCACCTCATCCTGTATCTGTGTCAGCACCTTGAACAGCTCACTTTCGGGTGGTAGGGCGATGGTTTGAGGAGGGAATCCGAAGAGGAGTTCGTTGGTTCTGTGACGGTCGTCTTTTGCAAGTCCTGCGATAGGGATATCCAGGTGTAATTCGTCAACAATAACCTCTCTGACGACGTCCATCTGACCCTTTCCGCCATCGGTAATAATGAGGTCTGGAAGTGCTGATTCTTCCTCTATCATACGACTGTACCGGCGCCTTACCACCTCTTGCATGGATGCGTAATCATCCGGTCCTTCCACCGTCTTGATGTTGTATTTCCTATAGTCTTTTCTGGATGGTTTCATACCTTTATATACAATACATCCTGCCACGGCATCTGTACCGGATATGTTGGAATTATCGAAACATTCTATCTGGTAAGGCATCTTCGGAAGCTTTAATTTGGCTTGCAATTCCTTCATCAATCGGGTCTGTTTCTGCTCCGGATTGAGTTTTTCAGCCTGCTTCAGACGGTCGAATTTATACTGCTTGCAGTTCATTTCCGACAGCTCCAGAAGATGCTTTTTGTCACCTCTCTGGGGTACGAAGAAGGTTGCATCTTTCAGCTTCCATTCCATTTCGAAGGGCACGATTATCTCCTTCGAAGTGGAGTGGAAACGCTCTCTGATTTCTGGAATGGCAGTAATCAGAAGTTCCTCGTCGCTCTCCTCCAGCTTGCGCTTATACTCGTAGGTAAAGCTCTGGTTGATGGTGCCGTTTTTTACGTGAATATAGTTGATGAAGGCGTTTTTGTTGGCGTCATCATTCACGATAGTAAAGACATCAACATCCGTAATAGTGTGACTTACTACCTCGCTTTTTGCCTCGAATTCATCCAGTAATTGGTACTTTTTCTTATATTCTTCGGCTATTTCAAAACGTAGAAGTTCGGCATTTTTCATCATCAAATCGTAGAGATATTTGCTTACTTCCCGCGTGTTTCCCTTCAGAATTTCACGTGCCTGGCGCATGTTTTCCTGATATTCCTCATAGCTCTGCTTGTTGATGCAGGGTGCTCCGCAGTTATGGATATGATACTCCAGGCACGGCTTGTATCTGCCTTCAACTACGCCTTCTCTGGTGATAGGCATTCTGCAGGTTCGGGGTTTATAGAGCTTCTTGATGACCTCTAAAACAGCATACATGCTGCCGATATGAGGGTAAGGACCGAAGAAAGTTCCCACTTTTTTATTGATATGGCGAGTCTTGAAAATGCGTGGAAAATACTCGTTTGTTACGCATATAGAAGGGTATGTCTTGCCGTCTTTCAGCAGGACATTGTATCTTGGATTATACTTTTTGATCAGGCTGTTTTCAAGCAAAAGTGCGTCTTCTTCTGTGTTTACGACCGTATAAGATATGTCGTGAATCTTAGAAACAAGCACCTTTGTCTTGTATCTGTCTACCTCTTTATGGAAGTAGGAAGATACTCTTCTCTTCAGATTTTTCGCCTTTCCCACATATATAATCGTATGATTTTCGTCGTAATATTGGTAGCTTCCTGGCTTCTCCGGCATACTTAAAACGATGTTCTTAAGCCTTGCCAAGCGCTCCTCATTCTCTTGTTTCGTCATATTTTTACTTGTTTTTAAAGGGAAAACGAGCGTTACTGTTTCACGTGAAACGGCAACGCTCTAGTGTTTTTTACTGCTTCCATGCTACATTCTCGCAGTATTTCTTGCAGTATTTTTGCTGCTTATAACTGCAATAAAGTAGTTACTTCAACGTCTGGATCAAAGGACTTTCTGCCTTCGAAATTCTCGTTTACGAGTTCGATAATGAAGTTGGCATATACCTTTTTCGGATGGAATTTCTTTACCAGATCGCATGCTGCTTTCATGGTTCCGCCAGTAGCGAGGAGGTCATCGTGGAGGAGTACGATGTCGTTCTCATTGATGGCATCTTCGTGGATTTCGATGGTGTCGATACCATATTCCTTAGCATAACTTTCCTGTACGGTTTTGCATGGAAGTTTGCCTGGTTTGCGGCATAAAACTACACCGGCTCCGAGACGTATTGCGAGGGCTGAAGACATTACGAAACCGCGTGATTCGATGCCTACAATCTTGGTGATTCCTTTGTCTTTGTAGAGTTCGTACATCTCATCGCTGATCTCTTTTAAAGATGCAGGATTCTTGAAAAGGGTTGATACATCGCGGAAGTTTACACCCTTGATTGGCCAATCTGGAATGCAACGCAGATTGTCTAATAATAGCTGATTGTTCATTACTTTTTATGCTTTAAATTGATACTTATTTTATTCTTTTTTTTTGTGTTTCTTTTAATGGGCTTTTTGCCCGTTTGTTTTTGCGTTTTGCTTGATTTTATCAGCTTTTGTTTCACGAATTGCTGAAGTTTTACTTTAACCGCAAAACACTTGATGCAACCTTTCTTAAACGGTTGAGCATCAAATGTTTTGCTAATAGCCTGTTTCACGTGAAACATTAGCTATTCCCTTGTGTTTCGCTGTGAAACGGCTTATCTTCCGAGTAATACAAGCATCACGTTGATGTCGCTTGGTGATACGCCCGGAATTCGGCTTGCCTGTGCCAAAGTTTCCGGGTCGATTCGCTCGAGTTTCTGGCGTCCTTCCGTGGAGATTTCGTGGAGATCGGAATAGTTGAAACGGCCCTTGATTTTGATGTCCTCCAAACGGTGCATCTTATCGGCGATGAGACGCTCTCGTTCGATGTAACCTTTGTACTTCATCTTGATTTCTGCAGCTTCCGTTATCTCTTCCTTTCGGTTGGCTGGTGCATCCAGCGCAGCCTTCAAGTCCGGAATAATCTCCGAAAGATTCGTGAGATTCAGGTGCGGACGAGCGATGAGGTCGATGAGCTTGCAGCCGGCGCGAAGTGGAGTAGTACCGAGTGCTTCCAGTTTTGGATTTATCTCATCCTTCTTGATAGGATAGTTGGCGCAGAATTCAATGATTCTTTCGATGGCTTCTTTTTTCTCTATCCACCAGTCGTAACGGTCGCGTTTGGCAATTCCGAGTTCGTATGCTTTTTCTGTGAGTCGGGCATCGGCATCGTCCTGGCGGAGCAGAATGCGGTATTCGGCTCTGGAGGTAAACATGCGGTATGGTTCGTCAACTCCCTTTGTTGTGAGGTCATCGATGAGTACGCCGATATAACTCTCGTCGCGATTCATCTCAAATGTCTTGTCTCCGACACAATGCAGGGCTGCGTTGATTCCTGCCACGGTTCCCTGACCTCCTGCTTCTTCATAACCGGTGGTTCCGTTCACCTGTCCGGCAAAGAAGAGACCTTTGATGATTTTCGACTCCAGTGAATGTTTGAGTTGGGTAGGGTCGAAGTAATCGTATTCGATGGCGTAACCCGGTCTGTAAATCTTCGCATCTCTCAATGCCGGAATCTCATGAAGAGCGTTCAACTGGATTTCCATCGGCATGCTTGAAGAAAAACCGTTCAGATACATCTCGTTCGTATCTTCGCCTTCTGGCTCCAGGAAGAGCGGATGCTGGTCTTTGTCGGGGAAGGTAACGAGCTTGGTTTCGATGCTCGGACAGTAACGTGGACCGGTGCTCTGAATCTGACCATTATATAAAGGTGAGTCAGCGAGACCGCTTTTTAAAGTTTCGTGTACCTTTTTGTTGGTGTAGCAAGTCCAGCAAGGCAATTGTTTCAGAACCCGATGTTCGCCCATATAAGAGAACTGGTGGAAATCGCTGTCGCCCGGCTGTTCTTCCATATCTTCGAAATGAACACTTCGCTTGTCGATTCTGACCGGAGTACCGGTTTTCATTCTGGCAGTAGTGATGCCCCATCGGGTGATGCTCTCCGTAAAGTTGTGTACGGCAGGTTCGGCGCATCTTCCGCCTTCTACCATCTTTCTTCCTACATGCATCAGGCCGTTCAGGAATGTTCCTGCGGTGATGATGATGCTCTTGGCGTAGAACTCGGCTCCCCAGATGGCTTTTACGCCGATGGCCTCTCCGTTAGCAACGAGCAGTTCGTCTGCCTGGTCTTGCCAGATGTCGAGGTTGTCGGTATGGTCGAGGATGGTTCTCCATTCCCAGATAAACTTTCCTCTGTCGCATTGGGCACGGGGGCTCCATACGGCAGGACCCTTTCCGATGTTGAGCATTCGGAACTGGATGGCGGTTTTATCCGTTACGATACCCATCTGTCCGCCCAAAGCATCGATTTCGCGCACAATCTGTCCCTTGGCAATACCTCCGATGGCGGGGTTGCAACTCATCTGACCAATCTTGTTCATATCCATCGTTATCAAACAGGTTTGGGCACCCATGTTTGCAGAGGCTGCAGCAGCCTCGCATCCGGCATGTCCTCCACCGATAACGAGCACGTCATAATTGAATTTCATACTTCGTTTAATCTATATTTTTTCTAATTTTCGGCAAAAGTAAGAAATAAAATCGAAATTTTAGCAAAAATACTTTGATAAATCATTAAAATATAGTAATTTTGCAGCAGACTTGCGAAAATATACCTAGAAATGAGGATTGCAGAATGCCAAAAAATAGGTATTGCAGGGACGAAAAGTGTGGAATATAAATTAGTTTCAAACAGTTAAATAATTAAATTTCAATCATTTATGTGGTTAATCAATTCATCTATTGGTAGAAAGGTAGTGATGTCAGTAACTGGTATCGCTCTTATTCTATTCTTGACATTCCACGGTTGCATGAATGTTGTTGCGCTTTTCTCTGGAGAAGCTTACAACACAATCTGCGAGTTGTTGGGTGCTAACTGGTACGCCGTAGTTGCAACTTTGGGTTTGGCAGCTTTGGCAGTTTGTCACATCGTTTACGCTTTCATCCTGACAGCACAGAACCGTCGTGCTCGCGGTAACCAGCGTTACGAGGTAACAGCAAAGCCAGAGAAAGTAGAGTGGGCTAGCCAGAACATGTTGGTGCTCGGTATCATCATCGTTCTCGGTTTGTTGCTTCACCTCTTTAACTTCTGGTACAACATGATGTTTGCAGAGCTTTTGGGTACTAGCTTCGGTCACAGCCCAGCAGACGGCTTCGCATTCATTCAGGACACCTTCGCTAACCCAGTATTTGTAGTCCTCTACATCATCTGGTTGGTAGCTCTTTGGTTCCACCTCACTCACGGTTTCTGGAGTGCTATTCAGACTCTCGGTTGGAGCGGTAAGACTTGGTTCTGCCGTTGGAAGATGATCGGTATGATTTACTCTACCATCCTGCTTCTCCTCTTCATCGTAGTTGTATTGGCATTCGCTTTCGGTTGCGCTCCATCTTTGTGCTGCGCATAATTCGTGTAATCATTTAAGTATTAAAAAAGATTATGGCAAAAACATTAAATTCTAGAATACCTGAAGGACCAGTTGCTGAGAAGTGGACCAACTATAAGGCTCACCAGCGTTTGGTTAACCCAAAGAATAAGTTAAAGCTCGACGTTATCGTTGTAGGTACAGGTTTGGCAGGTGCTTCTGCTGCTGCTTCTCTCGGCGAGATGGGCTTCAACATTTTGAACTTCTGCATCCAGGACTCTCCACGTCGTGCTCACTCTATCGCAGCACAGGGTGGTATCAATGCAGCTAAGAATTATCAGAATGATGGTGACTCTGTTTATCGTCTGTTCTACGATACTGTAAAGGGTGGTGACTACCGTGCTCGTGAGGCTAACGTTTACCGTTTGGCTGAGGTGAGCAACGACATCATCGACCAGTGCGTAGCTCAGGGCGTTCCTTTCGCTCGTGAGTACGGTGGTATGCTGGCTAACCGTTCTTTCGGTGGTGCTCAGGTATCTCGTACATTCTATGCTAAGGGTCAGACAGGTCAGCAGCTCCTCCTCGGTGCTTACTCTTCTTTGAGTCGCATGGTTGAGGCAGGTAAGGTTAAGCTCTTCACCCGTTACGAGATGGAGGATATTGTTATCGTTGACGGTCACGCTCGTGGTATCATCGCTAAGAATTTGATTACAGGTAAGTTGGAGCGTTTCTCTGCCAACGCCGTAGTTATCGCTACTGGTGGTTATGGTAACGCTTACTTCCTTTCTACAAACGCAATGGGTTGTAACTGTACAGCAGCTATCCAGTGCTACCGCAAGGGTGCTGACTTCGCTAACCCATCTTACGTTCAGATTCACCCTACATGTATCCCTGTTCACGGTACAAACCAGAGTAAGTTGACTTTGATGTCAGAGTCACTCCGTAACGATGGTCGTATCTGGGTTCCTAAGAAGATTGAGGATGCTAAGGCATTGCAGGCTGGTACAAAGAAGGGTTCTGATATTCCTGAGGAAGACCGCGACTACTACTTGGAGCGCCGTTACCCAGCATTCGGTAACCTGGTTCCTCGTGACGTGGCTTCTCGTGCAGCTAAGGAGCGTTGCGACAAGGGCTTCGGTGTTAACAACACAGGTCTTGCCGTATTCCTCGACTTCTCTGAGTCTATCAACCGTCTCGGTATCGACGTTATCCTGCAGCGTTATGGCAACCTCTTCGATATGTATGAGGAGATTACTGACGTTAACCCAGGTGAGTTGGCTAACGAGATTAACGGCGTGAAGTACTACAACCCAATGATGATCTTCCCTGCTATCCACTATACAATGGGTGGTATCTGGGTAGACTACGAGTTGATGACCACTATCCCAGGTCTCTTCGCTATTGGTGAGTGTAACTTCTCTGACCACGG
The DNA here is from genome assembly GCF_019127135.1 of Segatella copri. Classification (GTDB taxonomy): domain Bacteria; phylum Bacteroidota; class Bacteroidia; order Bacteroidales; family Bacteroidaceae; genus Prevotella. The sequence continues at coordinate 29,332 of NZ_JAHOEA010000032.1, read as the reverse complement.
TGCTAACCGTCTTGGTGCTTCTGCTTTGATGCAGGGGTTGGCTGACGGTTACTTCGTATTGCCATACACTATCCAGAACTACTTGGCCGACCAGGCATTGTGGCCAAAGCTCTCTACCGATCTCCCAGAGTTCGCAGAGGCAGAGGCAGGTGTTCAGAAGGAAATCGACCGCCTGATGGGTATCCAGGGCAAGCGCTCTGTAGATTCTATCCACAAGGAGTTGGGTCACATCCTTTGGGAGCACGTAGGTATGGGTCGTACCAAGGAAGGTCTTGAGGAAGGCTTGAAGAAGATGAAGGCTCTCCGCGAGGAATTCAACAAGAACCTCTTCATCCCTGGCAAGAAGGAAGGCTTGAACGTAGAGTTGGATAAGGCTATCCACTTGCGTGACTTCATCTTGATGGGCGAGTTGATCGCTTACGATGCATTGCACCGCAACGAGAGCTGTGGTGGTCACTTCCGTGAGGAGTACCAGACAGAGGAAGGCGAGGCAAAGCGTGATGACGAGCACTTCTTCTACGTAGGTTGCTGGGAGTATCAGGGCAACGATACAACTGCTCCAGTGCTCAACAAGGAACCTCTCGAGTATGAGGCAATTAAGGTACAGACAAGAAATTACAAGAATTAAAAAGCGAACAAGACAATGGCAAGAAATATAAGTTTCACAGTTAAGTATTGGAAGCAGGACGGCCCTACAGCACAGGGTCACTTCGATACACACGAGATGAAGAACATCCCAGATGATACCTCATTCCTCGAGATGCTCGACATCTTGAACGAGGAGCTCATCGAGTCAGGTCAGGAGCCTTTCGTCTTCGACCACGACTGCCGCGAGGGTATCTGCGGTATGTGCTCTCTCTATATTAATGGTACACCTCATGGTAAGACTGAGCGTGGTGCTACAACATGTCAGCTCTACATGCGTCGTTTTAACGATGGTGACGTTATCACCGTTGAGCCTTGGCGTTCTGCTGGTTTCCCTATCATCAAGGACTGTATGGTAGACCGTTCAGCATTCGACAAGATCATCCAGGCAGGTGGTTACACCAGCATCCGTACTGGTCAGGCTCAGGATGCCAACGCTATCCTGATTCCTAAGGAGAATGCAGACGAGGCAATGGATTGCGCTACATGTATCGGTTGCGGTGCTTGTGTTGCTGCATGTAAGAATGGTTCTGCTATGCTCTTCGTCAGCTCAAAGGTTAGCCAGCTGGCACTTCTCCCACAGGGTCGTGTAGAGGCTGCTGCCCGTGCTAAGAAGATGATTGCACGCATGGATGAGCTTGGATTCGGTAACTGTACAAACACTCGTGCTTGCGAGGCTGTTTGTCCTAAGAACGAGTCTATCGCTAACATCGCCCGCTTGAACCGTGAGTTCTTGAAGGCTAAGTTGGCTGACTAATCCATCGTTTCTTTTGAGACACCGGAATTTTCTCTCTGCATCTTTACGGATGCGAGAGAATTTTCCCAACAACTCTTCACTCTTCTCCTTTTGTGTGTAAGTGGTTGAAGAATAGGAAGTTGGGCGGGTGAAGAGTGCTTTTTTACTCTTCACCCGCCCTTCACCTTTTTAGGCTGTTGACAGCTAAGCGGTTCCGCGTTTATACCTTGCCCAATATCGTAAAGGGTGAAGAGTGGTGAAGAGTGGGTGAAGAGTGCAGAATATCTTTTCACCCATGTAATATATTGTGTTTCAGTTGTTTATACGGAAAAGGTGAAGAGTGAAGAGTAGAGTGCGATATTCCTGCCAACCATGCTTCTCTTGAAATAAGAGAAAGGATGTTTGGCAAACTGTTATACAGGAACAGCCGACTAGCCTCTGTTGCGCTAGTCGGCTGTTTGCCTTCTGCCAGCTTTCTGTTTGCCTTCTACTAGCCGGCTGTTCTTCCTAGGCAGTTGTTCTATCTCCGATAGTTATGTATTTATTTATGCCTGCTGTTAGAATCATATAGCCAGGAAAAAGGGTAGATTATAGCCGAGAGCATCCTGTTTTCGGTGCATCCCGACATAAATTATCAGATATTCTGAGAAATATTTTGTAATCTCATCAGAATATCGTAATTTTGCGGTTATTAAGAATAAGTAATTTAATGACGAATCACTCAACAGAAATAATGAACCAAGCAACGCTCGATTTTATCCGCCAGCATCAGGACGATGATGTTCGCCAGTTGGCTTTCCTCGGCAGCAAGTATCCTGAGGTAGATATGCCTTTCGCTCTCGACCAGATTCGCGGGCGAAAGATGGCTCGTGTAAAACTGCCCCGTTGGGCAAGCATCGATGGCATCATCTATCCCCCTCATATTTCGATGGAGCAATGTTCGTCAGAGCAAACGGCACTTTATAAGGCTGAACTCGCTGCGCGACTGCTCGGTTTGTCTCCTTCATCATCCGAAAACGTAGAAGAAAAGGAGAAGGAGAGTGAAAACGCCTCAAATCTTCATCTTTCAGAAAATTGCGAATTTGCGGGCAAAGGGGCGGTTGATTCAGAATTCGCCAAAAATGAAGCCACTTGCAAAAAGCAACAGATATTAACAGAAGCAGACAGAAATGTTAATGAAATAAAAGAAGAACCTCATGAAGGAGATTTTTCTGAAGAAACCGGGTTTGTTGACCTGACCGGCGGTTTCGGAGTAGACTTCTCTTACATCGCTTCCCGATTGGGCGTGAAGTCGATGTATGTGGAGCGTCAGGCTCATCTCTGTGAAGCAGCGAAGGAAAACTTCGGGCGGTTGGGCTTGAAGAACGCCATCGTGAAGAATGGAGACGGAATAGAGGTGCTGCATTCTTTTGTTTCAAAGAAAGAGGCTGCAGCATCAGAATCTTTAGGCATAACTGAAGATCAGTCTCAGTCATTACTTAAGACCAACCTTGGTCTTAAGCTGATCTTCATAGATCCTGCCCGTAGAGACGATGCTGGCAACAAAGTTGTATCTTTGAAAGATTGCACGCCCGATGTAACCCTTTTGCAGGAAGAAATGCTTTCGAAGGCAGATTACGTCATCATCAAACTCTCTCCGATGCTTGACTGGCATCGCGCGGTAAGCGAATTAAACTGCGTACAAGAGGTTCATATTATCTCCGTGAACAATGAGTGCAAGGAACTCCTGTTAGTGCTCTCAGCGCGAAATATGGGCAAAATGGAGGCTTCATCGGCAGATGGAGCAGCTGGAGAAGTAAAACATGCCGGGAATCTCCGTATTTATTGTGTCAATGATGCCCAGTCCTTCGTCTGCGAAGAGTCGGATATGGAGGCTTCTTCCGTCAAGATTGCCCCATCCACGCTTGAAGAGATGCAGTATCTTTACGAGCCGAATGCCTCGTTGATGAAAGCCGGCTGTTTCGGTGTTCTTTCCGAGCGATATGATGCAAGGATGCTTTCCAAGAACAGTCATCTTTTCGTGAGCCGTGAACCTATCGCCGCCTTCCCAGGTAGGAGTTTCCGCATCATCGCCATCTCTTCTTTCAATAAGAAGGAGTTGAAGCGTCATCTGTCAGGAATCACCAAGGCGAACATCGCTACCCGCAACTTCCCTCTCTCCGTAGCAGAATTGCGCAAGCGATTGAAACTGAAGGATGGTGGCGAAACCTATATCTTCGCCACCACATTGAGCGACGAAAGCCATGTGCTGGTAATAACGGAGAAAGCTTAGAAAACGTAAGTTTTCACAGAGCAAGGAGTTGCTATGCTTAGTGGAGTTTTGAAGTCTCCGACTGCTGTTGAAGCAAACATCCGCATCATGCGAGCATTCGTATCTATGCGCCATTTTATGGTGAACAATGTGGCGTTTTATCTCTTTAATGAAAAAGTTCCAAGTGGGAGAAATGCCACTTGGAACTTGACGTATTATTTTCTTTTTTCCTTGAAGAACTTCTCGAAGAAGTCCATTTGCTTTTGATTTTGAACAGGACCCAAATGCAGTCCTTCCTTCATAATCATCACCGTTGGTTTACCTTCCTGGTAGGTAGTCCAGAAAGGAAGGCTATTCCCATTTGGATTGCCAGTCTTGGTAAAGTTGATCCAGTAGCGTGACATGATTTGCTCCATGTGCTGCTCCGTCTCGGTCATCTTTCCTGAGCCAAACTTATAGCCATAGATGAATGGCATCTCTGCCACATGGCTGGCTCCTCCCTTGCGGCTTTTCACGATGGTGTTCTCTGAGTCTTGGTCAAAGTAATACATATACACCTTGCCCTTGCCGGTCTTGCTCTGCAGGTTAGCCCAGGCATACGTTCCCCATGCAAAGGAGCCATCACGGAAAATGTCGGATTGAGCGAAGTAGGTTTCTTCCTCTGTCTTGGCAGGATAGAGACTGAGAACCTGATCTGCCCAACTTCCATATGTCTCATGGATTCTTTTCTCATAGTCACTTACACTGACAGGGCGGCTAAACATACTTCCTTCGTCGCTGTTGGTTCCTATGATGACATTTACATCATTGTAGCTTCCCTTTTCATAGAGCTTATACTGGTCATCGGTGATGGAGTAGCCGTCAACGTTCGGCCAAAAGGACTCAAAGGCGGTATTCTTCACGATGTCCATAGCCGGAACTTTTCTTAGCTGCTTCAAGTTCTTAGCCTTGAGTTTCTTTTGAAGGAGAAGTCCACCTGCTTCTGCCGCTTTGGTGGTGAGCATGGCTGTGTTACCATTTCTGCTTTCACCCACAGGCCAGAAGGAGCTACCACTTTCGCTGATGGCTCCTCGGAAGAGTCCGTTGGCAAGGGGAGAGGCGCATAGTATACTTACCGAGATACCACCGGCAGATTCTCCAGCAATGGTAATCTTGTCTGGGTCTCCACCGAAGGCAGCGATATTGTCGTGAATCCATTTTAAGGCCATCACCTGGTCAAGGATGCCATAGTTACCAGATATGTTCTTGCCTGATTCCTTACTCAGCTTTGGATGCGCCATGAATCCCAAGGCTCCCAAGCGGTATTCTATGCTGCAATAGATGATGCCTTCCTTGACAAAGCTTTCCTGAGTTCCACTGTAGGAGCCAGTAAGAAAGGCTCCTCCATGAATCATCACAAATACAGGGAGTTTGTCATTCTTACTCTTGGCTGGCGTTTCCACACTGAGGTATAGGCAGTCCTCGCTCATGCCCAGCTCTCCACCATTTTGGTTAGGGTCGATGGGCTGTGGTGGACGGTCTCCCCATTTATCTGCTTTGAATACTCCCTTCCAAGGCTTCTTGCTCACTGGGGCTTTCCATCTGAGGTTGCCCACTGGTGCTTCAGCGTATGGGATTCCCTTGTATAGGGCGAATCCTTCATGTTCCACACCTTCAATTTCTCCTTGCTCCACTGTTGTTCTTAGCAGTTGGGCGTTAGCTGCCGATAGGCAAAAGAGTGTCAGGGCAGCTGTCAGTAGATGTCTTTTCAATTTCATTTCAGGTTATTCCATTAATTCCGCAACACTATTATCAATTAAATATTTTAAGCGCCTGAGCAACAAAAAGTTACTCTGGATTTTGCCATGTCAGAATTTTTACTTATCTTAGTGTTGCGAAAAGAAAACAAGCAAAACTCTGATATGACATGGCAAAGATACAAATTAAATCTGAGAAACTCACTCCTTTTGGAGGAATATTTTCGGGTCATGGAGTAATTTGACTCCATATTGTCTTCTGTAATCGACTCCACCCTCATAATTTCACTACTCATTTGATGAAGCATCTCTCGCTTCATCCGACACTTCGCACTTCTCGCCAGTGTTGGAGAGAATAGATGATCGAGCTTTTTCTTATTGTGATTCCTTGGAGAATGTTAGTTTTCCGCCAGTGCTTAAAACTATCGGGAAGGATATTTGTTTGTTCAAGATGCCTATTGAGGGTATCTTGAACAAAAATATCCTTGAAATCATTTTGTTATCTCAATGGAATGTTGTACTTTTGCGCTCATATATGATAGTTGAATATTATAATTTAAAAACAAACTATAAAATTATGAACAGATTAAGGACAATCTATTTATCGCTTCTGTTTATCCTGGCGATGAACATGACGAGTGTGTTAAGTGTGATGGCGGAGAACTATCCCTATCGCAGTGATTATCTTTGGCTAACCGTGCCTGACCATGCCGACTGGCTCTACAAGACGGGCGAACAAGCTAAGGTGGAAGTAAGTTTCTATAAGTATGGAATTCCCCGTGACGGCGAGGTGAACTATGAAATAGGCGATGACATGCTGAAGGCTGACAAGAAAGGAAGCTTCAAGCTGAAGAATGGGCGCGCCATCGTGAACATGGGAACCCGAAAGACACCGGGCTTCCGCGATTTGAGATTATTCTATAAACTTGATGGCAAGACCTATCAGCATCATATCAAAGTAGGATTCTCGGTAGATAAGATTCAGCCTTATACCCAGGAGCCTAAGGATTTCGATGCATTCTGGCAGCAGGCAAAGGACGAACTGAAGAACGTGCCGATGAGCTATACCAAGGAACTCGCCAAGGAATATTGTACAGATAAGATTGACTGTTATCTCGTTAAACTTCAGATAGATAAGAAAGGTCATGCGATGTACGGCTACCTCTTCTATCCCAAGAATGCCAAGCAGGGTAGCCATCCTGTGGTTCTCACACCTCCAGGAGCCGGCATCAAGACCATCAAGGAGCCTATGCGCAATAAATATTACGCTGAGAACGGATTCATCCGCTTCGAGATAGAAATTCATGGTCTCGACCCGCGCATCCCTACCGAAACCTTCAATGAAATAAGCAGGGGATTCAACGATGCAAACGGCGGATATCTGTCTAACGGACTGGAAGATAAGAACCGCTACTACATGCGCCATGTTTATCAGGGACTGGTGCGCTGCATCGATTTCCTAACCTCTCTCCCAGAGTGGGACGGAAAGAATGTGGCTGTGCAGGGCGGAAGTCAGGGAGGAGCCTTGGCTATTATTGCAGCCGGTTTAGACAAGCGCGTAACCCAGTGTGTTGCCAATCATCCGGCGCTCAGCGACATGGCTGCCTACGTCGAGAAGGGAAGAACGGGCGGTTATCCTCATTTCACCAAATATCATGAGATATTGAAGAATAAGGACTGTCTCAACACGATGGCTTATTATGACGTGGTAAACTTTGCCCGCAAGGTAACGGTTCCAACCTATCTTACCTGGGGCTACAACGACATAACCTGTCCGCCGACAACCAGTTATGCGGTATGGAATACGCTGAAGTGTGAGAAGGAAGCCTTGCTCACGCCAATCAATGAGCACTGGACTACCAGCGAGACCAATTACCAGCAGATGGTCTGGATCAAGGAGCATCTCATCAAGTAAGAGATTCCTTTTCCGGAACGAGCAATCTCATCAGGTAAAGATATTCCGCCAAAACCACCACTAAATGGGTGATATAGGCTAGTTTGGGGGCTGTAATTAATTTTTAACCCCTAAAAAACTGCAAAAAAAGTAGCAATATTTGGTAATTTGCCAAAATATTGCTACTTTTGCATTTATAATATTGCAAACTAGTTTGAAAATCATGTCATTAATAGAAATTAAAAAGGTCGAAACAAAGAAGGACTTGAAGACGTTCATCGACTTCCATTACGACCTCTACGAAGGCAACGAATATGATGTGCCTAATCTTTTCAGCGACGACATGAATACTCTGAGCAAGGACAAGAACGCAGCGTTCGAGTTCTGCGAGGCTGAGTATTTTCTTGCCTATAAGGACGGCAAGCTTGCAGGTCGCGTCGCTGCCATTATCAATCATAAGGCAAACAACAAATGGGGCAGGAAATCGGTCCGTTTCGGCTGGATTGATTTCATTGACGACCGCGAGGTTTCCAAGGCTCTTCTCGATGCTGTAGAGAAATACGGTAAGGAGAAGGGTATGGAAGACATTGTTGGCCCGCTGGGTTTTACCGATATGGATCCGGAAGGCATGCTTACCTGGGGCTTTGACCAGCTAGGCACCATGCCTACCATTTATAATTATTCATATTATCCGGAGCACATCGAGGCTCTGGAGGGTTTTACCGTAGATAATAAGTATGTAGAGTATAAACTGATGGTGCCAGATACCATCCCGGAGAAATATTCCAAGATAGCGGCGATGATAGAGAAAAGATACAATCTCCATGTCCGCAAACTTACCCGTAAGGATATTTATCAGGGTGGATACGGGCAGAAGATTTTCGACCTCATCAATGATACATACAAGCATCTCTATGGTTATTCCGAACTTTCACAGAAACAGATAGACCAGTACATCAAGATGTATCTGGCTTTGCTCGACCTGAACTTTGTAACAGCCATAGAAGACTGGACTACCGAGGATCATAAGATGATAGGTATCGGTATTACGATGCCTTCCCTTTCCAGAGCCCTGCAGAAGTGTCATAGGGGCAGGCTGCTTCCTTTTGGCTGGTGGCATCTGCTGCGCGCCATCAAGTTCCATAAAACCAAGATTGTCGACCTTCTGCTCATCGGAATCCAGCCGGAATACCGTGCAAAGGGTGCCAATGCGCTGCTCTTTGCCGACCTGATTCCTATCTATCAGAAGTATGGAATCGAGTGGGGAGAAACGCAGGTAGAAATGGAAGAAAATGCTGCCGTGCAGGGACAATGGGGCGTCTTGGATCCAATCCTTCACAAGCGCCGCAACTGCTATATTAAGAGTATCAAGTAAATAGCAATTGTTGTGTTGGCAATGATCTGACAAACAGAATGTTGCAACATCATTTGCTATATTATAAGAAAATAAATAAGAAATACTAAGGAGGAAAACATGTCTGAAGAAAAAAACTTAAGTAACAGCGAATTGAATGCTGCAGATGAGTTTGCCAATGCCCCTCAGGAGCAGCAGCCGGTAGAGTATACCGATGATAACATCCGCCACTTGAGCGATATGGAGCATGTGCGTACCCGTCCGGGTATGTACATCGGCCGTCTGGGAGATGGAAATCTGCCGGAAGATGGTATTTATGTGCTCTTGAAGGAGGTGGTAGACAACTCTATCGATGAATTCAAGATGGGTGCAGGTGCCCGTCTGGAAATCGATATCGAGGATAATCTGCGTGTCAGCGTGCGCGACTATGGCCGTGGTATTCCTCAGGGAAAACTCGTTGAGGCTGTAAGCGTGCTGAATACCGGCGGTAAGTACGACAGCAAGGCGTTCAAGAAGAGCGTTGGTCTGAATGGTGTGGGTGTGAAGGCGGTCAATGCCCTCAGTTCCCACTTCGAGGTAAAGTCGTACCGCGACGGCAAGGTGCGCCATCTGAAGTTCGAGAAAGGTATCTTGAAGAGCGACACGACGGAAGATACCGAGGACGAGAATGGTACCTTCATCTTCTTCGAGCCGGATAATACACTCTTCAAGAACTATTCTTTCCACGATGATTTCGTGGAAACGATGCTCCGCAACTATACTTATCTGAACACCGGACTCACCATCATGCACAATGGCCGCCGCATCTTGAGCCGCCATGGTCTGCAGGATTTGCTGAGCGATAATATGACCAATGAAGGCCTCTACGATATCGTCCACATGAAAGGCGAGGACATCGAGATTGCTTTTACCCATACCAACCAGTATGGCGAGGAGTATTATTCCTTTGTCAATGGTCAGCACACCACCCAGGGAGGTACGCATCAGAGTGCCTTCAAGGAGCATATTGCCAAGACTATCAAGGAGTTCTACGGCAAGTATGAGTATGTAGACATCCGAAACGGATTGGTGGCTGCCATTGCCATCAACGTAGAAGAACCGGTCTTCGAGAGTCAGACCAAGATTAAGCTCGGCAGCACCACGATGACTCCGAATGGTGGCGAAACCATCAATAAGTATGTAGGCGATTTCCTGAAGAAGGAAGTAGACAACTATCTCCATATCCACAAGGATGTGGCTGAGATTCTGGAGAACAAGATCAAGGAGAGCGAGCGCGAGCGCAAGGCGATGGCGGGCGTTACCAAACTCGCCCGTGAGCGTGCCAAGAAGGCTAATCTCCACAACCGCAAGCTCCGCGACTGCCGCATCCATTTCAGCGACGCCAAGAACGAGCGCAAGGAGGAGAGTTCCATCTTCATCACCGAGGGCGATTCTGCCAGCGGAAGCATCACCAAGAGCCGCGATGTGAACACCCAGGCGGTGTTCTCTCTGCGTGGTAAACCGCTCAACAGCTTCGGTCTGACCAAGAAGGTGGTTTATGAGAACGAGGAGTTCAACCTGCTTCAGGCGGCTCTCGATATAGAGGATGGCTTGGATTCTTTGCGTTACAACAAGGTGATTGTGGCAACCGATGCGGATGTCGACGGAATGCACATCCGACTGCTCATCATTACCTTCTTCCTACAGTTCTTCCCTGATCTCATCAAGAAGGGTCACGTCTACGTGCTTCAAACCCCATTGTTCCGTGTGCGCAACAAGCGAACCAAGATCAAGAACAAGCAGGCGGTGGCTGACGCCGATGCAAAACTGGGAAGTAAGGAGAAAAAGAGCGATTTCATCACGCATTACTGTTACAGCGATGAGGAGCGCCAGCAGGCGATTCGCGATTTGGGCCCTGATCCTGAAATCACCCGATTCAAAGGTTTAGGAGAGATTTCGCCTGATGAATTCGCCCATTTCATCGGTCCTGACATGCGATTGGAGCAGGTTACGCTGCATAAAACCGACCAGGTTCAGAAGCTGCTGGAATATTATATGGGTAAGAATACGATGGAGCGACAGAACTTCATCATCGAAAACCTGGTAATAGAAGAGGATATTCCGGAGGAAGACTCAGCACCGCTGGATTAAATGAAGTGAAGAGTGAAGAACGAAGAGTGAAGAATTCAAGTGCTTTCGGGGGGTAACCATTGAAAAAAGCGCTGTTAACTGTTAACCTGTTAACTCTTGAAGGATTTCTCTCTTTCATAAACTTTAAGTTTTAAGAAATGAAGAAATATCTATTTATTGCGCTCATGGCATTCCTGGCAGTAACTTCTGCCAGTGCCCAGCTGCGCATCAAGATGGGCAAGAACAGCCCGATAGAGAAGTTGGGAAGGGCTGAAATCGCCATAACCAATCTCTATGTGGATAGTGTGGATGAGAATAAGCTCGTAGAGGACGCCATCCGAGGCATGCTCGAGAAGCTAGACCCTCATTCTTCTTACGCCACAGCCAAGGAAACCAAGGCGATGAACGAGCCGCTGAACGGCAGCTTTGATGGCATTGGCGTGCAGTTTAACATGGTTGATGATACGCTGCTCGTTATCCAGCCGGTTACGAACGGACCTTCTGAGAAGGTGGGAATCATTGCCGGTGACCGCATCGTGGCTGTAAACGATACTGCCATTTCGGGCGTCAAGATGAGCAAGGAAGACATCATGAAGCGCCTTCGTGGTCCTAAGGGAACCACGGTGAACCTTACCATCGTGCGCCGTGGCATCAAGGACAAGCTTATCTTCAAGGTAAAGCGTGATAAGATTCCGGTAACTACGATGGATGCGGCTTATATGATTCGTCCGGGCATCGGATACATCCGATTGGGAAGTTTCGGCCTTACCAGTCATAAAGAGGTTACAATAGCGATGGATTCGCTGAAAAAGAAGGGAATGAAAGACCTTATCTTCGACCTTGAGGATAATGGTGGCGGTTATTTGCAGGCTGCGGCTCAGATTGCCAACGAGTTCCTGCAGAAGGGTGATCTCATCGTTTATACCAGTGGTCGTGCAGCGCCTCGCCAGGAATATAAGGCGCAGGCTAATGGCAGATGGCGCAAAGGCAAGGTGGTAGTGCTCACCAACGAGTTTACCGCTTCTGCCGCCGAGATTGTTTCCGGAGCCATCCAGGATCAGGACCGTGGTGTAGTGGTTGGTCGCAGAACCTTCGGCAAGGGATTGGTGCAGCGTCCGCTGACCTTTGATGATGGTAGCGAGATTCGTCTCACCATCGCCCATTACTATACGCCTAGCGGCAGATGCATCCAGAAGCCTTACAAGAAAGGTGACAGATTGGATTATGCGATGGATTTGGACAAGCGTTACAAGCATGGAGAGTTCACCAATCAGGACAGCATCCATCTTTCAGACAGTCTGAAGTATTATACCTTGCGCAAGCATCGTGTGGTTTATGGTGGTGGTGGAATCATGCCAGATTATTTCGTGCCGCTGGATACAACCAAGTACACCAAGATGCACCGTCAGCTGGCTGCCAAGAGCATCGTCATCAACCAGAGTCTGAAGTTCATCGATGCGCATCGCAAGGAACTCAAGAGCCAGTATAAGGATTTCAACAAGTTCCTAGCCACCTACGAGGTTCCTTCTTCGCTGATAGAAGGCATTATCGCCGAGGGCAAGAAGGAAAAGATAGAGCCGAAGGATGAGGCTGAATTAACTCAGACGAAGAAATACCTCGCCCTGCAGCTGAAAGCCCTTGTAGCAAGAGATATCTGGGATATGAGCCAATACTTCCAGGTTTGGAACGAGACCAATGAGATAGTTCAGCGCGCCGTGCAGCTGCTGACTACGGGAAAGTAATTATCCAAAAATCGGCTGTTAACTGTTAACCTGTTAACCCCGTGAGGTGAGTTTTAAGCAATACGCCCTGAAAGGGCAGAAGCTTCGTATTTGAAAGCTTTTGCCCTTACAGGGCGACTTCGTTATATCCCCATTATACCCAGGGCGCTGCCCTGGGCTAGGAGCTTCTGCCCTTTCAGGGCGTGCTGCTCAATCTTTGCTTCTGTTAGAATTCATAAATCCTTTTCCGAATTCATTTACTTCTTCTCATGCAGATGGTCCCATTTCAGATAGATTCCGGCAAGGATGGTACCGGAAATGCTGTGCCAGGCGCAGCTGATGGCGCAAGGCAATACGGCGAGAGGCTGGGCTGCGAAGAAGTTGCCAGCAAGTACCGTGGCAAGACCGGCGTTCTGCATTCCTACCTCAATACTGATGGTACGCTTCTTGGCAGTATTGAATCCGGCACATTTGCCGGCAAGCCAACCCAGAAGGTAACCTAGCGTATTGTGGCAGAAAACCACGGCGAAAGTCCAGAGGAAGAGCGATAAGCCGCGGGCTACGAGGTCATCATGAACCGTAGAAATCACGCCGCCTACGATGATTGCCAGACACGTAACGCTGATGCCCGGCATCAGACTTTGGATGGTAGGGAAGCAGTCTTTCTTGCCGTAAATATAGTTGAGGGCGCAGCCGATGGCTACAGGAATAATCGTTACGATGAGGATGTTGATGAACATTCCCACAGCATCTACATGGATAATCTCGCCTGCCGTAATCTTCATCAGCAGCGGAGTCATCACCGGTGCAAGAATGGTAGAGGCGCAGGTCATTCCTACGGAGAAAGCAACGTCGCCATGACACAGATAACTCATGATGTTGCTCGAAACGCCGCCCGGACAGCAACCTACCAGCAGGATTCCGAGTGCCAGGGCTGGATCAAGATGCCACACATGAACCAGGGTATAAGCCACGCCAGGCATGATGATAAACTGGGCACAGGCTCCGATGAAGACATCCAGCGGGCGCTGGGCCAGAATCTTGAAGTCGTTGGTGGTCAAGGTCAGACCCATAGTGAGCATGATGATGCCGAGAATGACGGTCTGAGTAGTTCCGCGCACCCAGTCAAAGGTATGTGGGAAGAAGAATGTGAACACTGCAACACCTATCACGAAGATAGATGTGTAATTGGCCAGCAGCTTGCTGAGCCCTTGAAATAACTTAAGCATAATTCTATTTCTTTTAAAATCCTGATATTTCTCTCTTATTTATTTCTTTCCTCGCTTTCAATATCGAGTGCAAAAGTACGTCTTTTCTATCGGATAAACAAATTATTCTGCAAGAAAATGATAAATTATAACATTTTTATAGGGTAACGCTTGCAAATCTGCACGAATCTTTTGGGATTGTGCAAAATCATGGGCAAAATAATTCGGCTTTTCTTCTTTAATTCCGCAACAAATGTGTAACTTTGCACCCATATTATCGATAATAGTCATAGAATGAACGAAGATTTTGATATAAGACAAGAAATGGTTTCGCCTGCCGAAAAGGAATTCGAGAAGGCGCTGCGCCCGCTGAAGTTTTCTGATTTCAGCGGACAGAATGGCGTGGTAGAAAATCTCGAGGTCTTTGTTGAGGCTGCCAAATATCGTGGCGAACCGCTCGACCATACGCTCCTCCACGGTCCGCCGGGATTGGGTAAGACCACGCTGAGCAACATCATCGCCAACGAACTGGGCGTAGGATTCAAGATTACATCGGGTCCTGTGCTTGATAAGCCGGGCGATCTGGCGGGAATCCTTACCTCGCTGGAGCCCAACGATGTGCTCTTTATCGATGAAATCCACCGTCTTTCGCCTGTCGTAGAGGAGTATCTCTATTCGGCGATGGAGGATTACCGCATCGACATCATGATAGATAAGGGGCCTTCGGCTCGCAGCATCCAGATAGACTTGAATCCGTTTACCCTCGTGGGAGCGACAACGAGAAGCGGTCTGCTTACAGCTCCTCTGCGCGCCCGTTTCGGAATCAATCTGCATCTCGAATATTACGACCCGGCTACGCTTCAGAAGATTATCAAGCGAAGTGCGATGCTCCTGAAGGTGCCGATAGAGGATGAGGCGGCAGTGGAAATCTCCCGTCGTTCGCGCGGAACCCCTCGTATCGCCAACTCTCTGCTCAGAAGAGTGCGTGATTTCGCCCAGGTAAAGGGCAACGGAACCATCACTTACGATATTGCCCAGATGGCTCTCAAGGCGCTCAACATCGACCAGTATGGCTTGGATGAGATTGATAATAAGATTCTCACCACCATCATCGACAAGTTCCGTGGCGGTCCGGTAGGCGTAAGCACCATTGCCACGGCAATAGGCGAGGATGGCGGCACCGTAGAGGAGGTTTATGAGCCGTTCCTCATCATGGAGGGCTTCATCAAGCGTACGCCACGAGGCAGAATGGCAACGCCGCTTGCCTACGAGCATCTCGGCAGAAATCCGTATACAAGCAATATTATGCAGGGAGATTTGTTTGAATAATGTTAAATGTTAAATGTTAAGTTGGGCTAACGCCTTTGAGGAATAGGCATTTATGAGAATCGGAATATTTACGGGTACATTCGACCCATTTACGATAGGACATCAGAACATTGCTGAGCGTGCCTTGCCCTTGTTCGACAAGCTCGTGATTGCAGTGGCGGTGAGCAAGCTGAAGCACGCCAGCGAGGAAATCTCGAAGCGTGTGGAGGATATTAAGGCTGTTTTTCCGAAGGAATGTTCGGAGTTGGTGGATGCGGAGGATGCATCTAAGGGTTATCGCCTGGAGGTGGTTTCTTACGATGATCTCACCATCGATTTGGCGCATCGCCTGGGAGCCAGGTTCCTGGTTCGTGGCGTCCGTTCTGCCAAGGATTTCGAGTACGAAAGAGAGCAGGCTGACATCAATAAGCAGTTGGGCGGCGTAGAAACCATCCTGCTGTTTTCTGACCCAAGATACAGCAGCATCAGCTCAACGCTGGTTAGGGAATTGAGGTTCTTCGGAAGAGAAGTAGATGAATTTTTACCAAAAATAAAATAAAAATAGGAGGAAGAAGCGTATGATAACATACAATGTAGACGGCGTGAAAATGCCAAAGATCAAGAAGCGCGACACCAGTGCCTGGATTCGCAAGGTAGCTGCCTCTCATGGCCGCAAGGTGGGTGAGATTGGCTATATGTTTGTAGATGACGAGAAGATTCTCGAAGTGAACAACGAGTATCTGGGTCATGATTACTATACCGATGTCATCACCTTCGATTATGATGAGGATGATGTGATTAACGGCGACATCGTGATTTCGCTGGATACGGTCCGCACCAATGCCGAGCAGTTTGGCAAGACCTACGATGATGAGCTTCACCGCGTCATCATCCATGGCATCCTGCACCTCTGCGGAATCAATGACAAAGGCCCTGGAGAGCGAGAAATCATGGAGGAGAACGAGAACAAGGCATTAGCCCTGCTCGAAGGTGCTTCGATATTGAAGAAGTAATATCCTCCAGTTTTAAGGGAAAAGTATAAAAAAACAGCTGTTAACTGTTAACCTGTTAACTGCGAATAAAAAAAGGGAGATTTCAACCATTATCGTTGGAGTCTCCCTTTACTTATCTTATGGTTTCGGCGGATTTGCCTTCCGCCGCAAGCAAGTTTAGATTTCTATTGCCTTGATTCTCTCCCGGCATTCTTTCAATATTTCTTTCAGTTCCTCCACGGTCGTGGCTCTCAGCATGGCGATTCTCGTCTGACGGAAATCGGGAATGCCTTTGAAGATAGGGGAGGCAGCAAGGTGACGACGGGTGTGGAGAATGCCTCTGTATTCGTCGATGCGCTCCACGTTGATGCGCAGCTGCTCCTCCAGAAGGTCAATTTTCTCATCCACGGTTAATGGAGTTGCGCCTGTATTATCCAGATAATCACGAATTTCCTTGAAAATCCATGGTCTGCCGAAGGTGGCTCTACCAATCATTACCGCATCTACGCCGTATCTTTCGAAGGCAAGCTTGGCTTCTTCCGGGGTCGTAATGTCGCCGTTGCCGATGATAGGAATATGGATGCGGGGATTGTTCTTCACCTCTCCTATGAGGCTCCAGTCAGCTTCTCCGGTGTACATCTGGCTACGGGTTCTGCCGTGGATGGTGAGCGCCTGGATTCCGCAATCCTGTAGCTGCTCGGCAAGGTCGGTGATGATGAGGTTCTCGCAATCCCATCCCAATCGGGTTTTCACGGTTACGGGCACGTTTACCGCCTTTACCACTTCTCTTGTAATATCCAGCATCAATGGGATATTTCGGAGCATTCCGGCTCCTGCACCCTTTCCGGCAACCTTCTTTACCGGGCAACCGAAGTTAATATCAATCACATCCGGCTTCGCCTGTTCTACGATTTTGGCAGCTTCCACCATATCCTCGGTGGTTCTGCCGTAAATCTGAATGCCCACAGGGCGCTCTTCATCGCTTATCGTAAGTTTACTGACGGTGCTCTTGATGCTTCTCACCAAGGCTTCCGCCGATACGAACTCAGTATAAACCATGGCGGCTCCGAATCGCTTGCAGAGCATGCGAAAACCAATATCTGTTACGTCTTCCATCGGAGCGAGGAAGAGGGGCTGAGGCCCAAATTCTATATTTCCTATTTTCATGAGTTTCGAGTGAAATCTTCTTATTCCTATGATGTATATCTTCTTTTTTGCGGCTGCAAAGTTACTGCTTTTTTCTGAAAATAAAGAAAATACTACTTCAAAAGATGATACATTCCCCCTGCAAAGGTCTTGATGACTCCCTTCATCTCCAATGTGAAGAGGAGGGAAGTGAGGCGAGAAATGTCGATATTCGTCTTTACGGAGATGAGATTCACTTGCAGGTCGTTGGTCTTGGAGAGGACATCTACGATGAGTTGCTCCTCGGGCGATAATTCCGGGAAGAGGCTACGCTCGATACCTTGCTGCTTGGCTCGCATCAGGGTTGCATCATCCTGCCAGCGCATGTCCTTCACAAAGTCCTCGGCACTGGTGATGAGCGTGGCACCGTTGTTGCGGATGAGGTTGTTGCAGCCCTCGCTGTAGTGGTCGCCTATCCTGCCCGGGAAGGTGAAGACGTCCCTACCGTAGGATTGCGAAATATCGCAGGTGATGAGACCGCCGCCGTGAGCTGCGCTCTCTATCAGGATGCAGGCATCCGACATTCCTGCCACGATGCGGTTGCGGCGCACGAAGTTTATCTTATCCGCGTTTGTACGGGTAAGAAATTCGGTGAGCAGTCCGCCCTGTTCTATCATTCTTGCCGCCGTTTCCCGGTGCTGACGGGGGTAGAGATCATCCAAGCCATGCGCCAGCACACCTATGGTTTCGTAGCCGTTGGCGAGTGCCTGGCGGTGCGCCACGATATCCACTCCGTAGGCAAGTCCGCTCATGATGAGCACGTTGGGTGAGAGCTGCTTCAGGTCGGTGATGAAGCGGCGGATGAGGTCTTCGCCGTAAGGCGTGCAGTGGCGGGTTCCTACGATGTTGATGACGCGCTGCTGGTTGAGGTTGGCGTTGCCTTTATAGAAGAGGATGAGGGGTGCGTCATCGCAATCCTTGAGGCGTTGCGGATAGCGGTCGTCGTTCATCGGAATGGGTTCTATTCCGTAGCGTATGTCGTACTCCAGTTCTTCCTCTGCGCGTTTTCGGGCTTCTTCGCAGTTCTGGATAGCGCTCACGAGTTTATCCGAGGCATCGGGGAGGATGTCTCTTAGGTTGTTCTTGTGTTCCAGGATGAGCGTAGCGGAGCCTACCTTTCTGTATAGCTCCAGCATTCCTGCCAGACTGAAGTAATTGAGCCTTGTTAAAAGTATAGTATTTAATATTTCCTGTTGGTCACCCATAATCTTAAAAATAATAATTAATAAATGAAAAAAGAATAAAGCAGCAGCAATCAGCAAGCATAGCTCCCTCTTGCCCCCGTTCCGAGCGATTCCATCGCTCGTCCCCCTTTATCTCTTCAAGTATTCGTAACCGATGCGACAGCGAAGGCATTCCTTCCTGTCGCAGTATTCCTTCTTCAGCTGTATGAGCGCCTGGCTATCCCCAGCGTTCTCTACCGGCAGACCGCATTCCTTCCACATCCTTACTATGTGGTTATTCTCGGCCTTCAGTTCCTCCAGGAAGTCGAAGGCGCGGTCGCAGTATTTCTCCTCGCCCCGGTGCCTGCCGTAGGCAAAGAGGATGGGAACCACGGTGTTGATGATGAGAAGATTGAGCGAGAAAGGGGAGAGATGCTTCTCGTTCCGGATGCTCGTGCTGCCGAAGGTATAATGGGTTTCCCAATACTCCGTAACGCTGGTTGAGAGCACCTGCTTCGCCTCCTTCACCGTGCTTGCCCCGAGCAGCTGGCTCAGCCCCGCACGGCGGTTATAATAAAGATTGGCTAACTGCGAGATGCGGATGTGGGGGAAGTTCTGCGGGCGCAGGCGCAGGAAGCGCCACTGCTTGTAATCCATCGGCTGCAGTGAGAATTTATGCGAGAGATAGAGATATTCGTTCCTCAATCGGGAGAAATATCCGTCGTTCAGCGCATCTTTCTGATATCTTTCGGGAATGGTGTTCAGTTCCAGCAGTCCGGCTTGCCCCAGAAAGATGGCTTCTATCTGGAAGAGGTCGTCGCGATGATGGTCTACGGCTCTCAGCGGCAGATGGTAAGCCCACTGCTCGAAGGCATCGCCGTTGATTCCGAACCCGTAGTTGCGCGCCAGGGTCACGAAGTAGGCGTTCTCCCAATCGCCGTTACATTGCTTTACGCGCGCCTCTATTGCATCGGTTTTCTGCGATAAGCGCTCGGTTTGCAGGGCGCTCATCCAACTGTGCACGGTGAGGCGGGTGAGCGATGGGATGATCTGGTAGCAGGGAGGATACTGGTCGATGCTCAGCAGTTCCTGATAATGCTTCGATACGTTTTCGGGGATGTCGAGCTGCAACTGCACGAGGGGTTCGCCTTTCGAGTTCTTTGCCTCCACATCGATGGTTCCGCAAACGTGCAGGATGACGTTGTCGTAGCGTTCATCCTTATCATGTCCGTGCACATACCAGTCGCTTGCCTTGTCATGAATCTCCACGTTTCCCACCCATAGGGTACCGTTGAGTTTGATTTTGGCATTGAAGAAATCGGGCCCTGCATTGCGGTTGTGCAGTCCGGGGTCAATTACTTCCACAGCCTGGTGCCAGGTGGTGGTGAGTGGGGTGAGTGGGAAGAGCTTGTGCTTCCACACGTAGTGAAGGAGTTGCTCCATAATCTTATGTTTAGTTTATAGTTTATAGTTAATAGTTTATAGGGCTTGACCTCTTGATGTGTGGGGAATCCTTGACGCATGGGGGTGAAAGTCCCGGGATAGTTGATAGCTTATAGATAATAGTTTATTGAGGGAATGGTGCAAAAAACAGCTGTTAACTGTTAACCTGTTAACCTTTTAGTTGGGGGTGCATCATCTTCCTGTCAGCAAGGATGCCCCTATTAACTATAAACTATCAACTATTAACTTAACTAAAGTATTTCTCGAATGCCTTGTCGTAGTCCTCGCTGTTGCTCAGCTTTCCGTTGATGAGGCAGACGAGTTCTACGGTTGCCTTGAGGCAGAGTTTCTCGTCCTTGGCACGGAAGATGTCCTGATGGAAAACATATCTCACGCCCTGCTTCTCCAGCCACAGACGCGAGAAGAATTCATCATCGCATTGCAGCGGAACCTTATATTGCAGGTTCATTCTCGCCACCACAGCATCCACGCCCTTGTTGTGCATTTCGGCAAAGCTGAGGCCGCATTCCTTCAGAAAGAGATGGCGGGTATGTTCCATGTAGTGCAGATAGTTGGCATTGTTCACGATGCCCTCAATATCGCACTCATAATCTCTTACTTCCATCTTCGTCTCAAATATATATCTGCTCATAATTTTCTCTTTTTTAGTTACTAAATGAGGCTAAAAGCCTTAAATCACTGCAAAAATAACCAAAATTTTCTATTTATTATTATAATAACAAGGATTTTTCAAGGTTTTTCGAAGAAAAATGTGTATTTTTGCCGAATAGAACAAATAAAAAAATAGATAAAGATGAAAATTGCTTTGATCGGCTACGGAAAGATGGGACACATGATCGAGGAGATCGCCCTGCAGCGTGGCCACGAAATCGTTTGTAAGATTGACGTGAATAACCCTCAAGACATCGACAGCCCGGAGTTCTGCTCTGCCGATGTTGCCATTGAGTTTACCAACCCTACTGCCGCCTACGGCAACTATCTGAAGGCTTTCTCTCACAACGTGAAGGTGGTTTCAGGTTCTACTGGTTGGATGAAAGACCATAAGGAAGACGTGGAAAAGCTCTGCGCCGACGGTAAGCAGACCCTCTTCTGGGCCTCTAACTTCAGCATCGGTGTGGCTATCTTCTCTGCCGTAAACCGCTATCTGGCTAAAATCATGAATGGTTTCCCACAGTACTCTGTATGCATGCAGGAAACCCACCACGTGCATAAGCTCGATGCGCCATCAGGAACAGCCATCACTCTTGCCGAGGAAATCATCGACAATATCGACCGTAAGAAGGATTGGAAGCGTGGCGTAACCTATTGGACTGAGGATGGCCATCACGATGAGGGCGATGCAAACATCACCGATGAGGATTTGGTTATCAACTGCGTACGCGATGGTGAGGTTCCAGGAATCCACGCCGTGATGTACGACAGCGATGCTGATATGATTACCATTGAGCACAGTGCCCACTCACGCAAGGGCTTCGCCCTGGGAGCCGTTCTCGCAGCTGAGTTCACAGCCAACCATTCCGGCTTGCTCACTACATCAGATTTGTTTAAGTTCTAAGCAGAAGTTATGATAGATAAACAGAAACAAAAACTCAATATGAAGGTACAGTGGGTGAAGTTCGCAGTGGTTCTCGCCCTCTATCTTCTCTTTCTGGTTTGGGTAGAAAGCTGGCTGGGACTCATTGTGGTTCCGTTCATCTTCGACGTTTACATCACCAAGAAGATTCACTGGCAGTGGTGGAAGGATGAGGAAGGTCCTATCCGTTTCATCATGAGCTGGGTAGATGCGCTGGTGTTCGCTCTCGTAGCGGTTTATTTCATCAACCTCTTCTTCTTCCAGAACTATGTGATTCCGTCTTCCTCTCTCGAAAAGAGTCTCCTCACGGGCGATTATCTCTTCGTGAGCAAGGTAAGCTACGGTCCTCGCATTCCTGAAACTCCGCTCACCATGCCGCTCACCCAGCACACCATGCCGCTGGTCAACGTGAAGAGCTACATTGAGTGGCCTCACTGGGATTACCGCCGCGTGAAGGGATTGGGCAACGTGAAGCTCAACGACATCGTTGTGTTCAACTATCCTGCAGGCGATACGCTCGTCAATGAGGAGCGCTATCAGGCGAATGATTACTATCAGATGGTTTACAGCATCGGCGACCAGCTGATGCAGCAAAACGGACTGGAAAAGGATGTGCGCGCGATGAACCCATTGCAGCAGCGCCACTATTTTGAGCAGGTTTATGCTACAGGACGCAACTACATCAGCAGTATGCCGGGCGAATATGGCGACATCATCAGCCGTCCTACCGACCGCCGCGAGAACTATGTAAAGCGATGCGTAGGCTTGCCTGGACAGACCCTGCAGATCAAGAACCGCATCGTTTATCTGAACGGAAAGGCGAATAAGGAGCCTGACAACGTGCAGTATACTTATAAGATGAAGCTCAAGGGCGAGTTCCCAATCGACCTTGCCGATGAGTTGGGAATCACCAACGAAGACCTGCTGATGTATAATCAGAGCGGCGTGATTCCACTCACCAAGAAGGCTTACATGGCGCTGAAGGCGAACAGAAACCTTGTAGAGAGCATCTCTATCAATACGGATGCAACCTATGGCGACCTCTATCCGCTCAACGCCTATACCGGCTGGACAAGAGATAATTACGGTCCGGTTTGGATTCCGAAGAAGGGCGAGAGCATCGCTCTGACGCTGAAGAACCTGCCTGTATACGAGCGCTGCATCAAGGTTTACGAGGGCAACGACCTGAAGGTAGACAACGCTGGCCGCATCTTCATCAACGGCAAGCAGGCGAAGAGCTACACCTTCAAGCTCGACTACTACTGGATGATGGGCGACAACCGCCACAACTCAGCCGACAGCCGCTACTGGGGTTTCGTGCCTGAGGACCACATCGTGGGCAAGCCTATCTTCATCTGGTGGAGCCACAGCCCTGATCATCCGGGCTTCTCGGGCATCCGTTGGAATCGCCTCTTCACTTTCGTAGACAATATTAAGTAAGAAAAAGAAATAAGAATTGAAGACTGCCGTCAAATTCCTAATAGCATTGGTGTTGTCGCTGCTCCTGGCTTGGGCAGTGCGCACCTATGTTTTCACTATCTTCTCGGTGCCTCAGGGTGGGCTTCCGCCCCAGCTGAAGGCAGGCAACCGGGTGATAGTGAACAGGATTGACTGCGAAAATTTCGGGCGTGGCGATGTGGTTGTATTCACCGATACGGTGGTTTACCAGCCCAAGAACCAGCGCCGCAAGCGCGTCTTCGAGTCTCATTTCATAGGCAGGATAGAGAAGCTTCCGGGCGATACGCTGCGCATTGACACCGTGCAGTTTGTCATTCCAACCATCTGCTGCAAGCGCTGCGGCTGCAAGGATTGCCGCTTCTATCTCTTGAAGACGCCAACCGGCCAGCAGCTCGTTCATAAGCACCAGATGATAGGCAAAGCCCATAAGCTGTTCTAGCTCCCTCGCGCCTTCGGAAGCTTGTCCCCCGTCTGCCCCCGTTCCGAGCGATTCCATCGCTCGTCCCCCCCCTCTTCATCATTAACCCTTCATAACAAAGCAGAAATTGAAAGCCCTTCTTTCTTCCACATATTTCGGCCCCATCCAGTGGTACCAGAAGCTGAACCGCTACGATGAATGCCTGATAGAGCGCCACGAGAGCTTTATCAAGCAAACCTATCGTAACCGTATGATCATCCCTACCACCAACGGCCCCCTCTCGCTCACCATCCCCACCAATCACGACATCTCTCTGTCGATGAAGGACATCCGCATCTCCGACCACGCCAACTGGCGCCACGTCCACTGGAATGCGCTCCTTTCCGCCTACGGCGAGAGCCCATTCTTCGAGTATTACCAGGACGACATCCGCCCCTTCTACGAGAAGAAATACGAGTTTCTCTTCGATTTCAACATGGAGACAACCGCGAAGATGATAGAGCTCCTCGACATCCGTCCGAAGATAAGCGTTACTGACGAATACGTTTTAAGTGAAGAACGAAGAGTGAAGAGTGAAGAAACAACGTTCGGCGACCGAAGGGAAAGCCAATTCGATAGCCCTGAGGCGCAAGCCCAATTCAACATTCAACATTCAACACTCAACACTCCAATTAAGGATTTCCGCGATGCAATTCGTCCCAAGAAACCGCTCCCTGACCCCGAATTCGAGTCGAAGCGCTATTACCAGGTTTACGGGCAGAAATACGGTTTTCAGCCCAATATGAGCATCCTTGACCTCCTTTTTAATGAAGGTAATGAGGCGATATTCTTCCTATAAGAGAAGAGTATCGCCTTGTTGCTTTTCTTTAGTTAACAAAACTTACTCATGGTTTTCTGCCCCGCAACTCATAGTTTTCCGCTCTAAAGCCCTTTTTTCTGCATCGCGATGCATTCCCCGTTCCGTCGCAATGCAATATTTCTTCCCTCGCGATGCATTATCCATCCCCTCGTGA
This sequence comes from Segatella copri, assembly GCF_019127135.1. Taxonomy (GTDB): domain Bacteria; phylum Bacteroidota; class Bacteroidia; order Bacteroidales; family Bacteroidaceae; genus Prevotella. The sequence continues at coordinate 5,104 of NZ_JAHOEA010000032.1, read as the reverse complement.
GGCATCATTTAGCCCCCTTTCCAGCCATCATTTATGCCTCGCCTCAGTCATCATTTATGCCTCGTGTCAGCCATCATATAAGCCCGTAAAACGGGCTGTAGCAGGGAGTTTGAGCTTTTTTCTGCCAAGGCTCAGCCAGTCTTCTTTAACAGGCATCGGGAGAGGAGGGCGTTCTGATGGGAGAGGAGCGTTCTGAGAGGGAAAGGTTAACAGGTTAACAGTTAACACCCCAAAAATGCATACTTCCATCCACACACTTATATAAAAATAAGTATATATATATTATTATATAATAAGGTACGCGAGGGGGACCATGCAAAAAACGGCTGTTAACTGTTAACCCTGTTAACCCCCTCGGCTTCTCCGTCCCCTCTTTTAGGAAATTTAAACAAGAATACTTGGTGGTTTCACCGAAAAAACTTACTTTTGTAACCTGACTGCAAACAAACGTAAAAACAATAATAACACCATAAAATGAAGAATCTCACATTCCATATCGTAGGACTCACCCATAATGACGTGAAAGGCCATGAGGTAGAGTATGCTAAAGAAGCAGAGGGAAGAACCATCTGCCTCGTACCCGATGACGCCAACACCTTCGACATGCTGGCGGTGAAAGCTTATGACAAACAGCAGCTCATAGGCTATGTTTCAGCCCTGGAAGGCGAGGACGTGCGCGCCCTCATCATCGCCCGCAAGGAGCGGAACCTGCGCACCCGGTGCATAGGCTGCAACAGTAAGAATGAAGGCGATAAGGCTGGATTGCAGCTCATGGTGAGGGTGCTCTCTGATGTTTCTGATGAGGAGATGGAGCAGGCGCGCCGCGAAATATATGATGATAAGATTTATGATGACTGGCAATACTCCGGTCCTGTGCTGCCCATCGAACAGCTCACCCGCTTCAGCGACTGCACCATGATGCTCGAAGGCGTCATCAACAGCATCATCCGCCTCAGGAATACGCTCTCTGAAGGCGCTTCGGATAAGAGCTCTTCTGTATCCGATAAAACCTCTTCTGGGGCGGAGAACAGTTCTCTTGATAAAGAAACTGAGGCGATGCTGCGCGAGGAACTTTCTGATTGCCTTTCTGAGGCTAGAGAGCGGCTCTGCAGTTTCCTCGAAATCCAGCGCAGCGATTATTCCCGCGAAATGACGCAGGCCAGAAACCGCATCCTTCATAAGCTGGAGCAGATAGATGATGATGAACTGCAGCGCCTCCGGGCCGTTCTGCTTACCGAGATGGGATTCATCACCAGTTCGGCTTACCGCGAGCGTGCGGCCTATTCTTTCTTCGTAGAGGCCCCGAATGCCATCAAGAAGAAGCAGACGGGCACCTATGATTATAAAGACCAGCTGGCGGTAATAGAACAGCAGCTGCACGCCTTCCCTCACAATCTCTACCCAACATTCAAGGCCGACCCGGTAGATTTCCTCCGTCAGGTGTTCTATAAGCGTGTGCCAAGAAAGAAGATGCTCCAGCTGCTCTCGGGCATCGTGCTGATGATTATGAACGGCAGGGTGAACGATGTGAAGCAGTGGGGCAAGCACGGCGATGAGGAGTCGCTGAAGGCGATGAAGGCGGTGGGTGCCAAGCCTTCGAACGAAGTGAAGAAAGAAAAATTCATGGAACTGGTTGATTTGGTAATTCCGAAGATAGCGGTTTATAAGAAAAACGGCTGTCCTGAATTGCTGGTGAAAAAGCAATCCGACTGGTTCCCTGTGTTCCGACTCTTAAACGGGTGGGGGCTATTCGATATGGGAGCTCCTACAGCCTTCTGCAAACATCTGGCCCACCTGTATGAAAAACTACCTCCGGAGAATACGGAGCGTGCTCCGCTCTGCAAATGGAAGGATCTTGCGCAGGTGAAATCTGCACCTTTCGAATATGCGGCTCTGGAATGGTGGAAACTTGATTCAGGTGAGTTGGGCTCGGTAAGCAAGGAAAGATTCAATCGTTATTGCGATATTGTGAATGCTTTCAAGATGATTTTGGGAACAACAGCCTGTTCGGAGAATGTGAACTTGAGGGAAATCTTGCCGAAACTGGTGGATGAGAAAGTGCCAACCTCGAACACCATGAAAGATGACGAGATGATGACGAGAGATGGTAGCTAGCGGGGTATTAATATACCCCTCTTATACCCTTTGTTTATTCTTTTATACCTTTTTATACCCCTCTTTATACCCCTGCTTTTTTGCTCGAGTAAACTCTTGCATATGTCACTTTTTTTTATTATCTTTGCACCGCTTTTCTGAATGAAAGGCGGCAGGTTTCTGCAAAGAGCCTGTCTTTTACAACTAAAAAAATATAGATTTATGACACAAAAATCATTAACCTTTGATGAATGCAAGCAGCTCAGCAGCCGAATCATCGCAATGAACCCTAACCGCAGAGCGAACATGGGACAGATTTCATCCCATCTCCTCGATTACTACACCGAGCTTACCAAGCAGCCTTGGCTCGCACAGCTCGTTGGTCAGATTCGTGACCTCACCGCCCAGCAGGAGGAGATGAAGGCGGGTGAAACCTACCAGCAGCTCGACCGGAAGATTTCTGACCTCAAGAAGCAGCTGCCTTTCCGCTCACCTCACTACTTCCACTTCCTCGAAGACCATCGCGCCCAGAAATTCATTGACCCAGAGGCCTTCACCTTCCAGACAACCGTAGACATTGACAATCCTGAGGAGGTTGAGCCGGCGGTGAAGAACGCCCTTCTGCTGAACGGAATGTTTGATGAGCCTACAGAGAAGCTCTTCAGAGAAAAAATCTTCTCAGCCGAAGACATCGAACTCTGGAATGGAAAGGTGCTCCACATCGAGCGCTCAGCCCGCAACAAGGCCCACATCGACATCCGCATCCCAGTAGGAATGACCATCGCTGAGGCTCAGAGTGCCTTCTGCAAACTCATCCACGCCACCGAAGACCCTAGCTGCGTAACCCCAGAGCGCATTATCTTCATCACCGATGCGGCAAGCCAGATTTATACTGCCAATGACTGGTACAAGCGCCTGGATAAGGAGGCTGTGGCTGAATACCGTGAGGCTTACCGCAAGAGAGGACTGGATATTGACGGACGTCCGCTGGATGTAGACTTCGAACCCATCGAGAGCGAGGAGGAGAAGGCGAGAAGGGCTGCCAATGCCGTGCAGTATGAACAGACCTACGACGGCGTTCCTTACGAGGAGATTGTGAAGGCGCTGGTAGAGCTGATGGGCGGCGCTCCTGTCCACGGCAACCGCAACAACTTCATTTATCGTGAAGCCTGCCTGCTGAGATACATCTGTAATAGTGAGGCGGCTTGGATCAAGCAGGTAATAGAAACCTTCGGAGAAGACGAGGCGAAGGCGTTCGCCACAGTAGAGAATGCCTGCAAGGTGGCTCAGTCTACTGCGATTCCGGATTTGGTAAAGCAGGCTGTAGAGACTGCCCGCAAGAATCATCTTGCCAAGCAGGCCACCGAGAAGGCGGGAATCTATGCCGATGTTCCGCCTCAGATGCCTGCCCGGTTGCCTAAGCTCATCAAGTTGCTCACCAGCAAGGTGCCAGCCGATTTCAAGCCAGCTGTGGCGATGGCGGTCTTCCCTCCGCTTGCCGCTCATCTCAAGGGCGTAACCTTCCGCTACACCGATAATCAGGTGCACGAGGCGGCGATAATGAATCTGCTCATTGCAGCCATGTCGTCAGGCAAATCGCTCGTCAACGGACCAATTGACTGCATCATCGAAGACCTGGTTCAGATGGATAAGGTGAACCGCCAGAAGGAGCAGGACTGGAAGGACGAGGTGAACACCATGGGCGACAATAAGAAGAAACCTGTGCGCCCGGAAGACATCTGCATCCGCATCGTTTCGCCCGACCTTACCCGCGCTGCCTACATCCAGCGTCTCGACGATGTGCAGAAGGCTGGCGATGCTTATCTCTACTGCAAGATGGACGAGGTAGACATGCTCAGGAAGTTTAACGACCCTAGCCAGCTGATTCGTCTCTGCTGGGACAATTCTGAGGACGGTCAGGAGCGAGTAGGCACCAAGAGTGTTACAGCCCGCGTAAAGACCCGTTTCAACTGGAACGCTTCGAGCACCATTGCCGTTACGCAGAAGTTCTTCTCGGTTCGTGAGGTGGCTGATGGAGCCGTGAGCCGCCTGTCGCTCGCCACCATCATCCGTCCCGATTTCGCTCCGCGTCCGGAGGTGGGCAGTTATGATGTGCAGTTTAAGTCGCAGCTTTCTCCTTACATCCAGCAGTTGAATGCAGCCAGCGGTTTCAAGGAGTGCCGTAAGGCCCGCCAGCTTATCGAGCGCCTGGAGAATGAGATTATGGAGATGGCTCAGTTGGCTTACAACAAGCCTTACGCCGAGTTTGCCAAGCGTGGTCTGGCGAATGGTTTCCGCCGCGCAATGGTGCTTTATCTGGCGAATGGCGAGAAGTGGGAGAAGGCGATGGAGGATTTCATCGTATGGAGCGTGAAGTATGATTTGTGGTGCAAGATGCGTTTCTTCGGCAATCAGATGCAGGAGGCAATAGATGCAGATAGCCGTTCTATCTGTCATACTCCGGGCGTGAGCAATCTTCTTCTCTTCGTTCATGACACCTTTGATAAGACTGAGATTCAGAACATCTGTCAGGTTCATGGCACCAAGACGAAACTTGCCATCCTGCTGTGCAACTGGAAGAAGCGTGGTTTCATCATGAAGAACGAGGACGGCACCTACACCAAGACCGCCCGTTTCATCGCCAAGTATGGGCACTACGGAACGCCAGGAGTGGCTGCGTAGCGGCGAAAAAGGAGTGGGCGTGGTGAAATGCCACGTCCCTCACGCTTTAGCCGCACGCCCTGAAAGGGCAGAAGCTCCTAGCCCAGGGCACCGCCCTGGGTAATAATGGATGTACGCCTGTCGCCCTGAAAGGGCAAAAGCTTTAAAAATAGCCCGTTTTCGTAACGGGAATGTAAATGTCCTTGACCTTAATCAAGAAAAAAGGGCTTTTTGAAACATTTCTCCTAAAATGTTTGTGTGCGCACACAAAAAGTTGTACCTTTGCACCAGAAAGTGTGTCCTGAGACAGAATGAAGTCAGATATTGGCTATATTTGATAGATTTCTGT
>NZ_JAHOEA010000031.1 GCF_019127135.1 Segatella copri | reverse complement strand
CATCATCTGTAAAAGAGTAGCTATTCAACTCTACCTCACGGGTCTCAAACCAACCTGTGTCCTCATTATACACACGTTCAATTCTTGTCTTACGTTTCATTGTCACTTCTGTTTGTTCCTAAGTGACAACCTTTTTCAGGGAAGTACACAAAGCGGACAAACTGGAGAATTACTTCTTTCTGATTGAAGCAGAACAAACATAGCGACACCGTACAGAAACAGATTACGATGAACGATTTGTTTAAAAGAAAGTCTCCCACCAGGTGTCAATAGAAAGTCTCCCACCAGGCGTCCCGGCGGATTTGAAATCGCCGAACGCTTAACGGGATAATCTGCGCTAATGTGCTTTTTTCATACCATTAGCGCAGATTATCCACGAATAATTTGCGCTAATGGGGATTTTTTTATATCTTTGCGCAGAAAATAAGTACACTCGCAATTTGAAAGCAAGCTTTCATTGCGCTCGCTTGCATTATTCTTTGCAAAAAGAAAATAACGAAAGATATGGAACAGAGACTGATAGGAAGAGAAGCAGAACTCAAACTGCTCAATGAATATATAAACTCCGATAGATCAGAGTTTATCGCCGTCTATGGAAGACGACGTGTAGGCAAGACTTTTCTCATCAGAAAAGCCGTAGAGGACCATTTTGCCTTCTTTATGACAGGAATGAACGGAGTTGCCAAAGGCGAACAGCTTGTCAACTTCAGCATTGCCCTACAAAAATATACCCACTCCACCACTCTGCAGACATTCAAGAGCTGGCTGCTGGCATTCTATGCCCTGTCACAATACATAGAAACACTTCCGGAAGGCAAGAAAGTAATATTCATCGATGAATTGCCATGGATGGATACCGCCAAATCGGGATTCATACCTGCACTGGAAAACTTCTGGAACAGCTGGGCTGTACTGCGCAACGACATCAAACTCATCGTTTGCGGATCCGCCACCTCCTGGATGATCAACAACCTGATTCGCAACCGTGGTGGCTTGCACAACCGACTGACCCATCATCTGATTGTAAAACCATTCACCCTGCACGAATGCGAAGAATACTTCAAGGCTTACCACTTCGGCTACAGCCGAAAACAGATAGCAGAATGCTATATGGTTATGGGAGGAATACCTTATTATCTGTCTATGATGGATAAATCGAAAAGTCTGGCACAGAACATCGACCAGCTGTTTTTCGCAGACAATGCAGAACTGAAAGATGAGTTCAACGACTTATACAGAGCTTTGTTTAAGAAATCAGCCGACCATATCGCCGTGGTTACTGCCCTTGCTACCAAAGGAATGGGTATGACCCGACAGGAACTGGTCAAGGCATCGGGAGGAAAAGATAATGGAGCCTTCTCTACTGTACTGGAAGAATTGGAACAATGCGGATTCATCCGTCTGTATGAACCATTCAGTACAGCCAATAAGATGACTTCCGACATTCGCCAAAAGCGAAACACCTTATTCCAATTAGTAGATTTCTATACGCTCTTCTACTTCCGTTTCATCAAGCACAACAAGTATCAGGATTCCAGTTTCTGGTCATCCTCCCAGAACAGTCAGCTATACCATACTTGGGCTGGCTTGTCTTTCGAGATGCTTTGTCTAAACCATATAGACAAAATCAAGCACGCCCTGGGAATTTCGGGAGTACAGACCTTGGTTTGCTCATGGCGAAGCAGCAACACAGAAAAGGGAACTCAAATAGACTTGCTGATAGACCGGAAAGATGAAACCATCAACATCTGTGAGATGAAATTCTACAAGAGCGAATTCGAAATCAGCAAGGAATATGAGGAGAAGTTGCTGGAGAAACTGCGTATCTTCACAGAAGAGACGAAAACATCCAAATCGCTTCTCCTCACATTGATTACTTCTTTCGGATTGAAGCAGAACAAACATAGCGACATCGTACAGAAACAGATTACGATGGATGAATTGTTTATTTAATTGGCAAGCCAATGAATGTTTTTCCATAACCAATCGACCTTTACTACATCCCCACTTATCTATATCGAAAAAAATATAATTTTTATTCAATACAACGATTATATTGAATATTTTTATTACCTTTGCGATGTAGAAAAGGAAGAGACGGCAGGCTCCTAACCACATACCGGTGAAGAGTGGTGAAGAGTGGGTGAAGAGTGAACAAAAACTCTTCACCACGCCAAATGCCTTGTTTATAAGCATTTACAAAGGAAAGGTGAAGAGTGAAGAGTTTCTGGCTCTTCGCCGTAATAAAAAAATATAAGGAATGATGGACATTAAAGGTATTTATCATGCTGACGCCAATCGCTATAGCGATGCAGAAGCGCTCTACAAGAGATGCGGCAAGAGTGGTATCTTGCTGCCTAAAATAAGTTTGGGATTCTGGCACAACTTCGGAGAGGTAGATTCTTACGAAAGAAGTCGTGCCATCACTCACTATGCCTTCGACCATGGTATCACCCACTTCGACCTGGCTAACAACTATGGACCTCCATACGGAAGTGCGGAAGAAACGATGGGCAGACTGATGAAAGATGATTTCAAACCCTATCGCGATGAACTCTTTATCTCAACCAAAGCAGGTTATGATATGTGGGAAGGTCCTTACGGCAACTGGGGTTCCCGTAAGTATCTGATGGCCAGTCTGAATCAGAGTCTCAAGAGAATGAATCTCGAGTATGTTGACCTCTTCTACAGCCACCGCTACGATCCGAACACACCGCTCGAAGAAACCCTTCAAGCCATGGTAGACATCGTGAAGCAAGGCAAGGCTCTTTATCTCGGCATCAGCCGCTGGCCACTGGAAGCCCTGAAGTTTGCTGACCAATATCTGAAGGAGCGCGACTGTCCGCTGCTCATTTTCCAGGACAGACTCAACATGCTCGACCATGCGCCACAAGAGAATGGAACCTTAGATTATTGCGCAGAAAACGGCATCGGTTTCATCTCGTTCTCACCTTTGGCACAGGGACTTCTCACCGACCGATATCTCAACGGAATACCGGCAGACAGCCGTATGGCAAAAGAGCATTTTCTGAAACACTCTGCTCTAACTCCAGAACTGCTGGAACAGCTCAAGATATGGAACGCAGAAGCAGGAGAAAGAGACGAAACACTCGCCGAAATGGCACTTGTCTGGATATTGCAGCAGAAAGGTGTAACCAGCGTATTGGTAGGAGCCAGCTCTACCGCCCAACTGGAAAAGAATATGAAGTGTGTGCATGCTAAGACATTAAATTCATAAAAAACTTGCATTTTATTTTGTTATGTGCCAAAATAAATGTAATTTTGCAGCTTGAATAGGGTTATACCTTATTATATTTAAGAAAAGAAACATAATTATTAGATAAAACAATGGAATACAACTTCAGAGAAATCGAGAAGAAATGGCACCAGAAATGGGTCGAGAACAAGACCTACAAGGTGACAGAGGATGAAAACAAGAAGAAATTCTATGTGCTCAACATGTTCCCTTATCCATCAGGAGCTGGTTTGCACGTAGGTCACCCACTTGGTTATATCGCTAGCGATATCTATGCACGCTACAAGCGTTTGAACGGATTTAACGTACTGAACCCTATGGGTTACGATGCTTACGGTTTGCCTGCAGAGCAGTATGCTATCCAGACAGGTCAGCACCCAGAGGTAACTACCGTGGCTAACATCAACCGTTATCGTGAGCAGCTCGACAAAATCGGCTTCTCTTTCGACTGGGACCGCGAGGTTCGTACCTGCGACCCTAAGTATTACCATTGGACTCAGTGGGCTTTCCAGAAGATGTTCAACTCATTCTTCTGCAACAGCTGCCAGAAGGCTCAGCCTATCGAGAAGCTCATCAAGCGCTTCGAGGAGAAGGGTTCTGCCGACCTGAACGTAGCTCAGAACGAGCAGATTGACTTCACAGCCGAGGAGTGGAACAGCTACGACGACGTGAAGAAGCAGCAGATCCTGATGAACTACCGCATCGCTTACCTCGGTGAAACAATGGTTAACTGGTGCCCAGGCCTGGGTACTGTGCTTGCCAACGACGAGGTAGTAAACGGCGTAAGTGAGCGTGGCGGTTATCCTGTTATCCAGAAGAAGATGCAGCAGTGGTGCCTGAGAACATCTGCTTACTCTCAGCGTCTGCTCGATGGTTTGGAGACCATCCAGTGGAGCGACAGTATCAAAGAAACCCAGAAAAACTGGATTGGCCGTTCTGAGGGCACAGAGGTAGTATTCTCTGTAAAGGACAGCGACGTGAAGTTTACCATCTTCACCACCCGTGCCGATACTATGTTTGGTGTAACCTTCATGGTTCTGGCTCCAGAGAGCGAATATGTTCAGCAGGTAACTACTGCCGAGCAGAAGGAAGAGGTGGAGAAATATCTCGACTACGTGAAGAAGCGTACCGAGCTTGACCGTATGGCTAACCACAGCGTAACCGGTGTATTCTCAGGAAGTTATGCCATCAATCCATTCACTGGCGAGGCAATCCCAGTATGGATTTCAGAATATGTATTGGCTGGATATGGTACAGGTGCCATCATGGCTGTGCCAGCTCACGATAGCCGTGACTACGCCTTTGCCAAGCACTTCAACCTGCCTATCATTCCTCTTATCGAGGGTGCTGATGTTTCAGAGGAGAGCTTCGATGCCAAGGAAGGTATCGTAACCAACTCACCTGTAGCAGGCAAGAGCAGCATGGATGGCTTCTCTCTGAACGGACTCACCGTGAAGGAGGCTATCGCAGCTACCAAGAAGTTTGTTACCGAAAAGGGCATCGGCCGAGTAAAGGTAAACTATCGTCTCCGCGACGCCATCTTCTCTCGCCAGCGCTACTGGGGTGAGCCATTCCCTGTATATTACAAGGACGGAATGCCACAGATGGTTCCAGAGGAGTGCCTGCCACTCGAATTGCCAGAGATTGAGACCTACAAGCCAACAGAGACTGGCGAGCCACCATTGGGCAGAGCCAAGAAGTGGGCTTGGGATACTGAGAAGAAAGAGGTGGTTGACAAGAGCCTCGTAGATAACAAGACTGTATTCCCACTGGAGCTCAACACCATGCCAGGTTTCGCAGGTTCATCTGCTTACTACCTGCGCTACATGGATCCTCACAACGATGAGGCACTCGTAAGCAAGGAGGCTGATGAGTACTGGCAGAATGTAGACCTCTACGTAGGTGGTTGCGAGCATGCTACCGGTCACTTGATTTACTCTCGTTTCTGGAACAAGTTCCTCTTCGACCTCGGCGTAAGCTGCAAGGAAGAGCCATTCCAGAAGCTGGTAAACCAGGGTATGATTCAGGGCCGTTCTAACTTCGTTTACCGCATCAACAGCGATGACCACGACAAGGCTCCTGTATTCGTAAGTTTGAATCTGAAGAAGGATTACGACGTAACTCCTATCCACGTAGATGTAAACATCGTAAGCAACGATGTTTTGGATATCGAGGCATTCAAGGCTTGGCGCCCTGAGTATCAGAACGCTGAGTTCATCCTGGAAGATGGCAAGTACATCTGCGGATGGGCCATCGAGAAGATGTCTAAGAGTATGTTCAACGTGGTAAATCCAGATATGATTGTCGAGAAGTATGGTGCTGATACCCTGCGTCTCTACGAAATGTTCCTGGGTCCTGTAGAGGCAAGCAAGCCTTGGGATACCAACGGTATCGATGGTTGCCACCGCTTCCTGAAGAAGTTCTGGGGTCTGTTCTACGAGAACCGTACTGACAACTTCCTGCCATGCGACGAGGCAGCTAAGCCAGAGAGTCTGAAGAGCGTTCACAAGCTCATCAAAAAGGTAAGTGAGGATATCGAGAAGTTCTCTTACAACACTTCTATCTCAGCCTTCATGATTGCCGTGAACGAACTCGGTCAGCAGAAGTGCCGTAACAAGGAACTGCTCACAGACCTCGTCATCCTCATCGCTCCATTCGCTCCACACATCGCAGAAGAATTGTGGGCAGCACTTGGCGAGCAGGGCAGCGTTTGCGATGCAGCATGGCCAAAGTATGATGAGCAGTATCTGAAAGAGAACGATATGCAGCTCACCATTTCCTTCAATGGTAAAGCTCGTTTCCAGATGACTTTCCCTGTGGATACTCCTAACGAGGAAATCCAGAAGCAGGTATTGGCAGACGAGAAGAGCCAGAAGTACTTGGAAGGATTCAACGTGTTGAAGGTGATCATCGTACCAAAGAAGATTGTCAACGTTGTGTTGAAAAAGTAATTTATAGATAACAGGAAGTTAAGGAGTTAAGGAGTAAAAGGAGTTAAGACAATTGTATATCCTGTCAATAGAAGATATACGAAAACAAAAACTGTTGTCTTAACTTCTTGACTCCCTTTAACTCCTTAACTACTTTTAAAATACGAGGAAAATATTATGCAAATAGCAATCAGTCAAACAATTAAGAATGAGTGCAAGGATTATTTCTACATCACCCTTGGACTCTTGCTTTACACATTTGGATGGACCATTTTCCTGCTTCCATACCAGATAGTAACGGGTGGCGTAACGGGTATCGCAGCCGTGATTTACTACGGCACGGGGATACCTATCTATTTGTCTTATTTTCTCATTAATGCAGCCTTGCTGCTTGCCGCGCTGAAGATTCTGGGATTCAAATTCATGGTGAAGACCATCTATGCCATCATCATGCTCTCCCTATTCCTGGCTCTGGCGCAAGACTGGATGATAGGTGAAGATGGCAAGATGGTACAGATATTGGGAGAGGGACAGGACTTCATGTCGCTCATCATCGGCTGTCTGTTTACGGGTTTATCACTCGCCATCGTCTTTCTGCATAATGGAAGTACAGGTGGAACGGATATCATTGCTGCCATCGTCAACAAATATCACAACATCTCGCTGGGCCGTGTGCTTATCTTCGTGGATCTCCTTATCGTGGGCAGTTCATTCTTCGTCTTCAATGCAAAACCAGAGTTTACCGCGATAGACGCCGTTAGAAAGGTAGTATTCGGTCTCTGTACGATGGTGATAGAAAACCTGGTACTCGACTATGTGATGAATGCCAAGCGAGAGAGTGTACAGTTTATGATATTCAGCAAGAAATATCAGGAGATAGCCAATGCCATCGGTATGCAGATGGATCATGGCGTAACCATTCTCGATGGCCACGGCTGGTACACGGGCAACGAGATGAAGGTGCTCTGTATTCTTGCAAAGAAGAACGAGAGCGTCACCATCTTCCGTATCGTCAAGATTATCGACCCGAATGCCTTTGTAAGTCAGAGTTCCGTCATCGGTGTATATGGCGAGGGATTTGATGAGATGAAGGTGAAAATCAAAGATAAAGACATTAAAACAATTAAAAGTTAAAAGTTTATAGCGGCTTCTCCGTATAGCAAGAAGCACTCTTGCAAGAATGCCCTATAAACTATTAACTATAAATTATAAACTTATGAAAAGGATAGTTTTTGCAACAAATAACCAGCATAAACTCCAGGAGATTCGCGACATCCTGGGCAGCGACTACGAGGTAGTATCGCTGAAGGAGATAGGATGCGACGTAGATATTCCTGAAACAGGCAACACATTGGAAGAGAATGCCTTGCAGAAGGCGCAGTATGTTTATGACCATTACCACGTAAGTTGCTTTGCCGATGATACCGGTCTGGAGGTAGAGGCACTTGATGGTGCCCCTGGCGTTCACAGTGCCCGCTATGCTGAGGGTACCGACCACGACAGTGAGGCTAACATGGCTAAGCTGTTGAGAGAACTGAACGGCAAGAAAAACCGCCAGGCCCGCTTCCGCACCGTTATCTGCTACATCGAGAAGCAGGATGTATGTCCTTGCGGCTGCACCAGCATCAAGAAAATCCACCAGTTCGAGGGTATCGTAAACGGCCATATCGCCACCGAGAAACATGGTACCGAAGGCTTCGGCTACGACCCAGTCTTCGTGCCAGAAGACTATGACCAGAGTTTTGCTGAGCTAGGTGAGGAAATCAAGAACGGCATCAGCCACAGAGCCAGAGCCGTGGCTAAATTGGTAGAGTATTTGAAAAAGAAATAAGATTTATTCTTGTTCAATACAGAATAGAATAACATTATAACAAAGAAAAGGCATCATGATCAGGACACTCAATTCCCTGCGATTCATTCTTATCCTAATGATTGTGATTTCGCATTCCACCCTACCCATATCCCAAGATTTAATCAATTACTTGGGCGAGTTTCCTGTTGCCATTTTCTTTGTTATCAGTGGTTTTGTACTCTCTTTAAGCAAAGGAGAAAAACTACAGAAAGAAGTATTGGGAAACAGAAATTTTTTCCTTTCCCGTATCATCAAACTCTATCCTCTGCATATTCTGATTCTCGCCATTCTCATATTAATGGATTGGCGATTAGGGCGTATATTACCATGGTATCAGATTCTATCCCATTCGCTGTTGATACAAACCTGGTATCCGGCACATGACTTTATGGCTCATCTCAATGCAGCTACATGGTTTATTTCTGATCTTATCTTCTTCTATCTTATATTCAAGTATTTATACACTTGGATGATGCGACATTCCTGGTTATACTTATTAGTAACAATAAGTATATATATGGCAGTTTATATCAGTATCTCGCTCTGTGCACAAGCAGATTATTCAGCCGGCTACATTTATGCCCACCCATTATTCAGAATGATAGATTTCATGATAGGTATCCTTTTATATAAAGTATGCAGATCAGAAAAAGGTAAAAAAATAGCCGATAAGATAACAAACTCAACTTCTTTCTGGCAAGTAAACCTATCGGATATGGGAGTGGTATTGCTGTTTATCGCAATGTATTTCCTATCAATCCATTGCAATCCGAACATTCGCTGTGCCGTTATTTATTGGATACCATCAGCCATAACCGTGTTCTATTTTACAGCGAGAGATCAAGGTAAAGGTTGTTTTATTAGGATATTCCATAATAAACTCTTGCTATGGCTAGGCAGCATCAGTTTTGAAATATTTCTCTGTCATAATCTCTGCTTTCGCATCATACAGAGTATATTTCTTAAACGATATGGAGAAGGAAATCCACATCAAGAATTCCAATTCATCCTATCCCTCGCTTTTATTATCCTCACAGCATGGATAGCAAAGAAAGCCATCGTTTTACCCATCCAGCATCAACTTCAAAAATATCTATAAGTATCTGTTTATAAAAACAATAAATAGTTATATTTGCAGTTAATATAGTATTAGGCTTTTAAATAATAGCCAATGAAGACTATAACAATATTATTATATTCAGAACTTTATGAAGAAAACTTGTATACTTATCATCGTATTCCTATTTTCATACCTATCGAAGTTATCTGCTCAGATAGGTACATGGACTATGTATCGCAGTTATTATAATATTACAGAAATAGCTCCTGCTAAAGAAACTGCTTTTGCATTGGCATCAGGTAGTTTATTTTCATATAATATCAAAGATGGTAGTACAAAAACATATGACAAATCAAACTATTTATCAGACGTAGATATCAGTCATATCAGATATAATCCTACATGCAAAAAGCTAATTATCACATACAGCAATTCTAATATAGATTTGCTTGGGTTAAATTGTAATGTTGACAATATCTCTGACTTCTATCAGTATTCTACGACAGGTAATAAAAATATCAACCATATATACTGTTATGGGCAATATGCCTATCTTTCTACAGGTATAGGAATTATCAAAATAAATGTAAAAGATGAAAGTATCAGCAATAGTTATCTTTTAGGTTTCGAAGTTAACTATTCATATATAGACGGCGATTATCTCTATGCAGCATCAGCGAGTGCTGGATTATTTCGTGGAAAACTGACAGATAATCTGCTAGACAAAAGAAATTGGATCAGAACAGGGGATTATATAAACGTTACGGAAGATTATCTAAACGTATACGACTCAAACTCTAAATACTGGTGGACAACAACATCAGATGGTAAACTGACCTATTATACCATAGATGCAAACCAGGAACGCCAATATAAAACAGAAGGCGTACGTCCTGACGGACCTACATCAAACAGATTCCACAAATTATATTTAAATAATGGTACTATATATGCAGTACCAGGAAGTTGGTCACAAGAAGGTAATTATAACAATCCTGGTGAAGTACATGTATGGAATGGCGATACCTGGAGTGAATTCGAACAGCCTACAAGTCAAATGATAGGTCATAATTACATAGACCTTCTCTGTCTGGATTTTGATCCTAAAAAAGAAGGTCATGTTATGGTTGGTGCAAAAAGTGGACTATATGAATTTCAAGATCAGAAGTTTGTAAAGAGTTACAATCGTAACAATTCTCCATTACAGTCTTGCGTAAATAGCGACGATTATCTACTGATAACAGGTATAAAATATGACAAAGAAGGTAACCTGTGGGTACTGAACAGTTCTTCAGATATAGATATCGATTATCCAATATGGAAATATACACAGAATAGTGATGAATGGACAGCATTCACTCATAATGAAATAACTGATGTATATAATGGAAATATGATTAACTTCTTTGATGTAAGTTATGACAATAGACTATGGTTTATCAACAACTGGTGGGAAAGTTGTAAACTCTATGCATTTGATCCAACTACGGATCAAATCACTCAGTATGGTCCCAACTTCATTAACGAGGATAAAACTGCCCTCAATCCAAGATTTGTACTTTGTGCCACAGAAGATAAAGTTGGTAATATCTGGTTAGGAACAACATTAGGCCCTATCTATCTTTCAAAAATGAACGTAGAAAATGAATCCAGTGAATTTACCCAACATAAAATACCACGTAATGATGGTACAAATTATGCTGACTATTTACTCTCTAATGTAGAAGTAAGATGTATAGCCGTAGATGCAGGTAACAGAAAATGGATGGGTACCACTAATAATGGAGTATATGTTATCAGCGATGATTGTAACACAGAAGTGAAACACTTTACTACTGAGAATTCTCCATTACCATCCAATTTAATAAAAGACATCATCATCATGCCTAATGGTTTGGTTTATTTTGCAACAGATCAGGGATTATGCTCATATATGAGTGATGTTACAGCAACAAACGAAGAAATGACAAAGGATAATGTCTACGCTTATCCTAACCCTGTAAAACCTGATTATACAGGCAGTATTAATATTGTAGGACTAAGCTTTCATGCAGATATTAAGATAGTATCTGTAAATGGTACACTTGTAAACCAAGGTAAAAGTACCGGTGGAAGTTATAGCTGGGATGGTTGCGACCTGAAGGGTAGAAAAGTAGCAAGTGGAATATATATGGTAGAAACTGCTACAGAAGAAGGAGAGAAAGGAACAGTTTGTAAAATAGCCATCATACGATGATAACAGTTTGTATAGCCACCTTTAATGGTGAGAAATATATCAGAGAGCAGTTGAATTCTATCTTATTTCAGCTGTCTCTCCAAGATGAAGTCATCGTTTCTGACGATGGCTCCATTGATGATACAATTTCTATTATCAAGAGTTTTAACGACAACAGAATAAAAATCATAGATGGTGTCCATCGTCACTCACCAACTCTCAATTTTGAAAATGCATTGAAGGAAGCCAAAGGTGACTATATATTTCTAGCAGATCAAGACGATGTTTGGAAAGATGATAAAGTGAAAAACTGTCTGAAATGGCTACAACATTACGACTGCATCATCAGCGATGCAGAAGTAACAGATGATAATCTGAATATTACATCACCATCGCTCTATCAATTAATGAACATAAAAAGTGGAAGAGTATATAATATCCTCTATAAAAACGGATATACAGGGTGTTGCATGGCATTTACAAGACGAGTAAAAGATGCAGCATTACCTTTTCCTAAAGATATTCCCATGCATGATATCTGGATAGGAAATGTGGCAGCCTTTCTATATAAGGTAAAATTCATAGATGATAAACTTATCTATTTCCGCCGTCATTCCTTAACCATTTCTTGTAATGGAAAAGGAAGTAGATATTCATTATACAAACGATTGATGTTCAGAGTATCTATAGTAAAGAACATTATTTTACTTATACACAAAATAAAAGGATTAACAACTCATTAAACATGAATATAGTATACATCATAGAAGACTATTCTGAGAATGGAGGCGTAGAAAAAATCGTTTCTATGAAAGCTAATACATTCTATCAAGAATATCATCATCAGGTTACTGTTATTTCTGTATATGAAGATAAACGGAAACAACAGTATATATTAGACGAAGGTATCCGGCTGATTCATCTTCATGTTCCTTTTGCCAAGAAGACAAGAAATAAAGTATATAAGCTATTAAGCAGAATTATTACACTATTATTAGCAGCTTATAGATTAAATAAAACAATTAAACAGGTTAATCCTGACGTAGTATTCTTTACAACTACATTGGGAGCATTGTTATTACCTCTTTGTCATACCAAGGCTAGAAGAATATACGAATCACATTTGGCACGTTCATTCAATCCTTTTCACTCACTATTCGGATTAATGGAAAGAAAAGCTGATGCCATAGTTTGTCTGACTCATGACGATGCTAAAGAATTTCAATCGGCAAAGAATGTATACGTTATCCCCAACTTTATCAACATACCACACCAAAAGGTAAAAGACTACAGTTGCAAAAAAGCTATTGCTGTAGGAAGATTAGAACAACAGAAAGGTTTTGACAGATTGATTAGCTGTTGGAAAGATGTAGCCAAACAATATCCCGACTGGCAACTCGATATTTATGGAACCGGCTCACTTTACCATATATTACAAGAGCAAATTACAAGTTTAGGATTGGAAAAACAGGTAAAATTGTGTGGCAGAGGAGAAAATATGATGGAAATATATCCTAACTATAGTTTACACGTAATGTCTTCACATTATGAAGGTCAAGGTATTGTAATGTTAGAAGCTCAAGCATGTGGTTTACCTTCTGTTACTTTTGACTTTAAATATGGAGCTAACGAAATTATTAGAGATGAAATAAATGGTATTATCGTAAGACAAAATGATAATGAAGCTTTTATCACAGCCATTTGCAAGATGATAAATTCAGAATCACTACGCCATAATCTGGGTATGAAAGCTCAAACCATGGCTATTCAATATTCTAAATTTAACATCTTTCAAAAATGGCTAGAACTATTGAGATGTTATACTTAATTGTACATCGATTGTGAAACAGAATCTAATGGTACGAAAGAAGGACTCAATAGATCATATTTGTCCCGATAATAAGGTGTATTAAGTTGGGATATGTGAAATACTACATTACAGATTTCATCAGTACGGAAAGAACGATGAAGTGCTTTTTTGATATTATTTATAATCGCTGGATATTTCTTTTTATACTTATCAGAACACCATATCATAAAAGGCACTTCATACTGATACTTATATCCTAAATTCTTCATATTATCATCAAAAACAACTCGTCCATACGAATCTCTATAATCATATATTTCTTCACCATGATCAGAAAAATAGAGGACTACCGTATTTTTATCTCTAAATAAATCAATAATATTTTTCAATACGTAGTCATTATATAGAGTAGCATTATCATATTCTGCTATCATCTGTTTCTTTTCATCATTCAAATAAGGCTGTTTGCTACGAATATCTCTATAAGAAAATACATTAAACTGTGATATATGAGGATAGCGTTTTGTTGCCATAACATGCTGTCCCATCAGATGAAAGATAACAAGATTATGCTTACCAATACCCTTAGCTTCCTTGGAAAAATCTACTACTGCCTGATTATCATATTCGAAAACATTCTTACTTATTTGCGTATAGGATTCCTTCATTAGTAATTGATTATAAACAAAAGAATTCATAGAGAATACAAACGGAGCCTGTAATTCATCATCCTTCTGAACATCCCAGTAATAAACCTGATAACCAGCTTTTTTAAATAGAGCTGGAAAATAAGGACTATCAGACCATTTTTCATGGTTACGCAGACTGTTACAACACAACGTATTTTTCATCGTTAAAGTAGTACGATTAAAAGGACTAACTACATTGTCAAATACAAATAAGTTACCTTTTTTCTTTTCTTGATACAGATTCGGAGTTGTTGGCAAATAATATCCATACAACTGAGAATGGCACTTTATATAAGATTCTCCGATTACATAAACTACATTCAGAGAATCACTATCAACTGAAATATGAGACTGTTTAGCTAAGCGTGTTACATCAACAGCATGTTTCATCTCTAAATTAACTAAATAAATATTATATAAAGAATAAAATAAGGTTGTTATCGAATCACGACAACCATATTCTTCAGGCATATCATCTATTGTACTCACAGAAACAATTTCTTTATAAAAACCAAACTGTAGAAATCCACAAAAAATAAAAGCTGATAACAGTAAATTAATTATCTTCTCATGTTTCAGACTTTTCAAGAAAAGAGTGATTTTATCTTTTTTTCTCTCACATAAAACAACTAATACAACATAAAATATCAAGAAAATCAAAGTAAGTATTCCTCCCTTAGATAAAAGAAAAGAATACAAAAACTCTGATGCTTCTCTTTTATTTGTTTCAACTATCAGAGTAATAATATCTGGCTGTAAAGTTTTATTAAACACCAAATGCAAAAACAAGCATACAGCAAATAATAATAACGCAAAAGTGTAAAGACTTATCTTAATAAATCTGTTTCGGATATAAAAAACAAATAAGGTAAAAAGATAAGAGATCGCTCCAGCTCTAGGAAAATCAATAAAAAAGAAATCGAACACACGATTCATAAAAAAATAATGAACGTGCGAAGGAATAAATCTTATCGGCATAATCGTAATTGCCAATAAGAATAAAAGAAAGAAAGGAAACTCCTTAACAATAGGAGTTTGCAATATCTTTAACCATTTTATAATATATTTTTTCAGACTTACCATAATCTTATTTTTTATGAACATATCACTATAGAAAACTTATTACATTTAATGAAACTTTATATATAACCAACAAAGCATTTCCTATCTCAGAGTTTCTTAACAGACCAAATGTACCCTGACCTGTCCATTCTACAGTACCCACACATAGTAACAGTAACCATATCTTAGTATAAGATGGCGGTAAAATTCGATTGATCCATTTCAAAAAGCGAGCAACATATCCCGTCAAAAGACTTGGTAACAATTCACTATAATCTTCCTCCTTTAGAGTAAATAGCACGATAAAAGAAGATAAAGAAGCATACATGATGGTACGAGTATAGTCCGTTGACAATATAGTAAACATAGGAATTAAACATATCATAATCCCTAAAAATAAAGTACTATAACACAGATTCTCTTGCCATTTTTTATTACTAGAAGAACAATACACTATATTTATCATCGTATTCATATAGATAGCCAAAACTATACTAACCACACCACCTATTATATTAGGAATATGGAATACCTTATCCAAGAAATTATAATGAAGATGGAATATCATAACATATCCTTTATCATATGAAAGAAAATCCATCACATTTGGAAATTTCAAGAAAGGTTCAGTACTTTTACGTATCAAAAGATATTGTTCCATACTTCCTGAAAAATGAAGACAGAGTAAAAATACTAGCATAGATGGTATCCAACAACAGATAGTTTTCCACAAACAACGAACTTTTAAACGAGTTATCAACAACAGGAATGGAAAAGCCCAAAATGCAAAGGGTTCGTGGCATAACACAGCTAAAATTGCCAATATATTACCACACAACACCCACCAACGAAAAGGTAAAGACTTCCAAAGTTTTACGATTAGAAGAAATATACACATTATGATAAAATCTCTTCTAAAGAAAGCTAAACCAAAAATACCTACCCCACCCAATAAGAAGGAAACTGGTAAAAACTCTAAAGCATAACCATGCTTATGAAAGTTACGTATCATATAAACAACAATAACAATATATGATAGTAAACTAATTATATAAGCTAAATAGATAGGATTAATTCCCTTGAGATAAAACTGATAGAATACTTCTCCGAGCAACCCTCTACGGATAAATCCACCTTGATAATTGATAAATAAATCGGAAAAATCATAAAACTGAAAAGTATAGATACTATTATAGATTACTGAAACTATCAGTAATCCAACATAAAAGACTGTCCAACGAGACAAAGCCTTCCTTGTATTCATATATCTCAGAATGTATTTAAAAATCTGCATTTCAATATATTATAAATGTTGTAAATATATTTGTTCATACTCTTTTGCCACCTTCCTATAATCGTGGTATTTCATAACGAAAGAGATACTTTGGTGCGAGAGAGAGGTTAGATTTCCAGGAAGGAAAAAAGCCTGCTCGATGATTGCCACATTCTGAGATTCTGAATACTCAGGACTCACATTGATAATAGGACGTAATTCTGTTTCGCCAATAAACTCATAATATTCTTCCTCTCCTCCACCGATAACCACCGTACCACGTGCCATGGCTGCCAACGAATTCATGGATGGAGTATAACTGTAAAACTGATCTACCAGAACATCTGCTTCATCCAGCATCCGGCAATATTCATCATAGTCTACTCCTTCTACATATTTGAGTTCTATCTTACCAGGATATTTCTTTGCCAAGATTTCTACAAAATGAGCTATCTTTAAAGCACCTTTCAGATACTCGCGCTTGGGTTGTAAACCTACAAGCACTTTAATAACCTCACCATTCCCTTTCTGACGTTTTTTATCCACTACAGGAATTATCATCGGAAGAGGAATATAGTAAAGCTTCTTATGGAAATCAGGAACATCGTAGCAGAGATAATATTCATAAAGACAGGCTATCAAAGCATCAGAATGATAAGATACAGTATGCCAGCACTTATCAAACTGAGACATGAAATGAAAAGCCATACGCTCTTTATTCTCCTCGATATTCTGTAATTTACCATTCCAAAAAGTATCAGAATAAGCTGGAATACCCTTGGCCTGTTGTCTGAACAGATGTGGGTCATCGGCAAAACAGCCTTTAATGATTCGCTTATTGGTAAACTTGAGAAACCAGAATATCAGCATGTTCCACCAACCCATCAAAGGCACAAATTGATAGTTATGTACCTGAACAATATCATTTCCACATATCTTATGAAGATTGCAGACAATTTTCCACAATACCATAAGCCCACTCCATCTTCCATAACGCTCCATATTACGGCGCAAGTCGATGTCACGAGGAGAGTTGTGCCAATCATTGCCGTCGGACATCAGCGTTACCTGATGTCCAAGTTCTACTAATCCCTTCTTGAGAGTATTATGTAGCAAACTGGACTCACCAACCAACAGAATCTTCATAACTTTATATGATACTTATTTATAAGATACTTGAATATCAGAAATCTTAAGACAATTCAATATACCTATTTTCTACAATATAATCAGACTTGCGCAGTCCCATGCTTACCACCAGTTTTATGGCCATTTTCTCCAGGCAGAACTTCAATGGCATCCAGCGCTTTTCTTTTTCATCACGCCAAGGACTCATCGCTTTATACTTATCAAATTCTTTTTTCCATGGATGCTGGCAGTTCTTATACCATGGTTTAGGAATACCCGTAAAATGGATGATGGCCGGATGAGCCTGAGCTTCCAATATCTGTTCATCAAATTCCCAGGAGATAAGAGAATAACGCAAATCAAACCAATACTCATTCAGTACATTATATCTGATAGGTAATACCAACTTAGAATTCTTAAACAGATAGTTCAGTACATCCTGATCATGACATCTCAACCTTTCCTTATTAGATTTCACATAATCAAAGAATTTGAGAAGCACCTGCTTTTCACGCCAATATTTCAGATTGACAACTAACATACCTGCATTAAAATATCCCAAAGTTTGGGGATAACGCAAGCGATTATAGTGTTCTATCTTATTATTATAACTATCTGGAACAGCAGCAATTGCATAGTTTTCAACAGAAGTATTCCACAATTCAACAAGTTTATCCACAACCAGAATATCGCCATCCAGATAGATAACCTTATCAATATCAGCAGGCAGAATTTCCGTAAGATATAAACGATAATAAGTAGCAAACGAAGTTCCTACATGATCTACTTGAAAATCTAGACCAATTGGAAAATGTTTGAAGATATCATCATTAATTAGATAGAAATGAATATTTTGCTGATAACGGGCAGCTATGGTTCTGATAGAATCCAATAATGCAGCAGAATCCTGATCATGCAAGAGATGTACATTGACAACTTCTCCTCTGTTGCTCTCAAACAAAGAGGTCAACATGATACCGGTCGGCATGATATATTTACTATCAGTAGAACAAACTATTTCCATTTTTATGTTTTTTGTACTACTATTAATACGTAAATTAAATCTTTTTATTATCTTTGCAGTCATAAAAAAGAATAACTTATGCAGAAAGAATTAATATCAGAGATATCTTCACCATTAGTGAGTTTCATCATTACTACAAGCAACCATCAAAAGGAATATCTTGTAGAATGCATCAATAGTATCCTTCAGCTTTCGCTCAATGCCAAAGAGAGGGAAATAATTCTCGTTGATGATGATAGCGAAGAATTGGTAGCCAGCCAGATAAAAGAGTTGCTGGATAACCTGCTCTATTTAAGAATACCCGGCTTAGGCAGCAGTATGGCACGCAACTATGGCATGTACTTAGCCAAAGGGAAATACATCCAGTTTATAGAAGGAGATGATTATCTTCTTCAGCCAACCTACGAACATTGCCTTGACATCGTGAGATTCCACGAACCAGATATCGTTACATTCTGTTTCAGCAAGGATGATACAGGAGAACCATCTTACGAACTCCCTACCCCAATCAGCGGCACAGAATATCTCAACAACAATACCCTTTTAGGCTCAGCCTGTTCCTATATATTCCGCCGCGCCATTGTGGGTAGCCTGTTATTCTCACCAAACATCAGTTTCGGCGAGGACGAGGAATTCACACCACAACTCTTCTTACGGGCAGAACGAATATTCAAGACTCAGACCTCACCTTATTATAATAGAGTGGACAAATACGCACCTGGTGAATTAGAAAATAAGGATAAGATAGATATTCACATGGACAATAAACTGGAGATAATTCTACATCTTCAGAAGTTGCTCGATACGGTTCCTGTAGCAGAGCGCCAGGCACTCAACCGCCGTATTGCCCAGCTCTCGATGGATTATCTGGTTAACAATATCCGCTTGAAACATTCGTTGATATCCTTGAATCATGCCATCAGAAAATTAAGGAAACATGGGTTATATCCTCTTCCGAACAAAGAATATACCAAGAAATATATGATGTTCAGAAAGATGATAAGTACATACGTAGGACGAATTGCACTTCTCTTTCTTATCAAGAAATAAATGAATGAAGGCATAAAGATTTCTCCTATCCGGATTAGTATGCAGAGAGATAAGAGAAAATCCTATATAAAAAAAATAGAGCATTCAAATCACTTGAACGCTCTATCTTTATAATTAGATTAAATTTTCTAATATTATTTGTATAAGTAAAAGATGATGAAATGACGTTTCACAACGTCCGTTTGTTTTAACTGATGCAAAGATACGACTTTTTTTGTCTATAAAGTCGTAAATTATGCATTTTATGGTAGCGAAATATGATTTTTTACCCATAAAAAACAATTTTTACCCCTAATCTTATATTTTTTACCACATCATTCTACGATAGTTATAATATTCTTTCTGGTTCGTAGATCGAGATATTATTCTATAATAGCTGTCCATCCACCACCTGGTGCAAGATGTATCTGAAGTTTATCACCAGCGTTTATCTGCTGATAAGTATGCTTATAATCTGTAGCCTCACGATCTGCATTGATACCATCGGCAAAGATATTAGCCTTGCCATTAAGTTTTTCCAATTTATTAGTTTGAGTATTCCATTTCACTAATCGGGAAAGATCAACAGTAAGATCACGAGCCTGCCAATTGTTCATCGCAGCAATATACCACTTAGCGCCCTTTCTCTTGGCTACTACCACATATTCACCCAATTTACCATCCAATGGAACCACCTGATCATAAACTGTTGGTATCTGAGCTATGAAATCAGTACACTTCTGATTCTGCATATACTTAGTAGGACTGTCGGCAAGCATCTGCAAAGGAGCATCAAAGATTGTATACATTGCCATCTGGTGTACTCTGGTACCCTGGCTCATCGGATGGTCGTTATTGCCGAAGAACTGCGAGCGAACGGCATTCACCATAGCTCCAGGAGTATAGTCGAAACTTCCTGGCAAGGCGCGGAGATAAGGAATCGTCACATCATAGCGAGGCTGATCGTGCATAGGTCCATCACCAACACGAGGCTCCCATTTAGAATTCTCCAAGCCTTTTACACCCTCAAAATTCACAATATTAGGATAAGCAAACTGCACGCCAAACGGACGCATGCCATGAAGATCGAGCAAAAGATGATGCTTTGCAGCACATTCAGCCACCTCATATACTGAGTTGATGGCCTTCTGGTCGTCTCTATCAAAGAAATCCACTTTGAATCCCTTCACGCCCATATCTCCGTAATGCTTCATGATTTTCTCCATCTTTTCATGACCACGCTGAATCAAATTGCGCCATGAAGACCAGAGAATCACTCCCACACCATTCTGTTTGGCGTAATTGATGATATCCGTCATATCCATCTTATCTGAGAATATGAGCAAATTTTCCGGATCACTCCACCCTTCGTCGATGATGATATATTCAAGTCCGTTCTTCTTAGCAAAATCTACATAATACTTATAAGTCTCGGTATTGATACCAGCACGGAAATCCACACCTGTGATATTAGTGTTGTTCCACCAATCCCAAGCCACTTTTCCCGGCTTTATCCACGATGTATCCTTGATTCTGCACTGAGGACCCAGCAATTTGGCTATATCGTTACCAACCAATTGTTTGTCTTCATCAGTTACCAATACAATACGCCAAGGCAGCTTGGTAACTTTTTCTGCAATATAATTAGCACGCTCTGTGGGAACCAGATTCAACTGATTGAATCCACCCACCATCTCTTTTAATGGATAAGGAGGAAAGGCTGCATATATAGAATAATCAGAGACTGCAGAAGATGAAGCAGTTGAAGAAAACGTACCCTTCAGGAGATACATGCCGGGATAATTTTCCACATCAGCTTCCATTACAACAGCCTTCTTTCCCTCAGGCAGGCAAACGGCAAGAGGAGTGATGGCAAGCGAATCCTTATACATCTTAGACAATGGAGCCTCGTCATAATATGACTCGAAAGAATAACACCAGCGCTCTCCTCCCCGATTATCATTTACATAGGGTACGAAACTCTGATAGTCACCGGCAAAGCGATATTCAGAAGTTTCATTAATAACCTTGTTAATCATCTTTTTAGGAATAATGCGATAAGCAGCAGCATTCTGAAAAACCCGAAATACTACATCATATCCATTGCAGGAAAGGAGCAATTGCTGGTAGCCACCATTATCATCGTTTTTCAAGTTGGCTATAAATGCTTTACGCACTTTTGGATTCACGCCAAAAGTCTGTTTATCAGTCTGTAAGGAGATAACAGAAGGTTTTAATATCTGAGTTTTACCCTTGGTTATTTCCCAGGTTATCGACTTATCCACATCGATGTTAACAACCAGATTACCCGACAAGGATTTAACAGTATACACTTTTGCCGACAATGGCAGGCAGCATAAAGCCAGGATGGGAGTGATTAATTTTGTATTCATAACTAAGTTTTTTTGGTTTATCTAATGGTTATTAAACAAGCAAGAGTTCCATTCAAGAACGAGCAGAAAGCCACAAAGCCCCTAACCCAGGTATAAAAGCTTTTGCCCTTACATGGCGACAGGTTTGCGCCCATAATAACCCAGGGTGTTACCCTGGGCTAAGAGTTTCTGCCCTTTCAGGGCATGTGGAGCTTTACTTGAGGAACTTCCCGGTCTTTTTTATGAAAGAGAAAGCATCTTTTCGATAGGCTTCACAGCATCCTTGGCAATATCCTCTGCCACTTCCACTGTTGGCCAACCAAATTTCAATGCATTGTATATCTTCTTGAGTGTATTCATCTTCATATACTCACACTCGTTGCAGCTGCAGCCTATTCCACCCTCGCTTACCTCTGGAGGTACAGGATAGAAAATAACGTTAGGACAATTACGCTCCAGTTCATGCAGGATACCAGCCTCTGTAGCGATAATATACTCCTTGATTTCCGGGTGCTCCTGGGCATAGTGCAACATGGTGGCTGTAGAGCCCTTTACGTCGGCTACAGCAAGTACAGGTGCCTTACACTCCAGGTGAGCCATAACAACAGCCTCAGGATGCTCTTGCTTCAGTTTAACAATAGCCTCTACAGAGAATTTCTCATGAACATGGCAACCACCATTCCAAAGCAACATATTGCGGCCTGTAACGCTGTTTATATAGTTACCAAGATTATAGTCTGGACCAAAGATGATTTTTTCTTCCTGTGGGAAACTGTCAATCACCTTCTTGGCATTACCGCTTGTCACTACACAATCAGTCAGCGCCTTTACAGCAGCCGTGGTGTTTACATAGCTCACTACCTTATATCCCGGGTGCTCTTCCTTGTACTTTTTCAAATCCTCAGCCTTACAGCTGTCAGCAAGCGAGCAACCTGCATTCAAGTCAGGACAGATCACAGTTTTGTCAGGACTCAAGAGTTTGCATGTCTCAGCCATGAAATGTACACCACACATCACCATTACCTGGGCATCGGTTTCTGCAGCTTTACGAGCCAAAGCCAGAGAATCGCCCACGAAGTCGGCGATGTCCTGAATCTCACCTACCGTATAGTAGTGGGCGAGGATAATAGCATCTTTCTCCTTGCAAAGCTTTCTTATTTCAGCTTTCAAGTCCAAGGCTTCGTCAACAGGTTCGTCAACGTATCCCTTCTCAATCCATTCTTTTTTCACCATAACATTCATATTATATTTCTTATTTTATTTTTTTTTTAAAAGAGAATATAGAGATGATAATATGCCGTGGATAAGTGGATAACATTCTGCATAAAAACTTGCGTATTTCGTTATACAAGTCTTAATCCAGGTTATCCGCAGAGACATTTTATATCTTGTTCTTGTCTCTTAATGTTTTAACCGGTTTATCAACATTTCCCCAATTCGGTGCAAAGTTAATAAGTTTATATCTTTTTTCGGTAAAAAACTGCGAAAAAGTTTCTAAAAACTTAATAATATCTATGTGGATATACTCTTTTCATGGGTTTGAGATAGATATGTGTGGATATTTACAAACTTATTAAAAGGTTATTATTGGGGTTTTCCGTATACTTATCCACGCTTTTGTGGAAAACAAAAAAGAGCAGAAATCCATCAGGATATTCTGCTCTCTAGTCTGAGTTATTTATATGGTTGTTTTTGATTATAGGATTCTCATCTGTTCCATTCTATTCTATACCTATTTTTATATTGTTTTCTGATACCTTATTATATATAGGAGTTCTTATTTTCTATCTTTTGTTCAAAACAGAATCTATTTTTTCTAGTACCAGTTCTGGAGAGATATTCTTCATACATGCGAAGTCTCCCCTGGCGCAAGGCTTGTTACCATAGATGCTGCAAGGTCGGCAAGGTAAGTCTAACTGTACGGCATTGGCAGGATCCTGATGCCACCCCATGAAGCCTGCGTATGGATGGGTAGCTCCCCAAATGCTTACTACAGGGGTGTTGACAAGCGATGCCAAGTGCATGTTTGCACTATCCATGCTCACCATGACGTGTAGATGACTCATCAGGATGAGTTCCTGTTTCAGGCCATGAAGGTGAGAAGAAGCGTTAATGACCTGTGGATACTTCTCTGCCCAATCGTTCATCACTGGCGTTTCGTCTTTGCCTCCACCGAAAAGGAAGATATGAGCGTGTGGATGATTGTGGATAAGTCGCAGTATAACTTTTTCCATCAGTTGTATCGGATATATTTTTCCTTCGTGTGCAGCGAAGGGAGCTATACCGATCCATGGCTCTGTTATATGCTTGTCTTCTAGCGAGATAGCATTCTCTCCTATTCCGAATACCTCTTTTGGTAAGATATTCAAATCTCCTAGTTTTCCATCCCCATAGATAGATGTAAAATCCATGTGGATAGGATATCCAAGTTGTGCAAAAACATCGGCATAGTTTTGGAATGATGTAGGTTGCTGTACCAGTTTTTTGCCATTAGATGCTACCAGCTTGCGTTTTCCCTTGCGATGTTTGTCGATATGTGCAACCTTGAAGTTATCCAGGTTGAAACGCATACGCAGATAATCGGAACGCAGCACGCTATGCAAGTCGGCAATTGCTGTAAACTGTTTGGCAATCAATCGGCGATAGAGTGCATTGAGTCCTGTAACACCTTTATACTCTCCTTTTATGTCGGCTTCCATGAAACCGACGTTTGGAGCTAAGTCTTCAAAGAAAGGACGGGCAAAGGGACGACTGAGCACAGTAATTCTTACTTTCGGATATTGTTTTGCCAAAGATTGAATTACAGGTACGGTCATGGCTACATCGCCCATGGCAGAAAATCTAATTACCAGGATATGCTCAGTTTTCATCGTTTTTTCTTCTATATATATTATATAAGGTAAAAAAGAGAGCCATACCTCATTATTATTATATAATAAGGTATATGCGCTCTCCTATTCTGTTTCTTTTTATTTCTTGTAGAGTACAGGATTGGTTGAAGGATCGTTGTACATCTTCATCTGTCTGTAAACCTTCATGTATTTGCGTCCAGCCTCGATATCTTCCAAGAGTTGGTCGATGGCAGTAGAAAGGTCTACCTGCTGTTCCAGGAGCACATCCAGTTTGGCTTGGCATTTCGCTTTGTGCTCAGCCGATGCTTCCGGCCGTTCCACCTGCTCCTTCATGTGGTAAATCTTGAGGGCAAGAATACTCAGGCGGTCAACAGCCCATGCAGGACTCTCTGTGTTGATGCGTGCATCATCCAGAACCTTCACGTCTTTGTATGTTTCGCGGAAGTAAGTATCGATTTGCTCAACGAGGTCGGTTCTGTCTTGGTTGCTCTTGTCGATTCTGCGCTTTAGTACGAGTGCTTCAGTCGGATCGATTTGAGGATCACGGATGATATCCTCAAAATGCCACTGTACGGTGTCGATCCAGCACTTCAGGTAAAGGCGGTTCTCTATGCTACCTTCCTGGTATGAATTATTGATTGGTGTATCAATGTTGTCTTTGATATGATAATCGGCTATCGCCTGATTAAATATCTTATTGGCTTTTTCTGTAAATGTCATATGGATTTAAATGTTTAATTAATACCGTACAAAAGTAACAAAATAATCTGAAACGACCAACAAAAAAGGGAAAAATTGCTAAAAATATGCACAATTGGGGGGTATTTGTGCACCATAATGCACTTTTTTCGCCAAAATATTTGTTTATCTCAAAAAAAAAGTGTTCCTTTGCACTCAGATTTTTAATTAGAAATTAATTTATAAACATTTTAAAAGTTACAATTATGTCAGAAATTGAAAGCAAAGTAAAGGCAATTATCGTTGATAAACTCGGTGTTGATGAGGCAGAAGTTAAGCCAGAGGCAAGCTTCACAAATGATCTTGGTGCAGATTCTTTGGATACTGTAGAGTTGATCATGGAGTTCGAGAAGGAGTTCTCTATCTCTATCCCAGACGATAAGGCTGAGAAGATTGCTACTGTAGGTGACGCTATCTCTTATATTGAGGAGAACGCTAAGTAATTTAGCAACTAAATTATATTAAATGGAATTAAAGAGAGTTGTTGTAACAGGTCTCGGTGCTGTAACACCAGTTGGTAATACTCCTGAGGAAACTTGGGAGAGCCTCCTTGCTGGTAAGAGCGGTGCTGCGCCTATTACTCATTTCGATACAACCCTTTTCAAGACCAAGTTCGCTTGCGAGGTTAAAAACCTGAACATCAATGATTGGATTGATCGTAAGGAAGCTCGCAAGCTTGACCGTTATACCCAGTTGGCTATGATTGCTGCCATGCAGGGCGTAAAGGATGCTAATATCGATCTTGAGAAGGAAGACTTGAACAACGTTGGCGTTGTATTCGGTGTAGGTATCGGTGGTATCAAGACTTTCGAGGATGAGGTGAAGTACTATGGTACTCACGAGGAGAATGGTCCTAAGTTTAACCCATTCTTTATCCCTAAGATGATTGCAGATATCGCTTCTGGTCAGATTTCAATCCACTTCGGATTCCACGGACCAAACTACACTACAACATCTGCATGTGCTTCTTCAAGCAATGCATTGGCTGATGCCTTTAACCTGATTCGTTTGGGTAAGGCAAACATCATCGTTAGCGGTGGTGCAGAGGCTGCTATCTGCGCTTGTGGCGTAGGTGGTTTCAATGCTATGCATGCATTGTCAACACGTAATGATGACCCAGAGCATGCTTCACGTCCGTTCAGCGCAAGCCGTGATGGATTTATCATGGGCGAGGGTGCAGGTTGCTTGATTCTCGAGGAACTTGAGCACGCTAAGGCTCGTGGTGCGAAGATTTATGCTGAGATGGTAGGTGAAGGCGAGAGCGCTGACGCTTATCATATCACAGCTTCTCATCCAGAAGGTCTCGGTGCTAAGCTCGTGATGGAGCGCGCACTTGCTGATGCTAACCTCAAGCCAGAGGACATTGACTACATCAATGTTCACGGTACATCTACCCACGTAGGTGATATCTCTGAGGCTAAGGCTATCAAGGCTGTCTTCGGTGATGCAGCTTACAAGCTCAACATTAGTTCTACCAAGTCAATGACTGGTCACCTCCTCGGTGCTGCTGGTGCAGTAGAGGCTATGGCTTGTGTTCTTAGTGTGAAGAGCGATATCGTTCCTCCTACTATCAACCACGAAGAGGGCGACAATGATCCAGAGCTCGATTACAACTTGAACTTTACCTTCAACAAAGCTCAGAAACGTGAGGTTCGTGCTGCATTGAGCAATACTTTCGGATTCGGCGGTCACAACTGCTGTGTAGTATTCAAGAAGTATGCTGAATAATTTTATAGATAGGATAAAGCTCTCTTTCCGTAAGGATAAAGAGCTTTATTTGTCTTTATACGAAATCCTCGGTTTTTATCCTCACGACATCAACTACTACAAGATGGCTCTGTTGCACAAGAGCATCATGCATCGTAATTCTAAGGGAAAACCTGTGAACAACGAGCGGTTAGAGTTCTTGGGTGATGCGGTTTTGGATGCTGTAGTAGGAGATATCGTGTACCAGCATTTTCCTGGCAAGCGTGAGGGATTCCTGACCAATACACGAAGCAAGCTAGTGCAGCGTGATACGCTGAATAAGCTGGCACAGGAAATGGGCATCAACCAGCTGATTCTTTCTAATGGACACAGTTCTTCTCATAACAGTTATATGGGAGGAAATGCGTTTGAAGCTTTGGTAGGTGCCATTTATCTAGACCGTGGTTATGATGCCTGCATGCATTTCATGCAGAAACGTATCCTGGCACAAATGATAAACATCGATAAGGTGGCTTATAAGGAGGTTAACTTCAAGAGCAAACTCATCGAATGGAGCCAGAAAAACCGCGTAAAACTGGATTTCGTTATGCTAGACCAGCAAAAAGACAAGAATGGTAGTCCTATTTTCACCTATCAGATTGTACTCGAAGGTGTTGAGGGTGGAGTAGGTAAGGGTTATTCTAAGAAGGAGAGCCAGCAGGTGGCTTCTAAGGCTAGCTTGGAAAAACTGCGCAAGGAACCACAGTATATTGATGCCGTATTCTCGGCTAAAGCTAATCGCACCAAGATGGAAGAGGAACCTGTTGAAAACGTACCTAGCACAGAAGTGAAAGACGATTTCATCATCTCGCAGGATGCTGATTCGCAAAACGTACCGGTAGAGGAGAAGCACATCAATGTTTTCAAAGAGGAGGTTTTCACAGAGATATCTGCTGAAACAGCCCAGGAAACTGAAGTGCAGGTCGAGGTGAAGAATGAGAAGAAGGAGAGTGATGAGTTCGATTTGAGCGACATCACGGCTCAGCCTAAGGAATTATCAAGAGAAGAGATTATTGCGGCTGCTGAAGCGGCTGCTTTCGACAATGAAGAGTAAGCAGTATCTCTTTCTGGATAGAAAATATGATTTAACAGAAGACTCCCATAAGATGGTAAATATCGCCACTTATGGGAGTCTTTTGTGTTGTATATTTCCTTTTTCTATAGTTTATCTTCTCCTTTTGTATTAAAAAATAGTAAAAACTTTCTCTATATCAAAAGTTTGATTTACTTTTGCATCTACTTAAATGATATATATATCTAGATATGAGTTTAACAACGATAGTAAGTAACGTCTTCAAACCTCGGCAGAAGGAGTTGGAGAAGTATGTCTATGATGCAGAACATTTGCAGCATAAAGTGCTTATGCACCTCATAAATAAAGGAAAAAATACTGAATATGGTGTCAAGCATTTATTAAATACCAGCAACAATTATGATAAATTTGTACAGAATGTTCCTGTCAATACCTACGAGGAGTTGAAGGGTGACATCGATCGTATGCGTCATGGTGAAAAGGATGTTCTATGGCCGGGACTGATAAAATGGTACGCCAAGTCATCTGGCACCACCAACGATAAGAGCAAGTTCATCCCGGTTTCTCATGATGGCTTGCATGGCATTCATTATGCAGGAGGCTTTGATGCCGTAGCCTATTATCTGCGCAATAATCCGAAGAGCAGACTCTTTGATGGCAAGAGCCTTATCCTGGGTGGAAGCCATTCGCCTAACTATAATGTGTCGGATAGTCTGGTGGGCGACCTGAGCGCTATCCTCATCGAAAATATCAATCCGCTTGCCAATCTGGTGCGTGTTCCTAAGAAGTCAACCGCTCTCCTGAGCGATTTCGAAGTGAAACGCGACCTTATTGCCCGCGAAACGATGAATAAGAACGTAACCAATATCTCGGGTGTTCCTAGCTGGATGCTTAGTGTGCTGGTGCGTGTCATGGAACTTTCCGGCAAGAAGCATCTGGAAGAGGTATGGCCTAATCTGGAGGTATTCTTCCATGGCGGTATTGCCTTTACTCCTTACCGCAAGCAGTATGAACAGCTCATCACTTCGCCGAACATGCATTATATGGAGACTTATAATGCCAGCGAGGGATTCTTCGGGCTGCAGGATGATCCGGCAGACCCAGCCATGTCGCTTATGATAGATTATGATGTATTCTACGAGTTTATCCCTATGGACGAATTCGGCAGCGAAAATCCTACCGTTGTGCCTCTCTGGGGTGTTGAGGTAGGCAAGAACTACGCTATGGTCATCACCACTTCCTGTGGTTTGTGGCGCTATCTCATCGGCGATACGGTTCAGTTTACCAGCAAGAATCCTTATAAGTTTGTCATTACCGGCCGTACCAAGTACTTTATTAATGCATTTGGCGAGGAACTGATTATGGATAATGCCGAGAAGGGATTGGCTTATGCCTGCGAGAAGACGGGTGCTCAGGTTTCTGATTATACCGCTGCGCCGGTTTATATGGACAGTAATGCCAAGTGCCGCCACCAGTGGCTCATAGAGTTCTCTCAGGAGCCAGCCAGCCTCGAAGAGTTTGCCAGTCTGTTAGACCAGAAGTTGCAGGAAATCAACAGCGATTACGAGGCCAAGCGCTTCCACGACGTTACCCTTCAGCATCTGGAGATTGTGAAGGCCAAGCCGGGACTCTTCAATGAATGGCTGAAGAGCAAGGGCAAGTTGGGCGGACAGCATAAGATTCCACGCTTGAGCAACAGCCGCAAGAACATTGATGAGATGCTCATGATGAACAAATAAAACAGGCCGCATGCTTCTTCCGCCTGGGAGATGATGCTGCAATACTAAGAAGATATAAAGAATGATTCAATTGAACGACATAAAGAGCAAGTTGAAGGCAAATTCTCTGTTTCTGCCTTTCTACGTCTTAGCTTTCCTCATGTTGGCATCCTGTGCCAAGATGGGACAGCCGGATGGTGGCTGGTTCGACGAAACTCCTCCTAAGGTGATTGGAGCTTCGCCAGCCGACAAGGGCGTAAATGTGAAGCAGAAGAAGGTGAATATCTATTTCGACGAATATATTAAGGTAGATAATCCTACCGAGAAAGTGGTGGTTTCGCCTCCGCAGCTCGAAGTGCCTGAAATCAAGGCTTCGGGCAAGCATATTCAGATTTCTCTGGTAGATTCGCTCAAGCCGAATACTACCTATACCATCGACTTCTCCGATGCCATCAGCGATAATAACGAGGGCAATCCGATGGGAAACTATACCTACAGTTTCGCTACCGGCGAAGTTATCGATACGATGGAGGTGTCGGGATATGTGCTCGAATCGGAGAATCTGGAGCCTATCAAGGGTATTCTGGTAGGTCTTTACGCAGATCATGCCGATTCTGCCTTCAAGACCAAGCCTATGCTGCGTGTAAGCCGTACCGATAGCCGTGGCCGCTTTGTCATCAAGGGCGTGGCTCCGGGCTCTTACCGCATCTATGCCTTGCAGGATATGGATGGTAACTATATGTTCAGCCAGAAGAGCGAAAAACTCGCTTTCTCTCATGATATCATCGTGCCGTCAAGCAAGCCGGATGTACGTCAGGATACTACATGGATTGATTCCCTGCATATCAAGTCGATAGATCAGGTTAATTATACTCATTTCCTACCGGATAATGTAGTGCTCCGTGCCTTTACCGAACTGGTCTCCGACCGCTTCTTCCTCAAGGCAGAACGTCAGAAGGCCAATTGCTTCTCGCTTTATTACAGTTATGGCGATTCTATCCTGCCACAGATCAAGGGCTTGAATTTCAACGAGAAAAATGCTTTTATCCTGGAGAAATCGGAGAAGAACGATACGCTTACCTATTGGCTCAAGGATACAGCACTGGTCAACCAGGATACGCTGAATATAGAACTTACTTACCGTATGACAGACAGTACGGGCGTGCTCCGCAACCAGACTGATACGCTCGAAATTCTTTCGAAGGAACCTTACGAAAAGCGTATGAAGGCGCAGGCTAAGGAACTGGAGAAATGGACCAAGAAGCAGGAAAAACTGAAGAAGAAGGGTGAACCTTATGATAGCGTGATGGCTGTAAAACCGCTTGATGTTCAGATGAGTGTCTCTTCTCAGCTCGATCCTGACAAGAATGTTATCTTCACCTTCAATACGCCGCTTGCCAAGGCCGATACGGCAGGCATTCATCTCTATGCCAAGCATGATACGCTATGGTATAGGGCGCCGATGGAGTTTAAGCCGCTGGGCAACCGCAAGTATATTCTGAGAGGCGAGTGGCGTCCGGACATAGAATATAGTCTGGAGGTTGATTCTGCCGCGTTCCAAGACATCTACGGACTTGTATCCAAACCTGTGAAACAGGGTTTCAAGGTCAATTCCCTGGATACTTACGGCACGCTGCTCATTAATGTAACGCACGATTTCGACAATCATCCGCTCCTCGTTCAGCTACTCAATGCGCAGGATCAGGTGGTGAAAGAAGTGAAGGCTGTGAACGGAGTAGCCGAATTCTATTATCTCAAGCCGGAGAAGTATTACATGCGTCTGATAGTAGACCGTAACGGCAACGGCAAGTGGGATACAGGCTGCTATGATAAGGATGAACAGGCAGAAGAGGTATATTACTATCCAGACGTGATAGAATGCAAGGCTAAATGGGATTTAACCGAGAGTTGGGATCCTACGGCCCGTGAACTTTCCCGTCAGAAGCCTGGTGCCATTACCAAGCAGAAGCCTGATAAAGAAAAGAAAGTTAAGAACCAGAATGCGCAACGTGCCAAGAAACTTGGCATCGAGTACATTCCTAAATTATAAAGAGTTATGAAAACAATCAAATCATTCTGGATAGCATTATTGCTACTTCTGGTCAGCACTACGATGTCTGCCCAGTGTACTTTCCGTAATACAGCCTTCAAGTCAGGTGAGTTCCTTACTTACAATCTGTATTATAACTGGAAGTTTGTTTGGGTAAAAGCTGGTAATGCCAGTATGTCTATCATCCAAACCACCCGTCATGGTAAGCCTGCTTATCGCGGTTCTCTTGTTACAAGAGGCAATAAGCGTGTAGATGATATCTTTGTGCTTCGCGACACTCTGCTCTGTTACAGCGGCACCGATTTGGCGCCTATGTATTTCCGTAAGGGAGCTCACGAGGGCAAGCGCTATACGGTAGATGAGGTATTCTACAGCTATTCTGGCGGTAAGTGTCATCTCAAACAGCACCGTCAGCAGCATGATGGTAAGCATGTATGGAAGAATGCCACCTACGATGATTGTGTTTTTGACATGATGAACATCTTCCTGCGTGCCCGCAGTTTCAATCCTGCCAACTGGAAGAAGGGTTATACCGTAAAATTCCCTATTGCTGATGGAAAGAACCGCACTCCAGCTCAGATAAAGTTCGACGGTAAGGTTACCATCAAGGCAGATAATGGTGTGAAGTACCGTTGCCTGCGCCTTGCCTATATGGAGTATGAGGATCGCAAGTATAAGAGAATCGTAGATTTCTATGTAACCGATGATGAGAATCATATTCCTATCCGTCTGGATATGTTCCTCAAGTTTGGTGCTGCCAAGGCATTCCTCGTAGGAATGAAGGGTGTGAGAAATCCGGTTTCTTCAATCGTGAAATAAGATAAAATAAAGCTCTCGGTGCATGATGCATCGGGAGCTTTGTTATTAATATGGCTGTGCAAGTTGATTATTTCGGTAGCGATATGGTGAACTCCGACCATTTGCCTTTTTCGCTCTTAACGCTTACTTTGCCACCATGGGCATTAATAACCTGCAGCACATAGTTCAGACCGATACCGAAGCCGCCACGGGTCTTCCGGGCATCTCTTTCGTGCTCAGCAGCACGCTCAAAGCGGTTGAAGATGGTTTTCATCTCACTTCTGGCTATGCCGATACCCTCATCGTATATCTTGATATATACATTTCTGTCATTCTCGGAGGTGGAAATCTGAATGTTGATTTCTTCCTTCGAGTATTTGGTGGCGTTATCTACTATATTGCTGATAGCCTCCTTCAGATATTCCTCATCTGCCAGTGCCGAAGTGGCTCCGAATAGGGTGGTGATATGAATCGGTTTCGCCGATTTCGCCTTGTATTTATCCACCACATCCTCTATCATCGCCTCCAGATCTATTTCAGCCTTCTGGATGCTCAGTTTACCATGTTCCAGTTTCGAGATGGTAAGCAGGCGGTTGATGAGAGCCAGCAGATGCTGTGCCTCCTCTTCTACGATACAAAAGTATTTCTCCTTTATTTCCGGTTTCTTCTCCAGTACGCCGCTGTGCAGATATTTGGTTCCCATGATGATGGAGGTGAGCGGCGACTTCATGTCGTGAACCATGGCATAGGAGAAGTCCTCGCGTAGCAGGCGAACCCTTTCCTGCTCATCGATGTAGTTGATCTGGTCGATAAGGCTCAGAATGATGACCACCATGGTGAGTAGGGAAGTGAGCAGCGTGATGCGACTCTGGTAGAGTGCCGAGAAAAAGGCATGCGCCCTCACATCGGCTGCCAGACTCCAAGGATCGTCGTAGCCCATCTGGTGAACGCTCATCTGGAATGAGTTGTATATCCAGAAAAGTTGCATGCACAGTACGGCTACCAGCGCCATCGTACCGAGCATTTTGGTTCTGTTTGCCTTCATAATCAGGTGGTTTTAGTATTCTTTTTCTTCCTCATCCTCTTGTATCAGCAATGGTTCAATATTCTTCTTGAGAAGATAAAATCCATAGCCCATCACGCCCAGTCCCAGGATGCACAGCAAGATGGTAACCCAGTTGCTGCCCAGGTTGAACGGAATCATGTTGGATATGAGATAAACCGCTAATATCACAATGGAACTACGGGTTTTGCAATAAAGCCAGAAGCCGTATAATGTGCATGGGAGGGCTGCCAGGACGTAAAATATCCAAAGTGTCATTCCCTCGCCCGAACCTGCTGTCAGCGTAGTTGGCATAATCATGAGCAAGTATACAAGTAGAACGACCCATTTCTTCTTTCCGCTCTTCAGAAGTTCTTCCAGAATGGCACCATAAAATACGTAGGCAGACATAAACGAGCCTACCAACATCAGTGGGAGAAACTGGAAAAAGCTGAACTGGCTCATTTCCTTAGGTATAAAATGGATGTCGAAGTAGCTCATTAGGGCATAATAGGCGAGAGTGAAGCCCATCATTGGCATAGAACTGTAGAGCATGAGTTGCCATTTGCTCTTTGGTTTCACCTTGCCTAGTGTAAAACTCGAAAACTTGCCTTTATGAAAGGTAAACCAGATGATGAGTGTAGCTATCAGGGCGAAAGCTATGATGAAAGGAAATGCTTCTGTTGTAGTCATATCTCCCTTGCTGTTGCCTGGCATGTGATCACTACCTATATAGGCATAATACAGGCCAAAGCTGAAACCGCTTATCAGGATAGTGATGAAAAATTCAGCTATCAGGAGAAAGAAGTATAGTATCGCTTTTAACATATATGTTTGTCTTTAATAATCTGTTTTCTTTTCTATCATTCCGTATAGAGATGATTCGTTTTACTGATTTTCTGAGGGTTGAGATGCGCCTATTCTGCGATGAGCTTGAATCCCACACCTCTGATGGTCTTCAGTTCTACGCCCGGTTCGTCTTCCAGCGCTGTGCGGATTTTCTTGATGAATACATCCAGACTTCTGGAAGCAAAATAGTCTTTGTCTTCCACTCCCCAGAACCGGCTCAATACGGCTTCGCGGCGCACCACCTCGTTTTTGTTTACTGCCAGCAGTTCCAGAATCTTTGCCTCTCGTGCGGTGAGCATTTTCTGTTTACCATCCTGCTTATCTTTCAGAGTAGCATGGTCGGCATCTAGAATGTATTTACCCAGTTTTATCTGGTTGCTGGCGTTTTCACTGCGGGCTCCGGCTTTCAGTTGGAGTAGGCTATGTATATGAGCATCAAGCTCTTCTGGAACAAACGGCTTCTTCACATAGTTGTTGGCTCCGGCAGCATAACCTGCCTTCAGGTCCTTCGGCGAGGTGAGTCCGGTGGTAAACAGAATAATGGTTTTTCCATCAACCTCGCGCATTTTCTTCACCATTTCTATTCCGTCCATGATGGGCATGTCGATATCAGATACGATGACATCGGGCTGAAAGTCTTGCCACACCTTCAGTCCTTCCTTGCCGTTTACGGCAGTTTTCACCTCATATCCTCCGATGATATCTTCGAAGCAACTTTTCTCCATATAGGCGAGATTTTCATCATCCTCTACCAGGAGCAGTTTAGTATTTGCCATAATCTTTTCAGTTTTTGATGATTACAGTTGCAAAGATACATTTTTTTTGTGAAAGAGCCATATAAAGAGGTGGAGATTAACTTAAAGATAACATTCATTCCTGAACTTTTGAAGGCACTATGGATTAGGAACGGGGAGTGATTAGGGGCGGGTATAAATTAGGCACGGATTACGTGGATTACACGGATTTATGGCGCAACTGCTAATAAACCATATCATAATTTCTAATAAAGAGTCGTGTAATCTGTGTAATCCGTGCCCAAATAATTATTGCTTATCCGAGTCGATGAGAGCGAGCAGATGCTCTACTGCCACCTCTTGCGGGATATTCTTTTCTACGCAAACCTGCTTGCGGTAGAGGCTTACTCGGTTAGGACCGGCGCCTACGTAGCCGTAATCGGCATCCGCCATTTCGCCAGGACCATTCACGATACAGCCCATGATACCAATCTTCAGGCCCTTAAGATGCTTGGTTGCCTCCTTGATCTTGGCGATGGTTTCACGGAGATCGTAGAGGGTTCTGCCGCAACCAGGACAACTGATATACTCGGTTTTGCTGGTGCGCAGACGGGCTGCCTGGAGAATGCCGAAGGCGGTTTCATCTACAGTCTGGGTAGGGATATCGCCATTGTTCATCAGCCAGATACCATCGGTCAGACCATCAATCATCAGGGCTCCCATATCGGCTGCAGCCTCTAGCTGGAAGTCGCTCTTCTCCTCCTTGCTGTGCTGGTACATCTCTGCGAAAACCACAGGGTTCTTCAAGCCGGCATTCATCATCTCGTGAACCAATGCACGCTGGTCGCCCAGGCGGTTCTGGTGATTGCTGACGCAGATAACCACCACCTCTGGATGAGCCTTCAGGCAGGCGATGTATTCCTCGGCTGGAGTACCAAACTGCAGGGTGAGGAACTTCACGTCGGCCTTGATGCTGGCGATGAGCGGCATTGCCATGGCTGGGAAGATAGGGTAGAGCTTGGCACCAGTAGTCTCTGGCTTGCTGTTCAGCGTCTCGTAAACATTGTAATCTACGATGTAGCTCTGACCTGGCACAAACTGCTTAGGCATCTTGCCGCCTATATAGATATAATCAGGCGTAGCATCCTTGTTCTCACAAGCGGTGCTCTCGCCGTTGATTCGGTTGCTGATGACCACAGGCACATTATTGCCGCCGATATTGCCAACAGCCACGGTTTCGCGGCGGGTAGGGTGTAGCCAGTCGAATGAAGGACAAGCTGCGGCAGGAATCATCAGATGCCCCTTCTTCTTGCCGATATAATCTACCAGATGACGTGCCACTGGAATCTCTGCAGCAGGTTCCTCGCTCAGACTCACGCGAACCGTATCGCC
Organism: Segatella copri; assembly: GCF_019127135.1. GTDB lineage: Bacteria > Bacteroidota > Bacteroidia > Bacteroidales > Bacteroidaceae > Prevotella. The sequence continues at coordinate 11,515 of NZ_JAHOEA010000031.1, read as the reverse complement.
GATGCCATCAGCCAAGAGGGCACCGATGCCTACGGCACTCTTGATTCTGCCATCCTCGCCTTCGCCGGCTTCGGTTACACCGAGGTGGAGCGGATAATTCATACCTTCCTTCTCCATTTCTTCAACCAGGAGGCGCATAGAGCGGACCATGACAACGGTATTGGATGACTTGATACTGATAACCACATCGTGGAAATTCTCCTTCTTGCAGATGCGCAGGAATTCGAGACAGCTCTCTACGATGCCCTCAGGGGTATCGCCGTAGCGATTACGGATGCGGTCGGAGAGTGAACCATGGTTCACACCGATGCGGATGGCAGTATGGTTCTCCTTACAGATGTTGAGGAAAGGTACGAAACGCTCCTCAATCTTCTGAAGTTCGTGAGCATACTCCTCATCAGTATATTCCTGCTTGATGAACTTGCGGGCAGGATCCACGTAGTTGCCAGGGTTTATGCGTACTTTTTCACAATAGAGAGCAGCCACATCGGCAACGTTAGGATTGAAGTGAACATCGGCTACGAGCGGAGTCTGATAGCCGTCGGCACGGATGCCGGCATTGATGTTTTTCATGTTCTCTGCCTCGCGGGAACCCTGAGTGGTGAAGCGCACCAGCTCGCCACCAGCCTTGATGATTTCCTCAGCCTGTTGAACGCAAGCCTCGGTATCATTGGTGTTGGTGGTGGTCATCGACTGGATGCGGATAGGATTATCGCCACCCAGGTCGATGGCTCCGATATGTGCCACAGAAGAGGCACGGCGGGTATAATTGAATAAATCTACCATAATATATAAGATAAGATATGCCCCAAAAGAATGGGGCATATCACATATTAGATTAATTACACTTGAAGTCGTATTTCACCTCAGCCAGATCCTTGTTGGCCTTCTCGATCTTGGCACCGAGACCCGCCTTCCAAGCCTCTACCTTCTTTGCCACTTCCTCATCGGCAAGGGCAATCATTTCGGCAGCGAGGATGGCAGCGTTCTGAGCCGCATTCACACCAACAGTAGCTACAGGAATGCCAGGAGGCATCTGGATGATGCTGAGCATGGCATCAAGACCATCGAGCATACCCTTGATAGGCACACCGATAACTGGCAGAGGAGTAGATGCTGCGATAACACCAGGAAGGGCGGCAGCCATACCGGCAGCGGCGATGATTACCTTCACGCCACGCTCCTTAGCTCCCTTGGCGAATGACTCTACTGCATCTGGAGTGCGGTGAGCAGAGAGGGCATTAACCTCGAAAGGAATCTGGTTGTCGTTCAACCACTTACATGCTTTTTCCATAACAGGCAGATCGCTAGTGCTGCCCATAATAATGCTTACTAATGGTTTCATTTCTTCTTATATTTTATTATAAACTTTATATTACCAATATAGCACAGGCGGTGCCTATCAGAAATCCTGCAACTACCTGTGACAGCGTATGTTGTCGGAGTATCATACGGGCACTTCCTACTGAGCCTGCCATCAGCAGTACGATGCAGAGCCACCACAGCGGATTGAAATCGAAGGCTACAGAATAGGACACCAGGGCTCCTGCCACACCTCCGATGGCTGCCGTATGGGTGCTGATCTTCCACCATACATTGATGAAGGCACAAATCATCTGTATTGCCAGCGCTACCACTACGATGATACTGATGACACGAGGCGTATTGCGGTATTCCATCCAGAAGAAACAGCCGAAGTAGCATACGATAGAGAGGATGTAAGGCACGATACGGCGCTCCTTCTTGCCCAACTCACGCGAGGTCCAGCCCTGAACCATACGGTAGAGGTGGATGAGTAGCGATGGAGCTACGACGGTCAGGAGATAGACCATGCCCAGCATCACCAGTTTGTATCCTATCGGTAACAGCGACATATAACTGAAGATGAACAGAGCAATCAGTCCTACCATCGGCAGATAGAAGGGCGTGAAGATCATGCTCATGATGCGTGCTGTCAATATGATATTCTTCTCTTTCATAACACTAATAACGTATATATTCTTTTTATCTCTCAAATATTTTGTGGTGGGCACCGGCTTATTTCCTGAGTCGTGCCACCGGAATGCCCAGTTGCTCCCTATATTTTGCCACGGTTCGTCGGGCGATAGGGAATCCCTTTTCCTTCAGCAGTTTGGCGAGAGCATCATCGCTGAGCGGCTTTTTCTTATCTTCTTTCTCGATGATGTCGTGCAGGGCAATCTTGATTTTGCGGGTAGACATCTCTTCGCCGTCTTCAGTAGTGTAGCTGTCTGTGAAGAAGAACTTCAGCGGGAAGGTGCCCCATTTGGTTTGGGCATACTTCACGTTGCTCACTCTCGAGATGGTACTGATGTCCAGTCCCGTGCGGTCTGCCACATCCTTCAGGATCATCGGTTTCAGGTCAGCCTCGTCTCCATCCAAGAAGAACTGCCGCTGTATGTCGATGATCGCCTTCATGGTGACGATGAGGGTATGTCTTCTCTGCTTGATGGCTTCGATGAATCCCTGTGCCTTGTCCACCTTTTCCTTGGCGTAGAGCAGTGCTTCCTTATCGCTTCTGCTCATCTTGTCTTTATGCTTCCTGTAGGTGTCAATCATGTCGGTGAATGATGGCGAAACTGTCAGTTGCGGAATGTTGCCGCGGTTCAGCGAGAATGTTATCGTTCCGTCGTCATTGGTGTCGATGATGAAGTCGGGGGTAATCTGCTGCATGTTTCTGCCCTCGGTTTCGCCCATCGATGCGCCCGGTTTCGGATTCAGTTTCCTGATTTCTTCCTGTAGGGTTTCTACCTGTGTATCGTTCAGTTCCAATCCTGCCTTGATCTTGTCCCAATGTTTCTTGGTAAACTCTTCAAAATAGTCGGTAAACACCTCTTCCATCGTTTTGCGGAGCACACCTCTCGGTAGTCGCTTAACCTGCAGCAGGAGGCATTCCTGCAGACTTCTTCCTCCTACACCGGCTGGGTCGAAGGTCTGTAGGATGTGGAGTACATGCTCTATGTCTTTTTCCGTAACATCGATGTTGTGATAGATAGCGAGTTCATCGCAGATGCTGTCTAGATCCTTGCGGAGCAGTCCGTCGTCATCCAGTGAACCGATGAGATATTCCATCACTTTCTTTTCCTTGTCGCTGAGCGGCTGCATGTCCATCTGTTCCTTCAGCTTATCATAGAAAGAGGTGGTGTCGCCGTAAACCATTTCTTCGTAGTCGGCGCTGTCCTGGTTGTTGTATCTGTCTGTATTGTAATCAGGCATCTGGTCATCTTTTCCGATGCTTTCCAGCGCCTGGTCCAGTTCGTCTTTTCTTGCTTCTTTTTCAGATTCAGCCTCGTAGGCATCCTCATCGTTGCTGTTGTCGTACTCATCATCAGCGGGCGAATCATCATTGGCGACATTCTCGTTGAGCATATCGTCTGGGTTCTCGCTTTCCAAAGCGGGATTATCGTCCAGTTCTGCATTGATACTGTCTTCCAGTTCCGTGAGCGGCATTTCCAACAGTTTCACCTGCAGCATTTGCTGGGCTGAAAGTCTTTGAAGTTGCTGTAACTTCTGTGCCTGTGTCTGTATGAGTTTTTGAGCCATAATTACTTAAAGTATTCTTTTAGTTCGTTGGCAAGCTGGTAAAGCTTGTCTGGATTTCCGTTTCCGTATTGGTGCCAGATGTCGCTGCATGCTTCTAGCAGCGGGTGTATCAGTACATCTTCGCGGTTGAGATAAGGATCGCAGTACATGAATACGCCCATCGCCTCGGCAATGACCTTCGGTGATGTTTTGATGAGTTTGCCCAGGTCGATGATTTCCGGTGTTTCCGGCACCATGGTGATTGGTGTGAGCTGGAAGTAGAGGTCGAGGATGATGATGAGTTTTACGGGTGTGAGCGATGGTTCGCCTTCCAGTGGTTCCCAGTTTTTCTCGAATGTTTCCTTCACTTCCACTCCCTCGAAGAACTGCATGGCGTTTCCGCAGCCGTTCATCTGCCTGATGCGCTGTATGTCGCGCTTCAGCAGCTGTGGTTTATCGGCATACTTCTCCCATAGTCGCTTGATTCTCGGAGTCACCATTCTGAGTTTAAACATCTGTTCGTGCAGAAATTCAGGAGGAATGTGCAGTTCCAGACTCAAGTCGACCATCCCTTTCGAGTAGAGAGGTTTCACGCCCATAGGCTTCTTCTGGTACAGCTGCAGCAGCAGGAGCCAGTTTTCTTCGTTCCAGAGAGGATGTCTTGCCATAATTTCTTATCTTTATATATCTTCTGCAAAATTACGATTTTTCGTTGGTAAAACAAAATAATTTAGCGGTTATTTTTTCTTAAATTGAACTTTCTCCAGTCTAGGAGTAAAGGAGTTAAGAATTAATAGGTGTAAAGAAGTCAAAAAACAAAGAGCGCAACTTCGAATATTTCGAAATTGCGCTCTTTAAATTCGATATTCCCAAATTTCTCATAACTCAAGGGTTTTGTTTCCCTTTCCATTACGAAGCCCGAAGCAGCAATTCTGCTCAGGCGTCATCTTTGGTTATCCCATACATTTGATCTTTTTACCTTCAACTCACCTGTTGAAATTATCCTGTTATTCCTTGAATAAACAATCTTTAAATTTACCTTTAAACTAAAACCTAATAAAAAAACAACTAACAATCTTAAACCTAAAAACCTAATAACCTAAACTTTTTGTCGTCCTTGAATAAACAATCTTTTCTTTACCTTAACTAATACCGTTTCTCTGAATAAACAATCTTAAATTTACCTATAAACTAACTAATAACCTAAAACAACTAACAATCTTAACCTAAAAACCTAATAACCTTTTTGTCTTATTGACGATGCAAAGGTACGACGATTTTCCGAACCCACCAAATGTTTTAAGAGAAAATCACATAAAAAAGCCTCTTTTTTGATATAAATCAACTGTGTGTGTGCGCACACACGTGCTATTTAACAGCTATTTGATGTATGTCAACCATTTTAACACTTTCTTCATACCAAGAGCCTGTTCTGTGACTTATACCTTATTATATATAGAGAGGAGGATTATGCTGCCTCATGGAACCGTTCATCGTCCTGACCGGTCGTACAGATACGCCTCTTCGCTCATAGATACGGCGATGGTCTTGAGGCGCAGATAGTCTTCCGACAGGTAGATGAGTCCCTTGTTGCCCCAGTTTTTACCCCATGAATTGCGGCAGACGTAGAATCTCTGCTTGCCTTTCATGAAGGTACCTATGATTTCCATCACATGATCGTCGGTGGTGCGGAGCTGTTCAAACTCCTTCTGTCGCGAAGCCTGGGTCACGGGGCGTTCCATCTGCTGTATGTCGACACAGTTCTTTCGGGGTGCTTTGAATCCCGGTTCGCTGATGTCGCCTTCCCAGCATACCGGATGCCCTTTTTCTACTGCCTTCTGTATGTGGAGCATCAGCTCGTCGAGCGGAAGGTTCAGGTAAGCATTGTGCATCCGGTTATCAGGAACCTCGAGTGCAAAGTATTCTCTGTAAGGATGATGAGAGAAACTGGTGAGTGATACATACTCCTCAGGATAACATACGCTGTGGGCAAACTCCTGAGGGGTATATTCGGCGCCCAGCATGTGTACGGCTTTGGCAGGCATGTAGCCTATTTCTGCGTCAAACAGGTCGTTCAGTTCCTCCTTGAGCTGACCGATGCCCGTCTTTTTCGAGATGGCACCGTCGCACAGTTTCTGCACTTTGCGGCAGAGCACCTTGTAGTTCACGTGCTTCGGGTCTTCATAGCTGTCGTATGGCTGCGCACCATACTTATCTATATAATGTATCAGCATCGGGGCAGTACCGCGCAGGCTGATATTCTTCTTTCCCTGTGCAAAGTAATATTCCAGCGCCTGTTCTTCCAGCATCATGCGGGCTACGTAGGCGATGGAGAGATTCACGGAATCTCCCTTCATGATATGCTCGCTTTCGATGGTGGCAAGCATGCCGTATGCCCAGCAGAGTTCGCTGTTGCCCTGGTCCTTGACGGGTGTAGTACTGATCAGGTGGATATGCTCCGGCAGATAGTCTTCCCCTCCATCAGTCTCAGCGATACCGACCCGCTGCTGCCTGTATCCGCACCCGGCGAATACAAGCAGAGCGAGTCCTATAGTTATGATTTTCTTTCTTTCCATGCCGCAAAAATACAAAAAAGATTTTAATCTGTGGCATTAATCTTTCTTAATTCTCCTTAGTGTCATTGAAATACCTTGCCATAATCCGATTTCGGCATCGTCGGTTCGCTGATACTGAACGACATACCATTTTTATAGGTGTACAGCGGACCCGTATAGATGGTCTTTTTTCCGATTACCAGATGCACGTTGTCAAAACTGCAGGTTTTGATGGCTTTTCCCTCCTTATCTTTACTTTCGGCTGTTACTTGGAGGTTGGTCACGTCATCAGCACCCAGAAGGACAAACACATCAAAACCGAGGTGTTTGGTCTGGTATTTTTTAGGATCGAATGTCCAGCTTCGGGCGATATTAGCTTTCTCCTTACAGAATCCGGTAGAAGGGTCGAATACGGTACCGCAGTTTCCGCTTACTGTGATATCATACGAGTTGCCATTTAGGGTAGGCTTGTCGTTGGCGTTGAGTACAAAGCAGCTCACACCACGTTTGAGCGAAACATTCTGGCTTACCGCCTTGCTACCCGATTCCACCTTGATATCCTGATAGCAATATGCCATATCGCGCACGATATTGTTGGCAAAAGTCATTTCGCTTCTGTTTTTGATGTTCATTCGCTCTTCCAGTTCCATATTCGTATTGACGGCAGCGGCAACGAGAGTGTATTCGCCTGGTGGAACATTGAGGCTTACGTTGCCGAAATTGTCTTCCGTGCTTTCCTGTCTTACAGTGTAGCCGGCAGTGGTATTGTCCCCTTTTGGAATGAGGCATACCTCCAGTTCCGTGTAGAGCTGTGCATCCTTGAGCGATTTTGCTTCCTCTCCGGCTCTCGTTCTCGCCAGATTACTCCCTTCTCCTTGGCCAATAGGCACAATGGAACTTTCGAAGAAGCTGAATCTAACTTCTTGGTTCTTTACTTGTGGTGTTGTTTCAAGCATCACGTTTTCTTGAGTGCAACTAACCATTGCGGCCATTGCGAGGAATAGAAACATTCCTGAGAGCAATGTTTTCTTCATGCGCTTTTTCATTTAATGTTATGCCAGCTGTAAACTGAACCTGATTAAAAAACGAATATCCTGATGGAATATTCTTATTTGTATGCAAATATAGGCAAATAATTTTATTCGATTTGTCAAGATAATCGAATTTCTTTCATTTTTTCTCTATTTTTCTGTGTTTTGTCTTCATTTTGGTGTAACTTTGCACCTGAAATTAGAAAATTGCATTCATGAATACAAAGATAAACGAATTTGAAGTGATGGCACCAGTGGGCTCACGCGAGTCTTTGGCTGCTGCCATACAGGCTGGCGCTGACTCCGTATACTTCGGAATCGGTAAGTTGAACATGCGTTCCCATTCTGCCAACCATTTTACCATCGATGATTTGCGAGAGATAGCTGCCACCTGCAATGAGCATGGCATCAAGACCTATCTCACCGTCAATACAGTCATCTACGACAACGATATCCCAACGATGAAGGAAATTATTGATGCTGCCAAGGAGGCAGGCATCTCTGCCGTCATCGCCAGCGATGTGGCTGTGATGAGCTATTGCAACGAAGTGGGCGAAGAGGTTCACTTATCCACACAGTTAAATATCTCAAACACAGAGGCTTTGAAGTTTTATGCACGCTTTGCAGATGTTTCCGTACTGGCACGTGAATTGAACATGGATCAGGTGAAGTACATCCACGAGCAGATAGAGCAGCAGAACATCTGCGGCCCGATGGGCAAGCAGATTCGTATCGAAATGTTCTGTCATGGTGCTCTGTGCATGGCTGTATCGGGCAAGTGCTACATGAGTCTCGCCAATGCCAACCGCTCTGCCAACCGTGGCGAGTGTGTGCAGATCTGCCGCCGCAGCTATACTGTTACAGATAACGAAACTGGCAACCAACTCGAAATCGACAACAAGTATGTGATGAGTCCGAAGGACCTGAAGACCATCCGCTTCATCGACCGCATGATGGATGCCGGTGTGCGCGTCTTCAAGATTGAAGGCCGTGCCCGTGGTCCTGAATATGTATATACCGTAGTGAAATGTTATAAGGAGGCGATAGCTGCCGTGCTCGACGGCACCTTTACCGAGGAGAAGAAGGATGAGTGGGATAAGAAACTCGCTACCGTATTCAACCGTGGTTTCTGGGATGGCTATTACCAGGGTCAGACTCTCGGTGAATGGAACAAGCATTACGGTTCCGTAGCTACCGAGAAGAAGGTGCTCGTGGGTAAGGTGATGAAATACTTCTCTAAGTTGGGCGTGGCAGAAGTAGCCGTAGAGGCATCTACCTTCGACAAGGGCGAGAAACTGCTGATTACAGGTAACACCACCGGTGTGATGTATCTCCATGCCGATGAAATCCGCTACGACCTGAAACCGGTAGAAACAGCGCAGCAGGGCTGGAGAGTTTCCATCCCTGTACCAGATAAGGTACGCCCTAACGACAAGCTCTATAAGTTGATTACAGTAAATGAAATTAAAGAAATAAAATAATGGCAACAATTAATGAATTGCAGGATGAAGTAGTAGAGGAGTTCCAGGATTTCACCGACTGGATGGACAAGTATCAGATGCTCATTGACTTGGGCAACGAATTGGCTCCTCTCGACGAGAAATACAAGAACGAGCAGAACCTTATCGACGGCTGCCAGAGCCGCGTATGGTTGCAATGCGATTACGTAGATGGCAAGCTCGTATTCACTGCCGACAGCGATGCGCTCATCGTAAAGGGCATCATCGCCCTCCTCATCCGTGTGTTGAGCGGTCATACCCCAACCGAGATTATGGATGCCGATCTCTATTTCGTAGAGAAGATTGGTCTGAAAGACCATTTGAGTCCAACCCGCAGCAACGGTCTTCTGGCGATGATCAAGCAGATTCGCATGTACGCCCTTGCCTACAAGACCAAGGAGGCAGAGGCTTAACCGCCTCTGGTCACATTATATATAAAAGGTATATTATAATGCGTAAATTAAGAACGATAGAGATGAATCGCCTTACCCTGGAGGAATTCAAGGAAGCCGAGAAACTGCCCCTGATAGTAGTCCTGGATGATGTGCGTTCATTATATAATGTAGGAAGTGTGTTCCGTTCCTGTGATGCCTTCCGTGTAGAGGCGGTGTATCTTTGCGGAATCACCGCCACCCCTCCCAATGCCGAGATTCACAAGACGGCGTTGGGTGGCGAAGATAGCGTGGATTGGGAATACTTCAAGACTACCGAAGAGGCGGTAGAGAAGTTGAAGCAGAAAGGCTACTTTGTATATAGCATCGAGCAGGTAGAAGGCTCCACCAAGCTCCAGAACCTGCCTGAGGCTCACCCTTCACTTCCCAAAGGCTACGCCGTTATTTTCGGCAATGAGGTGAAGGGTGTGAAGCAGAACATCGTAGATATGAGCGATGGCTGTCTGGAGATTCCTCAGTTCGGCACCAAGCATTCCCTGAATGTCAGCGTTACCGCCGGTATTGTAGTCTGGGAGTTTGCCAAACTTTTGAAGCTATAAGTTGAGTTCATGCCAAACTTGCGTTTTTTGCGAAGTTTGGCATGAACTCATTTGTTAATAACAATGTGCAAAAATCCCTCAATGAGGGATAAAAATGATTAAATTCATCCCTCATTGAGGGAACTTTTCGAAAGAATTCATCCCTCATTGAGGGATTATTTGTATCTTTGCTGCAGTTTTAAACGATATTCATCTAAAAGAGCAAGATATGATAGACGGGGCATGGAATCATCATCCCTCTCTGGTACTTCGGAATGAATTATTAGAGTCCTGAGCTTTCGCATGTGGTTTAAGTACGGGCTGAAGGTCCAAAAGCTCCTAGCCCAGGGCGTGTGGGGACATGATGCTCTTCTGATGCCTGGGGCATGTGGGGATACCATGGTGTTCTGATACCTGGAGCGTGTGGAGCTTACATGCGAAACTTGAGTTTTTTGAATTGCTCAGATTCTTAATGATTTCCAAAGGTAGCTGGGTAGCTTTGGCTACCTGTTCGGCAGAAAGTCCCATCGCCAGTAAACGTTGTGCTGTTTCAGTGTTGGCCTCATGTTTGCCTTCAACTCTGCCTTCTTCCATACTTCCGGGAAAAGTTGCTGAAAAAGTTTTATGGTTGCATGCAAGCACATGAAGAAGAATACTCAAGTGGTTCAGTCAGCTAACTCAAGTGGTTCAATCAAGCAACTCAAGTAGTTCAGTCAGCGAGTTCAGACGTCTCTGTTAGCTGATGCAGACGTCTCGATAAGCTTACAGATACGTCTCCGTTAGCCTACGCAGCCATATTCGTAACCCGATGCAGCCATATTTGTAACCCGATGCAGCCGTATTCTTGAATAGTAAGCGGCTCCGCATTTATACCATTGTAGTCTTCTCATTTGTTCGTACCTTTGCACCATAATTTTAAAATCACATGAATTATGACAGCAAACGAACGTTATGAGAAGGCTTGGGATTCCTTCTTGGTCTATCTGAGCCGAAATCCCAAGGCCCAACTTACCCCTTTCTTGAAGGAAAGACATGTAAATCATCGCACCATGATGAACTGGATGTGCGAAAAAGGATATTCTGTTTTGCGTGCCAAAAAGGAAATCCGCCAAGCCCAGGAGGCAGCCCGCAGAGAAAAAGCAGAAGCATCTGCATCAAGTACAGGCATGATGTTCGTGCCTATGGAACCTCCTACCATAGATCTGCCTATGGAAGACCTCCTTTATGGCATAAACATAACCTTTCCAAATGGAACTTTGGTTTCCGTTAAAAAAGGATGTGCCAAGTCTGTTATGGCGTTGATGAAACTTTATGAGAAGGAGGATGCAGGATGTTTGGATTGAATGAGAGTACCCAGTACTATGTCTGCCAGAGATACGTACGAATGAACATGGGCATAAATGGCTTGTATCAGATAGTGAGAACCGAGATGGAACTTCCGCCACTTGGTGGTGCGGTATTCATCTTCTTCTCCAAGAACCGCCAGCAGGTAAAAATGCTCAAGTGGGATGGCGATGGTTTCTTGCTGTACCAGAAGCGATTGGAGCGAGGAACCTTTGAATTACCATTCTTTGACCCCAAGAACAAACAATGCAAAATGCCGTACAGGACACTATCGGCCATCATGAGCGGAATTTGCCTAAAAAGCATGAAATATAGAAAGAGACTCAATCTATAGTAGCAGCAAGATAACTCTAACATGTTGTGTGTCAACAAAATAACTAAAAATAATATATAAGAATATTTGCATATCTCGATATTTTTTCGTACCTTTGCACTATGAAAAAGGACGAAATTATAGAACTTCTAAAGGAGCAACTAAGAGTTGCTAATGATACAGTGAGTTCGCTGACTACACAGGTCAACGAACTCATTGAACGTATAAAGTCATTAGAAGAACTGCTCGTCCAGAAAGGAATC
>NZ_JAHOEA010000030.1 GCF_019127135.1 Segatella copri | reverse complement strand
TATGCAACTTTTGGGTACACTATTTCAAAGATCGAATGTTAAACTAACATAACCCATGAAGGGACTTTTTCAGTGCCCTCCCTGGGCTAGGAGCTTCTGCCCTTTCAGGGCGTGTGGGGCATACCTAGTTTTATTCTTTTTTGATAGGAACGGGTCCTATTTCCTGACCAAACAGCAGGAGGACCTGGTTTACCTTGTCGAGTCGTAGTGTTTCCTTTCCCTGTTCCAGTTCTCTTACGAATCTGAGTCCTACGCCCGATTTCGCCGCCAGATCTACTTGCGTCAATCCGAATTGCTTGCGCATTTCCTTAACGTATGATGATAATGTATTGCTCATGTTCTTGTTGTTTTATACCCTATCGGGTAATATTATATATGGAATAATATTATATTATACCCTTTCGGGGGCAAATATACGAATAAAAAATGAAAATACCCCCGAAAAGGTATAATTTATAATATCATTTAACTAATTATACCTTTTCGGGGGCAAAAAAAGCGTAACGAATACCTTTACTGGTGGTAATCATTACGCTTTCATTTTTATCTGGTGATCTTTATTTTCCGAGATTGTTCTTTTTCTCGTTCAGTTCTGCCTGCTTGCGCATCATCTCAGCCTGCTGCTGGCGCTGCATCTCCTGGAGAGCCTGCATTCTTGCCATCAGGCCGCTTGCCTTCTTAGGGTTGTTCTTGTTCTCCTGATAGCGCTTCTCAAGGATGGCGAGGAGTTTCTCGTCGTCGGTAGTCTTGCGCAGGGTCCACATGATAGCGGCACTGAAGAACAATGAGATGAAGTAGTAGAAGTTCAGACCGGCTGAGTAGTCATTGAACATGAAGAAGAACATCAATGGCATGAGATACATCATCCACTGCATCATCTTCATCTGCTCTGCCTGCTGACCTACCATCTGGTCGCGCTGCTGGCGCATGGTCATCCAAGAGTACAACAGGTTGGCTACACAGAACAGGATACAGGTCAAACTCAAATGGTCGCCAATCAGCCAGATGTTGGTGTTCCATTCGAAGATTGGGTCGAAGGTACTCAAGTCGCTCATCCACAAGAACTTCTCACCACGAAGCTGGATGGCATTAGGCACGAAGTTGAACATCGCAACCCAAACCGGCATCTGAATCAGCATAGGCAAGCAACCGGATAATGGGCTTACACCATACTTGGCATATTCTGCCATCATTGCCTGCTGCTTCTGCATCTGGTCCTCAGGCTTGTTATATTGAGCCGTAGCTGCTTCGAGTTTTGGTTTCAGCACGCGCATCTTGGCTGAACTCATATAGCTCTTCTTTACCATAGGGTAGGTGATGAGCTTCAGGAGCAAGGTGATGAGAATCAATACGATACCCATTGGGAATATCTTGCTCAACCAGTCGAATACGTAGAGTGTGAAGAAACGGTTGATCCAGCGGATGACAGGCCATCCCAGGTATACGAGCTTCTGAAATTCCAAGTCCTTGCCAAAGGTACTTTCCTTCTCGGTATTCTTCAGGATCTGGAAGTCGTTAGGACCGAAGTAGAACTCAAACTCAGATGCCTTCTTACCGGTTGGGTCGAAAGCTGTCTTCATCTTAGCCTGGAACTGCTTCAGATAGCCAGAACCCTTCTCCTGAGGGATAGAGGTCATGAAGGCATCCTTCTCGAAGTTATCCTTTGATACGATGATGGCAGAGAAGAACTGGTTCTTGAATGATACCCAGTCGATGGCTTCTTCTATTTTCTCGTCAATCTTCTCGCTGCCCTCGCTCAGATGGTCGGTACCGCCTTCTGCATTATGGTAGGTGAGGGTAGTGTAACGGTTTTCGAACATGAAACCACGTTCCTGCTGGCGTGCCTTGTCGCTCCAGTCAACATCCATCTTATTATAATTAGGTGAGAACAGACCAGCCATACCATTTGCCTGCAGGCTCATGTGCAGCATGTAGTCATCGCCCAATGTATAAGTCAGGGTGAGCGTCTTGCCTTCACCAGCCACAGCGGTCATGGTTACAGACTTGTCGGTCACGTTGGATGGAGTGAAGTAGAGATCGCTGGTGATGATGTTGGCCTCCTTAGCCTCGAGCATGAACTTGAGGCTCTGGTCGTTACCGTCGAAGAGGGTTACGTCCTTGGCATCAGCCGAACCATCTTTCACCTGCAGGTTGTGTCCCACATAGCCCTTGATGACAGCCTTCTCTACAGTAGCACCCTTGGTGTTGAGTGTTAATTCTACCTTCTTGTTTTTCAATACAATCTTCTTAGCCTGGCCTTTGAGTGCCGAATAGAAGAGGGCGGTTGAGTCTGCCTCAACCTTTGCTTTGGCATCAGTCTGGCGCTTAGCAGCGGCAGCCTTGCTAGCCTTTTCCATCTCGGCATGTTTAGCCTTGGCGATGGAGTCCTGAACGAATGCCGTTCTCTGTTCTTCGGCAGATGGCTGGTTGTACCAGCTAAAGCCAATCAGCACTACGGCAATCAGGAGGAAAGCGATAATGTTGTTCTTGTTCATTTTTAAAATTTGAAATTAAAGGAGTAAAGGGGATCACTCCTTTAACTCCTAATATTTACTTTTTGTTTTCTATTGCTGTCTTTACGAAATCCATGAACAGTGGATGTGGTTTCAGCACCGTACTCTGGTATTCCGGATGATACTGTGTACCTACGTACCACTTCAAGCCTGGGATTTCTACGATTTCTACCAGGTCGCTCTCAGGGTTTCTGCCTACGCACATCATGCCGTTCTTCTCGAATTCCTGCTGGAACTCGTTGTTGAACTCATAGCGGTGGCGGTGGCGTTCCTGAATATGCTCCTTCTTATAGATATTGAACACGCGTGAACCCTGTTTCAGCACACACTCGTAAGCGCCGAGACGCATGGTTCCACCCATGTTTGATATGTTCTTCTGCTCCTCCATGATGTCGATGACATTGTGTGGAGTCTTCTCGTCCATCTCGCGTGAGTTGGCATCCTTGTAACCCAATACGTTGCGGGCAAACTCGATGACTATCATCTGCATACCCAGGCAGATGCCGAAGGTAGGGATGTCGTGGGTGCGGGTATAGTGGGCGGCGATAATCTTGCCCTCGATGCCTCGCTGGCCGAATCCTGGGCAGATGACGATGCCGTCCTGTCCCTTCAGCTGTTCAGCCACGTTCTCTTCTGTGAGATATTCTGAGTTGATGAAGGTAATCTTCACCTTATGGTCGTTGTAGGTGCCGGCATGTGAGAGACTCTCGCGGATACTCTTGTATGCATCCTGCAGGTCATACTTGCCTACGAGACCGATGTTTACCACCTCTGTAGCCTTGTTTCTGCGGTCGAGGAATGTCTTCCAAGGCCCCAGCGCTGGTGTCTCGCCGATAGGCTCGCCCATCTTGCGGAGGATGGCGGTGTCGAGGCCCTGGTTCTGCATGTTTACAGGCACCTCGTAGATGCTAGGAAGGTCTTCGCTCTGAATCACGCAGTCCAAGTCTACGTTACAGAAGCTGGCTACCTTCTTCATGATTCCTTCTTCGAGATGTTTCTCGGTGCGGAGGATCAGAATATCTGGCTGAATACCTACGCTCTGCAGTTCCTTCACAGAGTGCTGTGTAGGCTTTGTCTTCAACTCGCCTGCTGCCTTCAGATAAGGCACATAGGTAAGGTGAACGTTGATGGCGTTCTTGCCCAGTTCCCATTTCAGCTGTCGGATAGCCTCCATGTAAGGGGCGCTCTCGATGTCGCCGATGGTTCCGCCAATCTCGGTAATCACGAAGTCATAGTGATACTTCTTGCCGAGCAGCTTCACGTTGCGCTTGATCTCGTCGGTGATGTGAGGCACCACCTGGATGGTTTTGCCGAGATAATCGCCACGACGCTCCTTGTCGATGACTGCCTTGTAGATACGACCAGTGGTGAGAGAATTCGCTTTTGTAGTCTGAATGCCGGTGAATCGCTCGTAGTGTCCGAGGTCCAGGTCGGTCTCCATACCATCTACCGTTACGTAGCACTCACCATGCTCATACGGGTTCAGCGTACCCGGGTCGATGTTGATGTATGGGTCAAACTTTTGGATAGTAATGTTGTAACCTCTTGCTTGAAGAAGTTTACCGATGGATGAAGATATGATTCCTTTACCCAAAGAAGAAACCACACCACCAGTTACGAAGATGTACTTTGTTTCAGCCACGATATTTATAATTTAAATTAGAATTATTTGGGTGCAAAGTTACGACATTTTTGTGAAATGAGCAAAAATATTCCTAATAAAGGGCTGAGATTTATGAATTATTTATTACCTTTGTGCCCAAATTTATAAAATTAAGGTATGAAAATAAAATTTGGATTACTCGTTCTTGCGTTCCTTTCGGCTCTGACGCCTGTTTCGGCCCAGCGCAAAGTGAAAAAGGTTGAGGTGGAAAAAGTGCCGCAGAAAACGGTGGCTGACATCTATGCTGATTCGCTTATGAAGACCCGGCAGCGCATCGATTCCATGAAGATGGACTCTAAGGACATCAGATATGCCCAGCTCTTTACGCCGCTCACGTTCTATCATGGGCCGGCAGCCCGCATGTTGCGGCTTAAACCTCAGGATGGGGTGAAGGATTCGCTCGGTACAATGCTCGACCAGACTCTGATGGAGGTTTATCTCACGCGTCCCGACCTGGTGCGCGATACCGAGACTCATCTCAAAGAGGTGGGAGCACCGCTGGCTACTCAGAGCAAACCGAAGAAGAATCATCCTGACATCGTAGAGCTGGTGGCTCCGAAGGCGATTGAGGTGGATGCGGCACCGATGGATATCATCATCACCCGTCCTAACTTCTGGACCATAGGTGGCGATTATTATCTCCAGTTCCTGCAAAACTATGTTTCTGACAACTGGTATAAGGGTGGTGAGAGTAATTATTCGGTGCTCGGAAGAGTGACGATGTTTGCCAACTACAATAACAAGCAGAAGGTTAAATGGGAAAATAAGGTGGAGATGCGCCTGGGTTACCAGACTTCGAAGGGTGATACGGTTCATACGCTGAAGACGAGCGATGATATGATCCGATACACCGGAAAACTCGGTCTGCAGGCTTCAAAGAAGTGGTATTACACCATCCAGGTTGTCGGCCAGACCCAGTTTACGCATGGTTACAAGAACAATGACAAGAAGGTTTATTCCGATTTCTTCTCGCCATTCAATCTGAACCTCTCTGTCGGTATGGATTATAATGTAGACTGGTTCCATCATCGCCTGAAGGGTAGTGCTCATCTGGCTCCTCTGGCTTTCAACTGGAAGTATGTGGGCAGAGAGTCGCTGGCTACGCGATACGGACTGGAAGAGGGACAGCATGGTATGACCGATTATGGTTCTGAGTGTACCTTCGACCTGTCGTGGCAGATAGCGGATAATATCAAGTGGAAGACCCGTCTCTGGGGATACACCACTTACAAGCGTGCTGAAATAGAGTGGGAAAACACCATCACCTTCCAGTTTAACCGTTATATTTCTACCAACATCTTCCTCTATCCGCGTTTCGATGATGGTGTGAAGCGCAAGGATGATAAGAGCTATTGGCAGTTTAAGGAATTCATGTCAGTAGGTTTCTCTTATTCGTTCTAGTATAAGCTGTTGACTGTAAACACAATGAAGGCTCGTTCCTGTAGTAGGAGCGAGCCTTTGTTGTATCTGTTAGAATCGGAAGCAAACCTCGGCATCTGCCATGGAGTAATTATGCTTCGCAAGTGTCTTGTCGTTGATAAGTGCATACTCGGTAAGGATAGAGATTCGCTTGCCGATGTGGAAGTTCAGACCAGCCTCATACTGGGTTCTCTGCATGTTGCTCTTGCCGTTAGGCTGATACATGTCGTAACGTGCCTTGATGTCGATTCGGCTGTTCTTTGGCAGCTGAGCCAATGGGGCGATAACCAGTCCATATACACCCTGTGCCTTATCGCCTATTTTTGCATTCAGATTGCAGTCCTTGGCGTTGGCATCGTTGAAATTGGTGATGCTCTTGGCAAAAGCCTTGCCGGTAGAGTGGATATACTCAGAACGTACGGTCCAGCCGTCTTTCTTATATTCGAAAGAGAAGGCGTAGCGGTTTTGGTTCAGGCTGCGGGTGCCGCTGAATGTCTCTTTTACAGGTTTTCCTTCCTTGTCAAGAACGGAATTTCCAGCAGCATCTTTCTTGTAGATGATGTTTCCCTGTTCATCATCGGTCCAAGTTCCCTTTCTTGCATAAGAACCGGTCCATCCGAAGGCACCGATGCGCATGCCGCTTACAGGCATTACCCATACACCACCAATCACATTCTTCTGCTGGTCAACGTCCTTGGTATTGATTCCCTGTCCGTTGAACACACCAATCTGATAGTGCAGCAGGTTTCTGCCATTGGCATTCTTGAGGAAATCGCCCTGGAACTGAAGACCGATGTCACGGCCGTTGGATGCATGTTCTCCGGCACGGTCGCTGAAACCAGCCAGCTTGCTCACGTTCTGTGAATATCCCATGAAGCCCTGGTCGATAGGGTGCATCGGATTCTCAAAGGTGAACGGGTTCTTGAACTGACCGATCTTCACCTTGAAGTATTCATATTTCTGCCATTCAGCAAACAGATCCACCATTCTCGGACTGGAACCGAGGGTAGAGGTGTTGCCGTTGAATTGAATCTGAGTCTTCCAGTAGAAGTCGCCTGCTATGCGACCTTCGAGAGAGATACGCGCCATACGGATGTTGAATGAGTTGGATTCAGCATCTTTCTGTCCGTTGTACTGATACTGGGTCATTCCATAACCCGACAATTTCACGTTGCTCAACCATGATGGTATTTCGATGGTCTGCTTCTGCTGGGCGCTGGCTGAGACCGAAGCTACAGCCATGAGCGCCATGATGATGGTTTTCTTCATCTTGTTTCTATTTTGATTTCTAGGTTTATCTCTTTTCGAGCAATACCACGTTCTCTACGTGAGGGGTATGAGGGAACATGTCCACCGGCTGTACGGCAGCTACCTTATACTCCGCATCCATCAGCTGCAGGTCGCGTGCCTGGGTAGCCGGGTTGCAGCTTACGTATACGATGCGCTTTGGTGCTGCATTCAGGATGACGTTTATTACGTCTGGGTGCATGCCGGCACGTGGAGGGTCGGTGATGATGACGTCAGGACGACCGTGCTGCGCGATGAAATCATTGGTCAGGATATCCTTCATGTCGCCTGCATAGAAGAGGGTATTCTCGATGTTGTTCACCTGAGAATTCACCTTGGCATCCTCTATGGCCTCTGGCACATACTCGATACCGATAACCTTTTTTGCCTTGTGAGCCACGAAGTTGGCGATGGTTCCGGTTCCGGTGTAGAGGTCGTAAACCAGCTCGTCTCCGGTGAGGTCGGCAAACTCGCGGGCCACGCAGTAGAGGTGGTAAGCCTGCTCGGTATTGGTCTGGTAGAAACTCTTAGGACCCACCTTGAATTTCAGGTCTTCCATCAGTTCGTAGATATGGTCGTTGCCCTTGAAGAGGCTGAGTTCCAGGTCGTTGATGGTATCATTTCCCTTCTGGTTGTCCACGTACATGAGTGATGTAATCTGAGGGAACTTGTCAGCCACTTGCTGCATCAGTTCCAATGCTCTCTGCTCATCGCCCTCCTCATCATAATGGAACTGGAATACGAGCATCCACTCTCCGGTGTTCGAATTGCGGATCATCATGTTGCGGAGCAAACCGTGCTGCTCACGCAGATCGTAGAAGGTATAGTCGTGAGAATCAGCGTATTCGAAGACGAAGTTGCGGATTTCGTTGCAGAGGTCATCCATCAGCCAGCACTTCTTGATAGGATAAATCTTGTCGAAGGCTCCGGTGATATGGAAACCGATGGCGTTCTGGGCGTGGCGCTCCTTGAGTGATGTTACGGTATCATCCTCTTTCTGAGGGAGCTGAGCCAGTTCCTCGGCGGTGAACCATCGCTTGTTGCTGCATCCGAACTCAATCTTGTTGCGGTACTCCTGGGTCTTCACGCTACCCATGATAGGGCGAAACTCAGGGAGTTCAATCTTTCCGATGCGAGTGAGCTGGTCTTCCACCTGCTTCTGCTTCGCCTTGATTTGCTCCTCGTAAGGCAGGTTCTGCCATTTGCATCCGCCGCAGATGCCGAAGTGCTCGCACATAGGCTCCTGTCGCACCTCGCTCTTCTTGATGAAGCGAACCACCTTGGCTTCGCAATACTTATGTTTCTTCTTTACTACCTGCAAGTCGACAACATCTCCTGGCACACAGAAAGGTACGAAGATGACCTGTTCATCTACGCGTGTGATGCACTTACCCTCGGCTGCTACTGCCTCGATGGTGATGTTCTCTAACAGAGGTAATGGTTTACGTTTTCTTGCCATAATAATGTTTTGTATTTTTTTATGGGTGCAAAGATACGGCAATTTTATGAGAAATGCAAGAGTTGTCCCAAATTATTTTCATCCTTGTCCTGAATCACGTGAAGGTGAAAAGGCTTTTGAAGGTAAAAAAGTAAAAAGGTAAAAAAGTAAAAAGATTGTGAGGCGATAACAAAAGTAACAGAAGTAACAGGTAATATTCTGTGGTTGTAAAGGGATGAAATGTGAATGTGAATGTGAATTTGAAATGTAAGTGAAGAAAACGGACTGTCATGTGTATCCTTTTGTCAAGGCTGTTTATTGATGATTTTTGATAGTATATATTTTAATTGTTCGTACGCGCGTACCTTATTATATATGAATTAAATGATATTAATATCATTACATGCATTCTTTTTTCTTTGCATTTACATTTCAAATTCACATTCACATTCACATTTTTACATCAGAAGTCACCTGTTACTTTTGTTACTTTTGTTATCGCCTCGCAATCTTTTTACCTCTTTACCCTTTAACTTTTTTACCCTTAAATTACGTCCCGACGCAGCCGTTGCTACATCGCGACGCAATCTTTCGTACGTCCCGACGTAGCCATCGCTACGTCGGGACGCAGTTTCAGATGCATCGGGAGGGAGTAAAAAACACCGAAAATCCAGGCTGCAATTCCGAGAGACGCACTTTCAGATTCGTCAAATATCTTCTTGTCGTATTCGGGATTGTTAATTTTCTGCCCGTGTGTGCGTCAACAGTATAAAATGTAATCTCGGGATAGCAAAAAAGCGTATAAAAGTTTGGTGGTATCAAATAAAAATCGTATCTTTGCATTACAATTAATAATTAACAACGTTAAACGGAATAAAATATTATACCTATAATAATTATGAACGAAAAAAGAGTTTATACATTCGGAAACGGAAAAGCAGAAGGCAATGCCCAAATGCGAGAAGTACTTGGTGGTAAAGGCGCAAACCTTGCCGAAATGAACCTGATTGGTGTACCTGTTCCTCCAGGTTTCACCATTACTACAGACACTTGTAATGAATATTATGAAGTGGGTGAGGAAAAAATCAAAGAACTTCTTCAGGACGAAGTGATGGCTGCAGTGGCTCATACAGAGGCATAGATGAACAGCAAGTTCGGTTCTGTTGAGAATCCACTCCTCGTATCAGTACGCTCAGGTGCACGCGCATCTATGCCTGGTATGATGGATACCATCCTCAACCTCGGTTTGAATGACGAAGTAGCTGAGGGATTGGTCAAGAAGACCGGTAACCCTCATTTCGTATACGATTCATATCGCCGTTTCGTACAGATGTACGGTGACGTCGTTATGGGACTGAAGCCTGTAAACAAGGAAGATATCGACCCATTCGAGGCTATCATCGAAAAGGTAAAGGAAGAGCAGGGCGTTACACTTGACAAGGACCTCTCTGTAGAGTCGCTCAAGAAGCTCGTTGAACTCTTCAAGGCTGCCATCAAGGAGCAGACCGGTCAGGATTTCCCTACCAACCCTATCGATCAGCTCTGGGGCGCTATCTGCGCTGTATTCCGTTCTTGGATGAATGAGCGTGCTATCCTCTACCGCAAGATGGAAGGTATTCCTGATGAGTGGGGTACTGCCGTATCTGTCATGGCGATGGTATTCGGTAACATGGGCGATACATCTGCTACAGGTGTTTGCTTCTCACGTGACGCTGGTAATGGTGAGAATCTCTTCAATGGTGAGTATCTTATCAACGCACAGGGTGAGGACGTGGTAGCTGGTATCCGTACTCCGCAGCAGATTACAAAGATTGGTTCTCAGCGCTGGGCTGAGCGTGCCGGTATCTCTGAAGAGGAGCGTGCTGCCAAGTATCCTTCTATGGAAGAGGCTATGCCTGAGCTTTACAAGGAGCTCGACGCTCTCCAGGATAAGCTGGAGCACCACTATCACGATATGCAGGACATGGAGTTCACCGTACAGGAAGGCAAGCTCTGGTTCCTCCAGACTCGTAATGGTAAGCGTACTGGTACAGCCATGGTGAAGATCGCTATGGACCTCCTTCACGAGGGTATGATCGACGAGAAAACTGCTATCCTCCGCTGTGAGCCTCAGAAGCTCGATGAGCTTTTGCACCCAGTATTCGATAAGTTGGCTCTCTCTAGAGCTAAGGTCATCACACAGGGTCTCCCTGCTTCTCCAGGTGCTGCCTGCGGTCAGATTGTATTCCACGCTGACGATGCTCAGGAGTGGCATGATGACGGAAAGAAGGTTATCATGGTTCGCATCGAAACATCTCCTGAAGACCTCGCTGGTATGTCAGCTGCCGAGGGTATCCTTACCGCTCGTGGTGGTATGACTTCTCACGCTGCCGTTGTAGCCCGTGGTATGGGTAAGTGCTGTGTATCAGGTGCCGGCTCTATCAACGTTGACTACAAGACTAAGACTGTTGAGATTGAGGGCGTTGTTTACAAGGAGGGTGATTACATCTCTCTGAACGGTAGTACAGGTCAGGTTTACGCAGGACAGATTGAGACAAAGGCTGCAGAACTTTCAGGCGACTTCAAGGAGTTGATGGACCTCTGCGACAAATATACAAAGATGGAGATCCGTACCAATGCAGATACTCCACATGATGCTGAGGTAGCTCGTGCATTCGGTGCCAAGGGTATCGGTTTGACACGTACAGAGCACATGTTCTTCGATGATCAGAAGATTGTAGCTATGCGTGAGATGATTCTGGCAGACTCAGTAGAGGGTCGCGAGAAGGCACTTGCCAAGCTCCTTCCATATCAGAAGGCTGACTTCTACGGCATCCTCAAGGCTATGGATGGCTGCCACGTGAACATCCGCTTGCTCGACCCACCTCTCCACGAGTTCGTACCTCACGATTTGGCTGGTCAGGAGACCATGGCTAAGGAGATGGGCGTAAGCGTAGAGGAAATCAAGAAGCGTGTAAACTCTCTGGCAGAGAACAACCCAATGCTCGGTCATCGTGGTTGCCGTCTCGGTATCACATTCCCTGAGATTACAGCTATGCAGACCCGTGCCATCCTCGGTGCAGCTTGCGAGTTGAAGAAGGAAGGTTACAACCCATGTCCTGAAATCATGGTTCCGCTCATCGGTACCGTTCAGGAGCTCAAGCAGCAGAAGGCTATCATCCTCGCTACTTCTAAGGAGGTATTCGCTGAGTATGGTGTAGAGGTAGAATTTGAGATTGGTACTATGATTGAGATTCCTCGTGCTGCCCTTACAGCAGGTCAGATTGCAGAGGAGGCTCAGTACTTCTCATTCGGTACTAACGACTTGACACAGATGACCTTCGGTTATTCTCGTGATGATATCGCTTCATTCCTCCCTGCATACATGGAGAAGAAGATCTTGAAGGTAGACCCATTCCAGGTTCTCGACCAGGAGGGTGTTGGTCAGCTCATCAAGATGGCAGTAGAGAATGGTCGTGCTACTCGTCCTAACCTCCGCACAGGTATCTGCGGTGAGCATGGTGGTGAGCCATCATCTGTTAAGTTCTGCGCTAAGGTTGGCATGAACTACGCTTCATGCTCTCCATTCCGCGTGCCAATCGCCAGACTTGCGGCGGCGCAGGCTGCTGTTGAGGAGTAATTCTCTTTTGAAAGAAGATTGTACGATTAATGATTAGATAATTAGAGGAAAGTGTTTCGTAATGAAGCGCTTTCCTCTTTTTCGTCTTTTTTAGGTTAAATTTCGAAAGAAAATGAGCAAATCATTTGCAAGTTACATTTATTTTCCGTAATTTTGTCGGAAAATAGAGAAATATGGCAGCAAAAGAAGAAAAGGAAAAGGCAAAGTTTGTCAGAGAAACAGTAGTGAAGTATTTCTTTGATATGAGTAAATCCACTTTTACTGTAATGGTATTAGGTGGGATGGCGGCTCTGTTTGGGATAGTTCAGACCAATCAGGAAGATTCTTACTGGGCGATATTTTGGGGTATCTTCTTAACTGTCATTTTATTTATAATAGGTTTGTTAATTTCTAAAAGGTAGATATATGAATACATTAGCTTTAACTTTTGCCGTTTGCTCAATAGTAGCATTGGCCTTTCTTGCATGGCTCTTTACTCCTTGGGGAAAGAAATGGTCGAAGGAATTGTAGTGATGAAGAAGATAAAATATATATTATGCGCTTGCCTGATGATGGCAAGCTTGGGCATGGAAGCCAAGTCGATGAAAGACTTGCTGGTTTCGATGCCCGATTCTGTTGTGCCTTATCTCAACCACAACCTGCGGCTGGAATTTGCTGAGCTGCAGGAGATGGGAGTGAAGGCAGAAGTGAAGAATCTGTTAGGCGAAACGAGTGTGATGGATACGCTGACTGCTGATTTCGCCCAGTTGAGAACAAGCAAGAGCGCTACTTTGCAGATGAAGAAACTGCCATCGGCTAACGGCGATTCGCTGCTTTGCGTGGTGAAGACGTTTGCCGGAGTAGAGAAGGAGAGCGAACTCTATCTCTTTAATCAGGATTGGCAGGAGCAGGATGCCAGCAGAATTTTCGATGGAAAATCTTTGCAGGAACTGGCTTCCGGACTTGTTGCCAAACCCGATACGATGAGCGAGGCTAAGTTTGATGAACTCAAGGGGAAAATTGAACTCAAAATCGTGAGCGCTTTGCTCCTGCAACACGAAAACAGTCTCGTAGTGCGCTTGGCTTTACCTTTCCTGTCTGCTGACGATAAGAAGGCTGTAAATGTAATAAAAGTGCAAAGAAAATTTAATTGGGATGGTAAAACTTTTAAGGAGAGTTAAATTCTTGAAGTTTTTTACTATAAACTATTGCAGGTTACAAGATTATTTGTACCTTTGCATCGTGTTTTTCATGGTATTAGATTATTAAGGTTAATAAAAGATTGGTTGTCGTGAGACAATCAATTTTTTTTTGTCCCTATCTGAAGGCATCAGCCCCTTGTCTTACCCATCGGCTGGAGGTCGTTGGTTCAGACCGCAGGGCGATGTTTAGAAGATAACCATTCCGATGATACCGCAGATGAAAAGCAGCAGGATAGGGTTGGTCTTTCTGAATTTTGTGAAGTAGAAAGCAGCCAGAAACAGCACGATGCTTGCTCCGAAGACAAACGGATTGTCGGTTGGTGATCCGAAGTTCTCTTTATTCATCAGGAGAACAGCGGCAGCAGCTATCAGTCCGATGATGGCAGGGCGGAGTCCCGCAAAGATATCCTTTACGATTTTAGAATCCTTGTGCGTAATCAGATAGCGGCTGATGAGAATCATGATGATAAAAGGCAGCCACATGATGGAGAGCGAAGCCAATACCGAACCCAGACAGGCTGCCCAAGTAGGATAGCCGTCGTGAAGGCAGGCGGTATAACCTACGTAGGTGGCACAGTTGATGCCGATAGGTCCCGGCGTAGACTGGCTGATAGCCACTATATCCGTAAACTCAGCATTGGTAAGCCAATGATTCTTCACTACCGTCTCGTTGTGGATGAGCGAAAGCATCGCATATCCGCCACCAAAATTAAATGTACCAATCTTGGTAAATATCAGAAATAACTTGAGAAATAACATATCTTTTCTGTAAACTGTAAACTATTAATTTTTAACTATAAACTTTCCATAAAGCCAGCCGAGCACACCGGCAGCAATGATGATGTAGATAGGGGAGATGCCGAAAGCTGCAATCAGCAGACAGCAGACAACGGGAATCCAGATGTTGTAGCGGTTGATGTTTGCCGTCTTTGCCATCTTGAAGCAAGGCGCAGCAATGAGCGCTACCACGGCAGGGCGCACACCCATGAAGAACTTGCCCACCCAATAATTGTCCTTGAAATGCTGGAAGAACATGGCGATGATGAGAATGGCGATGATAGAAGGCAGGGCAATGCCTATGGCACCCACAATGCCTCCCCAGACTCCCTTCAGCTTATAACCGATATGACTCGCCATATCGATGGCGAAGATGCCCGGAGTGGTCTGCGCCACTACCATGATATCCATGAACTCCTGCTTGTCCATCCACTTGTTCTTGTCTACAAATTCCTGTTCCATGATCGGTATCATGGCGTAGCCTCCGCCTAGCGTGAAAGCCCCGATTTTATTGCACGTGATGAAAAATTTTACTAACATATCAGTTGCTTCTATTTTATTTTTCTCTTATATCTGTTGAAATCGACTGCAAAAATACACATAATTTGTTAAATATGTTAGCTTTCATGCGGATAATCTTCAAAATCGTGTGCTTTTTTCCCGAATTTTTGTATCTTTGCAGCTAATATTTTATAATAAAAAGACATTAAACTATGAATCTGAAAGTACGCCTAGCAGTGATGAACTTCCTGGAGTTTGCAGTTTGGGGAGCTTATCTTACGTCTATGGGCAACTATCTCGGCAAGGCTGGGATGGGTGCAGAGATTTCCTGGTTCTATACCATCCAGGGAATCGTATCTATTTTTATGCCTACATTGATGGGTATTGTTGCTGATAAGTATATCCAGCCGCAACGTCTTTTGGGCTATTGTCACCTTTTGGCAGGAGCAGCCATGATAGGTCTGTTCGGTATGGGACAGGCTAGCCAGACTCCTAATGAGGCAATGTTTATAGCTGTTTACACCTTCAGCGTGGCATTCTATATGCCTACATTGGCATTGTCAAATACTTCTGCATTCAGTATATTAAAGAGCAATGGGCTTGACACCGTGAAGGCCTTCCCGCCAATTCGCGTGTTCGGAACCGTGGGTTTCATCCTTACGATGTGGATTGTGAACTGTGCTACCTGGGACAACGGTTCATTCTCGTTCCTGTTGAGCGAGAACGCCCATAAGTTCCAGTATACCCATTATCAGTTCCTGGTATCGGGTGTGCTCAGCATCCTTCTCTTCCTCTATTGCTTCTCATTGCCTAGCTGTCCTGTAGTGAAGAAAGAGGCTAAGAGTTGGGTTGAAACATGGGGTTTCGATGCCTTCAAACTCTTCAAGAGCCGTGAGATGGCGATGTTCTTCATCTTCTCTTGCATGCTCGGTATGAGTCTGCAGGTAACCAATGGCTATGCCACTCCGTTCATTACCAGTTTCAAGGGCGATCCAACGATGCTTGATACCTTTGCAGCTAACAATGCTACGCTCCTGGTATCCATCTCTCAGGTTGCCGAGGCGCTCTGCATCCTTCTCATTCCATTCTTCCTGAAGCGATATGGCATCAAGGTTGTGATGCTCATCGCCATGTTGGCATGGGTTTTGCGATTCGGTTTCTTCGGATTGGGCAATCCTGCATTCCCGGGTGTTACCTTCTTCATCCTCTCATGCATCGTTTACGGTGTAGCTTTCGACTTCTTCAATGTGTCGGGCGGTCTGTTCGTAGACCAGAAATGTGATGTGAAGGTAAGAGCATCGGCTCAAGGTCTGTTCATGCTGATGACCAACGGTCTGGGTGCATCTATCGGAACCATTCTCGCAGGTATGGTCATCAACCATTACTGCCACTGGACAGACGATGGCTATCTGATGGGTGACTGGAAAACCTGTTGGTTCATCTTTGCCGGTTATGCGCTCGTGGTAGCTGTAGCCTTTGCTGTCCTTTTCCGTCCGAAGAAAGAACAGAAATAAGGAAGAAAAAGGTCATACTCAACGCGAGAGTAAAAACAGATAATAACGTAAAAAATAAATATAAATAAAGAAAGGGTACTTAATAATGTTGTACAAACTTAAACTCGCTGCCTGCTTTGGCATCCCGGAAGGTTTCGGGACATGTATTATTAGTCTGGTAGACGAAGCCGAAAAAAGAGCTTTATCTATCCTGACTCAGGAATATGTAGCAGAGCAGCTGAAGGCATGTAATTCGAAAACTTCTGACTTTAATAATGATGTGATCTCTGTACTTTGGACACTATTTGACAGGCAAAATGTAGACGATTTCTATCTCGAATTCGATGCTACGCCAGAGAGGGGAATATATGCTACTCTTGTGAATAAAATCACAAATGAGCGAATGAGTATCAAACCTGACCAGGCTGTGTTGCTGGCTATGGCTGCGGATATGGAAATGTATACAACAGAGATGGTTATGAAGGAGCTTTCTACTCCTTTTAATAAAGAGAACGTGACTTCGACAGCTTGTTCCGTTCCACTCTTGGCCTTGCCAGACCAGATGCTCGAGAAAGCATTGGATTGTGCTATTAATGAAGAAGATTACGAAGCAGCCTCAGCCATTCGCGATGAGATAGAGCGCCGCAAAGCCAAAAAAGGTGAATAATTAAAGGATATTTTTACGTAATAACAGAAAATAAAGAAGAAAAAGTAACAATAAGAGGAAATGAAAGAAGTTAGATTTTTCTATGTGCCAGATGCGGCTACGCAGACAGAACTGCCTCAGGAAGAGGCCACTCATGCACTCAGGGTTTTGCGTATCCAGGCGGGGGACGAATTGTTCCTGATGGATGGCAAGGGGGTATTCTACCGCGCAGAAGTTTCGCTGGCTACCAACAAACGCTGCATCTATGAGGTGAAGGAGGTTATGCCGCAGCAGCCTGCCTGGCGCGGACACATTCACCTGGCCATCGCCCCGACAAAGATGATGGACCGCATAGAATGGATGACCGAAAAGGCTACGGAAATCGGCTTCGATGAAATCTCTTTCCTCAACTGCAAGTTTTCTGAACGAAAGGTAATCCGCACCGACCGCGTAGATAAGATTGTGGTTTCTGCCGTCAAGCAGAGCCACAAGGCGTGGAAACCTGTAGTCAACGAACTGCAGAACTTTAAAGATTTTATTACTACTCCCCGCAATGGCAGAAAGTTTATCTGCCATTGCTATGAGGAGATTGAAAAGAAAGACTTTTTTACCGAGATTTCCAAGTCATGTCCAGCTGATGATTCCGCCGGAGCAGCCCAGGAGGGTACTGATGACATCACCGTGCTGGTAGGACCTGAGGGCGATTTCTCTATCGATGAGGTGAGACTGGCCCTGGAAAACGGATATGAGAGTGTTTCGCTTGGCACCAGTCGCCTCCGTACGGAAACAGCAGGATTGGTGGCTGTCAACATGTGCCATCTGGCAAGAAGAATATAGCAAGTTATATCCATACGCCCTTGAAGGGCTGAAGCTTTAAAATATTTACTAGTGTGATGAAAAGATTGTATAAGAGTTTGATGTTCATGTGCTTGGCTGTCGTATTGGGATTGCTGAGCTCATGCTCGGGCACTGACTATCTCAATGCCATTCCAAAGAAAAGTACTGCGCTCATCTCTGTTGATATGCAGCAGATGGCATCCGGCAAGAGCGATGAAGACAAGGCGGGAATGCTCAAGTCTCTGTTGCACGTTGAAGATGCATCGAAGTGTGGCATCGACATCTCAGAGAAGATATTCCTCTTTGAGAGTGCTGATGGTAACCTCGGACTTTGTGCCAAGGTGAGCGATGAGGGCGATGTGGAAGACTGGCTTGCCTCGCTTGCCAAACAGCATATCGCTACAGAGGTGAAAGAGCGCAAAGGCTTTCATTTCTCTGTATTGAAAAATTCGTGGCTGGTCGGCTTTTCTGATCAGGCACTCCTCGTTATGGGACCGGTTGTAGCCGATGCACAGGCCCAGCTCCAGCAACAGATGGTGAAATATCTGAAGGCTGATGAGGGCGAAGGTATTACCGCATCGCCTATGTTTGAACGGCTGGAAACCATCACCTCGCCTATGGCTATGGTGGCTCAGGCTCAGGCGTTGCCGGAGAAGTTCGTAGCTCCATTTACCCTTGGCACGCCTAAGGATACCGACCCTTCGCAGGTAGTGATTGCTGCCGAGATGGACGTGAAAGACGGTATTCTGCAGGTGAAGGGAGAAACCTTCTCCTTTAATAAAGAAATAGATGAGGCTCTGAAGAAGGCGGCTCAAACCTATCGTCCGGTCAAGGGCTGCTACGTCAAGTCGATGCCTGCTGATGCACTGGCGGGTATCTTCATGAACGTAAAGGGCAATCAGTTCCTGCCGATGATGCAGAGCAACCGCAGCCTACAGACCCTCCTGATGGGTATCAATCAGGCCATTGATATGGATAATATCATCCGTAGTGTGGATGGAGATATGGCTATCGTGATGCCTTCGCTTACAGATAACAATATGCAGATGACGATGGCTGCTAAACTGTCGCATGCCAATTGGTTGGGCGATGTTGATTATTGGAAAACTTCATGTCCGGCTGGTGCGAAGATAGCCAATTGGGGAAAGAATGCTTACTTCTATACCGATGGCAAGACCTCGTTCTATTTCGGTGTGACGGATGACAAGCAGTTCTTTAGCGGAAGTGACCAGCTGATGGCGCAATATGCCGTGAAACCAAGTAATCATCCGATAGATGCAAAGATTCAGAAACTCATCGTCGGTCAGAAACTGGCAATGGTCATCAATCTCGCCAAGAGTTCTGATAGTGACGGCTCGGGCAAGAATGATGCCATCTCTACCGTAACCGGTCTGCTCACCCCAGTCTTCGGAAATCTTACTTCGGTGGTCTATACTTTAAAGGTAAAAGGATAAAAAGGTAAAAGGGTAAAAAGAACCTCCCTCCTCTGCGCCCCCGTTCCTAGCGATTCTATCGCTAGTCCCCCAAAAAGTCCTAATTTTAAAGGTAAAAGATTAAACATTAAACATAAAAAAAGTGGAAAAGATTCAGCTTCATTCCGTTCTCCCACAGGTTTTTGCCCAGCGCAACGACCTGAATTCGGAGATATGGAAGCAGGATGTTACCTTCGAGAAAGGTCATCTTTATCTTATCGAGGCAGAGAGTGGCAGCGGAAAGAGTACTTTCTGCAGCTATGTGCTCGGCTATCGTCACGACTACAGCGGAAGCGTGATGTTCGACAATGATGTTACCGCCAACTATAAGGTGAAAGACTGGGTAGAGATGCGCAAGCGTCACATCAGCCATCTCTTTCAGGAACTCCGTCTCTTCCCTGAGCTTACTGCCCTGGAGAATGTAGAAATCAAAAACAAGATAACCGGATTCAAGACGCGTGAGCAGATACTGAAATGGTTTGATATGCTCGGTATTGCTGATAAGGTAGATGCCAAAATCGGCAGAATGTCGTTCGGACAGCAGCAGCGTGTGGCAATGATGCGTGCGCTCTGTCAGCCTTTCGATTTCATTCTGGCTGATGAGCCTATCAGTCACCTCGACGACAACAATTCGCGCATCATGGCAGATATCATGATGACCGAAGCGAAGGAGCAGGGGGCTGGCGTTATCGTAACCAGTATAGGTAAACACATGGACTTAAACTATGAACATATATTTAGATTATGAATTTGGTTTGGAAATTATTGCGTCAGCATATCAGCATACCTCAGTTTGCGGGCTTTGCCTTCGCCAATCTCTTCGGTATGCTCATCGTTCTTTTCGGCTTTCAGTTTTATAAAGACGTGCTGCCTGTCTTCACTCAGCAAGACAGTTTCATGAAAGCCGACTACCTCATCATGAGCAAGAAGATAGGTATGGGAAATACCATCAGCGGCCGTTCCAATACCTTCTCGGGTTCTGAAATCGATGAAATCGGCGACCAGAAGTTTGTAAAGAAGATAGGAAAATTCACCTCTACTGAATATAAGGTAGATGCCCAGATGGGTGTAAACGGCGTGAACGTTCTGAATAGCGAACTCTTCTTTGAGAGTGTGCCTGACGGTTTTGTTGATGTGCCGCTCAAGGACTGGAAATATACGCCGGGAACTCAGGAGGTGCCAATCATCCTCCCGCGTACCTATATTAATATGTATAACTTCGGTTTCGCCCAGAGTCATTCGCTCCCTAAAATCAGCGATGGACTGATGGGCATGATTGATTTCAATA
This sequence comes from Segatella copri, assembly GCF_019127135.1. Taxonomy (GTDB): domain Bacteria; phylum Bacteroidota; class Bacteroidia; order Bacteroidales; family Bacteroidaceae; genus Prevotella. The sequence continues at coordinate 31,506 of NZ_JAHOEA010000030.1, read as the reverse complement.
TCCAGATTCAGGCTGGCGGCAAGAAAGAGCAGTTCAAGGGAAAGGTTATCGGTTTCTCTTCGCGACTCAACACCATCCTCGTTCCACAGGCTTTCATGGACTGGAGTAACCAGGAATTTGCGCCAAACCAGAAGAGCGATCCTAACCGCCTCATCGTAGAGGTAGGAAACCCGGGAGACGAGAACATCACTAAATACCTGGATGATAACGGTTATGAGGTAGAGACAGACAAACTGGATGCAGAGAAGACTACCTATTTCCTCCGCATGATGGTATCGATGGTGATGATTATCGGTTTGGTTATCTCCGTTTTGAGCTTCTACATTCTGATGCTCAGCATCTATCTGCTGGTACAGAAGAACTCTTCTAAGTTGGAGAATCTTCTTCTGATAGGTTACAGTCCGAACAATGTAGCAAAACCATATCAGGTGCTCACCATCGCGCTGAACATCGTGGTACTTGTTATCGCGTGGATCATCCTCTTCTTCCTCCGCGATTACTACATGGGCTTCATCGAAACCCTCTTCCCTGATATCGACGAGGGCACCATGCTCCCAGCCATTGCTCTAGGTCTGCTCCTGTTCCTGATAGTTTCTATCCTGAACATCGTAGCCATCCGTCGCAAGGTGATGAGCATCTGGCAGCGGAAGGAGTAAGGCATCTAGCCTCCGTTCCAGGCGATTCCATCGCCTGTCATAAAAGCTCAGTCCCCGCTTTTAGCCCCGAAAAAACTATAAGCAACCCCTCGCTATAAATAACAAATTAAAAGAAATCTGCGTTATTTGCTTAACGCAGATTTTTTTTATGTTATAAAACACTATTTTTCATGTTTTTGTAACAAATAAAAGCAATTTTTTTATTACTTTTGCAACCGATAACAATATAAGAGGGGGCATATCCCCAAGTTTTAATAATTTTATATAATAAAAGGTATGCAGAAAAGATTGCATTTATTAGTGGCTTTGCTGGCCTTTATGGTATCCACAGCAATGGCGCAGATAACTACATCTAGCGTTAGTGGTAAAATTACAGCTAATGGCGAAGACGTCATTGGCGCAACAATTAAGGCTGTTCACCAACCTTCTGGTACAGTCTATCGTGCAGTGACCAACATCGATGGTCGCTATTCTATTCAGGGTATGCGCCCGGGTGGACCTTATGTTCTGGAAGTAACCTACGTGGGTTACAAGAACAAGCAGGTAAAGGGCATTTCTCTTTCTCTTGGTCAGAACACAGTCTTGAATGAAACTTTGGCTGAAGATGCTGCTCAGTTGGAAGACGTAGTGGTCGTGGCTGATCGCAACAACAACATGCGCACCGACCGTGCTGGTGCTACAACAAGTATTAATGCTGACCAGATTGAGGCTGTTCCTACCGTATCTCGTAGCATGAACGACCTCTTGAAGTTGACTCCTCAGGCTTCTACCGTAGGTGGTTTCTCTGTTGGTGGTGGTAACTTCCGTCAGAGCTATGTAACTGTAGATGGTGCAGCATTCAACAATGCTTTTGGTATCGGTTCTAACCTTCCTGGTAATGGCTCACCAATCTCACTTGATGCATTGGATCAGATTTCTGTATCTTCATCTCCTTTTGATGTCCGTTTGAGTGGTTTCACTGGTGGTGCTATTAATGCAGTAACCAAGAGCGGTACCAATCAGTATAAGGGTTCTGCTTATATGTATACTACCAATTCTCATCTTAAAGGTAACAAGGTGGATGATTACGAGTTGACCCGTCTTCAGTCTCATACTACTACTTGGGGTGCAACTGTTGGTGGTCCTATCATCAAGGATAAGTTGTTCTTCTTCGTAAATGGTGAATATGAAGTTCAGATGGCTGCTGGCCCTTCGGCTGTGGCTCGTGCTTCAGAAAACGATGCATGGAACTTCTCTTCTGGTACAGTACATCGCCCTACAGTAGGTGATATCAGTACATTGACAAATTTCCTTTCCAGCAAGTATGGATATAACCCAGGCCGTTATCAGGGCTATTCATTGGATACTCCTGCCTACAAGATTTTGGCACGTTTGGATTGGAATATCAATGAGACAAACAAGTTGAATTTCCGTTTCTCTCGTTCACATTCAAAGGATTCTAATGCTCCATCGTCTTCAACCAGTCCTTTCTCAACCAATGCACTCTATTTGGGAGGTGAAGGAATTTCTGCAGGCAAGGGTAATCGTACTTCTAATTCGGCAATGTATTTTGAAAGTGCGCGTTATTGCAAAGACCGCAACTTTACCTCTTTTGCAGCAGAATGGAACTCAAAGTGGGGCATCGTCAACAATGCTTTACGTTTGACATACTCTTTTCAGGATGAGCCTCGTTCTTACACAGGTGGTGTATTCCCTACAGTAGATATTTTGCAGAACGGCTCAGATTATCTCTCATTCGGTCCTGATGTCTTTACTGCCGGAAACTTAGCTCAGGTGAAGACTTTCGTTGCCACCGATGAGGCTTCTTTCATGATTGGAAAGCATAATTTCCTGGCTGGTGTTCAGTATGAAACCAATGAGGCTCTGAATGGATTCGGTGCTGCCATGAATGGTTACTATGTTTATAATTCATTAGATGAATTCATGGCTGGAGGTCAGCCTTTTGCCTATGGTATTACCTATCCGTTCAATGGTACAGAACCTTTCCATGCTAAAATGAAGTATAATCAGTTCTCTGCGTATGTACAGGATCAGATTAACTTCTCTGACAGATTCCGCATGACTGCCGGTATCCGTATGGAGGCTCCTATCTATCCTGAGTTGAAGAACAATTATAATGCTAAGTTTGCTGACCTGAAGTTCAAGATGGCTGATGGTTCTGAAGTAAGCTATACAACAGATCAGTTGCCTGATGCTCCTGTCACAGTTTCTCCTCGAGTAGGTTTCAACTGGGATGTTCTCGGCAATCAGAAGGTCGTACTCCGTGGTGGTACCGGATACTTTATCGGTCGTTTGCCTTTCGTATGGCTCGTTTCTGCTGTGTCTAATTCGGGTTGTGGTCAGTATCAGTACTCCTATATTCAGGGGGATGGTAAAGCAACTCCAACTTTTGGTGAGATTTCTAAGTTCTATCCTACAGTTGCAGAGCAGTTGTCTGACAGCGGCTTATCTCTGCCTAAGGAGCCAAATGCTGCACCTCAGACTCCAACCATCATCGATAAGGACTTGAAGATGAATGCAACATGGAAGTCATCTCTGGCTGTTGACGTGAAGTTGCCATACGATATCAATTTCTCTGTTGAGGGAATCTATAGCCGTGATTTCAACCCATCTGTAGTTACCACTCAGAACTATTACTGGGATGGAAAGAAGACCATTACTTTGAGTCCAGAGGATACTCGTCATTATCTTACATGTTCAAATAAATCGGTGACACCATATTTGATTACAAATGCTGGTCACAAGGCACATTATGAATCTTTGACATTCTCTTTGGCAAAGAAGTTTGACTTTGGTCTCGACCTCTCGGCTTCTTATACCATGGCACAGGCGAAATCATATGGTGACGGTATTGGCGACCAGGTAACTTCTGCCTATAAGAACAACCGTTATTCTGTGAATGCCCATAATGATAAGGAAATCGGTTTTGCAAACTATGTTGCTCCTAACCGTTTGCTGATTACTGCCAGCTATTCTAAGGATTATGCTAAGCATTTCGGTACAATGGTTGGTTTGGTATATGAGGGAACTAATTTTGGCTATGATCCATATGCTGCAACAAGATTCTCATATACATTTGCTGGTAATGTAGTGAACGATTATAAGGGCTCTAACAGCTTGCTTTATGTTCCAGCAAGTCGTGAGGCGCTTGATGCCTGGAACTTCTCTGACTATATTTATACTGATGCTAAAAAGCAGAAGCAGACTTATACAGCAGAACAGCAGAAGGATGATTTCTGGAACTATATCAATCAGGATTCTTACCTGAAGGGACGCAAGGGTAAGTATGCTGAGCGTGGTGGAGCCAAGATGCCTTGGCATCATCAGCTGGACTTCAAGTTTGCACAGAACTTCTACATGAATGTAGCTGGTCAGCGCAATACATTGCAGTTTGGAGTTGATATCAAGAACCTGGCAAACTTGCTTAATAGCAACTGGGGTCTTTACAAGAAGGTTGTTAACAGTTCTTTGTTGAAGTATGACTCTAAGAAAGAGTCTTTCCAGTTCCAGCGTAATGGTTCTGAGGCTTTGACCAAGACATTCACCAACTACACAAGCTTCAACTCTACCTATTCTATCCAGTTCTCTATCCGTTACATCTTTAACTAATGGGTGAGTTTTGGAAATCAGAATCTGTGTAGATTATCGTACTATACATTAGTATAATATCATTCCGATGCACTTCTCTTTTTCGAGGGAAGTGCATCTTTTTTTTCGTTTATTTGCATCTTTTTGGTATATTCTATCATTTTTCTCTGTTTTTTGCTTGTTGTTTCAAAAATAATGTTTATATTTGCAACATATTTGTTTATAAGAGTGAATGCACACGGTACGAGGTGCGCGGTTCTCTCTTTATTTATTCACAAAAGAATCTAAACAACATGCAGAAAAGATTGCAACTACTTCTAGCTTTGCTCGCCTTCGTGGTGACTTCAGCAATGGCTCAGATTACCACTTCGGGCATTAGTGGTAAGATTTCTTCCAATGGCGAAACCGTTATTGGGGCTACAGTTACTGCTACACACCAGCCATCTGGTACAGTGTATCGTGCTGTAACAAATGTAGATGGTCGCTATACTATTCAGGGTATGCGTCCAGGTGGTCCTTACAAGGTAAGTATCTCTTATATCGGATATAAGGACAAGGTTTTCAACAATGTCAGTCTGAACTTGGGTGAAAGCCAAAATCTCTCTTGCTCTCTTCAGGAAGATGCCAAGCAGCTTCAGGAGGTTGTTGTTTCGGGTAAGGCTGGTCTGAATGGTACGAAGACCGGTGCGGCCATGAGTATCAATGCTCAGCAGATAGCTGATATGCCTTCTATCTCGCACAGTATTGCGGATGTGGCTCGCCTGAATCCACAGCTTACTACAAACGGACAGTCTGGTTCTATGTCATTTGCCGGTATGAACAACCGTTATAATTCATTCCAGATTGATGGTGTGATGAATAACGACGTGTTCGGTCTTACTGCTAATGGCAGTAATGGTGGTCAGGCAGGATCTCAGCCTGTTTCTATGGAGACTATTGACCAGATTCAGGTAAATATCGCTCCTTTCGATGTTCGCCAGGGTGGTTTTACCGGTGGTGCCATCAACGCGGTAACCAAGAGCGGTACCAATGAATTCCATGGAAGTGGCTATTTCTATGGTAACAACCAGGATTTGGTAGGTCGTCATTATAAGAACATGGACGGAACCTATGCTCAGCCTTATGATGATGAGAAGGAAACTTTGTTCGGATTTACGCTCGGTGGTCCAATCATCAAGAACAAACTCTTCTTCTTCGCAAACTATGAGAATTCAGAAAAGTCGTACCCAACTCAGTATACCATCGATTCTCCAGATGTTAAGTTTAATCCAGATCTGGCTAAAGACCTGATGTCTAAGATTTACGACTTGGCTAACCGTCAGGGTTATGATTATGCTACTTCATGGGCAGATAAGGATAAGAACGTGAAGAGCCAGAAAGCTGGTTTGAAGTTGGATTGGAATATCAACGAGTTCAACAAGTTCTCTGTACGTTGGAGTTATGTTGATGCTAAGCAGACGCTTGGTCTGGGTGGTATTGCTACATTGAATACTACCGACCACTTGTATGATTTCACATCTAAGACTCATTCTTTCTCAGCTGAGTTACAGAGCCGTATCTCTCCAAACCTGAGCAATGAGGCACGTGTATCTTACGTTCGTGTTCGTGATGAGCGTACTTCTGGTCAGCCAGCGCCATCTATCACTATCTATAAGGTAGGAAATGGTACCGTGAATATTGGTAATGAATATTCTTCTATGGCTAATGGATTGAATCAGGATATCTATACCCTCGAAGATAACTTTACATGGTACAAGGGTAATCATACACTGACATTCGGTACACATAACGAGCTTTACAAGTTCTCTAACCTCTTCCTTCAGAATCTCTATGGATGCTATTATTTTGATACTCCAGACGATTTCCTGAATTATTACAATGGTTGTGGAGCTGATGGCTTGGGAGGTGATGGTAAGTATATCAAGAACTTCTACTTCACACAGGCTAATGTTGAGGTGACAGGTAATCCTCGTTGGGCACCAGAGTTTAGCGCAGCTCAGCTGGGCTTTTATGTACAGGACAAGTGGGATGTAACAGACAGTTTCCAGCTTACCTATGGTCTCCGTATGGATATGCCTCTGTTCTTTGATACTCCTGCCGAGAATGCAAAGTTCAATGAGTGGGCAGCAGGTAAGGGATATGGTTTCAAGACAAATCAGAAACTTGCCAGTACACCAATGTGGAGCCCTCGTGTAGGTTTCCGTTGGGATATTGAGAAGAACCGCAAATATATCCTTCGTGGAGGTATCGGTGTATTCACTGGTCGTATTCCTTTCGTTTGGTTGAGCAATAACTTTACGAATACTGGAGTACAGACTTCTTCTTATTCTGCATCTAAGAATTCAGCTGTGCAGCTTCTGCTGGATCCTAACAAGCAGATACAGAATGCAAATAATCTGAAGGCTACCGGTAGCCAGCTGATTAATGTGTTTGACAAGGATTTCAAGTTCACTCAGACTATGCGTGTTAACCTTGGTTTCGATTTCAATCTCCTGGGTATCGAATGGACTGCTGAGGGTATCTTCAGCAAGAGTCTGAATGATGTTTATTACAAGAACTTGGCTTATGAGGAGTCTGGTAAGACCTTGTCTCAGACCTCTTACATGAACTGGGATAACCGTCCTCTTTATACAAAGGTGGCAGATGCTAAGTCGTTTACCAACATTTATGCAATGTATAATACCAGCAAGGGCTACAGCTACAGCCTGTCTTTGTCTGCAGCTAAGCACTTTGCGTTCGGTCTTGATCTGAATGCATCTTATACATTCACTCACTCAGAGTCTGTAAGCAGTATGACCTCATCTGTTGCTCAGAGCAACTGGCGTAATACTCATACTTATCGCTTCTCAAACAACCCAGAGTTGGCTAATAGTGGTTATAATGTGCCTCATACAGTGAAGGCTTCTGCTTTCTATCACTTCAACTGGGGAACCAACAAGTTGTTTACCACTACAGTAGGTCTTATCTACCAGGGTCAGAGCGGTTCTCCTTACTCTCTCGTTTATAGTGGAGATATCAACGGAGATAATGGTACAAGTAATGACTTGATTTTCATTCCTACAGATGCGCAGGTAGACCAAATGCAGTTCTTGGGTACTGATGCTTATACTGCTGAGCAGCAGCGTGCTAATTTGAAGCAGTGGCTTGCTACTACTCGTTATGTGAAGGATCATCGTGGTGAGTACTTCGAGCGTTATGGTGCTAACTTGCCGTTCGAGAGTCATTTCGATTTCCACTTCGGTCAGAAGTTTGGCATCCGTACAGGTAAGTATGTACATGCTTTGGAACTTACTTTGGATATCATGAACGTGGCTAACCTCCTGAACAAGGATTGGGGGCGTACCTTCAGTAGTGGTTATAACAGCGAGTTTATTTCTCCGATCACGTACAAGGGTGATGGTGTATTCCAGTTCGCTAACCCATCAGATATGCCTCTCAAGTATCCTAGCTCATACTACAGCCGCTGGCGTGGCCAGGTTGGTTTGAAGTATACATTCTAAGGTATATATGAATCGGGATTAACAAAGCATTAATATAAAAAGAGGGTGAATCATTAACTTATGATTCACCCTCTTTTTGGTTTTATAAGAACAAGTCTTTCTTTGGCATGTTTGCCATATATTTCTTTCTCAGTTTCTCGAAGAAAGCCATTGTATCGTTAGAGAAACCATGTCCCTTCCAGGTGGATGTGTTCGTGATGAGAATCCAGCATTGGTTATCCGGATATTTCAGAATGATAGCAGATGTGCCTGCCAGCGAACCTGTACGAATCCATGGCTTGTTGCGCTTAGGTGTATAGTTCCAGCCGATGGAATACTGATGGTCGGGCTGATCGGTTGTCATAAACTGGATGCTCTTTTTGCTCAGGATATCCTTGACATGTGGCAAACCATCGATGCTGGCAATAAAGCGGCTCAACTCTGCAGCCGAACCACACCAAGCACCTGCACCCGAGAGACGTGGAAGGTCGGTATCTCCATAGCATTTCTCTACCAGTCGTCCACTGTTGTTGTATTCATACACAGGAATGCTGCCCTGGTGCATGTAGTACTTCGTCTCGTTAGGTCGGCGGTCCTTTAAGTAAGTGCCGGCAATGTGCATGTCGTAGCATCCGGCTGGGTTGAGCACATACTTCTGCATGAAGTTTTCATATTTCATTCCGCTCTTCTTCTCGATAATCATGGAGAGAATCATGTAGCCCAGATTGCTGTAGCATTTGCCTTCGCCAGGAGTATAACCCAAGTGGCGCTTCAAGAGAATCTTGAGCAGAGTAGGGTGATCAGGTGGCGTTTTGAGATGGTTCTGCATCATGATGTAGCGGGTGGAAGATACCGGGTCGCCGGCATAATTGTTGAAACCAGCCTGATGGCGCAGCAGCTGTTCTACGGTGATGTCGTAATATCGCTGGTCCTTGATACTGTTGTTGTAAACGGTATCGCGCAGGATTCCCTTTTCGCCAAACACCTTCTCGTTCAGTTTGAGTTTCTTCATCTCCTGCAACTTCATGATACCTACGGCTGTAATCAGTTTCGATACCGAGGCGAAGCGCATCAGCATGTTAGGCTCCATTCTGATGCCTCGCTCCTTATCAGCCATTCCGAATCCGCGGGCATAGAGTAGCGAGTCGTTGCGGGTGATGACGAGTTGGGCTCCATTGATTTCCCATCTCTTGAGATACCTTTCTATTACCGAGTCCATCTCATGATATTCCTTCCCCTCTGTCAGGGCATTTGAGATGGAATCGTTGATGTGAGCCTTAGGGAGCGAATCTGCCGCCTTGTTCTTGTCTGATGCTGATGTACAGCGAGATACACAGCTGTGTGTAGTCCATCCTACGATTGCCGTAAAGGTAAGCAATATGATTGCTATGCGTTTTTTTCTTAGTCTTCTTGCCATTTTATTTAATTTTTCATGTGCAAAGATACTGCAATCTTCTCAAAAAACAAAACATTGAAAATATATTTAAATTTATTTTGTATTGTCTCTGAATTATCGTACCTTTGTACCCAGTTTATAAAGAAAAACAATGAAGAAGATAATAAAGAAGGTATTAAGATCCATATTCTATATAGTAGTCATGTCGGTTCTGGCATTCCTGCCCGACTTCTGGCTTTGGCACATTGGGGTGAGTGAGTGGCCTTTGCTGCTAGCCATCTTATGGTGGGTTCCCTCGTTGTTACTTGTTCTTGCCGAAGTGGGGTTGCAGATGGGGTTCTTCCATAAGTTGTCAGTCCGTGTACTCTTTACCACGATACTTTTCTCGGCATTCCCTAAGGTTGTCTTCATCCTGTTCGATGCATTTCTTCCTTGGTTCTTTGCTCTGATTCCTGCTTTGGGTGTAATGGGTTGGTTTGCCTTCGGCTTTATAGAGGGTTGGAAGCGGTTGGAACTGAAACATATTACCTTTACCTCGCCCGACTTGCCACCTTATTTTGATGGTTACCGGCTGGTGCAGATTACCGACTTTCATCTCGGCTCGTTTCCTCCCGGCAATGATTTCGTGCAGAAGGTGGTGGATGCGGCCAACAATGAAGAACCCGATATGATTCTCTTCACGGGCGATCTGGTCAATAACCAAGCCAGCGAAGTGGAGCCTTATCTGAAGACGTTGGGGCAGCTTCATGCCCAAGATGGTATCTATTCTATCTGGGGCAATCATGATTATTGTGAATATGGCAACAATCATTCTATAGGCGCTTTGAAGAGAAACCGACGTATGCTATATGGTTATCAGGAAAGTTTGGGGTGGCATCAGCTGATGAACGAACATCATGTGGTGAGTCATGGTATGGCATCTATTGCTGTAATAGGCGTAGAGAATCCCGGTCAGCCTCCTTTCACCAATCGCAGTAATCTGAAGAAAGCGATGAAGGGGGTGGATCCAGATATGTTTAAAATCCTCTTGAGTCATGATCCTCATCATTGGCGCAGAGAAGTAGTTGGTAAGAAGATACAACTTACGCTGGCGGGACATACGCATGCCGGACAATTGAAAATAGGTAAATGGACGCCTGCCCGTCTGGCTTTCAAAGAGTGGGGTGGAGCTTACCGCATTGGTGAGCAGATGCTCTATGTATCATCGGGTATTGGTGGGTCTTTTCCTTTCCGCCTAGGCGCATGGCCCGAACTGACCGTTGTCACGTTAAAGCGTGATTTATGAGGCAAGTAGATGACATAACTGGTGCTAAAGTGTTAAAACATAGTTAAATATTAGCTGTTTGAACCATTGTGAAGAAAATAATGAGTTAAAAATTTGGTGGTTCGAATTAATGTTGTAACTTTGCACTAGTTTTCGCATATATTTGGGCAAATGGGGGGTGTCGTGAGATTGTACTCCATTTGTTTTTTTGAAGCAAGGCGAAAATACTTCGTAACAGAAGTAGCTGTTCACATTTTAAATTTTACATTTAATATTGATAATAATGAAGATTCCTGTAGAAGAACAATATAAATACGTAAAACTTACTCTCCCGGATGGAAGCAAGGCTGAAGGTCAGGCTGTCTTGTTGCACGCCTGTTGTGCACCTTGTTCGTCGGCCATTGTAGAATGTATGCTTCGTAATGGCATGAAGCCTACAGTATATTTCAGTAACAGTAATATCTATCCTCAGCAGGAGTATGATGTGCGTAAACATGAACTGAAACGATTTCTGGAAGCCCAGAATGTACCCTATGTAGAGGATGAGTATGATCATCAGGAGTGGCTTTCTGTTATCAAGGGCTTAGAGGATGAACCCGAACGTGGCAGCCGTTGTTCTGTCTGCTTTCTGTTCCGCCTCTCTCATGCAGCCAAGTATGCGCAGGAGCATGGATTTCACCTTCTCACCACCACGTTGGCATCTTCGCGCTGGAAGAATATCAAGCAGATTGATACTGCCGGCCATCTTGCCGTTGAGGCTTATCCTGATGTAGAATGGTGGGATATGAATTGGCGGAAGGGTGGTTTGCAGAATCGCCGAGGTGAACTCTTGAGAATCAATGAATTCTATAATCAGTTATATTGTGGTTGTGAATTCAGTATGAGATAAATGAAAAAGCCCAGGACATCACGCCCTGGGCTTTTTTTATATGAATCTGTGAAATTTGTAGTGCTTATGAAAGACCTGTAATCTCACCGTTTACTACATCAATGCGCTCAGCCTGTGGGCTCTTTGGCAAACCTGGCATACGCATGATAGGACCAGCGATGACTACAATCATCTCGGCACCCATATTCACTGTGATGTCGCGAACGTGAAGCTCGAAGCCTTCTGTAGGACCGTATGCCTTGGCATCAGTAGAGAAACTGTACTGAGTCTTGGCAATACAGATAGGGAACTTTTCGGCACCCAACTTCTTGATTTCTTCAATCATCGCCTTGGCAGAATCGCTCAATGTTACGCTGCCTGCACCATAGAGGTTGAAGGCAACATCCTCGATTTTCTTCTCCACTGGCTCATCGTCATCGTAGGTGAAGTAGAGAGGAGCAGATGGATGCTCATCGATGGTCTTCACAACGAGCTCTGCCAATTCCATCGCACCCTTGCCACCTTCGGCAAAGGCACTGTTGACTGCGAATCCGCAACCCATCTCTTCGCAATGCTTGCGCAATACATCGATTTCCTCATCGGTATCAGTAGCAAACTTATTGAAAGCGATGACTACAGTTTGACCAAAGCTCTGGAGATTCTTCACATGCTTGTCGAGGTTCCAGTAACCGGCTTCCATACCAGCTACGTTAGGCTCCTTGATGTTCTCCAGAGCTACGCCACCATGCATCTTCAAAGCCTGGAGAGTAACGACGAGAACAGTAAGGTCTGGTTGCAAACCAGTCTTGCGGCACTTGATATTGTAGAATTTCTCTGCACCGAGATCTGCACCGAATCCTGCCTCTGTAATGGCATAGTCGCCATACTCAAGAGCAGCAGCAGTAGCCATGACGGAATTGCAGCCATGAGCAATGTTGGCAAAAGGACCGCAATGAACAAATGCCGGTGTACCCTCTGTTGTCTGAACCAAATTTGGCTTCAAAGCATCGAGAAGGAGAGCAACGATACTGCCACCTACACCCATATCCTTTACGGTAAATGGCTTGTCATCCTCGGTGATGCCCAGGAGGATGTTATCTATACGGCGACGAAGATCATCGATGCTTGTTGCAAAACACATGATAGCCATGATTTCAGAAGCAGGAGTGATATCGAAGCCTGACTCTGTCTCGATGCCGTTCTTATCGCCGATACCGGTGATGATGCGGCGGAGACCACGGTCGTTTACGTCCATCACACGGCGCCAGAGAATCTTCTTCAACTTGAAACCCTCTGCCTCGTGCTGGAAACGATAGTTGTCCAGGAGGGCAGCAATCATGTTGTTGGCCTCTGTAATGGCATGGAAATCGCCAGTGAAATGGAGATTAATCTTATCCATAGGCAAAACCTGGGCGTAACCGCCACCTGCAGCACCACCCTTCATGCCGAAGCAAGGTCCGAGAGATGGTTCACGCAAGGCAACGACAGCCTTCTTGCCAATCTTCTGCATACCCAGGGCGAGACCCACGGATACGGTGGTCTTGCCATTACCAGCCTTGGTAGGACTGATAGCGGTAACGAGGATGAGATGATGGTTCTTAAACTTGTTTCTGTCAATTCTGTCCGTAGTAATCTTAGCGATGTAACGGCCGTAGTTTTCCACTTGGTCTTCGTGAATTCCAAGTTCTGCTGCCACTTCATTGATAGGGCGCAATTTTACTGATTTAGCTATTTCAATATCTGTTAACATAAAATAAATAGTTTTATGGTGCAAAGGTACAGAAAAGTATTCATATATTAAAATAAGAAAGTATAAAAAAACAAAATAAAAAAAAGGAAGACTTTCCCCATTTCCAAATGACGAAGTTTAAAAAAGGTAAATTGTAGGATTTTGTCGTGTGAATGTAGTACCTTTGCAAGCGGATTTTAGATTTTAGAACGTATGAACAAGTCTTTAGCATTAGCTCATTTTCAGACGAGCTTTCAGTTTATCACGCATCAGAACGAGCGCTTCTCTTATCTCGAAGGTGCCTATCTGGCACTTATCGGGGGATGTAGTTGGGTTCAGCTTCGTATGAAGGGTGCTACCGATGAAGAGGTAGAGCCTATTGCCCGTAAGTTGAAGTTGGCTTGTGAGGGTGCCGGTGCAACCTTTATTCTCGACGACCGCGTAGAACTGGTGAAGAAGTTACAGATAGATGGTGTACATCTTGGCAAGAACGATATGCCGGTTGATGAGGCCCGTAAGTTCCTGAGTGATGAATTCATTATCGGAGGCACAGCCAATACTTTTGATGATATTCGCCGTTTACATGAACAGGGGGCTGATTATATCGGTTGCGGTCCGTTCCGCTATACCACTACCAAGGAGAAACTCTCTCCGGTGTTGGGCATAGAGGGTTATCACCAGATTGTTGAGCAGATGAGGGAGCATAAAATCTCTCTGCCAATGGTAGCTATCGGAGGCTTGACTCCAGACGATATAGATCCGCTTGCAGAATTGGGCATCGGTGTAGCTATGAGCGGTACAATTCTGAATGCTGAGAACCCTGTTACCATGACACGTCAGGTTCATGAGAAGTGCTTCGGATTATGTCTCGAAAATTTCAATCATTTCTTTGAGAATCAGTAGAATGATACTCATAAATGATGATTTTGCATAGAAAAGAGAAGAAATTTTAGGTTTTTCTTCTCTTTTCTCATTTTATTGTTGTAACTTTGCATCCGCATTGCAAAACTGTTGCAAGCCAATTACAAATAATGAATTTAAAAGACATGAAATTAATAGTGGGAATTAACTTAGGAAATATAGGAAAAACAGATGCTGTCGGAAAGAACGATAACATCATGATATACGCACCTTCAAATAAAGGTGCTTAAAAACCCGGGCACAAACGTGTTCGGGCTTTTTTATTTTACTATATATAATAGGTGTAAAACCAACTCAAAATAGATAGTGTGTGCAAAATATATAATTATTAACTTTATAAAAAAAAGGTATTAAAATGATGAAAACAGAATGGAGAGGTTTCAAAGGAAACATGTGGCAGAGTGAAGTGAATCTTCGTGATTTCATTCAGAACAACTACACTAGCTACGACGGCGATGAGTCGTTCCTTGCAGAACCAACTCAGGCAACTAACACCCTTTGGGGTATGTTGAAAGAACTCCAGAAGGAGGAGCGCGCCAAGGGTGGTGTGCTTGATATGGAAACAGAAATTGTTTCAGGATTGACAGCTTATGGTGCTGCTTATATCGGTGAGGGTACCAAGGATTTGGAGAAAGTGGTAGGTCTTCAGACTGATAAGCCTCTGAAGCGTGCCTTCATGCCATACGGTGGTATCAAGATGGCGGAGCAGGCTTGTACTACATACGGCTATCAGCCATCTGAGAAGCTTCACGAAATCTTCCACAAGTATTGCAAAACTCATAATGATGGCGTATTCGATGCTTATACTCCAGAGATGAAATCCGTTCGCCATAACCACATTCTTACCGGTCTTCCTGATACTTACGGTCGTGGACGTATCGTAGGTGACTACCGTCGTGTGGCTCTCTATGGTATCGACTTCCTCATCGAGGAGAAGAAGAACGACCTCGCTAACATGGGCGATCGTGAGATGATTGACGAAGTAATCCGTCTTCGTGAAGAGGTTTCTATGCAGATCAAGGCGCTCAAGGGCTTGAAGGAGATGGCTCAGTTGTATGGTTACGACATCTCTCAGCCAGCTAAGAACGCTCGCGAGGCTGTTCAGTGGTTGTACTTCGGTTACCTCGGAGCTGTGAAGACTCAGAATGGTGCTGCGATGTCTGTAGGTCGTATCTCTACATTCCTCGACATCTATATCCAGCGCGACTTGAACGAGGGTACTCTTACCGAGGATGAGGCTCAGGAACTTATCGACCACTTGGTCATGAAGTTCCGTATGGTTAAGTTCGCCCGTATTCCTTCTTACAACGAGCTCTTTACCGGTGACCCAGTTTGGGCTACTCTCGAGGTAGGTGGTATGGGTCAGGATGGCCGCTCAATGGTTACCAAGAACGATTTCCGTTTCCTCCACACATTGGAGAACATGGGTCCTTCACCAGAGCCAAACTTGACCGTACTCTATAGCTCTCGCTTGCCAAAGGCATTCAAGCACTACGCTTCTCTGATTTCTGTAAAGACAAGCTCTATCCAGTATGAGAACGACGATGTAATGCGCCCAGTTTGGGGTGACGACTATAGCATCTGCTGCTGTGTATCAGCTACACAGACAGGTAAGGAGATGCAGTTCTTCGGTGCACGTGCCAACTTGGCTAAGTGCTTGACCTACGCTGTTTCTGGCGGTGTTGACTCAAAGACACGCGAGCAGTGCGGTCCTAAGTATCGCGCCGTTGAGGGTGATGTATTGACATACGAGGAGTTCATGCCACGTTTCATGGATATGATGGACTGGTTGGCTGGCGTTTATGTGAAGACATTGAACCTCATCCACTACATGCACGATAAGTACTTCTACGAGGCGGCAGAGTTGGCGCTCATCGATACTGATGTTCGTCGTACTTTCGCTACAGGTATCGCAGGTTTCAGCCACGTAGTTGACTCTATCTCAGCTATCAAGTATGCCAAGGTAAACATCGTCCGTGATGAGACCGGTTTCCCTCTCAGCTTCAAGACCGAGGGCGACTTCCCACGTTACGGTAACGATGATGAGCGTGCTGATGAAATTGCAGTATGGTTGCTCAAGACCTTCATGAACATGATCAAGAAGCATCATACATACCGCAATTCTGAGCCTACTACATCTATCCTGACTATCACATCAAATGTAGTATACGGTAAGTACACCAGCAACATGCCTGATGGTCGTCCAGCCGGTGCTCCTTTGGCTCCAGGTGCTAACCCATCTTACGGTGCAGAGAAGAACGGTCTTTTGGCTTCATTGAACTCAGTAGCTAAGTTGCCATACGAGTATGCTCTCGATGGTATCTCTAATACTCAGACCATCAGTCCAGGTGCTCTCGGCCACAACGACGAGGAGCGTGCCCAGACATTGGTAGGTGTATTGGATGGTTACTTCAACCAGGGTTCTCACCACCTGAACGTGAACGTATTCGGTATCGACAAGCTCAAGGATGCTATGGAGCACCCAGAGAAGGAAGAGTACCAGAACTTCACCATCCGTGTAAGTGGTTACGCAGTTAAGTTCATCGACTTGACACGCGAGCAGCAGCTCGACGTAATCGCTCGTCAGGCTCACGAGAGACTCTAAGGAAGTGAAGAATGAAGAGGGAAGAGTGAAGAATTCTCTTGTCTCTTTGTAACATATAGATTGCCCGCTAGATTTTCTTTCCGAGGATATTTAGCGGGCAATTTTAGCTTATTTAACTGCAAATTTAAACTTGGTATTGAAAAAAGTGCTATCTTTGCGGTATGAAACTAAATAATGAACAAAAGAAAGCCCTTTATGAAGAGGGTTACAAATTCTGTTTTGATGTTGTCAAGCTCATTCTTGGTGGTGTCATTTTTGCAGGAATTATGCAAGATAATATAGATAGAACTAGGTTGTATGCTTGGGGCGTTTTCTTTATGGTCTTGATAGTTGCATTAGGAATGTATTTTATAATAAAGTCTAAAAATAAAAAGAAATAATTATGGATTTAGTTGATTTTTTGGGTGTCGTCACTGCTCTTATAGTCGTTCCTGGGCTTGCTTTTATTCTTTGGGATAATTACCAAGAAAAGAAAGTTGGCGCATGAAGGGATTTGTTCACAGCATAGAGAGCTTTGGTTCTGTAGATGGACCAGGCATCAGATTTTTGATCTTTCTGCAAGGTTGTCCCATGCGCTGCCAGTTCTGCCACAACCCGGATTCCTGGAAGATGGGGGTAGGAGAAGAGTGGAGTGCCGATGACCTGCTGGATAAGGCAGAGAGATTCAAGAGTTATTGGGGAGATAAGGGTGGCATCACCGTAAGCGGCGGAGAAGCCCTGATGCAAATAGACTTTCTCATCGAACTTTTCGAGAAAGCCCATCAGCGTGGCATCAATACCTGTCTTGATACATCAGCGCAACCCTTCCGAAAAGAGGGGGCTTTCTTCGATAAATTCGAGTGTCTGATGGCCGTCACCGATACTGTTCTTCTTGATATCAAGCATATCAACGATGAGGAGCATCGTAAACTCACCCGCCATTCTAATGTAAACATACTGGATTGTGCACGTTATTTAAGCGAGATACACAAACCAGTATGGATTCGTCATGTCCTGATTCCAGGTATTACCGACAAGGATGAATACCTCAATCAGTTGCGCGATTTTCTTTCTACACTCTCAAACATTGAGCAAATAGATGTCTTACCCTATCATACGATGGGTATCTACAAGTATGAGAAACTAGGTATTGCCTACCCGCTGGAAGGCATAAATCCTCCTACTAGTAATCGTATAGCTCATGCAGAAGCAATCTTGCAAGAGGCACTTTAGCCTCTTGCAAGACTGCTTAGATGAGCGTCTAGCGAACTGGTGAGACGGGCTTTGATGATAGGCTTTGTGATGTAGTCGTTTACTCCAAGCTCGTAGCATTCATCCACATTATCCTTGTTGTTTAACAGGGAAACCACGATGATGACCATTTCGCTTTTCGAGTATTTAGAGCGTACATGGTCTATTACGTCCCACCCATTTACATGTGGCATCATCAAGTCGAGCAGTATCACGTCCGGCTTGAATGAGTCAATCAGTTCAATGGCTTCTTTTCCGCCATTGGCAGTTTTCACGTCGATGTCAAAGTCCTTTATCATTTCAGAAATCGTTTCAATGTTTTCTGGAATATCATCGACGATTAGCACTTTGTTCTTTTCCATCTTTCACTGGTTTATTATATAGGTTCTTTCTGATCTTGAAGATCTAGCTTCTTGGCTTGTGAATGCCGTAGATGTCGCACATAAATCCTTTATCTGTGATAATCTTGTTCATATCGATGTTGTCAAACACCTTGTGATGGGTACCGATGACTACAATCTGATACTCTTTTTCTAGAACTTTAGGATCATTTGTCACCTTGATGTTATATTCTTTCTTCACTTCTTCTGTATCTACCAGCGGATCGTAGAGTGTAGTCTTGTATCCCGCACCTACCAGGTTGATGTAGAGATCGGCTACTTTTGTATTTCTCAAGTCATCGCTGTCAGGCTTGAACGAGAAGCCGAGAATCAGCACGTTGGTTTCTGGAGCCTTGAACTTTCTGCTTTCAGATGCATTCTTTATCTTTCCTGCCATCCATACCGCCATCTGCTCGTTAACTTCGCGGGCAGTAGAGAGCAGCGATGGTACTACGTCTACCTCCTGTGCCTTGTTGATCAGATAGTATGGGTCTACTGCGATGCAGTGGCCTCCAACGAGTCCTGGAGTAGCTGGCACGAAGTTCCATTTTGTGCTAGCTGCCGCCGTTACGTCTTCGATGTTGATGTTCATCTTGTCGAAAATCTTTTCCATCTCGTTGAAGAAGGCTATCTGTATGTCTCTCTGGCAGTTCTCCATCAGTTTGCATGCCTCTGCTATTTTGATGCTCTTTGCCTTGTAGGTGCCATGAGTAAGTACTGAAGCATAGAGGCTGTCGATGATAGCTGCTGCTTCGGGTGTAGAACCGCTGGTAACCTTCACGATGTTCTCGATGGTATGAACCGTATCGCCTGGGTTGATGCGTTCTGGCGAGAAGCCTACAAAGAAACTCTGGTTCAATTTCAATCCTGATGTAGATGCCAGTAATGGGGCACAAACCTCTTCTGTCAGACCTGGGTAAACGGTACTTTCGTATACCACGATATCACCTTCTTTCAGAATCTTGCCAACCTCAGCAGTTGCATTGCGCACGCAGCTGATGTCTGGTTTGTTCGATTTGTTCACCGGTGTTGGTACAGCGATGATATACACGTTACACTTCTTCAGGTCATCAATGTTGTTGGTCAGTTTCAGTCCCTGTTCCAATGCCTTGCATACAATTTTGTTGTCTGTCATTGTACTTTTGGCTAACTTGGCTACCTTTTCTGCTTTGATGTCATATCCCCATGTATCGTATTTCTTTGAGAATAAGCATGCTAGTGGAGTACCTACATACCCCAAACCTATTACTCCAATCTTAAACTCAAAAGACTTGTTTATCATATACTATATTGTTTATGTTTTATAATGTTATTTCTTTTATTGGGAGCTCCCTGCTGTGTTTGCGTTACAGCAAGTAACCCGGGTCTTTTAGATTCCTTCGAGCTGAGCATAGCGCGAAGTCTTCTCAGGGTTCCATGCGTCCTTGTAAGAACGGCGGAAGAAGAGCTCTTGCAGATGAGCCGACAGACGGGCGATACGCAGGAAATAACCTGTATAAGGCGACATCAGTGGCAGATATCTGTAGAGGAACCATACGTCTCTCTTTCTTTCTGAAACCATCAGCACCAGGATGAAGGCAAGCTGCGAGAAGCATACTCTGATAAAGTAGCCCAGCGCCAGCACCTCGATGATGTGTGTGTTAAACGTGATGGCGAGCTTGATGATGTACCACAACCACAGGAAATTGAGGAAGCAGTCGAAAACCACACTCTCCATGTTGGATATCCAGTTAAGGATACTCCAATTCTTGGTAGGCAGCAGAATGTCGGCATGCTTGCGGAGACGGAATCTCACGAGCGAGCGCGACCATCTGATGCGCTGATGATACAGCTTGTACCATTTGGTAGGAACATTGGTCATACAGATGGCATCTTCGGCAAATTTCACTTTATATCCGGCTTTGCGGATCTTCTGTGTCAGGTCACCGTCCAGTCCCGGTCCTATGTCCCAATAGCCCACTTCCTTCAGTGTCTTTCTTTCGAAGGCTCCGAATGCTCCCGAAATGATGTGGTAGATACCCAGTTCGCTGGTTACGATACGTCCCACCTGTATTCGCTTCAGGTATTCGAAAGCCTGCAGCGATGAGCAGATGGTCTCCTTGTAGTTGCGTACCTTCACGCATCCGCCTACACCCTTCACCATTCCATCGATGTAGAAGGGGAGTAGGATTTTCTCCAGCGCATCACGGTCGAGCGAAGAGTCGGCATCCAGACATACGATGTATTTGCCTCTTGCCATCTGGGCTCCATAGTTGCTGGCGGCAGCTTTACCGCCTCTTGTATCCAACCTCAGGTAGTGGGTGATATACCCGGCTCGGTAGAGGTCGTTGCAAATCAGTTTGGTGTCGTCGTCGCTACCATCGTCTACCACGATGATTTCGTAGTTGCGGTAGGTTTGCTCAGCCAGCGAGTTCACCATTTTGAATATATGTTTGCCTTCGTTTTTTCCCGGTACGAGGATGCTGATAAGCGGATTCTCGCGGTACAGGAAGTATTTGGCATATTCTTTCTCTTTTTCTAACCGGTTTCTCTTCATCAGTCGGTTTCCGATTACGAGATATTCCAGGATATAATATCTTGGCATCTCGATGAAGAAGAGGAACCAGTAGGTATTCACGATACTGGTAAACGATAGCGTGCTGATCCAGTCGAAGAAATCGTTCAGATGTTCTGCTATGCTAAACATACGCTTTTCCCTTTCTTCTTGATGGCTTATCTCAGCACGGTGAGTGCCAGGAGGGCCATGATTATGAGTATACCTGCGATGGTGACAAGGATGGCAACGAGTTTCTTGTAGAGCACGATGCGCTTCTGTATCTTGTCGTTTTCATCTTCCTTCGGCTCCGTATCGAGCAGCTCTTCCTGCGGCCGCACCTCTTTCTCTTCTTCCTGCATCAGAGGTTCCTCTGAGTAGCGGCAGTAGTCGTCTGGAGTCATATCCACATATTGCAGTTTGTTGAAGAACTCGTCATAGTTGTTGGCGATGGTCTTCGTCTTGGTTTCCAGCATGCTGCAGATAATCTCGTCCGGTTCTATCGAGTTGGCCAGCTTTCTGATGGCTACCGACATCTCCTTGCTCAGTTTCTGCTGGGCTTCTTCCACCGTTTCTCCCTGCTCATAGAGGGTAGAGGATACGTAGAAGATATTGTTGTTGTAAGACACCTTGTGATTGGAGAAGATTCTACAGAGCTTGCCCTGTATGCTTTCCTTTATCTTTACGGTATCCTTGTTTTCATCTATAATCCATATCTTGCCTACCATGACCGAGAGTTCATCCTTGCGGTAGGTTTCCATCAGCTGGCGGCGCAGTCGGTTCATCAGCAGATAATATTCCATGAAGTTATCATAGATGTTCACCATGTTGTTGAACATGATGTTGCCGCTGGTCAGCGTTCTGATTCCTTCTTCCGTTATCTCGTAGTCCTCTACGTCTCGTGGCACCAGGGCATTTACCGGAAAGGTGCTCTGGCAGTAGCAGCAGGTTGACTTGGTGATAGGCGAGGTAAACGAATTCTCGCAGTCTTTGCAGGTATATACCACGGCTGGTCTGTCATAGTCAACACCGATGTGGCGCAGTTTCTTGTGGCACTTCGGACAGATGAGCATACCGCCCACATTATAGCTGCTTTCCGGCGATACGTTGGCGCAGCTGAAGTGGTGGATGATGTTCTGAATCTTCAGGTTCGAACTTCCGCACTTCGGACAGCACTCTGTATAGAGCAGGTGAGAGTGGTTACACTTAGGGCATAGGTGCTCCTTGAGCAGGAAGCGGTGAATGCGCAGTGATCCGAACTCCACCATAGTGTCGATGAACATGAACATCTCGTTGAGATGGAAGAGACCCATACTGTGGTAGTGCTCGAAGATTGGGTTGATATATCCCAAAGATGATTTCTCCAGCAGTCGGTGTCCTATGATTCGCTGGTCTCTTGAGAGCAGGTATTTCAGGATGTTGGCAAAGAGCTGGTTGGGTTGTGTAGGGCGTGCTGTTTCGTTTTTCACGCCATACTTCTGTCTTGCCTGCTTGATTTTGTCTATAATCTCATATACCTTTTCATTGTTCATGTCGCTCACATAGGCATCGATGATATAGTCGATGATCTGTTCCTTTCCTGATACTGCCGTATTGACGAATATCGGTTTGTAGCTACATTTCCACGATAAGATTGGACTGGCTCCATACAGTATGGCATGGAACGCGCGCTCACTCTTCGTATTGATGTATATACAATCGAAGTAGTCGGGCTGGATATCCGGTGTCGAGTCGATATCTATAAAGCTATCGATGGTGAGCACCATGTCTCCACGTTTGTTTCTTCTAAGTCCAATCATTCTTTATTTCTTTTGTTCTTGATGATTATTGGTGTCGCTCGAAATCAGGTTGCTTCGCTTCACGTTTTCGTTCTTGCCCACTGGGACGGTGTACATCGGCAGCGGCTTCGGATCGAGCATGGCACTAATCTTGTTCACTCTTATTCTTACCGGCAGTCTGTTGCTCATTACCCATGCCGGAACTCTCTGGTTCGGGTTCAGGGTGAAGACGGCAACCACTGCGTTGGCATCATGCGAGAAGTTGCTCTGCAGATGCTTTGGTATTTCTTCTACTCTCAGACCTACCATCTGCAACTTAGCCTGCAGTTCCAGGTCTTTGTTGATGATGATGTCTGCATCGTCAGGGCTTTCCATATACTTCACCATGTCGTTGGGTACGTATGCGATTACGCCCAGATGACAGTCAGCATAGTCGGTGTGCTGGATAACCATCACCTCCTCGCTTTTGAACACCAGTGTCTTGTCGCTCACATTGATTTTTGAGATGTAAGCATCAGCTGGTGCACAGCAGTAGTGTATAAGTCCCGGGTTGTAGATGCTGGTGCTGGAGTAAGGCATGGAAGCATTTGCTCTGCCGGCTCCTCTGCGGCTCATGAAGTTATAGGTGGTGTTCTTTGCCTGTGCATAGATTTCCACCTTGTTAGCCTGCTTTCTCAATTCCTCTTCTACCTCGGCAATCTCAGCATCCAGTGCATTTCGCTTGGTGTTGTCGGTAAGACCGTAGTAGATGTCCGAACTTTCAGAGGCTTTCTGTTTCCTCAGTTCGGCAAGGCGGGTGCGCAATACAGGAATCTCCTGCTGTGCGAGTTTAGCCTGTACCTCCATGTCGTGAGTCTCCTTTACGGCAGAAGGCAGGATGTTCGGGTCGTATTGGTTCACAATGTTACCTAGCAGTACATAAGAGTAGAGCGTATCTCCCTTATGCACCACTTCACCCATTTCTTTGTTCACCTTAAGGATATAGATGTCATCAACGGCACTGATATGGTTTTCATCGAGGGTTATATAACCGTCGAAGGTAGCCCATATCATACGAGTGACAATATAGTAGGCGGCAAGCACGATAACCAGCAGGAAGATCAGGGCAAAGATGATCTGCTGTCTGGCTAGGCGGTGACTCTGCGTCTTCAGCAAGTCTGCCATCGCCTGTTCTTGTGGCGTGCCATTATATTGGAATTCATTCATATTCTAGTTTCCTTACATTCAAAGTTCTATTTCTTTGAAGATGTTGTTGTTGTCATAGATGCTCACGGCTTTCTCTATATTGATGATAGCGAGGGCGCGGTTCTGCATCAGTTTATACATTCGCTCCATACTTTCCAGAAGTCCCGTATATTCGTCCATACGCATCAGATAGTTGTATCCCTGCTTCTGGTTCATGTAAGCAAACCGCCGCATTTCGATATATTTGCCGGTCTGGTCTATATGGAAAGCCTCGGTGGCTATAGCCTTGTTCAGGTTGTCTATCTTCTTGAGCAGGATGCCTACCGACTGTTTTATTTCCTTTACATCGGTACCACGGCTGCTGCGTATGATTTCCTTCTGGGTCTCCAGTGCCTGTCGTTTGCGTGGCGTTTCGTTCCAGATAGGAATGGTGAATCTCACGCCCACGTCGGCATTGTTCGAAATCTTGTTGTTGCTCTGCCAGTAACTCGACCATCTTGCGAATGGTGTGAGTCGGGTAGTGCTTAAGTAGTTGGTCAGCTTGCTGTCGTTGTCAGCAATCTGTTCTTTCACCATCATGATTCGTGCATCCAGACTTTCCTGGTTCAGATGGTTCCAGAGGGCTGTTGTATCTACCACAATTTTGGTTGGTTTGATGCGGTAGATAGGCTTGTTGGTGATATCTCTGTCTGTACAGAGCACGGAGATGTCGTATTCAGCCTCCAGCTTATCGTTCATCACTTTCAGCATCTTGTCGTTGCTGATTCGGTCTTTTTCCAGCATAAACTGGTACGCTTCGTTCATGATGTCGAGGTTGTCCAGTCTGTGTGCTATGACAGTACCGATATAGAAATTATATTGTTCGGTCAGCTCATCTGCTGCCTTTTCATAGATGTCTGCAGTTTGGCGCTTTTTTATTTGCAAGCGGTCGAGTTCATTGGCAAGAGCAATCTTGGTTCTTTTCTCCTTGCCTTGGTAGAACTTCGAGTTGATGATGTTCCATCCCAGTTCGGCTTGAACCTTCATCTTATATTTTGATACCTCTTTTGCGTCGTCTTCATCAGAATCGAAGTACGAGTCAGGTCGGGCATAAACCTGTCCGGTCACTTCCAGACCGTTGTGTCTGTTGAGCGCTAAGTGCTCATGTGCAGTTTTCGACCAGAACAGAGAGTCGGTCTTATTGATATCAGCGTGATGCTGTTTATTGAGTCCCAGTTCTATGACTGGTGCTTTTACCCATATAGGGTTTTTGATGAGAGTGTCGAGTTGTGCGAAGCGCTGTTTGAAGTGTCTCAGTACATTATTGTTCTTCAGGTTCTCATATACGAGCATCTTAGGGCTGAAACTTTTCGGCTTTTTGCCTTTCGTCTGAGCCATAGCGCTTTGTGCTGCCATGAGAAGGAGCAGAACAGTAGTTGAGTATAGTATTATTTTTCGCTTCATTCTATTTTTTGTTTAAACACAAAGAATGCAGCTGCAAACTTTTGCAGCTGTATTCCTTTAGTGTTCTTTGTATCTTAAATGTATTATGTCTTTTATCTTTATATAATACATTTGTTATCTTTATTCAGCTTTAAGCTGGTATACCTGCAATCGTTTCTGGCCATAAGCTACGTAGATATAGTCCTTGTAGACAGTGATGTAGTTAGCAGACTTACCTTCGCAAACATGTGCAAGAACCTCTGGATTACCAGCTTCCAATGTACCAGCCTTCAAAACTACCACGCCATATGAGCCATAAGCGATATATACTTTGCCGTCATCTCCAACGAAGCATCCGTTGGCGTAGGCTTTGTAATTGCCGTTTTTGCCATCTTTGCTATTTGTAATAATAGGGCTTGGCATTTGATAGTGACCCAGATTTTCTCCTGTATTCATATCGTAGCAGTAAAGTCCTGCTGCACCAAGGCAAACGTATATCTTGCTCTTTTTAACCGCTATAGCATTCTTGCCATAGTGAGGCAATACTGCTGGAGTCTTGATAGTCAACTTTGGCTCAGATTCCATTTCTGCAGATTGGTCTCTAACTTCCAACTGAGCATTGATGGCTTCTTTTGAAGCTTCTTCAGGATTGTCAGTCTCATTATATTGGGCTTTTTCTGTAAATACTAATGTGACAATCTTACCATCACCAATGGCAACATGCTTTGCTTTGCCAACCTTATTAACCTTTTCTAGTTCGTTGAAAGTTTCAGGGTCGTAAGTAACGTATCCCTTAGTTGTCATAACGATGAATCTGTTCCTTTTGTCATCATAAACAATACAGTTTTCATCCGTAGCTTTCTCTTTTGCGTTCAGCGGGAGAATCTGGAAAGGCTGAATGGTCTTTTCTGAACCGTCTTCTGTAACGATTGTCTTGGAATCTGTGTTGAGTAATCCACCTTTGGCAATGTCGATAAATCCGAGTGTACCAGCTTTTTTGTAATGATTGCCCACTACATATACTTGCTTTTTATCACCCTTGTGATATACCATCAAGTGATTCCAGTCCAAGTAGCCATCCTTGTCGTAAACATACTGCAAAAGTTTTACTTGACGATTCGCATCTACCGGTTGGAATACTTCAACACAAGAACCGAGATCCTTTCCACGTGTGTGGTAAGACATATACATCTTATCGCTATATGGCTGTACACATGTAGCTGATATGTTGTGTGTGTGGTCTGGCTCTATTACGCTGATAGGAACGATTGGCTTTTTCGGTTCTGGGTCAGGATTCGTTGGAGTCCAGCCCTTGCCACCATTACATTCTGTTGCATTAATGGTCACATCCGATGTGTTGTCCTTGTCTGTTGCCCAATAAATACGTGCGCCTGGGAAGTATGGTTCAATCTCAGTTGTTAAATCATCCTTTTTGTAGAACTTACCATCAAGGACAATTTTTGCATAATCACCAGGTGTTCTAAACATAAAGCAATTATACTTTTTGTTTTCAGTCGTGTTGTCTATTGCTGTACCATTGCTGAATGCAAACTTTTTTGCTTTGATAACAGCAACTGCAGGATTTGCTTCTGTATCACCACCCTCTAATGTACTTACATTAGTTTGAGTATTTTTCCAGTCATAATTATCACAATTGTTGTTTTCGAAAACATCACATTCAATATAGCTTTGGTTGGCAAGTCTGATATTGGCTCCAGAACTTTCTATAATCTTGTTGCACTTTATGTATTTTAAGTAAAGTGTACTGCCAGAGTTAATATTTAATTCTCCGCCATCATTCTTGATAGCACAACCGCTATTTACTACAGCACTATTGTTTATATTGATGCTTCCTCCAATGTTTATTGTCTTGTCTACATTGATTACGCCACCAGGAATGCTAAGATAATCATTTTCCTTAACAGTCATGTTGCCTTTAACGTTTAAGTAAGGATAGTTACAGCTGAAATTTGTAGTAGTTAAGTTTCCACCAATATAACATTTTCCCTGTACATTAAATGTCTTTCCTGTTAAATCAAAATCTCCTTTTATGTATAAAGGTTTATTGACTAACAAGGTTGAGCCTTTGAATTTGAATGAACCATAGCAGACAATTTCTGTCATTTGGTTAATGTTATCAAGACTCGTGTCGAATTCTCCACCTTCCAATACAACTACTTTAGCGGTTTGTGTATATGGACCGTTAGACCAAGTAAGGTGAGCTCCTTTTTCTACATATATTGTAGTGTTGTTCAAATTCAAATTACCAGCTATTTCGAAGGACTTGTTCTCAGGAAGATACCATTTTCCATTACTTAAATCATCACTTGTTTTAGCTGTGATATCTTTAGCGTCTGCTTCAATCTCTGCTTTTGTTGGAGCTTTAGGCATTTCAAGGATATCCTTTATTGTATTTGTGTCAAATGCTCTTGTTTTGGTTGTAGAAACAGAATTTTTATAGTTGAAAACTCTACTGGCCAATTCTTGAGCATCTGTGCTAGATGCTACTTCGCTACCGACAATCTTAGTGTTAACTAATGGTGAAGGATTAGTTACTTCATTATTATTGCTATCATTACAAGAAGCGAGGAGCATAGCTGCGAAACTAAAAGTAGCAAGCTTTATATTTATAGCTTTCATGTTATTCTATATTATTCGTTAATACTTTAGTCACTTTTTACGCATACCTTATAATTGTTTAATAGCTAGTTAATTTAGCTTTTATAAGGTTTGTTCTCCCTCACGATAGAGTGAGGGAGAACAAGAGAGATTTTATTTATAACTTAGTTCGTCTTTGTGAGCTTGTAAACCTGGATACGGCTCTGACCGTAAGCAACATAGATGTTACCATCGGCTACTGCTACGTAGTTAGCTGACTTGCCGTTAGATGCCTTGCGGTGGCAAACTTCCTTGCCTGTTGTCTTGTCAAGAACAACAACACCATAGCTACCACATGCAATGTATACATACTTACCATCTACAGCTACACCATTAGCATTACCTTCAGTCTGACCTTGCTTATCTCCAGAAGAGATAGTTGGGCAAGTAAAGAAATCTGTTACAGTATTACCTGAAATCTTAGCAACACCATTCTTACCTTTGCAGACGTAGATATCACCATTAGGTTCGTCAATAGCTATTACCGCCTTGTTACCCTTAGGTGCTACTGCGCCAACTGTGTAAGTTGTTTCAGGATTAGTCATATCAGAACTATTGTATACGTTCAAACTGCCTGTTTCTGTCAATGCATAAATCTTGTTGCCTTCACTGATAACATGCTTGGCTACTGTGCCTGACAGGTAGAGGTCAGCATTATCATCCTTATCGATTACGTAGAATCCCTGGGTTGTTGCCAATACATGGTCTGTACCATATGCTGCAACGCAGTTTGCGTCTACCTTGTCGCTCTTCTTATCAACAGAATGGAGAATCAGGTTGTCGCTAATGCCTGAAGCTGTAATAGCAACTTCACCCATGAAAGCACCTACAGAATGACCACCTTCTACATCTTTACCATTGCCCTGCTGGCTACCTGCGAGGAAGAGCTTGTCGCCTTCAATAATCAGGTGGTTATAGTCGATATCAGCTGCCTTCTTACTCTGTTCGATAGTCAAAGTCTTGCTGCCTTCTGTCATGCTTGCAACCTCGATACTACCACCAACCTTATTGTTTCCGTTAGTATGATATGAAACATACAACTTGTTATTTGCAGGCTGGATACATGTTGCAGACTCACCGTCCTTAGGATCTTCTGCAGAAGCAATCAAGTCAAGTTTCTGAGTTGCAACCAGCTTAGAAGCGTCTCCCGTCCACTTGTAACCGAAGCTTACGTGGTTGTCGTCTTTGTATTCAACCTTCTGGTTCTGGTCTGTCTTATCGTAGTCGATGTATGTAGCCTGAAGAGTCAGGTCATCGAATGAAGACAACTTGGTTTCACCCTTATAGTTGGTTGTGAACTGGAACAGGAAACAAGCGTTGGTACCTGAGGTAGAGAAAGAAAGGATTCTATCTTCACCATTGTTAACGAACTTGTCAGCCTTGATTACAGCAATAGAACTGTCATCAGCCAACTCAACCTGACCCTGAGTGTTGTCTGTAACCAGGTTGTTGACGTTCATTACGCTCTTGTTGGTCAATTTGATTTTGCAATTACCATTCAATTTAAGCGTAGCATCGCCAGGAATGGTATTGCCCTTATCATCTGTAGCCTGGTTCTTTCCGTTCTTCGGATTGTTTGTTACATTGATGTAATTAGCAACAATCTTAGAATCCGCATTAGCATTGAGAGTACCTGTTACCTTTACGGCAGAGTTTGCGCCTGTCTCAAGGTAGCCATTTACAGTCATGTCAGCAGCAGTTGCTCGATTGTCTTTTGTCAAGGTAGTGAAGTCACCTACTCGTACAAAACCATCAACCTTCAAACTTCCATTCAAGTTAAATCCTTTAGAATCGAATACATTTTCTGTGGTGTATACAATTGCACCCTTATTTATGTTCAACTCTGTAGCACGGATAGAACCATTAATGTAAGCTACTGCCTTCTCACCGAAAATAATCTTCTGGGTAGGAGTAATGTGCTTATTCTTATCTTCTGCAGATGTTTCTTTGATAGCTCCAAGACCTGTCATCAAATCTTTACCTGTTGAAGCAGAGGTACCTTTGAAGTTAGCGTAGAATTCACCGTTGATGTTGATTTCGCCAGAAGCAACAACATTGTTTCTTACATCTGTGCAGAATACAGTGTTGGTTGCAGGTACCATTTCTCCAGTACCGGTATATTTCAAAGTTGCACTACCATTCAATACGATGACACTGTTGGTTATCTTGGTAGTGTTGTCGTATTCGAAAGTAGAACCGCTATGTACAAAGATTGTTGCGCCGTTAATAGTCTTTCCTGCGAAGTTCAGACTCTTTTGACCGCTAATCTGGTAACTCTTGCCTACAACTTCGAGGTCGGCAGGATTGTTAAGCTGCTTTGCGTTTTCCTCTACAGGAGCTTTCTTGAGAGTAGGGAATGTAACTCCGTCCTCAGCTCTTGTGCTCAGGAAAAACTTTCTAGCCTTGGCTGTTGAGTTTTTGTAATTGATTACACGGCTGTTGTCTACAGTCTGTGATTTAAGTGTAATGTTGGTAATCTCTGCAGGATTGATTGCTGGTGAACCATCTGCAGGATCACTGTTACTGTCGCTACATGATGCGAATACGAATGCCGCCAAACCGATGGCAGCAAGAGTAGAATTGAATACTTTCATATCTATTTAAGTTTAAATTGTACTTTCAGTTTCTTTAATATCACTTACTTATATTCTTGTCCTCCAGCTCGTTGTTTTTTTGGTAGTTTGACTATCGTTTTGGTAGTTTGACTATCATCATCTTGCGTACACTTACAAGTGGAGCTCTTAGACGCTGCAAATTTAATGTAATTTTTTCATAATCAGTTGATTCTTGCCGTTAAATAAAGTTAATCCGTTGTTTTTCGCTCTGATGGTCACGAGGTTGGCTTGGTGTGGGCGGTAACGAATTGGCTCTTCCACTTGTCAAATGATAACTATTTCTGAAATCAATAACACGAAAATTACTCCGATAGATAGCAGAATATCTCCGAAGAATACGAAAATATCTCCGAAAGATAGCAGAATATCTCCGAAGAATATGAAAATATCTCCGAAAGATAGCAGAATATCTCCGAAGAATAAACCAGGAAAACAAATGTTGGGAATACGATGATGGATATGTGTTGTGGTGACGAGGTGAAGGGTGAAGGGTGAAGGGTATATTTAAAATCTCTATATTATATTCTTTTTTTAGGATTTTTGGAAAAAACAGAAAATCAGAAAAATGAAAAAACGGATTTTTTCCCTTGCCGCGCGTATATATAAAAAAGAGTTTTCAAACCTTCACCCTTCACCTTTTTATTTAACGTTTTATGTGTCAAATAGTTACGGGTGAAGGGTGGTGAAGGGTGTTTTTCGCTTTTTATAAACATATTTTAAGGGTTTTGCCCGTTTTTACATATTTTAAGCGTTTATTTTTGGTTCCGAAAGAGGTGCCATTTTTTTAGGGTCCCATTTTTTCTCTTTTCTTACCGCTGAAATCTTTGAAAAGCGAGTGGGGTAGGTTATCCCGTCTTATGTTGTGTTAAACAATTATCAGATAAAAGAAGTTAACGATACCGAAAAAGGACTGATTTTTAAACAAATATTAACGCAGAAAACTTGAAGTTTCGTATATTAGATTATTCAAGTTTCAGGTAAGTTCAGAAGTTAAAAGGGTTAAAGAAGTTTAAGCGGTTAAAGAAGTTAAAGGGAAGTTAAAGAAGATATCACTCCCTACGGTCGTTCAGTAAACCAGGAAAACAAAGATTTCCGAAACAGAACGGTATTCGGTTTATCAATTATTTGCTGAACTTTCGCATGTGGTTCAAGAACGGGCTGAAGGCCCAAAAGCTCCTAGCCCAGGGCATCGCCCTGGG
>NZ_JAHOEA010000002.1 GCF_019127135.1 Segatella copri | reverse complement strand
CCACACGCCCTGAAAGGGCAGAAGCTCCTAGCCCAGGGCATCGCCCTGGGTGTTTATAGGCGCAAACCTGTCGCCCTGTAAGGGCAAAAGCTTTCAAATACCTGGCAATATACAAAGCTTTTGCCCTTACAGGGCGCCTTGCTGATTGCCATTATACCCAGGGCGATGCCCTGGGCTAGGAGCTTCTGCCCTTTCAGGGCGTATGGCGAAAACTTTCAGGGCGTATGGCGAAAACTTTCAGGGCGTATGGGACAAAACTTGCGAAAGTTCAGTATTTACTTCAATATTTCCTTCTTCATCTTGCTGTTCAGCTTCTCGGCTGCGGCATGGGCCTTGGCGTTGGCTTTCATCGCATCGAGCGAGCGGTGGAAACCCTGGATGCGGCCCTCACGGTCTGAGAGAGCCAGACTGTCGCCCTTCATATATACAAAGGTAAAGGTATCGCGCTTCGTCTTCTCATTCATCACCACGCCATCCAGCTCGCGCTGGCCCTGCACCAGAATCAGTTTGCCGTTGTAGGCATGCCATTCCGTATACTGAGGTACGGCAGGATATTCTACCGGACTGTCGTCATCCACATCCTTGTTTACCATCACCCTGCCCACGGCCATCGCCTCGCTCATGCGCTTCAGGGTGAAGCCATACTGGCGCGGCACCATATAGGTATCTACGATGCTGTCGGGCATGTTGGCAAGGATTCTCGCCTGCTGGCGCTTGTTCAGATGCGATACATCGCGCAGCTTCGGCATCACCGGATAGGTCCAGGTGGCCTTCAGCTGGTCCAGGTCTATCACCATGTCGGCGCGGTTCTTCTCATCCTTCTCCTCGCATGGCATCACGCAAACCCAGTCGCCCACCTCTATATCTCCGAACACCTGATGGTTGCGTGTGGCATCCAGGATGTTGTATCTTACGGGGTCTCCTCCGCCGTTGGGCAGCAGCACCAGGGCGGTATCCGAGCAGCCCAGGCAGGCAAGTCCGTAGATAGCCCTGTCGCCCTTAGCCGGTTTTGAGAGGCTGATGGCGAGTTTCGAATTGTCCATACGTGGTGGTTTCTTACCCCTGTGGCATGCTGCGAGGGTTGTGGCGGCCAGCGCCAGCGTGAGTATTGTCTTGATTTTCATCTTTCTGTTCATTTCAAGTTTCGCATGTAAGTTCCACACGCCCTGAAAGGGCAGAAGCCCCTAGCCCAGGGCATCGCCCTGGGTAATTACGGACGCAAACTTGTCGCCCTGTAAGGGCAAAAGCTTTAAAACTCCAGGCAAAACATAAGGCTTTTGCCCTTACAGGGCGTCTTGTGATTGCCATCATACCCAGGGCGATGCCCTGGGCTAGGAGCTTTTGGGCCTTCAGCCCGTTCTTGAACCACATGCGAAAGTTCTAATCATTATTCAAATGCAAAACTACAACTATTTTTTGGAAGAGCCAAATATTGAATCGTAAAATAATTAAAAAAATAGGTGATATATTTTGTAGTGTCTCAATTTTGCATTACCTTTGCACCCGTTTTTTGGGACCAACACCCCATCATCCTGCCACACCCGCCGGATGATGAACAGGAATAGAACCAACTCAAGAATTATATGCAACAAGAAAATATGACAGACAAGACTAATACACACGCTCTCCCGGTATGGACCGAGGTAGAGTATACCGCATTATGCAAAAACCCGTACCTGTTAACCCCATTCTTCATCCCCAAGGAGGCGAAGTGCTTCACGTGCCGCGAAGATGGCACGAGGGAGGAAGAAAGAATGGTTTTCCTCGTTTTCAAGTCTACTGCAGCCCCTGCTGCTGCCGAATGGGAAGATGATCCTATTCCGGGCGAGGTGTGGGTGCGCGCGCTGGGCGATGATGATGAGGAGATTGAGCCTGCCAAGGTGGTTTACCTGGGTCAGGACATCGATGATTTCATCCATGTAACCGCTGAGGACGACCAGACCATCACCTTCGATCTCTGGTGGCACCACGGCGAGGTGAAGGTGGAGAAGGCTGAGAAGACGGATGACGGATTCGTATGCCGCAAGGAAGATTTCGGTGATGACGGACTGGCTGTTACCCTGATTCCAGAGGATGGAGGCAATCCGGTGGTTCTCCGTCTTCAGATTCCTTACATCGGTTTCTCGCTCTTCGATGCCGAGGGCAACAAGGTTCATGGCGAACTGAGCATTCCTCAGGATAAGGTGGATGACTACACCTACGAATTTGTGGGCGATGACAACAACGACCGTTTCACCCTTCAGCTCGACAGCAACAGACTGGTTTACATGTGTGTATTGCGCCATGAGGACCATCAGCTGGTGGTTCGCAACCAGCGCGACCGTCTTTCGGTAGTGGGTCAGATTCCTACCGAGGGCAAGCTTTCTGAGTTGCTGATGAACACGAATTCTGCGCTCATCAAGAACAGGAATTACCGTTGGCGCATTCAGATTGAGGGCACCACGCTTTCTCACGAGGTTGAGTTGAATGTGGATGCAGCCTCTCTGGTAGCGTTTGCTGAGGAGCAGATGCAGAAGGGCATGGAGATTGACGAGCTGGGCCAGCATCTGATGGCATTGGAGCAGAAGTATCATTTCCAGTGGTTCTGGCTGAATGAGGATGACTGGAGTCATGACAATCCGGTGTTCGACATGTTTATGAAGCAGCTTTGTGCCTTTTCGTATGTCAGTCAGAATCCTGTTCAGGCAGATGCGTTGCTGGCAAGGAACTACAAGCGTAAGATTCGCCGTTACAGCAGTATGCTGAAGGCTCACAAGCGTGGCGAGTTGAATCTTTTTGATGAGGATGATGAGGTGAGAGCCGAGTATCTCAACATTTTCCAGAGTTTCCACCAGCCATTCGTAGAGGCTTTTGAGAAGGAGGAAGAGGAATAATCTTTAAAGTTTTTATCCCTCACATCCCTCACTTTTTCTCTTATCAAAATATTAATCACCTGATAATAAGAGAATTATCTATTTAGGAAAGCGTGATGGATGGACAAAATGTTTACAATATCCATCACGCTATCCATCACTAATAGCCTTCATCTATCACGTTTTTCAGCTTATCTTCTTGCAAAAAGCAAGAAGATCTTTGCAGAATATGGTTATGATGGGACCTAGCGAAAACGGACCACACGTTGTGCTGCGCTGGCTCACGGATATTACTGCATCGGGGTACGGATATTACTGCGCCGGGGTACGGATATTACTGCGTCGGGTTACAGATATTACTGCGTCGGGATACAGATATTACTGCGTCGGGATACGGATATTACTGCGTCGGGGTACGGATATTACTGCGCCGGCTAGCGCAGACGTATCCGTAGGCTTATTGAGACGGCTGAATCAGCTAACTGAGACGGCTGAATTCGCTGACAAAACTACTTGAGTTAGCAAACTGAACCACTTGAATTAGCTAACTGAACTACTTGAGTTAGCTAACTGAACTACTTGAATAGCCAGACTGGGATAAAAACAAAGCGGGCGGACCTCTTCTCACGAAGAAGGCCGCCCTGTCTCATAAACGTTATTGCATTAAAGAAATGCAATGCTTGAACCAAAAATATTTTTATTTCTCTATCAATCCCTCTACATACTTGCAGAGGATACCGATGCCCTTGAGGTTTTCGCCACCCTGCGGAATGATGATGTCAGCATAGCGCTTGGTAGGTTCGATAA
This sequence comes from Segatella copri, assembly GCF_019127135.1. Lineage (GTDB taxonomy): Bacteria > Bacteroidota > Bacteroidia > Bacteroidales > Bacteroidaceae > Prevotella. The sequence continues at coordinate 147,865 of NZ_JAHOEA010000002.1, read as the reverse complement.
ACTGCTCGTGCATCGGTTTCAGGACCTTCAGGTATCGGTCTACCACCATCGATACGGTGCGACCCCTGTCGATGGTATCACGCTGGATGTTGCGTATCAGACGCTCATCAGCATCGGTATCCACAAACACCTTCAGGTCCATCAGGTCTCTCAACTTCTTGTCCACCAGCGTCATGATGCCTTCGATGATCACAACCGGTTTGGGGTCAACGTGAACCGTTTCCGGTTCACGGTTGCATTTGATATAACTATAGGTGGGTTGCTCTATCGCCTTGCCAGCGCGCAGATCAGCGAGCTGCTGGTGCAAAAGCTTCCAATCGAATGCCGACGGGTGGTCGAAATTGATCTGATGACGTTCTTCCTCGGTCATCTGCGAGGTATCGTTATAATATGAATCGAGGGGCACCACAGCCACATAATGAGGCGGCAGCACTTCTACGAGTTTCTTCACCACAGTGGTCTTGCCGGAGCCTGTGCCTCCCGCAATGCCAATAACGGTCACTTTATCTTTCATATTCTTTCTTCTTTCATTTATGTCTATAAAGCTTTTGCCCTTTCAGGGCGCCTTGCTTACTACCCTTATTACCCAGGGCGATGCCCTGGGCTAGGAGCTTCTGCCCTTTCAGGGCGTGCGGCGCCATCAGACTATTGAATTCTTCACTCTTCGTTCTTCACTCTTCACTTCAAAGAAGTTCCTTCTCAAACATCCTGCGGTAGAATTCAGCCTTCTTCTCCACTGCCATGGGATAGGCACGGGAGCTGGAGGGCATGCGGTACAGACGGAGCCTGCGACCCTCGAACTGGAATTCTGCGTAACCTCCCATCTCAGGCTTTTCCCTGATACCGAAGTGTTCAGAGAATACCTTTGTGGCAAGCTGACCGGCTGTGAGCACCGCCCTGCAATGGGGCAGCTGGCGGAGCATGCCGTCGAGATCGGCGGGCTGCACAATCTGCAGGTCCTTGTCGGATGCCGTATTCTTGGTACGTATCACCTGCTGTGCGGTATCATAGATGGCGACGCCCTTCTCCCCCAGGAACTCCCTGATGGCATCGAGGCGGTAGGTCTTCTTCTCTACATCCACGAAATGGAGCTTATCCTGGAAGTAGATAATCCCGAATATCCTCCACATATCATTCTGGAAGTTAGGATAATACCAGGGCATGCACCACCGCTTTTCTGCAGGCGGAAACGTGCCGAGCATCAGCAGCCGCGCATTCTCGGGCAGCCACGGCTCAAAAGGATGATTCTCAACCATTTCTACTTTGAACTTTGAGCTTTGAACTTTATGATTAGCTTATTCAAGTTTCGCAAGTAAGCCCCACACGCCCTGAAAGGGCAGAAGCTCCTAGCCCAGGGCATCGCCCTGGGCTAGGAGCTTTTGGGCCTTCAGCCCGTACTTGAACCACATGCGAAAGTTCGGTGCGGAATATTGGCCTCAGAGCCATAAATCCGTGTAATCCGCGTAATCCGTGCCTATAAACTATCAACTATAAACTATCAACTACTTTACTTCTTTTCCTTCACCAAGTACATCACTACCGGCAGGTGATCGCTGTAGCCGTTGAGCCATCTGCCACCCGCCTTGGTACGCAAAGGAGCACCCTTGTACTGGCCCTCCTGCTGGATGAGGTAATCGCGGCGGAAGATATGGTTCTTCCAGAATTTCAAAGAGCTGTAGTCCTTGTGCTTACTATCCTTGTTCAGGAGATTAGGCGTGATGACAATCTGGTCGAAGAGATTCCATGAACCGCTGTAGAACAGGGTTCCCTTGCCCTCCTTAGCCAGAATGTTGTACCATGGATTGTACATATCATCGGCACCAACCTCGCTGATTTCAGCCTTCGCCTTCAGCACCTTGTGCATGCTGGCGTTGGTAGGATCATCGTTCATATCACCCATCACGAACACTTTCATCGCCGGGTTCAGACGGAGCAGACTGTCTTTTACCACCTTAGTCTGGCGCGCTCCGCTCTCGCGATAGAACGAACCGGAGAAACGGCTTGGCCAGTGGCATACGATAACCGCCACATCCTCGCCCGCCAGCTCACCACGAACGGTGAGGAAACCACGGGTCTTGTAGGCAGAATCCTTGGCGAGTTCCTGTACATAAGGCACCAATCGGGTATTCTTCACCGTGAAGAGTGCCGGATTATAGAGCAGCGCACAATCGATGCCTCGCTTATCGGGACCCTCGATATGGCAGAACTGCATGTTTCTAGCCTTGAGAGGCGGCTGCGCGGTGAGATCTTTCAGCACGTTGGCATTCTCAACCTCAGACAGACCGATGAAGGCACAGCCCACGTTAGGCAGCACATCGGTACCCATGTCGGCAAGTGCACGCGACATATTCTTGAGTTTATTGGTATATTTCATACCATTCCATCCCTTAGCAGGGAGATACTCGTAATCATTCTTACCGGCATCATGGCAGGTATCGAAGAGGTTCTCCTGGTTGTAGAAACCCACAGCATACACCTGATACTGCCTATTACCGGAAGTCTGCGACTTCTTTTTCTGTGCCGTAGCGCCCAGCCCAATCATGAGGAGGGCTGCCAGCAAGAGCAAATGTTTTCTCATACTAATATTAATTATTCAAGTTTTCGCAAGTGAGTTCCACACGCCAAGTGAGTTCCACACGCCCTGAAAGGGCAGAAGCCCCTAGCCCAGGGCAGCGCCCTGGGTAATTACGGACGCAAACCTGTCGCCCTGTAAGGGCAAAAGCTTTAAAACTCCAGACAAAGCATAAAGCTTTTGCCCTTACAGGGCGCCTTACTGATTGCCATTATACCCAGGGCGATGCCCTGGGCTAGGAGCTTCTGCCCTTTCAGGGCGTGCTGCTTCTGGAGCTTTTGGGCCTTCAGCCCGTACTTGAACCACATGCGAAAGTTCAGTTAATTATTAATGTATACCTTATTATATATATTATGTTCACCTTAACACGGTGAGGTAACAGGCAGCAAAGATACCTAAAAAACCGGAAATATCTCCATAAAAACGAATATTTTTTCAGATTTCATGCATTTTTAACATAAATAAATTCATTTTTCAAAAAACTTTTTGTTACTTTGCAGCATTAAACACATTGAATCGGAACAGAAGATACAAGACCAGGGACCACGGTAAGTCCCCTTATCGCCTAAACAAGACCTAGCGGGACATATATCATCACTGCTCAAAAAGACTGCTGTTGCCGGTTTATTAATACTTAATACATATAAACTATGCAGAAGAAAGTAAACTTAGCAATGTTAGCGCTCTTCTCGTGTTCATTGGCTATGGCTCAGAACGAAAAGACTGACCAGAACGTAGCACAGGGACTCGACGAGAATGCTTTCACCTTCTCCGAGGCACAGTTGGGCGAGGACGATGACATGTCATCCAATGTCACCATCCTCAATTCTACCAGCAACGTATACGCGAGCCAGGCAGGTTATCTGTTCTCGCCAGCACGTTTCCGCTACCGTGCCTTCAACCAGAAGTACAACGATGTCTATATCAACGGTGCTTCCATGAACGATATGGAGACCGGACAGTTCCGTTTCTCCAACATCGGCGGTTTGAACCGATTCTCCAGAAACGTAGACTTCGCCCTGCCTTTCGAAGCCAACGGCTATTCGATGACGGGCATGGCAGGCTCCAACAACTATGATTTCCGTGCCGGAAGCATGCAGGAAGGACAGTATGCCAGCGTAGGTGTTGCCAACCGCAACTATACCCTGCGCGGACTCTACTCCTACTCCAGCGGATTCAACGAGAAGGGATGGGCCATTACAGCCGGTCTCACCTACCGTTGGGCTAACCGGGGATACGTAGAGGGAACCTTCTACAACGCCCTCTCCTATTTCTTCGGCGTGCAGAAGAAGTGGATGAACGGCCACTCGCTGAGCTTCTCTACATGGGGTAACCCGACAGAAAGAAGCACCCAGGGAGCATCTACCGACGAGGCTTACTGGCTGGCAAACGACTACCAGTATAACCCATACTGGGGATACCAGAACGGACACAAGAGAAACTCACGCGTAGTGAACGACTTTGCCCCTTCGGCTATCGCTACATGGGACTGGGAAATCAACGACCAGATGAAGCTCACCACATCGGTGTTCGGAAAATACTCTATGTACAAGAGCACCAAGCTCAACTACAACAACGCAGAGAATCCACAGCCAGACTACTGGAAGAACATGCCATCTGCCAACTACTATGTATGGGGCGACTACAAGAACGGCAACAACATGTATACCTGGGAAAACTGGAACAACGCCGTAAACTACTGGCAGGCAAGCAAGCAGAACCGACAGATTAACTGGGACCGACTGTACTATGCCAACCAGCAGGCAGCCAAGAACGGACAGGATCTGCTCTACTATGTTCAGGCTAAGCACAACGACAACCTGACCCTGACCCTGTCATCCGTTCTGAACACCAAGCTGACCAAGAAATCGAACCTGGCCACGGGTATCATGCTCGGAAAGAGTACCAACCAGCACTATCAGACACTGGAAGACATGCTGGGCGGTGCCATCTTCCACAACATCAACACCTATGCCCTGGGCGATTATCCTAAGACCGACCCACGTGTGCAGTACGACCTGAACACAGCCGGTCCTAACAACACAGGCAAGCTGGTTTACGAGGGCGACAAGTTCGGTTACGACTATCGCATCGACGTGAACAAGGCAAACGCATGGAGCACCTATACAGCCGAATTCTACAACATGAAGGCGATGCTGAGCGGACGTATCGGATATACCGGCATGAACCGCCGCGGCTACATGCGCAACGGTATGGCACCGAACAACAGCCAGGGCAAGAGCGGCACAGCCAACTTCCTGGACGGTGGCGTAAAGGGAAGCCTGAACGTGGATATGGGCAGAGGCCATGCCTTCAGCATCGGAGCCGGATACGAGCTGCGTGCGCCGATGGCAAGCACAGCCTTCATCTCGCCTGAAATCAGCAACGACTTCGTGACTAACCTCAAGAACGAGCGCATCTTCAGCTCAGAATTCAGCTACCAGTATCGCAATGCATGGCTGAGTGCCAACGTGAGCGGATACTACAGCCGACTGGAGAACGTTACGGAATGGCAGAACTTCTACAACGATGATGAGAATTCATTCACCTACGTGAGCATGACCGGACTGAAGAAGGAATACTATGGTGTAGAGGTGGGCGCTAAGATCAAGCTCACATCATGGCTCGACCTGAAGACTCTGGGCGCTATGAGCGAGGCGAAGAACATCAACAATGTAAACGCCGTATACATGCTCTCAAAGAGTGCTGAGGTTTACCAGGACAAGGCTTACGTGATGAATATGCGCGAGAGTGGCACACCGCTCACAGTGGGAAGCATCGGTCTCGATGCCCACGTAAACGGATGGTTCGTCAACCTCAATGCCAACTACTACGACCGCATCTACCTCTCTTATTCTCCAAGCTACAGATATGAGAAGGTGCTGACCAACCGCCAGGCTGCCTACAAGGCATACCCTGAAATCTTTGCTCCTACTACACTCGACGGTATGAGCTGGACTGAGGATGCTGTAGCCCAGGAGAAGGGTCACGGAGGATGGATGGTTGACCTGAGCATAGGCAAGAGCGTGAGACTGAAGAAGGGTTCTCTCAACTTCAACCTCATGATTACCAACCTGCTGAACAACCAGACCATCGTAACAGGCGGATATGAGCAGAACTCTCGTTCAAGCTATACACTGGATGCTAACGGCAACGTGAAGAATCCTCGCCTCTACCAGTTCTCTAAGAATCCTAAGAAGTATTACACCTGGGGTACCAACGGCATGTTCCAGGTATCTTACAGATTCTAAAGAGCAGTTTCTCTATAACAATAAAAAGAAAGAACAATGAAAAAGATAAAATTCATAGCATTGGCATTCCTGGCACTGACCCTGGGGTCGTGTATGGGCGACGGTTATGCTGACCCAGACCTGACCGAGAAGGTGCCTGCAGCTCCATATGGCAACAACAGCCTGAGGGAGAAGAATGTGATCAGCATAGCAGATTTGAAGACCCAGTTTGCTACGATTATCAACAGCGACAATGGCTACAAGCAGATTGAGAAGGACATGATGATCAAGGCGGTAGTGACGGGCAATGATGTCAGTGGCAATATCTACAATCAGGTGAGCGTACAGGATGCATCCGGCGCTATCATCATTGCCATCAACGGAAGTGGCCTGTCGGGTTATCTTCCTGTCGGTCAGGAGATTCTCGTAAATCTGAAGGGTCTCTATATCGGAAGTTACAAGAAGTTGCCTCAGATTGGCGGTGTGAATACCAAGCTCTCAGATGGAAGTCTGGGTATGGGAAAGATAGAGCGTGCCATCTGGAACGAGCACTTCAAGATTCTGAACCCTGGCGAGGCTGATGCAAGCACGGTAGTGCCAGAGGAGTTTGACCTGACAAAGCTTACTGATGCAGCCTATATGGATGCTAACGTGGGCAAGCTGATGACCCTGAAGAAGGTGAAGTTTGCTTCTGCCAACGGTACAAACGTATGGGCACCAGATGATACCAATACGAGTCTGGAACTGATTGATGCCGAAACGGGCAAGAAGATCAGCAGCAGCAACCTGGTAGTGCGCAACTCGGGTTATTCTAAGTTTGCCAACGAGGTGGTTCCACAGGGTGTATTCGATATCACCGGTATCTTCACCCGTTACAATAACACCTGGCAGATTGTGCTTCGCAGCACGGATGACCTGAAGGCATCAGAAACAGGCGGTACATTGGAGAAGCCTTACACTGTGGCTCAGGCACTGGAGAAGATCAATGCCGGTACAGCAGGCGATGCAAAGGTTTATGCTACCGGTATCATCGTAAAGGTGAAAGATGTAGATACAGGCACGTATGGTAACGGTACATTCGTTATCTCAGACGACGGTAAGGATACAGAAGGCAAGACGCTCGAGGTATTCCGTTGCTTCAACATCGATGGTGCAAAGTGGACAGAGGAAACCAAGAAAATCCTTGTACCAGGCAAGAAGGTGGTTGTATCAGGCACCCTGCTTGATTATAACGGCACCAAAGAGATTAAGGGTGGCAATCTCATCTCTATCAAGTAATTACTGATTATCAAAATAGTAACAATATTTAAAAAGACAATAATATGAAAAAGTATATATTTTCAGTTTTGATGGCGGCAATGGCTGCCTTCACATTCAGCAGCTGCGAGGACGTACCAGAGCCTTATACACTGCCTACTCAGCCTGCTGGTCCAGGAACCACAGATCCTAACCAAAAGGGTTCTGAAAGCAATCCATATACTGTAACAGAAGCCATCGCCCTCATCAAGGCAGGTACAGCACCTTCTACAGCTGTATGCGTAAAGGGTAAGATTACAGCCGTAACTTTCTTCAACGCAACCTATAGCAGTTTGTCATATAACATCGCAGACGAGGGTTCTTCAGATGTTATCGAAGTATACTCTGGCAAAGGCAAGGATGGTGCAAACTTCTCTTCCAAGGATGACTTGAAAGTTGGTCAGACCGTAGTAGTAAAAGGAATCGTCAAGGCATTCACGAAGAATGATGGCACTATTGTCAATGAAATCGACAAGAACAGCACCATCATCTCTATCGAGAACACAGGAACTACAACTCCTGATACTCCAGCAACTGGTAAGGGTTCTCTCAGTGACCCATACAACGTGGCAGAAGCTATCGCAGTCATCAAGGCTGGCACAGCGCCTACTACACAGGTTTACCTGACAGGTATCATCTCAGATGTTGCTTTCTATAATGAGACATACAAGAGCATCACCTATTACATCTCAGACGATGGCAAGAGCAAGGACATGCAGGTTTACTCTGGTAAGGGACTAAACGGCGCAGACTTCGCTTCTAAGGAAGATTTGAAGGTGGGTCAGAAGGTTACTATCCTGGGTAAGATCATGAAGTTCACCGACAAGAACGGAAATGATATCATGGAGGTTGACAAGACCAGCTCTATCGTTAAGATTGAAGGTGAAGGTACAGGCGGCGGTGAGGTTAAGCCAGACCCAACACCAGGAACAAGCGCAGGTATTACTATCAACGACCTGACCGTAACGTTGGCTAATAGCGGTGTAACAGCCGGCGAAAGCCTTAAGATTGATGACGTCAGCGCATTGAAACCTGATGCTACTCCTACAGAGATCAAATTGTCTGACGGCACAGTTATCGCATTTGACAAGAACAGTGGTACAAACGCTCCTGCTTACAACTCAAAGTTTAATGAGTTGCGTATCTATGCAAACAACAAGATGACTTTCACAGCCAGCAAGCCTATCGCAAAGATTATCTTTACATGCACATACGATACAAACAAGAACTGGAATGCTGTAGGTAACGAAACTGCTACTGTAGTATTCTCAGGAAATACAGCAACCTATACAAATACATTCAGCGGTACAGGCGGTGGCGTTCAGCTCCGTATTGCCAAGATGGAAATCGTATACGCAAAGTAATTCCCCTAGTAGATATTATGTATTAGAAAAAATACTGATCCCCATCGTCCTCTACGCAAACAGAGGCGATGGGGATTTCTTTTTCTTATCCATCGAAAACATAGTTGGCAGGAGAAACGCAAGCCCGCTAGGCGTTCCTGCGGATTTGAAATCCGCAGACAAAAAAGGCTCGACCTATTTAATGCGGATTTGCAATCCGCCTCAAGCGAGAATGCTACATCAAGACATTGGGGATATGAAAAGCCTACGGCTGCGGATTGCAAATCCGCGATAAAGAGGTCGAGCCTTTTTTAACGGCGGATTGCAAATCCGCCGGAACGCCTAACGGACAACAACGCTCTTTTCCAAAATATTTCTTAAAAAGAAGAAGAAATATTTGGTGGTTTCAGGAAAAAAGCGTAACTTTGCAGCCTGAAATTGATAACAGGCTATAATGGGCATGCCCCGATAAGGGACACGAAATGATGCAACAAGCATCCCCATGACGTCTAATTTTAATAACCCAATAAAAATAAAAAAGAAAAATGAAAAAAGGTATTCATCCAGAGAATTATCGTCCTGTAGTATTCAAGGATATGTCTAACGGCGATATGTTCCTCTCTCAGTCTACATGCAAGACTAACGACACTGTTGAGTTCGAAGGCGAGACTTATCCAGTTGTTAAGATTGAAATCTCTAGCACATCTCACCCATTCTACACAGGTAAGAGCAAGCTCGTTGATACAGCGGGTCGCGTAGACCGCTTCATGAACCGTTACGGCAAATTGAAGAAGTAATAATATACCTTTTTTATAAGGATATATTTATTATCGCAAAGATACTGAGTGCATTCCAGCGTAGTTGCATATACGTAGGAATGCACTTTTTTTCTCTATTCTATCCTCATGCAATCGATTTCTACATACATTATTATATAGAAAATACTTAATCTTTAACTTCAAAACATTATCGAGAATTATGAAGCATACTAAGTTTTTTATCTTCGCGCTCGTTGCTGCGATGACGTTCTCTGCCTGCGGCACTGACGATACCCTGCAGTTCTATTATCCAGAAAACGGCGGTACAACCGGTGGCGGTAATACAGGTGGTGGAAGCACAGGTGGCAATACCGGTGGTGAATCAACCGATAAGAACAATACAAACAAGAATGTGGCTACTGCCAACATGCCACAAGTGGTAAGAAACGCTATCGGCGGTCTGGAGTTCCCAAAGCTCAAGAACAATGGCAGCAGCTATGCCATCGTTCACATGGATAATACAACAGGTATGTTGAACTATTCTACAGAATGGGATGACAACATGAAGAGCCAGAGATGGAGCTGCTATACTTTCAATACAACCAATACGAAATCAAATGTATCAGGAAGATATGATCCTCCTTATGGTCAAAGACAATATCCTTGGGATACAGATCTTCAAGAACAATGGGGCATTGTAGATTTTACAGATGATCCAACACCGACAACACAGCACATGGACCATGGTCATATCTGTCCAAATGCAGACAGACTATATAATGCAAATCAACGCTATCAAACATATTATATGACCAACATGCAGCCCCAATACAGAGATTTCAACCAGCGTGGAACTTGGTATGAGATGGAGAAAGATCTTCGTACCAAGGCTCCAAAGATTGATTCTGATACCCTGTTTATCGTAAAGGGCGGTACCATCGACCCGGTAGGCAGCGAGAGTAATCTCCTGGGCTGGAAGAAGAAGGGTGCTTCTAGCGAAACCCAGAAGCCAGGCTATATCCCAATACCAAAGTATTTCTTTGTAGCAGTACTGAAAAAGGAGCTAAACAAGAGCACCAACCAGTATACATACAGCGCTTTCGGCTACTGGTTCCCTCACGAGAACAAGGCATTTGAAAAGGGCGATAAGCTCGGCAAATATGTCGTAAACATCAAGACGCTGGAAGACAAAACCGGCATCGACTTCTTCTGTAATCTCCCTGATGAAACAGAGAAGGAAGTGGAAAACGTAGATGCAGAAGCTCTCAAGAAACTTTGGGGCTTTAAATAAATCAGGCTATATACAAACAAAGAATCCGCTCTCTCAAATCAATGAGAGAGCGGATTTCTTGGTTTATATCATCATCTTCTTGGCAACTTCTTGATAGCATGTGGCATGAATGCCCTACCGGTAGCCTTACCGAAGCTAGGAGCTACAGAATCGGTTGCAGCAGAACGGGTCTTCTTACGGGCTCCACTCGGATCGTAGCGCACTAAATCGATTTGCATCACATCACCCTTAGCCTTACCTGTTCCTATCATATAACCATAGAACACATCCTGGCCCTTTTCATCACCCAGATAGAAACCATACTGCTTAGCACCTGCATCCATCACATAGGTAGCACCAGAATCATTATAGCGGATATAAATATCACCATTCTTATCGATGTACCAGGTAAACTTCAGAGTTTGGGATTCATTGCTTCCATCATCAGCATAATCCACTTCTACACCATTACCACTGAGCGAGTTAACCTTATCACCCGCCTGATAGAACGTCATCTCGGCATTGAAACTGTAGTTGTTGCGAGACTGGCCGTCCTCAGCAAGTTCTGAGAGCATCACAGAGCCTCTCCAGTCACCTGTAAGAGTCTGAGCCTCCAACAGCAGGTCATCATCCTGAGAGCCGTTAGAACCGTTGTTCCAGTCGCCCTGATTCCATCCCCAGCCACCATGATTATAGTCATCATACCAGTAATAATCATCATGCCAATAATAATCATCATCACATGAGGTAAATGAGAAAGATGCTGCAGCTATCGCCATCCACATCCATATCCGATTAAACTTTTTCATATCTTGTTTCCTTTCTTCAAACTAAATTCCTTATTGCCTTACTTCACTACAAAACGGCGAACAGGCTTCTGATTATCATCTGCCACCTTAACATACTCTACAGAATCCTTAGCTCCGCGAGAAACAATCTGGGTGTTCTCCAAGCCCGAATGCTGCTTGCTATAGCCCCAGCCATCATCGTAGCCCCAGTCATAATCATCGCGCCAGTTGTAAGAATCGCGATAAAGCTCGAAATAAGCACGGTTGCCGTTATCAGCCTCTACATATCCAGAGAACTTGCGGTCGCCCAGAGCATAGTCGTAAATCACAACATCGCTACCCTCATCAAGAAGAGTGATATAGATGTTTCTGTTGCGTACTGTCCAGGTAATACGGTTCGCTATATAATTGTTGCCATGCCAGTAATTTCTATCAAAGTAATCGATCCAATAGCCTGTACCGGAATAGAAACCATCATTCTGGTCGAAGCGGATTACCGAGTAGAGGGCCTTCTGATTACCATATTCTACCAACATATTACCCTTCCATGTACCATCGAGGGTGTATGCAATATCAGAATCATCATCACATGAGGTGAATGAGATGCTCATCAAAGCTATGAAAGCCATTGTGAGAAGAGTAGTAAACTTTTTCATATCAATTTATCAGTTAAGTTATTTATATTCTTATATCTTCTATACTTTTGAGTTCTCGAAGAACAGCATTCTTTCTTGAACTCGATGCAAAGGTAGTGGATTTTTCGGCTGCATCAAAGGGGAAAAGGATACAAACTGAGGGGGAAATCCCTATTCTTTCAAAAACAACCGCCTTTTTTGATGGTATTTCTTTCGGTTTTGATGATATTTCTTTCTCTGTATCAAAGATTTAACACCTTCTTAACACATTGTATCGATATTTTTCGTATCTTTGCATCATAAATAAGTAATTATTCAAAGAACATGCTTTTAGCACAAAGCAAATTCTAAGAATGCGCTCACAAAATGAGTTTCAACAGTTTATTAATTATACGTTAAACCTTTAAAATTATTAAGTTATGAACAAATTTTTACGCTATTCATTATCATTGGTTCTGGCGTTCGTAGCTAGCGTTACGTTTGCACAGGAAGTAACTTTTGACTTTGACAATAATTACAAAACACTCTTCCCAGAACTGACAGGTACATCTTCTTCAGATTCTAAAGATGGAGATATCACCAAAGCCATGACATGTACAACTAATGGTATTTCTGTAACAGTTTCTGCAAAAACTTCTGGTTCGAATGAAAACCGAATCTGGATTAGTTCACCACGTCTCAGAATGTACAGTGGAACGCTTACGATTCAAGCACCTGCTGACAAGAAGATTGCTTCTATCGACATTATTAATAAAAAATGGAATGATAATAACAAAGCTGACATAGGTACTAATAATAAAGGTTCTTGGACTGGTGATGCAAACAAAGTTGTATATACAATTGCTGGCAACACCCAAATCAAGTCTATCAAAGTTACGCTCGCTGGTACCAAGATAGAGTACACCGATGCAGCAAGTGTAAAGGAACTCTTGGCTAACAATAAAGAAGCTAAGGATTACATCAACCTCAAACTCACAAACGCAAAGGTATTATACGTAAACAGCTACAAGGGAACCGTAAATACTTACGTACGTGAAGGTGACACTGCTATCGAAATGAGAACTTTAGGAATCGATATGCCTGTAAACAGCATCATTAGCGGTACTGTTAAGGTAAATTTGGCTTATGACGCAGGAATTCCTTATCTGTCAGCAAGCAAGGAAACAAACAGCGAAAATCTCAAAATCACAGAGAGCAACGAAGCTGCTGAACCTGTTATTGCAACTGTAAAGGACATCCTTGATGGCAAATACACCAACGACCTTATCAAGATTAAGGAGTTCACATTCAGCAAAGAAGAGTATACTGCAGGTAAATTCAACTACTATGCTAATGATGGTGAAAACAAGATTATGATTTACGATAAGTTTAGCGGTATTGGTGGTGTTTCAAAATTAACAGAAGGAGAGAAATATACCTTAACCGGTATTTTCGGTGTAATATTCAAAAACATCCCTGAAGTTCTCCCTATCAAGGCTGTAGAAAAGTTTGAATCTACCGGCATCACTAACATAACAACAGATGAAGCTGCAAAGAACGCTCCTGTTTACAACCTCGCAGGCCAGAAGGTAACCAAGGCTTACAAGGGTGTAGTCATCAAGAACGGAAAGAAGATAATTCAGAAGTAATCAAATTCAAAACAACATATCCCTACTGCTCCTCCGATATTCTTTTATCGGGGGAGTTTTTTTGTTAGGCATAACATAAGAAGGAACCACCAGCAAATCAACCAAATATTACCCCTATAACATGAAAAGTGGAATAATTTAATGCAATAACATAAAAAAATACACCTAAAACTACGATATCTCATTTATTTTCACTACCTTTGTTGCGATTAATAAACGTATACGAATAAAAAATGATGAAAAGAAAATTATATATCACCCTATTAGGACTGCTCTCTACCATCATGACAGCAGCTGTACCCTACTGCGATGTGAGAAAATTCTCTATCACAGACGGACTCGCTGCCAATACCATCTCAGACCTCAAACAAGGTAAAGACAACCTCATGTGGTTCAGTACATGGAACGGACTGTCGTTCTATGACGGCTACGAGTTTCATACTTTCAGAGACAACCCCGATGATATTGACGTCCTGTCAACCAACCGTATACTGAAAATAGAACCATCCTATAGCAACAACGTGTGGTGTATCACATACGACCACAAGCTCTACGTATACGATACCCACTTCTGTCGGTTCTTTGCTGTAGGACAGAAATTCAACGAAGAGTTCAACATCGACCTGCGCGTGAGCCAGGTATACCCAATGAAAAACGGAGCAACATGGTTTACTTCAGAAGATGGAAAATACATCATCCGATCAGTAGGAAAAACCTTTGATGAGCGGAACATAGAACTCATCAAAGTAGGAGAAAAGGGACTCAGAAGCGGAAATGTATGGTACATCCACCAGGATATACACGGAAGAGAATGGGTGCTTACCGACAAAGGCGCATACATATACAACTCGAAATTTCCAAGCAAACTGCCTTTCAAATGGCTCAGAGGGGTGGGAGAAGATGAGTTCCTGGCAACAGAAGACGGTAAACTGGCAAAATATGACCTACAGAACCGACTCACCATGATACCAATGCCGGAAGGCGTAACCCGTATCAACCAACTGAAAAATACAGGTTACCAGCTCCTGCTGGCAACCAATCTGGGTGTGGTCATCTACAACCCGCGCACCTTCAAGTTTGATATCATCAACGTACAGAGCCCGAGTCAGCCTCTGGCAGAGGTAAAGAAGATTTATACCGATGATTTCGGCATGGTATGGGCATTCACTGACGGCATGGGAGTAACCCTCGTCAATCCGAAGACCGGACAGGCACAGTGGCTCTTTGCCGACCAGGACGACCCGATGGACCGCACAACCTGCGAAAGCAATTTCATCACACAAGATGAACACAAGACCCTCTGGGTAGTGCCTAGAGGAGGAACCTTCAGTTATTTTGACCGCAAGGCAGGAAAACTGGTGCCTTATCAGCTGAGAAGCAATTCATCGGGCAACTACCGCATACCGAAGATTACGAAATATGTACTCTCAGACCAGGGAATCCTCTGGCTGACAGGCTCTCACGACCTGACACAGGTAGTCTTCAAAAACCACCCTTACATTATCAACAAGCTGGATGTGGGCGAAGACGAAGTGTTCTCGGTGAATGCATCGCCAGACGGACATATCTGGGCTGGTTATTACAACGGAGTAATCCAGGTGCTCAACGCATCCTACCAAAGCATCGGATACCTGTCGCCAAGCGGACAGATTGTGCCACAGCAGGTAAACTTCGCCGAAAAGGGCATCTTCGCCATCCACTTCGATATCAAGGGAAGAACATGGATAGGAACCAACGGAAACGGTGTATATCTGATAGACAAAATGCAGGTAAGACACTTTGTTTATGATGCCAACAACCCGTCATCGCTGCCGTTCGACAAGATACAAGACATTGTAGCCGACCGCACCGGACGCATCTGGATAGGTACCTATGGTGGCGGTATCGCCCTGGTAAATGAGGCGGCAGACGGCAGTATCAGCTTCATCAGTAAACGAAACGGACTGCCTTGGGAGAAACAGCACTACGACCGCATACGCCGCATCTGCTGCACTACTACGGGAACCATTCTCGTAGGAACTACAGATGGTCTCATCACCTTCAGTGATGCCTTTACAAACGCAAGAAAGATCAATTACCACAAGACCTACTACATACCGAACGATACCACAAGTCTGGCTGCAAACGATATGAACAATATCATGGAGCACACCAGCGGCAAGATGTATATCTCGCAACAGGGCGGTGTGATGGAAGAGATTGTGAGTAAATCGCTCCTGCAAGACAATCTGAAGATGAAATACTTCCATGCCATCGATATTAACGAAGGCATCGTACAGGGCATGGTAGAAGACAACCAGGGAAGAATCTGGGTAATCAGAGAATCGAGTATCGACTGCGTAAACCCGAAAACGGGCCAGTGCAGCGTGTTCGGACCTAACGATTTCGACTTCAACATGTCGTTCTCGCAAAGCCGTCCTTACCACGATCCGGCAAGCAACAACATCTCGGTAGGTACCCCGATGGGACTGATTACCTTCAATCCGGCTACGCTGAAGAAGAGCAACTACCAGCCTAAAGTCATCTTCTGTTCCCTCCATTATAGCGGAGAGAAGGAGGCGGAACCTATCCTGCACAAGGATAAAATAGTGATTCCTGCCAACAAGCGAAATCTGACCATCAACTTCGCATCGCTCGACTATCAGCGTAAGTATCAGACCAGATATCTCTATCGCATAGATGGTTATACAGCTCCAGGCGTGTGGATATCAAACGGAAGCAGCCATACCATCGGCTTCAACCGTATCAGTTATGGCGATTACGTACTCAAGGTGAGAGCCACCAACTCTCACGGTGTATGGAGCAAGTATGTGGCAGAACTGCCTATCGAAGTGCGCCCTACCTTCTGGGAAAGCATCTGGGGCAAGCTTCTTCTTCTGCTGCTGCTCTTCGGTATCGTAGGCGCAATCTTCTATACCTACAACCAGCGCCAGCGCGAGAACGTAACCAACGAGATGAGCGTGATGAAGAACGAGTTCTACAACGATGCTGCCAACCGTCTGAGAACCCCTCTGACGCTCATCGGAGCCCCGGTAAAAACCGTTTTGGATACCGAACCGGGTATCACCCGAAAGGGCAAGGAACTGCTGAGAATGGTAATAGACAATGCCAACGAAATGCTGGTAATGCTGGACAAGGCTCAGAGATACGGCAACAAGGCAGACTTCCATACGAACAGCGGTCTGACCGAGGAAGATTACGACCTGACAGAAAGAGCTGAAGCGAATGGCCTGATTGACGACCGCAATGCATCTGACTATCTGGAAGAAGCCAACAAACAGAAAGAAGAAAAGGATAAAGAGGCTGAACGACAGGAAGAAATGGGCAAGGAACAGGAAACTGCACAGGAAGAAGCGGAACAAAAAGACCAGACGGTACTGGTAGTAGAAGACAATGCCGACCTGCGCAAGTTCCTCTACAGCATTCTCTCGCCTACCTATAACGTGCTGCTTGCAGAGAACGGAAAAGCTGGTTTAGTGATGGCGCGCAAGGAGATACCAGACTTTATCCTCACGGACGTTACCATGCCTGTGATGGATGGCTTGTCGATGATTCACGAGATCAAGCAGGATACCGCCCTCAACAACATCCCTGTGATGATTCTCTCAGCCAAGGCAAGCGTAGAAGACCAGCAGCGAGGTTTTGATGAAGGAGTTGACGCCTATGTCACCAAGCCATTCTCTACCCCTTATCTGCTCGGCAGAATAGAGGCTATCCTCACTCAGCGCCGCAACATTCAGGTGGATATCATCAGAAAGCTGAAGGAAGCTGGCGATAAAGATGCCATAGCTGCCATGCGAATACTGCCTACAGTGGCTCCTCAGCCTGCTCTTGACCAGGCAGAAACAAATGCCGAAAACGAAGCGGTTGACCCAAGCAGCGAACTGGCATTTATGGCGGCACAGATTCAGGACAGAACCATGATGCGTGTCTTCAGGTTTGTTGTTGCCAATGCAGGCAATCCGGAACTCAAGATAGATGATATCTCGAACGAAATCGGTATGAGCCGAAGCGTACTATATAATAAGGTGAAAGCAACAACCGGAATGACACCGGTAGACTTCGTTCGCCATATACGTATCAAGAAGGCATGCGAGATGTTGCGCAAGACAGACGATACACTGAGCAGCATCGCCTTCGCAGTAGGCTTCACAGACCCTAAGTATTTCTCGAAGGTATTCAAGAAAGAAACGGGTATCGTACCTACTGAATACCGAAACAGAACGCAAGGGTAGCTCACGTACCAGCTAATGATGGCTTTCGCAGAAATTGACGCCAGTATTTATACCGGTTGATAGCGGCTCTCATAATTGTTGACAAAAGTAATACATATTACAGGACAGAACAGTGTTTGTTGTCGTACACAACCATTTTCGTTATCGGACACAACAAAAAACACAGAAACATATTAAGGCAGAATATCCCTAAAAACGGGCCGTTCTGCCTTATTTTTTGACCGCATAGTGCAAAAAAGTATAAAAATGGGGGGGTATTTGATTAATTTTCCCTTTTTACGAAAAAAAAATGGCAAAAAAGTTTGGCGTTACAGGAAAAAGCAGTATCTTTGCAGCAAGTTCTTAGAAAAGTTAAATGATAGATTAATCGTAAACCTCTTTTCTTTGTTTTTTTTGAGGAAAAGAGGGGAAAAAAGAAGTGCAGGGTTTGTGAAAATCCTGCACTTTTTGGTTTTATAAACTTTCAAGCTGATTATTATGTATTCAAGTTTCGCAAGCTCAATATATATATTGCGCAGATTCCTTCATCTATGATTTTGTTCGATTTTTAGAATTTTTAAAAAAACTCTTGAAGTATTCTAAGAGAAAAGTAGTATCTTTGCACTCTAGATCATATAAGTTGAGATCGGAAATATAGATAACACATACATATAAAGATAAAAAAAAATGAGAACTGTTTACGAATTTTCTGTTAAAGACAGAAAGGGAAAGGATGTTTCCCTCAAGGAGTATGCCAACGAAGTGCTGCTCATCGTCAACACCGCCACAAAGTGTGGTTTCACACCTCAGTATGAGGAACTGGAGAAACTTTATGAGACCTATCATTCTCAGGGTTTCGAAATTCTTGATTTTCCTTGCAACCAGTTTGGCCAGCAAGCACCTGGTACAGATGAAAGCATTCATCAGTTCTGCAAGCTTACATACGGCACAGAGTTCCAGCGCTACAAGAAGATCAAGGTGAATGGAGACGATGCAGCCCCTCTTTTCAAATTCCTGAAAGAATGTAAGGGTTTCGCTGGTTGGGACGAGAGCCATCCTCTCTACCCTGTTCTCGACAAGATGTTGAGTGAGGCTGATCCTAACTACAAGGAGAGTGCCGATATCAAGTGGAACTTCACCAAGTTCCTCGTTAACAAGAAGGGTCAGGTTGTAGCCCGTTTTGAGCCTACCACAAGTTTCGATGTCATCGCTAAGGCTATCGAAGAATGGTTGAACCTCTAATGAAAGATAGAACCCTTGAATAAAGAACAGATTTTCTAATTCTAAAATAACAGAGAATAGAATCTCTAAATAAAAAGCCAGGTTGCTTTTCGCAGCCTGGCTTCTTTTATATGTGATATTGTTATTTCAATATATCTCAAAGAATAATTGTCAACTGTTTGCTATAAACTATTAACTGTTAACTATTAGTCAACCTTTGGCACATCCTTGAGGAACTGCTGGATTTCTTCATCACTTACTGAATAATTTTGCAAATCACCATTGATAAAGCTATCGTAAGACGGCATATCGATAAGTCCATGACCTGAGAGACAGAACAGGATAACCTTCTCCTTGCCCTCTTCCTTAGCCTTCAGAGCCTCACGTATAGTGGCTGCAATCGCATGACAGCTCTCTGGAGCAGGAATGATACCCTCGGTCTGTGCAAAGAGCATACCCGCCTTGAATGACTCCAGCTGAGGGATATCTTCACCATGCAGGTAACCATCCTTCAGAAGCTGGGAGATAATCATGCCTGCACCATGATAACGGAGACCACCGGCATGAATGTTGGCTGGCTTGAAATCATGACCCAAAGTATACATTGGCAGCAATGGAGTATAACCTGCCTCATCACCGAAATCATACTCAAACTTACCGCGAGTCAGTTTAGGACAACTCTCTGGCTCTGCAGCAATAAACTCTGTATGGCGCTCGCCTGTAAAGTTGTGACGGAGGAATGGGAAGGCAATACCACCGAAGTTACTACCACCACCAAAACAAGCAATCACCTGATCAGGATACTCACCTGCCATCTCCATCTGCTTCTCTGCCTCAAGACCGATAATGGTCTGATGAAGCGCCACATGATTGAGCACGGAACCCAGCGTATACTTACAGCCTGGTGTTGTGGTAGCCAGCTCAACAGCCTCACTGATAGCTGTACCGAGCGAACCTGGATGATGAGGATCGCGTGTGATGATATTCTTACCGGCACGTGTACTCATGGAAGGAGAACCCTCTACAGTGGCTCCAAACGTACGCATGATGCTGGAACGGTATGGTTTCTGCTGCATGGTAATCTTTACCTGATAAACCGCTGCCTCCAAACCGTAGAGCTTAGCTGCATAAGAAAGGGCTGCACCCCACTGACCTGCACCTGTCTCTGTAGTGACGTTGGTATCACCCTCCTGCTTACAGTAGTAGCACTGAGGAATGGCTGAATTGATTTTATGAGAACCTAACGGGTTGGTACTCTCATTCTTGAAGTAGATATGCGCTGGTGTACCAAGTGCCTCCTCAAGGGCATAAGCACGTACAAGAGGTGTTGAACGGTAGAAGGTGTACTTCTCCAACACATCTTCTGGAATGTCAATCCAGGCATGCTCTGTATCAAGTTCCTGCTTTGAGCACTCCTTATTAAATACGTGTGACAAGTCATCAGCACTCATTGGCTGGTGAGTCTGAGGGTTCAACGGTGGCAAAGGCTTGTTAGGCATATCTGCCTGAATGTTGTACCACTGAGTAGGAAGTTCCTGCTCACTTAAGATGTACTTTTTCTGTCTCATATTTATATATATGTTTAAAATTGTTGTATGCCAGAACAAAGGTACAAATAAAAAATGGAATAAAAAACTTTTTTATATGATTTTCCACTATTTTTTTATTTTTATTCAACAAATCAGTTAATTCTATAGGTATTATTTGTTACCAAAGTATACAATCAGTGTGATTTTTTGAATTTCAACCAAATATTACACCTAAAATATCAAATATTACCCCCACTATTATAACAGAAAATCGTATCTTTGCAACAGAAAAAATTCAACATGCGTTGTGAAACGCTTATCATCATCTTTTACTTATACAAAAAATAAAACATTGGAGCTCAATAGGGGTATTGAGATTCCAATGTTTTTTTTATGCATTAAACTGAAACAAATATTAACACATGTGGTCTTATTTATTTTCTTTTCAGTCTAAATCAGTCGTCTGTTTTATTGCCTGAATCAATCTGCGATATCTGATTCAGCAGGTTTATAGCCTGACCTACAGTCTTCACATCATTGATGCGAAGCATTCGCTTGTTGAATTTTTCTTTCAGAACACAGTCTTGAATATGACTGGTGACGTAAGCGAGGATGCGGTTAAACATCTGACTTCTGTAGAACGGACTGTTTACATTGCTCACAAACTGCATCTGCATATAGCCCTGCTTGAGAATAATCTTCTCACAGCCCAGTTTCTTGCCTACCCTACGCAGACCTACCACATGCATCAGTTCGTCTGCTTCATGAGGCACAGGACCGAAACGGTCTATCATACGCTTGCGGTAAGCTTCTACCTCCTCATCGCTCTCCAGGCGGTCCAGTTCACGATAAAGGAGCATACGCTCGCTGTCGCCCGGCACATAAGTCTGAGGGAAATACATCTCCAGATCGCTCTCTATGCCACAATCGTCAACGAAATCATCACCCGTAAGCTGGGCGCCTTCATCCATCTTCTCCTGATAAAGGTCACAGAACTCCTCGTTCTTCAACTCCGTTACAGCCTGAGAAAGAATCTTCTGGTAGGTTTCATAACCGAGATCTTCCATAAAACCGCTCTGCTCAGAACCCAGCAGATTACCCGCACCGCGGATATCCAGGTCCTGCATGGCGAGATTGAAGCCGCTACCCAGTTCACTGAACGTCTCCAGCGCCTCCAGACGGCGACGCGCTTCAGGAGTAAGTACACTCTTAGGTGGCGCCATCAGATAGCAGAAAGCCTTCTTGTTGCTTCTTCCTACGCGTCCACGCATCTGATGCAGGTCACTCAATCCGAAGTGATGAGCATCGCTCACGATAATCGTATTGGCATTGGAAATATCGATGCCGTTCTCTACGATGGTGGTAGAAAGCAGTACATCATAATCATAATTGATAAAGCCCATGATGATTTTCTCCAGATCCTCAGGCTTCATCTGTCCGTGACCGATTGCTACCCTACAGTCTGGAATATGCTTCTCTATGAGCATCTTGAGCTCCGGAAGCTTGGATATTCTGTCACATACGAAATAAACCTGTCCGTTTCGGCTCATCTCGAAGTTGATGGCATCGCAGATGACTTCACTACTAAACGTTACCAGTTCGGTATGAATCGGATATCGGTTAGGTGGCGGAGTGCGCATGATGCTCATATCCCGGGCGCCCATCAGAGAGAACTGGAGGGTACGCGGAATCGGAGTGGCACTCATCGTAAGTGTATCGACATTCACCTTGAGCTGACGGAGTTTTTCTTTGGTAGACACGCCGAACTTCTGCTCTTCATCGATGATGAGCAGTCCCAGGTCATGCCATTTCACGGTCTTGGATATCAGCTTATGTGTACCTATCAGGATGTCTATCTTACCCTCTTTCAGGTCGTCAAGCACCTCTCTGGTTTCCTTCGTTGTACGGGCTCTACTGAGATAGTCAACCCTTACAGGCATGCCTTCCAGACGTTTCTTGAAGGTCTGATAGTGCTGGAAAGCCAGAACGGTAGTTGGCACCAGCACCGCAACCTGCTTGCTGTCACATGCCGCCTTGAAGGCTGCACGGATGGCAACTTCAGTCTTACCGAAGCCCACATCGCCACAAACCAGACGGTCCATCGGTCTGCCGCTCTCCATATCCTTCTTTACCTCCTGGGTAGCCTTATTCTGGTCTGGCGTATCTTCATAGAGGAAGGAAGCCTCCAGCGTATGCTGCAGATAATTGTCGGCACTGAAGGCGAATCCCTTCTCGCGTCGGCGCTGGGCATAGAGTTTGATGAGATCGCGCGCAATGTCTTTGATTCGCTTCTTAGCCTTGTCCTTAAGCTTATCCCAGGCTCCTGTGCCCAGTGTAGACAGGCGAGGCGGAGTACCGGTATCGCTGCGGCGGTATTTGCTGATTTTATAAAGCGAGTGGATAGAAACATCCACCTTGTCATTGTTCGTATAGACGATGCGGATCATTTCCTGATAGCTGTTGCCCGCAGGAACCCTTACCAGACCGCCAAATTTACCGATACCGAAGTCTACATGCACGATAAAATCGCCCACTTCCATCTCCTGCAGTTCCTTCATGGTGAGTGCCATCTTGCCGGTTCTCGCCTTATCTGAGCGCAGGTTATACTTGTGGAAACGGTCGAAAATCTGATGATCGGTAAAGAAACAGCACTTCTTGTCGTGATCAGTAAAGCCTTCATGAAGCGTCTTGTCTACCGGTGTAAAACGGATGGCGTAACGCTTCAGTTCTTCGCTTTCAAAGATATCCTTCAGGCGCTGTTGCTGCTTCTGGCTATCTGCCAATATATATAAGGTGTAACCCTGAAGCTGGAAATCCTCCAAAGTCTGGCAAAGCAAATCGAAATTCTTATGGAAAAGAGGCTGTGGAGTAATATTGAAAGGTATCACTGCCGAACTCTCTGACGGAGCAACCTTACCGAACTCGATGCGGAGATGAGCCGCTACAGCCTTCTTGAAATCGAGCTGAGAAACGAGATTAAGCTCGGTCTTCATCTCATGTCTGATGCGCTCTGCCTCCACCTCAGTGGCTCCCTCCAGCTGCTCGGTAAGGCTCTGCGATGAGAAGCCTTCGGTATAAATCTGACCGATGCGGTCGCAAACGAAAGAGAGGTCTTTCGCTACAACTGGCGTACTTTCGGAGAGAAAATTGAGGAAACACTGTTTGTTGCTCTCGATATGGGCGAGTTCAGGCACGATTTCTATCTCTGTGCGCTTCACCTGCGAGAGCTGGGTCTCTACATCAAAGGTACGGATGGTATCAATCTCATCGCCGAAGAAGTCGATACGGAACGGATATTCGCAGCTGTAGGAATAGACATCGAGGATGCTTCCACGCACGGCAAACTGACCCGGTTCATAGACATAATCGGTTTCTTTGAGTTCGAAATCGCGCAGGGTATGAACCACATCGGTTTGGGCAATCTGCTGACCTACAGCCAGTTTTAGAATCCGTTCATCCAGATTCTGCTTAGCCACGACGAGTTCAGCCAGTGCATCGGGATAAGTGACAATCAAGAAATGCCCTCCCGAAGAGAGGCGCGCCAGCACCTCGGTACGCAGGATTTCATTTGCAGCATCACGCTGCCCGTATTTCACGGCACGCCGATAACTGGAAGGGAAGAAGAAGACCTTCTCCTGCCCAATCATCTGAGTGAGATCGTGATAAAAATAGCCTGCTTCATCGGCATCATCCAGTACGAAGAGCACCGAACGTCTCATCTTTCCCTGCAGAGAAGCAAAGAACATCGGAGCCGAAGAGCACAGCAAGCCCTGGAGAAAAATGGAATGAACCGACTTCTTCCCCATCAAATCAAAGAGGGCATCCGCCTGTGGCGAACGCCCGTATGTTTTTTCTATCTTTTGGATTTCCATCCAAGTACTGATTAGTGATTACTGATTATAAATCTTTCTTCGGATATTTCTTGAACCAGCCATCCAGGCGCAGTCGCATCACGCCAAAGAAAGCCTCACCGAAGATGCCACCATTCATCTTGCTCACACCCTCACGACGGTTGACAAAGATGACAGGCACCTCCTTGATTTTGAAACCAATGCGATGAGCGGTGTACTTCATCTCTATCTGGAAAGCATAGCCCTTAAAGCGGATTGCATCCAAATCAATGGTTTCCAATACCTTACGGCGATAGCAGACGAATCCGGCTGTAGTATCATGCACCTTGAAACCGGTTACGATACGCACGTATTTAGAAGCGAAATAGCTCATCAATACACGTCCGATAGGCCAGTTGACCACATTCACACCCGAAATATATCTTGAACCTACAGCTACATCATAGCCCTCATCGTGAGTTGCCGCATAGAGACGTGGCAAATCATTAGGATCATGGCTGAAATCGGCATCCATCTCAAAGATGAAGTCATAGCCCTGCTTCAATGACCATTTGAAGCCCATGATATAGGCAGTACCCAAACCGAGCTTACCAGAACGCTCCAGAATATGCAGACGACCGGCAAACTCTTTAGCCATCAAGCCCTTGACGATGGCAGCAGTACCGTCAGGACTTCCGTCATCGATAACGAGGATATCAAACTGCTTTTCGAGACCGAAGACAGCACGGATGATTTTCTCGATGTTTTCCTTCTCATTATATGTAGGAATGATTACTATGCTATCACTCATAACTTCTTCTAATTTTAATGATTCTGATACTAAATAATGTAATACAGATGCAAAATTACAACTTATTTCTGAAATAACAAGCGAAAAACCGAAATTATTGGTCCGGATTCTCTACAAAGCCCTGATATTTCTTGTCAAGTCCGTTCATAATCGCCTCATAGCTCTTGTTCATCTGGTTCTTGATATTGTCAGCGCCCTTGCCAATCGGCTCAATAGGCTCATGAATAGTGAGCTTCAGAGGATGCCAGAAAGCCCAGTAGATGTCCTTCATACGAGGTTTCACATCGAAACTGCCATTGATGGTAAGCGGACATACCGGCAACTGCAGTTCATCGGCAAGCATGAAAGCGCCACGGCGAAACACACCCATGTGACCCGTAAACGTGCGGGCACCTTCAGGGAATACCACCAGCGACATACCCTCTTTGAGCACCTCGCGAGCACGGTCATAAGAAGCGCGGATCTTCGAAGGTCCGCTCTTGTCTACAAAGATGTGATGCGCATACTCACAGGCAATACCGATGAGAGGCACTTTGCGCAAGCCCTTCTTCATCATCCACTTGAAGTTTCTGCCCAGGAAGCCGTAAATCAGGAAGATATCGAAAGCACCCTGATGATTGGCCACGAAAACATAACTCTGGTTTTTCTTGAGATGCTCACGTCCCTCTACTTTTACAGGCAGAAGGAGGATGCGGACCCAAAGACAAGCCCAATACTTGCCAGGATAATAGCCCCAGAAATGACCATTACCCAGCATGCATCCCAAAACAGTAGTTAAACTGGTTAAAACGCTAGCCAACAAGAGGATAGGCAAGCATACCACAAGCTGATACAGACGATATAAGTACTTCATTTTTTTTAATTAAGAATGAATAATTTAACACTCAACATTTAACATTCAACACTCCTTATTTTCTCTTTAGTGTGATGACCACGATTTCTGCCGTAGCCCCGATGCGGATTGGAACGGTACCGCCCAAACCCGATGTGGTATAGAGCTGGCAACCTTCCTCTTCGAAGAGGCCGTAATCATAAGGAGTGAACATCGACGGACGCAAGCCCAGTACGCTGACCTGACCCGCATGCGTATGACCGCTCAATGTAAGCTGCGGTGCTACAACCAGCGAATCCTTCCTGTCCGGTCCTATCACATCGCCATCCTCATCCTTCTCCTTATTAATAGTAGAAGGCCAGGTCTCGCGCCATTGCTTTGGTATATGCTGCAGCATCAGCACGAAAGAGCCCGGTCTGATGCCATACAGCGCCTTCCTTACGTTGGTGCGCTTTGGCTTGTCATAGTTCTCTGTACCAGCCACATAGATACTGTCAGCGCCTCTATGCACCGCCACATGTTCATTCATCAGCAGGTGCCATCCGCAACTCCGCTGGAAGTCCTGCATCCGCTTCTCTAATGCAGCTATCTCCTGCTCGTCATCTACATCCATATAATAGGTGTAATCGTGATTGCCCAGCACACTCATCACGCCGTCTCTGGCTTTCAGACTGCTGAGCAGCGCCTGATACTTAGGCAGTTCATCGGGTGTAACATTCTGTAAATCACCCGTAAAGCAAATCAGATCAGGCTTCTCGGCATTGATGCTGTCGATATCGCGCTGAGGCAGATGACCACGCCAGCCATAGTATGACCCGAGATGGATGTCGCTGAACTGAACGATGCGATAGCCCTCGAAAGACTTCGGCAGATTGGGTACATAGATGGTGATTCGCTTGACCTGCATCTTAGGAAATCCTTCGGTAAATCCATAGATAAAGCAGAAGAACGCCACTGCTCCCACTACCAGACCGAGGAGCTTGCCCCAGTTGCGATGGCCGTGGAGAAGCCTCATACAGCACCAGCCGAAGACACTGAACAGACTGAAGACAAACTGCGGCACCGCACATACTGCCATCATTACAAACCAGATGTCGACGAGCACCGGATTGCGGGGCAGGAAGTTGGGCAGCATCGTGATATACGCGCTGTAGGCGATAACCACGAAAGCCGGCAACCAGAAGAGCACCCGCTGCCAGAGGCTCTTCAGCCATAACTTGCCATACCTTTTATATATCCACAGATACGGCAACAGGGTGAATACCACTACGGGTATCAATATTCTTGCTATCATTTCTTGATCAAACTTGATTGAAGATACGTTTTCATTGCCTGCACGGGCACTCCTCTGCGCTGTGCATAGTCGCGAAGCTGGTCGTCTCCTATCCGTCCCAGTTCAAAATACCGTGCCTTGGGATGTGCAAACATCAGCCCCGAAACACTGGCATGAGGCGTCATCATACCGCTTGTGGTGAGCCGGATGCCCACCTGACTCATATCGATGAGCTGGTCGATGATGAAGTTGGCACTGGTATCGGGCAGCGAAGGATATCCGATAGCCGGACGGATGCCCTGATAGCGCTCCTGATGCTGGTCTTCGATGCTCAGCTGCTCGTCGGGAGCATAGCCCCAGATGCTGCGTCTCACCTCTTCGTGCAACTTCTCTGCCGTGGCTTCAGCCAACCGGTCGCAGAGTGTCTGTGTCATCATATTGAGGTAGTCGTCCGTGCGATATTTCTTCTCCAGGCCACCATCCACCGTCGTACAGAAGATACCCAGCCGGTCTGTTATTCCGCTGCCCAGAGGACGGATGAAATCAGCCAGACAGAGATTGGGTTCTCCCTGAGCCGCCGGATGCTGCTGACGGAGCATCGGGAAGCGGACTTTCTGCCCTTCCAGCCAGATATCATCCCCCTCGCTGTTCGCCTCGAAGAGTCCGAAGACGGCATAGGTATGATATTCGCCTTCCCATGAATGGAGCATATCGAGCGCCTCTGCCTTCAGTTTTTCCTTTTCCTCACGAGGTTTGCCGCTCAATCCCCAGGCATGATAGAAGTATAGCCAGTTGATATATGGCTCAATTTCGCTTATATTGTATACTATTTTTCGCATCTGATACGATATTTTATTTTACAATCCCCGTAAGATTTCCCTTTTTCAGGAATTGTTTCTGAACTCCAGTTCCTCTCCTCTGCTGGCGGCATCAAACACGCCTTTGTCGTAGACAAGACGACCGTTACAGAAAGTCTGCTCCACTTTCCATGCAAACTCGTCACCCTCTACAGGACTCCATTTACACTTGCTCTGAATCACCTCTTCGGTCACCTTCCAAGGCTCTCCCCTGCGCACCACAACGACATCTGCCTTATAACCCGGACGCAGGAAACCGCGCTGACTGATATGGAACAGACGGGCTGGATTATGGCACATCAGTTCAACCAGACGCTCGATACTGATTACCTTTTCGTCAACAAGTTTCAGCATGCTTACCAGTGAGAACTGTACCATCGGCATACCTGATGCAGCCTTGGCACAACCGCCCTGTTTATCCTTCAGCTGATGAGGAGCATGATCGGTACCTACTACAGTTATCTTACCATTGTTCAGCGCCTTACGCAAAGTATCACGGCCAGCTACAGTCTTTACTGCAGGGTTGCATTTGATGCGCGCACCCTTCACAGCATAGTCTTTATCCGAGAACATGAGATGAGCCACAACCGCCTCGCCTGTAATATTTTCATCCTTACCGAAGAACTCCAGTTCCTTAGCCGTAGTAACGTGGGCGATATGGAGATGCGCCCCGCTTTCCTTAGCCAGCTGCACCGCCAGACGGCTGCTTTCATAGCAAGCCTCCTCGCTGCGGATTTCCGGATGATGCTCTACGGCAGGATCCTCACCCCATTTTTGCTTAGCCAGCTGCATGTTGCGGTTGATGATTTCAGTATCCTCGCAGTGGGTCATCACCGGCAGATTCAGTTCTTTCGCCTTCTTGAAGATAGCCTGCAGAGCCTCATATTTATCCACCAGCATATTGCCCGTACTGGAGCCCATAAAGAGCTTGATGCCCGGTACACGATGCGTATCGAGCTGCTCAAAATCATTTACATTGTCATTGGTAGCACCAAAGAAGAAACTGTAGTTCACATGACTCTTCTCAGCGCCCAGCTGCCGCTTCGCCTGCCAAGCCTCCAGAGTGGTAGTCTGAGGCACCGTGTTAGGCATCTCGAAATAGCTGGTTACACCACCAAAGGCAGCTGCACGGCTTTCGCTCTCGATGTCAGCCTTCTGCGTAAGTCCCGGCTCACGGAAGTGAACATGATCATCAATCACACCCGGCAAAACAAAACACCCCGAGGCATCGATGACTTCATCGTAATTGCCACGGGGTGCCTCGCCTTCATATATCTCCTTGATAAATTCACCATCCAACAAGAGGTCGCCCACAAAAGAGCGACCCTCATTTATAATGGTTCCATTCTTGATTAATTTCATACTTCTAAACTTATAAAATGAAGAGTTTTACAAGATGTTAATGCCCAAGACCCTGAAAGAGCCCTGTTTTTACTCCTGACCTTCCTGTTTCTCAGGAATCGTAGGCGCAGCCAGTTCGTTGGCTGTAGGTGCCGGAGCCGCATCAGGATTTACCTGTGGAGCCGCCTCCATCTCTGGCTGCATGCCGCCCTGCGCATCTCGGGTACCGTTCATAATCTCCTGATTTTCTTGAGCTTTCTTATAATAGTCCTTTACATAAGGATCGTTCTTGAAATAATCGGTAGCCTTGCTCATGATGTCCTCAATCCAAGGAGAGAGCATCGGATACTGATTGCCCATCGTAACGAGGAAGAAGACGCCCGGACCCAACACATTATTGAAGTTGTCGGTAACAAACGAAGTGATGAGCT
Organism: Segatella copri; assembly: GCF_019127135.1. Lineage (GTDB taxonomy): Bacteria > Bacteroidota > Bacteroidia > Bacteroidales > Bacteroidaceae > Prevotella. The sequence goes on along the minus strand of NZ_JAHOEA010000002.1, from coordinate 118,006 downwards.
TGTCTTCCTGCTCAGAGAGGCGGATGGATTCCTCGTTCAGCTGCTTGTTGACAGCCACCATGTCGCTACCGTTCATGATAGCCTGGTCGTGCTTGTGTACCAGTTCGCGCAATTGATTCTGAATCTGCTGGTATTTCTTGAAGAATCCGAAGAGCTTATCGTTCATCGGAGTGCCACTTACTACCTGCTGTGTATCATCGAGCTTCACCGTAATGCTTCCACTCTCCAGTACCAGCGGCAGCACAGGGTCATTATCCATAAAGATATTCGCCATCTTCATAGAGTCGACAGAGCCCTGAAAATGGAACTGTCCGTGTACTACATCGCAAGAATCCACGTTCTTGAAATCGTTGTTTTCCAGTATCTTAAGGTACAGCATGCGTCCGTCTAGAGTACTTACGTTAGAAGTACCCGAGATATCGTAACTGTTGGCACAAGATGCTAGTGCCATCAAGGCAATGAATGCGTAAAATATTCTATTCATAAGCTTTCTATATCACTTTCGGTGAACAAAAGTACAATCTTAATTTGAACTGACGAAATAAATTGCAGCAATTTAATTCATTCTTACAAGATTTATGTTTTGTTTGCACTCCTATTGGCCACCGAAAGCTTTTTTCTCGTCCTTTCTATATTACTGATTGTTTTCCTTCTTCAGTTCATGAGAAATGCGATGCGTGGTATACAGCTCCAGCAGAGCTGCGATGAGAAGGAAGACTACCCACTTATTATAGAAATAGGTGATATAGGTCTCATAGTTCTCAAACCAGCGGCGCAGGAAAGCATACACTGTATCTACCATCGAGATGCCCGAGAGCACGAAGAAGATGTCTGCCACATACTGCATTCTCTTCAGGCGATGGATAACCAGCGAAGACCCCTCATAGACCTGCATCGCCTGCATCACGCTGAAGAGTATGGTGCCCAACAGGAATCCCCAGCTCGTTATCTGCACCAGCTGCGGATGTGAAAAACCAAATGCAAAGCACGCCGCACCGACAACCATCAGCACGCCGCCCAGCAAGAAAATAACACTTTCCAGTTTACTCAATTGTTTCATTTTCGTCTTGTTCGTTAGTTTTTTCCGGAATATCCGAACTCAATACAAAGATGTCTTCATCATCAGCCTTCATGAAATAACGCTGACGGGCTATCTTCTCAAATGCCCGCACACCATGCTGCATATCACGCAGGGTATGCTTGTCGCTTTCATACTGCTCACGATATTTTTCTATCTCCGAACGGAGCGTAGCTATCTCTATCTGGTACCTAATGTGCTGTCTTACACTGTTGTCGTCAACCACACCAACTACCAGAACACCCGCTACAATCACTATAAGATACTTATAATGAGCGAGATAATTCCATATAATACCAAGTTTTTTACTCATTTCTTCCGAATTTGTTTGCAAAGATAATATTTTTTTGTTATCTTTGCATCATCAATTAAGAAAAAATAATGGAAGAGTATATAGTTTCTGCAAGAAAGTACCGTCCGATGACCTTCGATTCGGTTGTCGGACAGAGTGCATTGACCACCACTTTGAAGAATGCAGTGAAGAGCGGCAAGCTGGCGCACGCCTACCTTTTCTGCGGTCCGAGAGGTGTGGGAAAGACCACTTGTGCCCGCATTTTTGCGAAGGCAATCAACTGCGAGCACCCTCGCGAAGACGGCGAGGCATGCAACGAATGTGAGAGCTGCCGTGCCTTCAATGAGCAGCGTTCCTACAACATCTTCGAGCTGGATGCTGCCAGCAACAACGGTGTTGACCAGATTAAGGTTCTGATGGAGCAGACCCGCATCCCGCCTCAGGTGGGCAAGTATAAGGTGTTTATCATCGACGAGGTCCACATGCTCTCTACAGCCGCCTTCAACGCCTTTCTCAAGACGCTGGAGGAGCCGCCTCAGCATGTCATCTTCATCCTCGCCACAACCGAGAAGCATAAGATTCTGCCTACCATCCTGAGCCGATGCCAGATTTACGACTTCGAGCGAATGACGGTGGCCAACACGATCAACCACCTGAAGATGGTGGCTGAGAAGGAAGGCATACAATATGAAGAGCAGGCGCTCGCCGTGATAGCCGAAAAGGCAGACGGAGGTATGCGCGATGCCCTCTCTATCTTCGACCAGGCTGCCAGCTTCTGCATGGGCAACATCACTTACCAGAAGGTGATCGAGGACCTGAACGTGCTCGACAGCGACAACTATTTCCGTCTGGTAGACCTGGCTCTGGAGAACAAGGTGGCAGAGATGATGGTAACGCTCGACGGCATTCTGAGCCGCGGTTTCGATGGCGGCAACATGATTCAGGGTCTTGCCCAGCACGTGCGCAATGTAATGATGGCGAAAGACCCTCAGACCCTGCCTCTGCTCGAAACCAGCGACGACCAGAAAGCCAAGTTCCAGGCTCAGGCCCAGAAGGCACCTACACCTTTCTTATATAAGGCGCTGGAACTGATGAACCAGTGCGATATCCATTACCGCGCCAGCAGCAACAAGCGATTACTGGTTGAGCTCACCCTGATACAGATAGGCCAGATTACGCAGCCTGAGGATCAGGATGTGCCTAGTGCGGGGCGTACGCCCAATAGATTAAAATCCCTGTTTCAGAAACTTCTGGCTCAGTCTAAGCTTGCCTCTCAGGGTGCAGGTTCTGAGCCTTCTGGCAGCAGCGAAAACCGGCCATCACAGCCGGGAGCGTCTGCTGCTACAGCTACTGCTGTGCCTTCTTCCGGAGCCTCAGCAGCCACTTCTGCAGCTTCCAATGCTGCATCTTATTCTACATCTGCCACCGCATCCGCACCAGTCTCTTCAGAAGGTTCTGCCTCTGCCGGAGCTGTTGATGCAGCATCGCCTCATAAGCCACGACTCAAGAATCTCAACCTGGGCGGCATCGGCATGACCTTCTCTAACCTGAAGAAGAGGGACGAGAACCTGCGCCGCCAGCACAGTCCGTATGATGATGCCAATGAGGAAAAAGCAACCATCACGGGCGACCAGAACGAGTTCACCCAGGAGCAGGTGGAAGCAACATGGTTCAGTATGTGCATGAGAATGCAGAACAAGTTGGATTTCATAGGCTTAGCCAACCGAATGAAGAGTATCGTACCGAAGATAACCAACTATCCGCAGATTGAGGTTATCATCAACAACCAGCTCTTGCTGGATGAGGTTTTGAACATCAAGAACCGTATTCTCAAGACTTTCGTCCTAGGTCTGCACAACAGCGAGCTGACCATCAACTACCGCCTTGCCGAACAGGAAGAGATGGGCAAGATTCTGACCAAGAATGAAGTTCTGGAACTTCTTATGGAGAAGAACCCTGCGATGAAAAAACTCACAAAGGACCTGGATCTGGTTATGACGTAAAAGACACTTCACACGATACGAAATTCTCCACTCCATGTAGGACAACCTATACGGAGTGGAGAAAATTGTTTTACAAATATCAGAAGCCTGGCACTTTAAGAGATATAGAAGAGAAAAGATCTAAGGCGTTACCGTGTGACAGTTGTGACAGTTGTGACAGTTTTCAGCGGAGGGGGTATATTGCAAGTTTGCAGCTATCAAATTATAAGTATATATATTTAAATTATTATATATATTATATATATAATAATTTACCTCTAAAGAAAGGGAAGGAGGGGTAGGCGCTGAAAACTGTCACAACTGTCACAACTGTCACACTGTAACGCTTTCTGGGTAAAAAGGAAGTAGTCAGAAGAAATGGCTTTTCTTATAGCATCTCATTGTTCTCTTGCTCAAAACACACAGAGAAACATTTTACAAAATATAGTTTTCTCCCCCGCAACTCTACGACTTTTTTTGTTTAACTACGAAAGCCGGAATGTTAAAATCGGTTTAACATAACTCTGCAGGGTGAAATTTGGCGGTTCAGAAATTTTGTAGTACTTTTGCACCGTATTCATTTTTTTTCATGAAGCGCAGACCTTGATGTCGCGAAACGCGACATCAAGGTTTTACACCCTGCGAAAAGCAAGGTTTGACGTTGCGAAACACAACGTCAAACCTTGAGGCTGTAAAACACAGCCTCAAGGTATAAAACAAAAAAAGCCCCCGATGCAGAAAAGCACCGGGAGCCTTCGTAAGCAAATTATTATTATCTTAAAAAGATCAACTGAATATGAGCACATCACAGTATACACCATGACGCACCGGCAGAAAGGCTTAAATGAGGTTCATGCCCGCTTCCTCAGCCTCCTTGCGCATCTCCTCAGGCCAGATGCTAGCCTGGATTTCACCAATGTGAGCCTTATGAAGCAATACCATACACAGACGGCTCTGACCGATACCGCCACCAATGCTCAGAGGCAACTTGTCGTTCAGGAGCTGCTGATGGAAGTAAAGCTTCTCTCTATCCTCCTTGCCCTCCAGCTTAAGCTGACGCAGCAGACTCTCCTTGTCAACACGGATACCCATAGAACTGAGCTCGAAACTGCGACCCAGAACAGGATACCAGATAAGGATATCACCATTCAGTCCCACCTTGCCGTTCTCAGCCACGGTGCTCCAGTCATCATAGTCAGGAGCTCGGCCATCATGCTTCTTGCCATCGCTCAACTTGCCTCCGATGCCCTCTACAAATACAGCGCCATACTTCTTGCAGATTTCATCCTCGCGCTCCTTAGGAGAAAGGTCTGGATACATATCGAGCAAATCCTGCGCATGAATAAAATGAATATCCTTAGGCAGGAAAGGCTTCAGCTGAGGATAATGCTCGCAAGCCAGGAACTCGGTACGCAGGATGGCACCATAGATGCGGCGCACGATATTCTCGAGGAAGGCGATGGTACGGTCTTCCTTGGTAATCACAGCCTCCCAGTCCCACTGGTCAACATAGAGCGAATGAAGATTATCCAATTCTTCGTCAGCACGGATGGCATTCATATCGGTATATACGCCATAAGCAGGCTCAATCTCATACTCGGCAAGCGTCAGTCGCTTCCATTTGGCAAGAGAATGAACCACCTCAGCCTGGGCATCACCCAAATCCTTGATAGGGAAACTTACAGGGCGCTCTACGCCGTTCAGGTCATCATTGATACCCAAACCCTTCAATACGAAGAGCGGAGCGGTAACGCGACGCAGACGGAGCTCGGTGCTCAGGTTTTGCTGGAAGAATTCTTTTATCATTTTAATACCCATTTCGGTCTGGCGCATATCCAGCAGCGCCTTGTACCCTTCAGGTTTTATCAAATTGCTCATTTTTATTTCATATTTAGTATTTGCGCTGCAAAGGTACAAAATAATAATTAATCTGCAAGCATTTTTCCGTATTTTTTCGCAAAATGATAGCATTTTTAAGTTTTTTAGTAGCATTTTGTAGAACAATTCACAAATACACATTATATATATGAAAAAATCTGCCCCAAATATTTGGTTATTTCAAATAAAAGCAGTAATTTTGCAGTCGACTTCCGTTTCGATGTCATACAACCGGAGAAACGGGCGTCAGAAAGAGGGTCTCGTAGCTTAGCTGAATAGAGCGTCAGATTCCGGTTCTGAAGGTCGTGGGTTTGAATCCCACCGAGATCACCCCGAAACAACAAAATGATTAATAATTGAAAACATGGATTTAGTAGAACGATTTATAAACTATACGAAATTCGACACACAGTCGAGCGAAGAATCGACCAGCGTGCCTAGTACGGCAAAACAGCTCGAATTTGCCAAGTACCTGAAAAAGGAACTTGAGGACGAAGGACTGAGCGATGTCGAAATGGATGACATGGGCTATATCTATGCCACCCTGAAGAGCAATACCAAGAAAAAGACTCCTACCATCGGATTTATTTCACACATGGATACATCGCCTGATGCCAGCGGAAAGGATGTTAAGGCGCGCGTCATCAAAAACTATGACGGCAACGACATCGAGCTGAGCCCGGGCATCATCTCAAGCGTTGAGACTTTCCCTGAGTTGAAGGCTCACAAGGGAGAGGATATCATCGTGACAGACGGTACTACCCTGCTGGGTGCCGACGACAAGGCGGGCATCGCTGAAATCGTACAGGCTATGTGCTATCTGCGCGACCATGACGAAATCAAGCACGGAGATATCCGCGTAGGTTTCAATCCTGACGAGGAAATCGGTATGGGTGCGCATCATTTCGATGTAGAGAAGTTTGGCTGCGACTGGGCGTACACCGTAGATGGCGGCGACCTGGGCGACCTGGAATATGAGAACTTCAATGCTGCCGGAGCTAAAATCATCATCAAGGGCGTGAGCGTTCATACAGGCTATGCCAAGGGCAAGATGGTGAATGCAAGCCGACTGGCTGTGGAATTCCAGAACATGATTCCTGAGAACGAGACTCCTGAGCAGACTGAAGGCTACCAGGGCTTCTACCACCTCATCGGCATCGAGAGCCGCTGCGAGGAGGCAAAACTCAGCTACATCATCCGCGATCACGACCGCAACAGGTTTGAAAGCCGCAAGGACTTCATCGAGGACTGCGTGAACAAGATGAACGAGAAGTATGGCGACGGAACCGTAAAGGCGGTTATCTACGACCAGTACTATAATATGAAGGAGAAGATTGATCCTAACATGCACGTCATTGACATCGTGCTCAGAGCGATGCAGGAGAGCGGCGTTCCACCTCGTGTAGAGCCTATCCGCGGCGGTACCGACGGAGCCCAGCTGAGCTTCAAGGGTCTGCCTTGTCCGAACATCTTCGCCGGCGGTGTCAACTTCCACGGTCCTCACGAGTTTGTGAGCATCCAGGTAATGGAGAAGGTAGTGAAGACCATCGTGAAGATAGCGGAAATCACAGAAGAATTTAATGATTAATACAGATATGGGGAATTTAGACACATCTAAATTCCCCTTTTTCATAAACAGAAAAATATGGCTGAAATTCCATTTTTAGTAAAAGACCTCGCCCTCATCCTGATGGTGGCAGGCATCGTAACCCTCATCTTCAAAAGGCTCAAGCAGCCGCTGGTGCTGGGATACATCATGGCGGGATTCCTGGTTTCGCCACACATGCCCTACACCATGTCGGTAGTCGACGAGACGGATATCCAGACCTGGGCCGACATCGGTGTCATCTTCACCCTCTTCTCGCTCGGTCTCGACTTCTCGTTCAAGAAAATCGTGAAGATGGGCGCTTCTCCCATCATCGCCACAGTGGTTATCGTGTTCTGCATGATGATGCTGGGCATCAGCGTAGGCCACGGCTTCGGCTGGGGAAGGATGGACTGCATCTTCCTGGGCGGTATGCTCGCCATGAGCTCCACCACTATTATATATAAGGCATTCGATGATATGCGGCTGCGCACCCAGAAGTTTGCATCGATGGTGATGAGCGTGCTGATACTGGAAGATATCCTGGCTATCGTGATGATGGTGATGCTGTCGGCGATAGCGAGCGGAAGCAGTCCCGACGGCGGGCAGATGCTTGCCTCTATCGTGAAGATAGGCTTCTTCCTGGGCGTATGGTTTATCGTGGGCATCTTCGCCATTCCGTGGTTTCTGCGTTCGGTAAGGAAACTTATCAATGCCGAAACCCTGCTCATCGTTTCGCTGGGTCTGTGCTGCGGCATGGCGGTACTGAGCACCAAGGTGGGGTTCAGCAGCGCCTTCGGAGCCTTCGTCATGGGCAGCATACTGGCAGAAACCATTGAGGCAGAGAAGATTATCAAACTCGTAGAACCGGTAAAGAATCTCTTCGGAGCCATCTTCTTCGTATCGGTAGGTATGCTCGTAGACCCGAAGATTCTGATAGAATATGCCGTTCCTATCCTCGCCCTGGTGGGCACGATACTGGTAGGTCAGGCGATATTCGGCACCTTCGGATTCATGCTCGGAGGCGAGTCGCTGAAGTCGGCGATGCGCTGCGGTTTCTCGATGGCTCAGATTGGTGAGTTTTCTTTCATCATCGCCTCGCTGGGTCTGTCGCTCGGCGTCATCAGCAAGTTCCTCTATCCGGTAGTGGTAGCGGTGAGCGTCATCACCACCTTCCTTACACCTTATATGATTCGTCTTGCCACACCTACCTATCAGGTAATGGAGAAACATCTGCCCGACAAACTCATCCATATTCTGAACCATTTTGCGATGAGTCATCCCCAGACGCAGCAACAGAGCAAGTGGAAATCGCTGATCCGACAGATGCTGGTCAACACCACCGCCTACTCTATCCTCTCGGCAGCCGTCATCGCCCTGATGTTCACCTTCGTGCTGCCGCTGATGCGCAATCTGCTGCCCGGCTGGCATCTCCACTGGTATGCCAACGCCATCACCGGTCTGCTCACCGTCCTGTTCATCTCACCGTTCCTGCGCGCCATCGTGATGAAGAAGAACCACAGTGCCGAGTGGAAACGCCTCTGGGTGGAGAGCAGCATCAACCGCGTGCCGCTGCTCTTTACGGTGTTCGTGCGCTTCATGATAGCACTGGCTTTCATCTTCTATATCATCAATTTCCTCTCGCGCTTTACCAATGCGCTGATTGTCTGCATCGGTGCCGCCGTGGTGATGCTGATGCTGACCTCCCGCCGCATCAAGAAGCGTAGCATCGTGATGGAGCGCGTCTTCGTCCACAACCTGCGTTCGCGCGATATTGCGGCTCAGGTGAACGGCGAAAAGCGGCCGCTCTACGAGGGCAGGCTGCTAGACCGGGATATCCACATCAGCGAATTTGAAGTGCCTGAAGATAGCAGTTGGACTGGCAAATCGCTGAGAGAGCTGCATCTGCGCCAGCGTTTCGGTGTTGACATGAGCAGCATTCGCCGCGGTTCCCACCGCCTGAACATCCCGAACGGCGACATGATCATCTTTCCGGGCGACAAGCTGCAGGTAATCGGCAACGACGACCAGCTGCAGAAATTCAATACCGCCCTGCAGAGCGACCTACTGCCTGAGGAGGCTGAAATAGAAAAGCGCGAAATGAAACTCAGCCAGCTCATCATCAGCGGCGGCAGCGAATTCCTGGGAAAGACGCTGATAGAAAGCGGAATAAGGGATAAATACAACTGTATGGTGGTAGGACTGGAAGAAGGTCGTGAGAATCTGACGCACGTATCCCCTACCCGAGTCTTCAAGAAGGGAGACATCATCTGGATAGTGGGAGAAGAAGCAGATTTGAAGAGAATCAAGAATTAAATAAAAGAACTTTCGTAAATAAGCTCCATACGCCCTGAAAGGGCAGAAGCTCCTAGCCCAGGGCAGCGCCCTGGGTATAGTAGCAGTCAGCAAGACGCCCTGTAAGGGCAAAAGCTTTATTATCACTAAGTATTTTAAAGCTTTTGCCCTTACAGGGCGCATGTTTATTATTATATTTTATACCCAGGGCGCTGCCCTGGGCTAGGAGCTTCTGCCCTTTCAGGGCGTGCCGGGAACAACCAGATTACTTCACTGTGATATGGAAGCAGCCCTGCTTCACCTCATATTTGATATAGCAGCGGTTCTTGTTGCGGAAATCGCGGAGCACCTCGGAGAACACCCATTTCAGAGTATCATTCTGCACCTGGCGGCGAGGCTGTTCACGGGTCTGAATCTGCTTATAGCGGTTGTAACAGATATCGAAGGTAGTACCATAAAGATGGCACGAATTCTCGGTAGCATTACCGTTTCGGGTACGCAGTTTCGCCACATCATCCTTGGTACGCAGAATGCTCGTCACGATAATCTTATGCAGCGGAATGCCCTTGATCTGCAACGAATCGAAATAGGCACGGCCAATATCCTGGAGCAGCACAGAGGCACGAGGCACCAGGTAAGGAATGCTGTTGTTCAGCTTGTCGACATAAAAGAAAGGATTGCTGCCCACATACACCAGCTTGCCCTTGCTGTTCTCCGCCTCCAGACGGTTCTGCACCGGTTTCACGCCGTGCTTTGTAGCCGCCAGAATCTGCACATCCTGCTGGTCGGGGAAAGTATTACCGAAATGAGGCACCGAGAAGATGCGATGCTTCACCTCCTTGCCATCCTTGTCGAAGAAGATAGAAGGCTTGCCGCTCTGTGCCGTATCAGGCATAACAGAGAGTTCATCCTTCTTCAGGTCCTCAGCCACATTTCCATCAGCACCAGCGGGAGCATCAGAAATCTCAGCAGAAGAAGCATCAGAAGCAGCCGAATCCTTCGCAGCCACCAATGTAGAATCAGCCGCATCAGCAGCCGCCGTTTTCGGTTTTGCCACCCCCGGGAAGATGACTCTCACCAGCGCCAAAAGCAAAACCACAATACCAAAACCCTGTAAATATCTATTCTTACTAATCTTCATAATTATCTTATTTTCACGAAATAATATTCTATATTCTTCAGGCAAAACGGGAGCCGTATCGCCAAATTTAGCTGCAAAGGTAACAAAAACTCTCGAAAAAATAGCTTTTTTAATATTTAAAGAATGTTTTATTCGCCGAAATTTGCTCATTTCATGGAAAAGTAGTAATTTTGCAGCGTTATATAACAAAATATTAGATAGGATAGTTTAAACTTTATAGAATTAAGACATTTTGATAGAGAAACATATTGTACTCGAAGATATCGATCCAGTGATGTTCTACGGTGTGAACAATGCCCACCTGCAGATGATTAAATCGCTGTATCCTAAGTTGCGTATCGTGGCACGCGACAACGTGATTCGTGTGCTCGGCGACGAGGAGGAAATGGCAAAGGTGGAAGAGGATATTGAGCAGATGCGCAAGCACTTGCTTAAATACAACATGCTCAATGATGAAGACATCCTGGACATCGTGAAAGGAAAACAGACCAAGGCGGACAGCGTGAAAGGCGTGCTGGTATACAGCATCAGCGGCCGACCTATCAAGAGCCGCAGCGAAAACCAGCAGCAGCTGATAGATGCTTACGAAAAGAACGACATGGTATTTGCCGTAGGACCAGCCGGTACCGGTAAGACCTACCTCAGCATCGCCCTTGCCGTAAAGGCCCTCAAGGAGAAAGCCATCAAGAAAATCATCCTCTCGCGACCAGCCGTAGAAGCCGGCGAAAAACTCGGTTTCCTGCCTGGCGATATGAAAGACAAAATTGACCCATACCTCCAACCGCTCTACGATGCGCTGGAAGACATGATACCTGCCGTAAAGCTGCAGGATATGATGGAAAAGCACATTATCCAGATTGCTCCGCTCGCCTTTATGCGCGGACGCACACTCAGCGATGCCGTAGTCATCCTCGACGAGGCACAGAACACTACCTCCCAACAGATTCGCATGTTCCTCACCCGTATGGGCATGAACACCAAGATGATTATCACCGGCGACCTGACACAGATTGACCTGCCACGCGAACAGCGAAGCGGACTGAAAGAGGCGCTCAAGATTCTGGACGGTGTGGAAGGTATCGGAGTGGTGAAGCTGGGACAGAAGGATATCGTGCGCCACAAACTCGTAACCCGCATCGTAAACGCATACGACAAGTATGACAAGGAGAGAGCGGAAGCACGGGAAGCTCAGAAAGCAGAAAAAGATAATTCAAAATAATCAGAATGAAGAATGAACTGAATGATTACTCAAGGCATATCATAAAGTTCAAAGTTCAAAATTCAAAGTTCAAAGTAAAATGAAAGCATTAACAAAGACAGATTTCCATTTTGATGGACAGAAGAGTGTTTACCACGGTAAAGTACGTGATGTGTATGACATTAACGACGACCTCCTCGTGATGGTCGCTACCGACAGAATCTCAGCGTTCGACGTTGTTCTGCCTAAGGGTATCCCTTTCAAGGGACAGGTGCTCAATCAGATTGCAGCTAAGTTCTTGGACACTACTACAGACATCTGTCCAAACTGGAAGTTGGCTACTCCAGACCCAATGGTTACCGTAGGTTTGAAGTGCGAAGGTTTCCGCGTGGAGATGATCATCCGTTCTATCCTCACCGGTAGTGCATGGCGCGACTATCAGAAGGGCTGCCGCGAGATTTGCGGTGTGAAGTTGCCTGACGGTATGCGCGAGAACCAGCGTTTCCCAGAGCCTATCATCACTCCTACTACAAAGGCTGACGAAGGTCACGACATGAACATTTCTAAGGAAGAAATCATCGCCCAGGGCATTGTTAGTGCTGAGGATTACGCTGTGATGGAGGACTACACACGCCGTATCTTCGCCCGCGGTCAGGAAATCGCTGCCAAGCAGGGATTGATTCTCGTAGATACCAAGTACGAGTTCGGCAAGCGCGACGGCAAGGTTTATCTCATCGACGAGATCCACACTCCAGACTCTAGCCGCTACTTCTATGCTGATGGTTACGAGGAGAAGTTTGAGAAGGGTGAACCACAGCGCCAGCTCTCTAAGGAGTTCGTTCGTCAGTGGCTTATCGAGCACAACTTCATGAACGAGCCAGGCCAGACTATGCCAGAGATTACCGACGAGTATGCAGAGAGCGTATCAGACCGCTACATCGAACTCTACGAGCACATCACCGGCGAGAAGTTCGACAAGGCTGCTGAGGAAGGCGACATCGCTGCCCGCATCGAGAAGAACGTAAGCGAGTGGCTTGCTGCACACAAGTAAACTATATATAAATGTATAAGCAAGAACAGATAAAGCCCTACGAGGGCACAGGAGACAAGGGCAAGCTGGTAGAGGAGATGTTCGACAACATCGCCCCTACCTACGATACCCTGAACCACCGTCTCTCGTGGGATATCGATAAGGGATGGCGCAAGAAGGCAATCAGGCGTCTTGCGCCCTTCTCTCCTAAAAAAATGCTCGACATCGCTACCGGTACCGGCGATTTCGCCATCCTAGCCGCACAGATGCTACATCCCGACCAGCTGATCGGAGCAGACATCTCGGAAGGCATGATGGAGATAGGCAGACAGAAAGTAAGGCAACTGGGACTGGAAAACACCATCTCCTTTGCCAAGGAAGACTGCCTCAACCTCTCGTTCCAGGACGAGAGCTTTGATGCAGTAACCGCAGCCTTCGGCATCAGGAACTTCCAGAACCTGGACCAGGGACTGAAGGAAATGTGCCGGGTACTGAAAAAGGGCGGACATCTCTGCATCGTAGAGCTCACCACACCGGTCAGCTTCCCGATGAAGCAGCTGTTCAGCATCTACAGCAACACCGTCTTGCCGATGTATGGTAAACTCATCAGCAAAGACCAGAGTGCCTACAGTTATCTCAACAAGACCATCGAGGCATTCCCTCAGGGCGAGGTAATGATGGAGGTGTTCAAAAAGGCAGGATTCTCAAAGGCAGAGTTCAAGCGACTCACCTTCGGCATCTGCACACTCTATTTCGCAACCAAATAAAATAAAAATATTATGGACAAGTATGGACTCATAGGTTACCCTCTGGGGCATTCGTTCTCAAAGAACTATTTCAACGAAAAGTTTGAGAACGAGGGCATCGATGCCCAATACATCAACTTCGAGATACCTTCTATCGAAAATCTTACCGAGATTCTCGACTCAAATCCAGAACTTAAGGGTCTCAACGTCACCATTCCTTACAAGGAGAAAGTGATCAGCTATCTCGACGTGGTAAGCCCTGAGGCGAATGCTATCGGAGCCGTCAACGTGATCAAGGTGGAGCACAGAGGTGAAGATGTTTATCTGAAAGGATACAACAGCGATGTCATCGGTTTTACCAAGAGCATCGAACCTTATATCGAGCCTTATCATAAGAAGGCACTCATCCTGGGCACTGGCGGAGCTTCAAAGGCTATCAACTTCGGTCTGAAATCGCTCGGACTGGAGACGGTCTTCGTGAGTCGATACGAGCGTCCGGGTACAATCCAGTACGAAAAAATCACCCCTGAGGTCATCCAGGAGTATAATGTTATCGTTAACTGCACCCCAGTGGGCATGTATCCACACGTAGACGAGTGCCCTGAGCTGCCTTACGAGGCAATGGACAGCCACACCCTGCTCTACGACCTCATCTACAATCCCGACGAAACCCTCTTCATGAAGAAGGGCAAAGAACATGGAGCCACAGTAAAGAATGGCTTGGAGATGCTACTTCTCCAGGCTTTCGCCAGCTGGGACTTTTGGCACCAGGAAAAATAAGCATATCATAAAGTTCAAAGATCAAAGTTCAAAGTAAGAATATGAGTAACAATAGATATATGATGCGCGGTGTTAGCGCAGCAAAGGAAGATGTTCACAACGCTATCAAGAACATCGACAAGGGTATCTTCCCACAGGCTTTCTGCAAGATTATACCTGATATCTTGGGCGGCGACCCAGAGTATTGTAACATTATGCATGCCGACGGTGCAGGTACCAAGTCTAGCTTGGCCTACATGTACTGGAAGGAGACTGGCGACCTCTCTGTATGGAAGGGTATCGCTCAGGATGCTATCGTGATGAATACAGACGACCTGCTCTGCGTGGGCGCCGTAGACAACATCCTCGTAAGCTCTACCATCGGCCGCAACAAGATGCTCATCCCAGGCGAGGTTATCTCTGCTATCATCAATGGTACTGACGACCTGCTCCACGAGATGCGCGAGATGGGTATCGGCATCTATCCTACAGGCGGTGAGACTGCCGATGTAGGCGACCTGGTTCGTACCATCATCGTTGACTCTACCGTTACCTGCCGCATGAAGCGCAGCGATGTCATCAACAACGCCAACATCCGTCCAGGCGATGTTATCGTAGGTCTTTCTTCTACAGGTCAGGCTACTTACGAGAAGAAGTACAACGGCGGTATGGGCAGCAACGGACTTACTTCTGCCCGCCACGATGTATTCGCCAAGTATCTCGCAGAGAACTATCCTGAAAGCTACGACCACGCCGTGCCAGACGAGTTGGTTTACAGCGGTAAGTATAAGTTGACTGATGAAGTAGAAGGTTCACCTGTCAATGCCGGCGAGTTGGTTCTCTCTCCTACCCGTACCTACGCTCCTGTCATCAAGAAGATTCTCGATGAGCTCCGCCCAGAGGTTCACGGTATGGTTCACTGCACCGGTGGTGCACAGACCAAGGTTCTTCACTTCGTAGGCGAGAACTGCAAGGTAGTGAAGGACAACATGTTCCCAGTGCCTCCACTCTTCAAGGCAATCCACGACTGTTCAGAGACCGACTGGAAGGAGATGTATCAGGTATTCAACATGGGTCACCGTATGGAGATCTACGTTCGTCCTGAGGTTGCCGAGAAGGTTATCGCCATCAGCAAGAGCTTCAACATCGATGCCCAGATTGTGGGCCATATCGAGGAAGGCAAGCGCAGCCTGACCATCAAGAGCGAATTCGGAACATTCGAATACTAAAAATAGAATTAAAATTAATGGATAATAACAACATATTACAGAAGCTAGAAGGCTTAGAGAGCCGATACGAGGAAGTAAGCACCCTCATTACCGACCCTGATGTCATCGCCGACCAGACACGCTACGTGAAGCTCACCAAGGAATGGAAAGACCTGGGTGATATCATGGACGCACGCAAGCGATACATCAACTGCCTGAACAGCATCAAAGAGGCAAAGGATATCCTTGCCAACGAGAGCGATCCGGAAATGAAGGAGATGGCTCGCGAAGAACTCAACGAGAACGAGGCGCTGCAGCCTAAACTCGAAGAAGAAATCAAGATTGCGCTGGTACCTAAGGACCCAGAAGACGCTAAGAACGTACAGATGGAAATCCGAGGCGGTGCCGGAGGCGACGAGGCTGCCCTCTTTGCAGGCGACCTATTTAATATGTATAAGAAATTCTGCGAATCTAAGGGATGGACCGTCAGCGTGACTTCTGTTTCTGAAGGCGCAGTAGGTGGATACAAGGAAATAGACTTCGCCGTGAGCGGTACTGACGTTTACGGCACATTGAAGTATGAATCAGGTGTTCACCGTGTTCAGCGTGTGCCTGCTACTGAAACACAGGGCCGTATGCACACCTCAGCTGCTACCGTGGCTGTATTGCCAGAGGCAGACAAGTTTGAGGTGAACATCAACGAAGGTGACATCAAGTGGGATACCTTCCGAAGCTCAGGTGCCGGTGGTCAGAACGTGAACAAGGTGGAGTCTGGTGTACGTCTCCGCTATCCTTGGAAGAACCCTAACACAGGCGAGGTAGAGGAAATCCTCATCGAGTGTACCGAGACCCGTGACCAGCCAAAGAACAAGGAGCGTGCCTTGAGCCGCCTCTATACCTTCATCCACGACCGTGAGCATCAGAAGTATGTAGATGATATCGCCAGCCGCCGCAAGAGCCTCGTTTCTACCGGCGACCGCAGTGCGAAAATCCGTACCTACAACTTCCCACAGGGCCGTGTTACCGACCACCGTATCGGTTACACCACTCACGACCTCAACGGTTTCCTGGCAGGTGATATTCAGGACATGATTGATGCCCTGACCGTAGCCGAGAACGCTGAGAAGCTGAAAGAAACAGAATTATAAACGCGTGTGGAGCAAACATTTGCCCCCAAAATAATTTAAAGAAATGAACAGAAAAGAACTCGTAGAGCAGATTTTCGCCAAGAAGAGTTTCTTGTGCGTAGGTCTTGACACAGATATCAACAAGTTGCCTAAGTGCATCACCGAGAGTGAAGACATCCAGGGCGCAGAAGCTGAGATGATATTCAGATTCAACAAGGCTATCATCGACGCAACAGCCCCTTACTGTGTGGCTTACAAGCCAAACCTGGCTTTCTATGAGAGCCGCGGCATCGATGGCATGATTGCCTTCGAAAACACCATCAAGTATCTCCACAGCCACTACCCTAACCACTTCATCATCGCAGATGCCAAGCGCGGCGATATCGGCAACACCAGCAAGATGTATGCCCAGACATTCTTCGAGGAATACAATATCGACTCAGTAACCGTTGCTCCTTATATGGGCGAGGATTCTGTCAAGCCATTCCTCGAGTATGACGGCAAGTGGGTTATCCTCCTGGCACTGACCAGCAACAAGGGTAGTCACGACTTCCAGCTCACCGAGGATAAGGAGGGCGAGCGCCTCTTCGAGAAGGTTCTCAAGAAGAGCCAGGAATGGGGCAACGATGAGAACATGATGTACGTAGTAGGCGCTACACAGGGCAAGATGTTCGAAGACATCCGCAAGGTGGCTCCTAACCACTTCCTCCTCGTACCGGGCGTAGGTGCACAGGGCGGCAGCCTGCAGGAGGTTTGCAAGTATGGCATCATCAAGGATTGCGGCTTGCTCGTAAACTCTTCCCGCGGCATCATCTATGCCAGCAACGGCGATGACTTTGCTGAGGTAGCAGGTCAGAAAGCTAAGGAGTTGCAGGCTGAAATGGCAGCAGAACTTGCTAAGTTATAAAAACTCAATTTAGGCGCAAAGTATCTTAAAAAAGAGGCTTTGCGCCTAAAAAATACCCTTTTATGGGGCGAAAAAGCAAAATATTACAAAATAAAGTCGAGAATCTAAATCTTTTTTGCTATTTTTGCAAACAAAATTGCGGTTACCTAAAGGTAATGATGCCTTGGGAACCTAAATAAACAAACTAGAAGACAGATAAATTATGGAATTTACCGCTCAACAAATAGCCCAGTTCGTTCAGGGCCGTGTGGAAGGTGATGAGAACGCAATAGTCAACACCTTCGCAAAAATCGAAGAAGGTAAGGAAGGCGCCATCTCGTTCCTTTCTAACCCTAAATACACTCATTATGTTTACGAAACCAAGTCAAGCATCGTACTCATTGATGAGACCGTAGAATTGGAACATCCTGTCAGCACTACCCTCATCCGTGTGAAGAATGCATACGAGTGTGTGGCTAAGCTCCTGCAGATGTACGAATCTATGAAGCCTAAGAAGACCGGCATCGATCCGCTGGCTTTCGTTTCTCCAAAGGCTAAGGTGGCTGAAGGCGTATATGTAGGTGCATTCGCATATATCAGCGATGGTGCAGAGGTAGGCGAAGGTAGCCAGATTTATCCTCATGCCTACATCGGAGAGGGTGTGAAGATTGGCAAGAATGCACTCATCTATCCGAACGTTACCGTATATCACGGTTGTAAGTTAGGCAACAACGTTACGCTTCATGCAGGTTGTGTGATCGGTGCCGACGGATTCGGATTCGCTCCTGGTCCTGAAGGATACGACAAGATTCCTCAGATTGGTATCGTTACCATCGAAGACGATGTAGAGATTGGTGCCAACACTTGTGTTGACCGTTCTACAATGGGTTCTACCTACGTACGCAAGGGCGTGAAACTCGACAACCTCGTACAGATTGCCCACAATACCGACATCGGTGCCAACACCGTGATGTCTTCTCAGGTAGGTGTAGCAGGCAGTACGAAGGTAGGCGAATGGTGTATGTTTGGCGGACAGGTGGGTATTGCCGGCCACATCACTATCGGCGACAAGGTGTTCCTCGGTGCCCAGAGCGGTGTTCCTGGCAGCCTCAAGAGCGGCCAGCAGCTCATCGGAACTCCTCCTATGGAGCAGCGCGCTTACTTCAAGTCACAGGCCATCTTCCGTCGTTTGCCTGACATGTACAAGGAACTCAACGACCTGAAGAAGCAGATTGAAGAATTAAAGAAAAAGTAATTTTTTTCAATGTTAAATGTGAAGTGTTAAATGTTAAATGAGCGAATGCCCCAACAAGTTAACACTTAACATTTAACACCTAACATTAAAATAAATCGTTATGTCAAAACAGAAGACACTGAAAGGTAGCTTCTCTCTTTGCGGAAAGGGTTTGCATACAGGCTTGAGCCTCACCGTAACATTCAATCCAGCACCAGAGAACACCGGTTATAAAATACAGCGCATCGACCTTGAAGGCGAGCCTGTCATCCAGGCTGTAGCTGAAAACGTTGTTGAAACACAGCGCGGTACCGTACTCGGTAAGGGCGACATCCGCGTTTCTACCATCGAGCATGGTATGTCAGCACTCTATGCCCTCGGCATCGACAACTGTCTCATCCAGGTAAATGGTCCTGAGTTCCCTATCCTCGACGGTTCTGCTGCTCCTTATGTAGAGAAGATTCAGAGCGTAGGCATCCAGGAACAGAATGCAGAGAAAGATTACTATATCATCCGTCATAAGATTGAGGTGAAAGATAATAACGGGTCTGTTATCACCATTCTTCCAGACGAGGACTTCAGCATCACAGCCATGTGTTCTTTCGAGAGCAAATTCATCAACAGCCAGTTTGCTACCCTCGATAAGATGGAGACATACGCAGAGGAGATTGCTTCAGCCCGTACCTTCGTTTTCGTACGCGATATCATGCCTCTGCTCCAGGCTAACCTCATCAAGGGTGGTGACCTGGACAATGCCATCGTTATCTACGAGCGCCAGGTAGAACAGGCTCAGCTCGACCAGCTCGCCGACCATCTCAAGGTGCCTCACATGGATGCCAACAAGTTGGGTTATATACAGCACCGCCCATTGCAGTGGGAAAACGAGTGTACACGTCATAAGCTGCTCGACATCATCGGCGATATGGCACTCATCGGCAAGCCTATCAAGGGCCGCATCATCGCTACCCGTCCTGGCCATACCGTAAACAACAAGTTCGCCCGCCTCATGCGCAAGGAGATTCGCAAGCACGAGATTCAGGCTCCTATCTACAATCCTAACGAGGAGCCAATCATGGATAATATCCGCATCCGTCAGCTCCTGCCTCACCGCTACCCTATGCAGTTGGTCGATAAGGTCATTGCTATGGGTCCTAACAGCATCGTGGGCGTAAAGAATGTAACCAGCAACGAGCCATTCTTCACCGGTCACTTCCCTGAGGAGCCGGTTATGCCGGGGGTTCTCCAGGTAGAGGCTATGGCACAGTGTGGCGGTCTGCTCGTCCTCAACCAGTTGGAGGAGCCTGAGCGCTGGAGTACTTACTTCATGAAGCTCGATGATGTGAAGTTCCGCAAGAAGGTGGTTCCGGGCGATACCCTCCTCTTCCGTGTAGAACTCCTCGCACCTGTACGTCATGGCATCAGCTCTATGAAGGGCTATATGTTCGTAGGCGACCAGGTGGTGGCAGAAGCTACTTTCACTGCACAGATTGTTAAGAACAAGTAATAATAAAATAGAAATATGAATCAGATTAGTCCATTAGCGTTCGTTCACCCAGAGGCAAAACTCGGTGATAACAACATCATCGGCCCTTTCTGCTATATTGATAAGGATACCGTTTTGGGCGATAACAACGTATTACAGAACAGCGTCACCATCCATGTAGGTGCCCGCATCGGAAACAACAATGAGTTCTTCCCAGGTGCCAGCATCTCTACCAAGCCTCAGGATTTGAAGTTCAAGGGCGAGCAGACAACATGCGAGGTTGGCGATAACAACAGTATCCGTGAGAACGTTACTATCTCTCGTGGTACAGCCTCTAAGGGCAAGACCGTAGTAGGCAGCAATAACCTCCTGATGGAGACCGTTCACGTGGCTCACGACTGCGTGCTTGGCAGCGGCTTGATTATCGGCAACTCTACCAAGTTTGCCGGTGAGGTGGTAGTAGATGACAACGCCATCGTCAGCGCCAACGTTCTCGTTCACCAGTTCTGCCATATCGCAGGTTACGTGATGATCCAGGGCGGTTGCCGTTTCTCTCAGGATATTCCTCCATACATCATTGCCGGCAAGGAGCCAACCCGCTACTGCAGCATCAACCTCATCGGTCTGCGCCGTCGCGGTTTCAGCAATGAGACCATCCAGAACATTCATGAGGCTTACCGCCTGCTCTACAGCAAGGGCATATTGAAGGAAGGTATCGAGGAAATCAAGAAGAATCTTGAGGTTACCAAGGAGATTCAGTATATTATCGACTTCGTAGAGAGTTCTCAGCGAGGCATTATCCGATAAAAGTAAAAGGGTAAAAAAGTAAAAAGGTAAAAAGAGCATCCTTGCATAGGTTTATGAAACGAGCAAGGATGCTTTTTTCTTGAATATAAAGAATGATATATGAAAACATTGATTGTGGTCTTAGGTCCTACCGGTGTAGGTAAAACGGAGCTTTGCCTTTCACTGGCAGAGCATCTCGCTATACCTATTATCAATGCCGACTCCCGCCAGATCTTCGCCGAACTCCCTATCGGAACCGCAGCCCCTACTGCCGAACAGCAGCAGCGGGTAAAGCATTATTTCGTAGGAAACCACCACATCGAAGATTATTACAGCGCTGCCCAATATGAGGCTGATGTGATGAATCTCCTGCAGGAAGACATCTTCAAGAACCACGATGTGGCTCTGCTTACAGGTGGCAGCATGATGTATATCGATGCTGTATGCAAAGGAATCGACGACATCCCTACTGTTCGTGACGACATACGCACTTGGATGAAACAGCGTCTGGAAGAGGAAGGGCTGGAGGCACTGGTAGAAGAACTTCACAAGATGGATCCGGAGCACTGGGCGATAGTAGACAGGAAGAATCCACGCCGCGTGGTTCATGCCCTGGAAATCTGCCATCAGACCGGCAAGACTTATACTTCTTTCCGCACAGCCGAAAAGAAGCAGCGCCCTTTCCGCATCATCAAGATAGGTCTGAACCGCGACAGAACTGAACTCTACGACCGCATCAACCTGCGTGTGTTGCTGATGATGGAGGAAGGTCTGGAGGCAGAAGCACGCAGCGTATATCCACACAAGGGCCTCACTGCCTTGAGAACCGTGGGCTACAAGGAAATGTTTGCCTATTTCGATGGCGAGATTGATAAGGATGAAGCCATCCGCCAGATACAGTCGCATAGCCGTGAATACATGCGCAAGCAGCTCACCTGGTTTAAGCGAGATGCAGAAATTCACTGGTATCATCCCGACCAGCAAGATGAAATCATCCGATTTATCGATGAAGAGATATAGACATAATCGCCCGATAGCATATTCATTTTTGTTGTTAGAAATATAGTTGAGATTCCATAATATTACATGGAATTCTCCGGAATCAGATTTGAATTCTGGTGCTTTATAGCCCATGAACTTTTCAAAATGCTCGTGTTCTTTGATGATTTTCTTCATACCTTATAAAATCAGCGTCTTGTTTGATGCAGAATTCTAAATAATTGGAGGTAAAAATGAAATAAGCTTCATGTGCTATCGAAACAGGCTTCATGTGCGATTGAAATAGGCTTCATTCGCCATTGAAGCCTATTTCATTTAGAGCAGAAGTAATCTTCCCCTGCCAAAAAGGGTATTTCTGTCAATATTTATAACCAAATTTTGCATACTGGTAAACTTGGAATCTAGCAACGAAAATAGGGAGTTTTGGGCATCTCGAATTCTCTATTTTTTGTTTCTAATTAAGCGAATACCCTATAGTTGTACAACTATAAAGTTGTAGTCGTACGACTATATAGGCTATAGTCGTACAACTGTAGAGTTATAGTTGTACAACTATAGGGGTTATAGTCGTACAACTATAGAATTCCTATTTTAGCGCTATTAACCAACAAATCCATAATTCCTTGATTATTAACATATTACCATTTTCTTCCATATTTTCAATATTCACAAAGAAATAAGAATCGTTTGAAAATACGAGAATCTCAGCTAGGAAAATGTATAAAAATAAAACGACCCGCACATTTGAGCATCGTTGAGAGGCTTGGCGGGTTCTAGCGAATGCAAAGGTACGAAGATTCTTCGAAACCAGCATTTTTTTGGGGAGAAATTTTAATTTCGCATGCAAAAAAGTATAAAGCATTTACAAATTAAGCTACTCCACCCCCATGCGGTAATTCTTTGGCGATAATCCGGTATGCTTCTTGAAGAAGGTGCCGAAGGATGAGGCATTCGGCACAGTCCATTCGTTGAGACTTTGGTATCACTGAAAGATGAAGAAGGAGAAGAATAAAATATGAGTTATAAGATATCGAGAAGTTCCTCGAATCTTGAAATACGACGGAGCTTGGGATGTTCAAATTCCTCTGTCTTTTCATGCGCCCATGTGGTATGAAAAGGGATATGGACAGCCGAAGCTCCGATTTTTAATGCCGGAGCAATATCACTCTTGAAACTGTTACCCACCATCACCAGCTCGTCGGGAGTTACATCCAGTTCCCTGCAGAGACGATGATAAGCCTTGGGCGTCTTGTCGCTCACGATAGTCACCACATCAAAATACCGCTGCAGACCCGAACGCCACAACTTATTCTCCTGATCCATCAACTCACCCTTGGTGAAGACTGCCAGCTTATATTTCTTCATCTCACGGAAACAAGCCAAGGTTTTCTCTACCCCTTCCAAAGGCTTGGCATCAAGATGCAGGAGACTCTTACCCAAGTCCACAATTTGGGCGATGACATTCGCCTCCACCTTACCATGACTCACCTTCACCGCATTCTCTACCAGGGATATGGTGAAAGCCTTGCAGCCATATCCCAAATCAGCCATATTTTTACTCTCCGTCTCGAAGAGAGCAGCAGAAATATCCTTTTCCTTTCCATATTCCGCAAGCAGCTCGCAATACTCATGCTCCACGTCCTCGAAATAGTTTTGTAATGCCCAGAGCGTATCATCGGCATCGAAGGCTATCGCCTTGATATTCTTCAGCTTTTCCATACTTTTCATTTTTTTAGTTGCAAAGTTAATGTTTTTATCCGAAAAGGAAAACAAATTATTCTGCTTTCTTTTGCATATACCAATATTTTTCGTAACTTTGCCCAAAATTCAAATAAAGCAACAATATGAAATACCCTGTAAACTACTCTTTTAGATATATAATAAAAATCGTTGGAGTATTTAGGATATGTCTTCAGAGAATATAGATTCGTCAGTCGCATATCAACTGATGTGCACATGTCACTCAGCTTATATGCGGCTTTCTTGCATGGATACTCTTTCTTATAAGATATAAAGATGATACCACCAAGGAACAGAGAAGGAAACATCCTCGCCATCTTGCAG
Source organism: Segatella copri (assembly GCF_019127135.1). Taxonomy (GTDB): domain Bacteria; phylum Bacteroidota; class Bacteroidia; order Bacteroidales; family Bacteroidaceae; genus Prevotella. Next base: position 94,235 of record NZ_JAHOEA010000002.1, on the reverse strand, counting down.
GCGGCGACAAGGATTATAGACAAAGAAACGAGGCATGAAATACAACTCCAATCCCGAATGATGATTCTCTTCTATTGAATATGTCATTACTTCTCATCTTTTTTATAATCTTCAAACGACATTTCCTTGACGAGTTTTCCATCCAAATCATAAACAGACACTACAGAATACCTACCAAACCTAGTATCAGAATAATGACGACAAGACTGGCAGATTGGTAATCCATCTTCAGATGTAAAGCCTACGCAGCCACGATTTGATGGTAACAATATCGCCTTTCCCGCATCCTTATCTACTATAAAAGTATAAATTGTATTCATCTTGTCTGTTGTTCCATTTACAACTACCACATCAGGATTTAGAGGGACAAGCATGGCTTCACTTGCCACAAAAACAGAATCTAGCCCTATCGTTACACCATGTTTTTTATCCGGATTATACCATAACAAATCTGCCATAGGATGCGCCGTAACTATTTCTTGAATATCATTCTGCTTCTTATAATACTTCCAAATGGTAACTACGTCACCGCCATAAATTCTATCTCCCCCATCAACGCTTCTCAACAAGATTGCATCAACATCCTCATCTGTTACAACAGTATTATTTGGCAGATGAAAATGTTTGATGATTTGTGCTATCATCGCTTGCGAATACTTTCCATCTTCATCATTTTCATATTTAAAAAAGGCATGATCTTGAGCAGGAGCAACTTGTTTTGCCCCCTTTTCTCCACAGCTGATAGAAAGAAAGCACAGCTGTAGCAGTACAACTATCCAATATTTACACACTCTCATTTTCTAACTTACGAGAGTTTAAATGATACAAAAGAACTTCCTTTATATCATCGGCAACATTATTAGCCAACCTTTCAAAGACCTTTGGCCCAGAACCATTAGGCAAGCTATCTATTTCATTGACTTCTATAAGATTATAATGAGGAATTTCGGGATGGCTATAGTCATAGCGATATCCTCCAAATGTCAGAAACTCTGCATTCGGAATACCAATATCCTTCATACGATTGATTACATTAGTGCCAGCCCCACCGACACCGATGCATAATATCTTTATATTTTCTGTATCATTTCCCATATTATAGTAGCATTATTAATATCGATTGCAAAATTAAACAAAAAATCGATAAGTTGTATCAGCAAGCCTTGCTTTTTTTATTCGCAAGGCTTGCGAACGACTTTATCCCTTATTCCTCTTCTTCATCTTCATATACACTGTCTCCTATCAATATGATGAACAACAGGAAAAATGAGACTGCCGAAAATAATAATGCTATTAAGAGTACTACAGCAAAAGAAGAAAAAGGATCGATCTTTGTCATTAAATTGACAGCAAAAAGGAATGGGGCTACCGCATAAGACAATTTCTTTAGACATTGCTTAGTACTTAATCCCGCATCATGAAATCTACGTACCATAGAAGAAAGGTTAGCAGGAATAGAGGCTATAGTAATTCCTAAAAACACTCCAGACAGTACATCAAACTTTTCGGAGTTCCAAGCCCCCAATGCTATAAAAGTAATAGGTACCTGAACCAGCCAGAACCACCAATACTCACTCTTTGAAGCTCTTCCCTTAAAATCAAAAGACTTCATGTAACACATTTTAATTGAATTGAAAAATGTCATAACCGTATATTTTATTCTGTTTGCTTATTTTGTGATTTAATTATCTTAGCTACTGCATTATCAAGAACTTCTTGGATATATGAAGAAGAAATATCAATTGACACTTGTTTTTTAGACAAGTTACCAACATAGCAAATTCTAAATGACATACCCAAAGGAGCAAGAAGGGAAGCTAACTTTATCAAATCACCCTTGACCATAAACTCATTTTTGAGTTCTACCCTCATAGACTCTTTACTTTTTTCAAACCCTGAAATATCAAGCTTATTCTCATCTATGGTATAGACAACAACACAAATTTGTCCTTGTATCCTTGCATGAGCAGACAGCAGCCCATCTTCAAGATCAACAAGGATATTCTTATTAAGTTCATTCAAATACAAATCCAGTTCTTCTCTTGGCGTTGGCTTTGGTTGATTTTGAGCATTTTTTACTTCCTTTGGTGTAAGAATAAACTTTATTTCTCGATGAGATTGCATTCCCTTTACCAACATTGCTACAGAATATCCTTTGTTGGCAATATCCACATAGCTGCAAGACTTAAAAGGAGAACTCTTTGCTACGTTTGCCATCATAATTCGCTTCTTCTGTTCTTTATTCTGCAAAAAGTCCTCAAAAGGATATTTCGTTTCGTCAATTTCCAAAGTACTAACGACTGTAGAGTCTTTCAAATCCACACTTCTAAGAGTCATACCATCCGTTAGTTTCAAAGGCATCTGCTCATTAATTTCTTCTACCGCAAGCACAACCTCAGGATCATCAGGAGGAAGAAGACTACGTCTATAAGACTCCATACCAAAAGACAATAACATTTGAACTAAACCAAAAACTCCAATACCTACTCCGAGAATACTCAACTTTACTTTTCTTGTTACATTATGGGAATTAAGTAACCAAATACACAATAATACCAACATAATTGTAACCACTATCGAAACAGCGCCAAAATATGCAGGAGAATTATCCTCCGCATAAGCAGTACGTATGGAAACCATTAAAAATGTAAACATTAAAAACTGTCTCATAACTTTTACATATTTTAGTCATCAATAAATCTCACTTTATCCCATAAACTTTCCCAATAGACATCACCAAAAGTTGTATGTTTCTTTACTGGTACAAAAAGAATGGAAGACACTATTGCCAAAAAGACACCATAAATAACGACAGCACGAATTACCAAGTTATGTACCTTAGCACAAGTATCATATTTTTTCGAAGCTAATAGAGTACCTCCAAGTTCTTTCTGTACCAACATTATATCACGCTTTGTTCTTTCATCAGAATACAGATACTCAGAGTCATTTGATGCACGATAAGCATCAAACTCTCTATCATATTCTGGTTTTAGCCGATTGGTTGAACTTAGCACACGATAAGCTTCCTGAATATTATGTTTATAAGTTTCACCATACAAACTATAATCTATACCGGAATTATATTTAGTCATAGCTTTATTAAATGCCTTATCTATGTCCTCCTCAGAGGCAGATCTGTCTATATTCAACAACAAATAATAATCCTTGAATATACCCAAGCCATCCCCTTTCAACTCATTTCCATCTTTATGTATATCTCCATGACTCCAATTAGAGAAATTGCGTATTTCCATCAACAACAAAGTTATTAACGAAACAGGTAATATATAAATGAGTACACCTATGCCTAATGGTGAACTACCCAACACAAAAAGTGGATATACCAAAAAGACTACAATGCTTTTATATTCTGCATCTGTAACATGTCTATTATACAAATATTTCTTTACACTCTTCGGTACCAAATAATCAAATGTGTTTTCTGCTCTACTCTTACCGTATATTATAGTAAAAACACTTGTGATAGTTGCGCCCAAGAATAGACAGAACATACACCACCAATAAAAATCTTGCATAAACACGCCTATACATATACCATAAATCTCAGTAAAGACACATAGCATATCCAATATGCCCAATACCAACATACAACGGCACAAGATGCATTTTTGCCTTGACAATATAGTATTAGTTCTTAACAAATGCATTGGCATAAGAAGACAAATAAGAATAAGAACTAAAAAGATAAAAGCACCTAGAACAATCAACAAGAGTTTGCCATTCACACTGTCATTAAAATCTCCAAGATAAAACGTAGTAAAACCTTTCATTATCCACTGTGACTTTTCCTCCAACTGATGTTCACTATGGACTTCAAGCATATAAGCTTTTCTATTAGCAAAGAATATGCTTCTCAAAACAGGTTTACCTTCTTGATCTTTAGTCGAATAAGCAATAGCTTTTCTGTTAGTTGGTAAAATCTTACCATAAAAAGTGGCCCAATCATTATCATAGACAATTTTTCTCTGCGCTGGTGAAAACATATAGTGCTTATATACTTCCAGCTCTTTTGCAAATAGAAGAGTTTGCTTTTCATAAACAGAATCGGTTGCATTAGCCGAAATTGATTCTGACATGTCAAAAGTAACTAAAGAGTAAGAATATTCAAATGGAATTTTCGTGATCTTATAATCCCAATATGGTTCTTTTACAAATTTTGTTCTCTCTTCTTCATCGTACTCTATATTACCGAAATAATCTCTTCTTGGAATATTTACGGTATAATAAACCAATCTATCTCTATATGCTACATATTTTTGCCTATATTCATATTTTCCTTCACCTACCTCAGAAAAAGAAGACAAAAACTTACCATTAGGAATAGGGCCTATCTCACGCAAGAAATCAGAATTGTCCTTGGTTACTCTGTTTTTGAATAGACTTCGTATTTTCAATGCTGATATTTGCTCTTTTTCCAAGTTGTCAAAAAACTCAATATTATGTTTTTTGAGATCAATTTGTTCTTTCAAACTTGCAGAAGGTATTGCTATATACACTATAGCACTAACAGATATTACCAATAATACGACAACGATGAAAATTCCAGAAAAAGCCCTCTTTCCAGTTTTTTTTCTTTCAGGGGATTGAATATTCCCTTTTAGTATATTAAGCATCACCAATAGCTCCTTATTACCTTTTCAGTCCTATTAGGTCTTTTTGTTAAACAGAGAAGCGTGAACTGCAATGCCCACATCTTCTATCGGAGGCCCTAGGAAAGCCCATGTTCATAGATGCAACAATAGCAGCCCACGCTATGCGTGAGAACCACTATGCCACCACACGAACATCTTGGAAATTTCCTAGGTTTCCGACATCATGATAAGCATAACGCTTCTTAAATCTCAAAAATCAGTGGAAAGGGAATGCACCCTATCCGTCTGCAAAAATATAAAAAACTTCCGTAACTTCCAAACATTTTCGCTCTTTTCTTTGTTTTCGGTGGCAACTTTCTTATTCAATCGCCAGCACAACAACATCTTAACAATATTGTAACACCTGTTTAAATCACCTGTAACATTGTACTCGTACCTTTGCACCCGGAAAAGCAAGGGGAGAAATGTATCTAGCTATGTTGAGATTCCCCTATATAATAAGGTATATAAACAATAGTAAAATATATGGGTACAATTTATTTATGTATTGTGATCTTCCTGCTCTGTTTAGCAGTGTTCGATCTCTTCGTAGGAGTCAGCAACGATGCTGTCAACTTCCTGCAATCTGCCATCGGAGCTAAGGTGGCTAAATTTCGCACCGTATTGATTATCGCATCCTGCGGTGTTGTTCTCGGAGCCATCATGTCATCGGGAATGATGGATATAGCCCGACATGGTATCATGAGTCCAGACCACTTCACCTTCGAAGAAGTGATGACGCTCTTCCTGGCGGTCATGGTGACTGATGTCATCATCCTGGATGTGTTCAACACCTTAGGTATGCCGACATCTACTACCGTCTCTCTGGTATTCGAGCTGCTGGGTGGTGCTTTCATCCTCGCAACTCAGAAGATGTATGGCGACGACAGCCTCAACTATGGCGTATTGCTCAACAGCAACAAGGCATTGGAGGTAATCATGGGTATCTTCTCATCTGTCATCATCGCCTTCGTGTTTGGTGCTTTCGTGATGTGGCTTTCCCGTATAATCTTCACCTTCAACTACCGCAAGCACAGCCGCTACAGCATCGCCATCTTCGGCGGTATCGCCTTTACAGCCCTCTCTTACTTCATCTTTATGAAGGGTTTGGGCAAGAGTCCTTACTTGCCTGCTGAGGTACGCGATTACATCGACCAGAATCTCGGTTTCCTCATCTGCATCACCTTCGTGGTGTCTGCTGTTGTGATGGAATTCCTGCATCTCTGCCGTGTCAACATCTTCAAGTTTACGGTGCTGATGGGTACTTTCGCCCTGGCTATGGCTTTCGCTGGTAACGACCTGGTGAACTTCATCGGTGTGCCTCTGGCTGGTCTCTCTTCTTATCAGGACTATATGGCAAATGCCAATGGTGCAGCGCCAGACCAGTTTATGATGACTTCATTGATGGAGAGCGCCAAGACCACTCCTGGCTTCCTGCTTGCTGCCGGTGCCGTGATGATTATCGCCATGGCGACATCCAAGAAGGCACAGAACGTAATCAAGACTTCTGTTGACTTGAGCCGTCAGGACGAGGGCGATGAGATGTTCGGCAGTTCTTCTGCAGCCCGCGTGATTGTACGCAACTGCCAGGCTACAGATTCATGGTTGAAGAAGTTTATGCCAAAGGCACTGATGAACTGGATCAACAGCCGTTTCGACAAGAATGATGTTGAACTCGAGGAGAGTGCAGCTTTCGACGTGGTTCGTGCAGCCGTTAACCTGGTACTTGCTTCCATGCTAATCACCATCGGTACCAACCTCAAGTTGCCTCTCTCTACCACCTACGTTACCTTCATGGTGGCTATGGGTTCTTCACTTGCTGATAGAGCATGGAGCCGCGAGAGTGCCGTATTCCGTGTAACAGGTGTATTGAGTGTAATCGGTGGTTGGTTCATCACAGCCGGTGTAGCTTTCGCAGCCTGTGCCATTGTTTGTATCATCATGCACTTTGGTGGTGTGGGCATCCAGGCTTGCTTCATGGGCTTGGTTATCTACCTGCTCATCCGCAGCAACATCCAGTATAACAAGAAGGCTAAGGAAGAGGGCAAGAGCAGTACCTTCCAGCTGATGATGCGTTCACGCGACCCGGAGATTGTATGGGATTTGCTTCGCCGTCAGGTTTCACGCACCCAGTCTTACGTCTGCCACTTCGCCCTGAACGAGTTCAACCTGATTATGGATGGTCTTGCCAACGAGAATACCCGCGACCTTCGTCATGCCAACAAGGATCTGAAGAAGGAACAGGATATGCTGAAGAAGTTCCGCCGTCAGGAGATGCTCGGTTTGAAGAAATCGCCTATCGAGATTGCCATCGAGCGCAACACCTGGTTCCATCTGGGCGCCAACAGCAACCAGCAGTTTATCTACTCTCTGCGCCGTATGCTCGACCCAATCAAGGAACATGTTGACAACAACTTCAATCCGCTTCCTGCTGAATACATCAAGGAGTTTGCTCCTGTACGCCAGAAGATCAACGACCTGATGCGCATGAGCTGCGAACTGATAGAGACCGGCAGATATGACAGTTATCGCGAGATTCTTGCCGAGGCAGATGCCTGCAAAGACGAACTTTCTGTTCTCCGCAAGAAGCATATCGACCGCATCCAGCACATGACTGACAATACGCTGATGCAGATTTCTCTGGTTTATCTCAACGTACTGCAGGAGAGTCAGGAATTCCTGAGTGTGATGAGACATCAGTTAAGAGCTGCAAAGAAGTTTATGGAAAAGTAAAAAAACACTGACATCTTGTCACGAAACTACTTTTTGGTATATCTGTTGCATGATGACAGATGACAGCGGATAACAAGAGTGTTATTTCGCTATCACAATATAATCTGAAAAGGTTAGTTTCTCATAGGTTAAGATTGTTAGGTTTAGTTTTAGAAAGTTTTAGGTTTTTAGTTAGATAAGGGCTCCAAGTGCTAGTGATTAGTATTTGGAGCCATTTTTTTTGCCCAAATATTTGGCTATTAGGAAGAAATGTTGTAATTTTGCAGCCGATTTCAGAAAAGAATCATCATATTCAATAACCCGAGTGCTTGGTAAACCTCGTAAAAAACAAGAAAATGGACAAGAAAAAAACTCAAGTGAGCGTGCTGTTTATGCTTTTCAGCATCCTCTTCTGCGTTTGCCTGATTGCAGCAAACGTACTCGAAACAAAGCAAATCGCCTTCGGGCCAGTTTCCCTTACCGGTGGACTCATCGTATTCCCTGTAAGCTACATCATCAATGATGTGGTATGCGAAGTATGGGGCTATCAGAAAGCGCGTCTGTTGATATGGACCGGCTTTGCGATGAACTTCTTCTTCGTGGCGCTGGGTGCTATCTGCGATGTGATTCCAGCAGCACCTTATTGGACCAACGATGCCGGTTTTCATGCCATCTTCGGTCTGGCACCCCGCATTGCAGCAGCCTCTTTCGTAGCCTTCATCATCGGTTCGTTTGCCAATGCTTATGTAATGAGCGTGATGAAAATCCGCGATGGTGGCAAGCATTTCTCTGCCCGTGCCATCCTCAGTACCATTGCAGGTGAGAGTTGCGACAGTCTTATCTTCTTCCCACTTGCCCTGGGCGGTGTGGTGCCTGCATCAGAATTGCCTTGGCTCATGCTCTGGCAGGTGATACTGAAGACAGCCTACGAGATTGTGGTATTGCCTCTGACCATCCGTGTAGTGAAATACGTGAAGAAGCATGAAGGTGAAGATGTATACGACAACAACATCTCCTACAATGTATTCAAGATCTTCAGCCTCGGCTAAAAGACATCAGTAAATATCAAACATTAAAACATTACCAAGCGTGGATAGAAAAGAAGACGGTCTTCAGGCATTAGGTGCCAAGACTACATATAAAATGGATTATGCGCCAGAGGTGCTCGAAACTTTCGTGAACAAGCATCCTGGCAATGATTACTGGGTACGTTTCAACTGCCCTGAGTTTACATCGCTCTGCCCTATTACGGGTCAGCCAGATTTCGCAGAGATTCGCATCAGCTATATTCCTGACGTAAAGATGGTAGAGAGCAAGAGTCTGAAACTTTATCTCTTCAGTTTCCGCAATCATGGCGACTTCCATGAAGACTGCGTGAACATCATCATGAAGGATCTCATCAAGCTGATGGACCCTAAATATATAGAGGTGACAGGCATCTTTACTCCTCGTGGCGGCATCAGCATCTGGCCGTATGCCAACTATGGCAAGCCAGGCACCAAATACGAGAAACTGGCAGAACAGAGATTCGCTACTCACGAATAAAAACAAGAAACCTCGGAAGATTGCTTTTATGCTTCTTCCGAGGTTTTTATTGTTTATAGCTGATGAAATTATGGGAACTGAGGATAATCCTCGAAGCGAGGCTTGCGCTTCTCAAGGAACGCCTTGCCGCCCTCCTGGGCCTCATCCATCGTATAATAGAGCATGGTGGCATCGCCAGCCAACTCCTGAATACCAGCCTGACCATCCAGTTCGGCATTCAAGCCAGCCTTGATCATACGGAGTGCCAGAGGCGAACGCTCCATCATGATTTCAGCCCACTCTACACAGGTATCTTCCAACTGGTCGAGAGGCACTACCTTATTAACCATTCCCATCTGTTCAGCCTCCTTGGCAGAATACTGCTTGCAGAGGAACCAGATTTCGCGTGCCTTCTTTTGTCCCACCATTCGTGCCAGATAAGAAGAACCGAAACCGGCATCAAAACTTCCCACCTTAGGACCGGTCTGTCCGAAGATAGCATTCTCTGAAGCAATAGTCAGGTCGCACATCACATGAAGCACATGTCCGCCACCGATGGCATAACCATTTACCATAGCGATGACCGGCTTTGGCAAACGACGAATCTGCATCTGTACATCAAGCACATTCAAGCGAGGTACACCATCATTACCAACATAACCGCCGCGGCCCTTTACATGCATGTCGCCACCTGCACAGAATGCCTTATCACCAGCACCCGTCAGGATGACCACACGGATATCCAGACAGTCGCGGCAATAGTTGAATGCCTGCGCCATCTCCCAAGTGGTCAACGGTGTGAAAGCATTACGATAGCGCTCACGGTTGATGGTAATCTTAGCGATATGATTATACTCCTCGAAGATGATTTCCTTGAAATCAAAACCTTCTATCTTTTTCCATTCTCTCATTTTATTACTTTGAACTTTGAATTTTGAACTTTGAACTTTATGATTACTTACTATCTTATTTTTTTGACAGAACTATCAGTTATAGTTTCTTATAAGTCATCTATCAGCACTTCTGGATGGCTTCCAGCATCTCGTTATCTACATCCATATCGGTGAAAATCTCCAGGAGCATCGGGCGCTCGCTCTCGGCATGAATCAATTGGCTGATGCCCTGTTCCATCTCTACCATCGTATGAGCTGCAAGATACTTTACGTCATTCTGACTACAGATTCCTTCAGCCGTTGCATGATGCTTTGCCATTACCATTTCTTCGCGAGCCTGACTCTCCTTTAATCCCTGGAACTTGCCAAAGATGGCACCGCCACCATTATTGAGCACGATGATACGGAGCTTGCCGTTCAGATTTCTATTCCAGAGCGCATTCTGGTCATAGAAGAAACTCAGGTCGCCGAGAACGCAGTATACATGCTTATCAGCCCCATTCTTGCACATTGAGAAACCTACAGCCGTAGAAAGAGAACCTTCTATGCCGTTCACACCACGATTGCAGTAAACATGACGGTCGGCATACTGATTCATCAACCGGATGGCAGAACTGTTGCCCGAGAAGACGCTGCTCATCATACCTGGAAGGAATGTATCGAATTTGCGGTCATAGATACCATCGTCCTGAGCATCTTTACCGCCTAAGGTGAACGCTTTGAAATCCTGAGGCTCAACCTTCTGAAGCTGGCTGAAGAATTCCTTTACGGTAGCCAGACTGCTGAACTCAGGCTTGAAGTTCTCTTTGCGTTCATAGCTTTTAGCCAACGCATCCATCCACAATTTGCGATAATCCTCCCAGTGGTTGTGCCAGCCAAAATTACCCAACCATGACATAGCATCACTGTTTGGCAAATCCATCACTTTAGTAAGATGCATGAACGTATCTTCGATATCAGCCTCTTGCGAAATTCTTATCTGCTCAACTCCTTTAAGCGAACGCAGATAAGATTTCAGCTTCTTGCTCACAATATGTCCACCTATATAAATCACCAGGTCAGGACGGAATCTTTCATCGTCCTTTATTTCATCCAGCAAATTCTCGAAAGCGCCATACAAGGTGGTTTTATTCCAATCTTCTCCCAGTTCTTCCTGAACCTTATATAGATAAGGTGGCATTGCCAGAGATTCCCATAATATAGGCATTCGGTCAATATAAGCCAACAAGTCTACATATTTTTCGGTATTGTCCAACTGTCCTATTACCAACAATGGACGTTTGGCTTTTAACACACATTCAAAAGGGGTCTCATCAAATGTGTCAATATTTGCCCTGCAGTAAGCAACCTCTATCTTGCGCTCAACGGGCAAAGCTTCTTTCGTAAACGAATAGAAAGGCTCAGAGATAGGTACATTGATGTGTACAGGTCCCTTTACCCGCCCCATGCTTTTCAACAGCGCTTCGTTGACCAACCGGTTGCAATACCAATGCATCTCTTCCTGCTGCTCACCTTCTAACACTTCTGGCAGAGATACCGCTTTTCTTACCATCTGCCCCAAAGCATCAGGCTGAGGAAGCGTCTGACCATCCAACTGGTTGATCCACTGTGCCGGTCTGTCGGCAGAAATCACTATGAGCGGGATTTGCTGATAATAAGCCTCAGCTACTGCCGGATAAAGATTGAGCAATGCAGAACCTGAAGTCACACACACTACGACAGGCTGATAACCTTCAGCCATAGAAAGTCCAAGAGCTTGGAAGCCGGCGCTACGTTCATCGGTTACAGGATAGCAAGTGATGTCTTCACACTCGTTGAGATTATGAACTATGGCTGCATTTCTGCTGCCCGGACACACCACAGCATGGCGAACACCATGCGCTACCAGTAAGCTTGTCAAAATATTGACGTTTTCTTTATTGCTATACATTTCACCTAAATTTTTAGGTTATTTTTATGTTTTCAGATTCTTGAAGAACCTTTGTCTTTTAGTATTATAAAATCAGAATGAATCCCTATCATTTCTCTGCAAGACCTTTACAGGACCGACAGGATGGTCAGCATCTTAGCTTCAGTTTCCTTCCACTCCTTCTCCATCTCGCTCTCCTTCAGCAATCCGCCTCCGGCATAGAGTTCGCAGGAACCGTCATCCAGGATGTTCATGCAGCGCAGGGAAACATAGAGATGCGTCTTTCCTTTCGGCGAAATCGGTCCAACAAAACCACTGTAGTATTTGCGCGACTGATGTTCATGCTGGAGGATAAACCGGCGAGCTTCATCCTTCGGTATTCCACAGACGGCAGGCGTAGGATATAAGGCATCGAGCACATCGCCCAAACGCCCCGTATCATGCAGACGGAAAGCGATGTCGGTACGGAGATGATAGAGATTAGCAGCCATCGTGGTATAAGGTCCCTTCTTCTGATAATCATCCGAAAAGGCCTTGATGCAATCCTCGATATAATCGGTTACATACTGCTGTTCCTCTCTGTTCTTCTCCGACCATTCTACCCCTTCTACCGGATAATCGGCTACGGTCTTGGAAGGTTCTGCCTTCTGGGTGCCTGCCAGCGACATGGTTACCATCTGATTCTGTTCACCTTTAAGCAGTATTTCAGGGGTAGCCATCAGCCATATACCCGATTTGGGTGTATAAACCAAGGCTACAAAAAGACGGGGATACATCCGGCAGGTCTTCAGAAACAGAGCCTTTAAAGAGTCTGCATCCTGCACAACTGAAGCATTGGCTGTATTCTGCACAGCTAAAGTCTTGCCGGCATCTTGCACAACTGAAGTCAAGACAGATTCAAAAGGCTGCCGATGACTCTGAATACGCAGTTTTCTCGCAAGAACAATCTTGCTGAATTTACCTTCAGAGAGCTGCCGGTGAAAGCATTCAAACTCCCTTGCATAGGCTTCAAAATTATGTCCCGACGTAGATTCTGCTGCGTCACGATGTAAATTCTGCTGCATCCCGACGTAGGAAGTACCGCATCGCGATGCATTTTCAGCCCCCTCGGTAGAGATCAGTTTACATTCATCCGGATGCATCAGCACCACAGGACATTTGCAGGACGGCGCGAAAGGAGCAATCACGAAACCTTCCTTACCATTCAGTTCTGCCACAGAAGAGAGCACCTCAGGTTCTCCCTCATGCTGAGCCACATAGGTAGCATGGTGCAGATAAGGCAGACGATAATACGCAAAAGCTATCATACCTTAGTTTCTGCCCCCTTTTTTCGGATTATCTTTTTTGGGAGTGAACACATAGTTGGTTACCTGTACGGTACAGATTACCTCACCAGCCGTATTCTTGATATCCACCTGCCAGGTATGCAAGGTTCTGCCCTTGTGCACAATCTTGCCAAAGGCAGTAACCGTATCGCCCTCGCTGACCGCCTGGACATGAGTACCGCTCACGTTGATGCCCACGGCAATCTGTCCCGGACAGAGCGCCAGGGAACCGATACCCGCCACATTCTCGGCAAGAGCCAAAGAAGCACCTCCACTCAAGAAACCGAAAGGTTGGCGATTACGCTCATCTACCTTCATCGTTGCCTGAAGCGTATCAGGCTCAGGGGTAGAAATAAAATGCATTCCAAGCGTCTTGGATAATCCATCAGTCTTGCTGATTCTTTTTACTAATTCATCTATGTTCATCTTATTTTCTCCTATTTCTCGTATTTTGTTATTGATTCAGAGCCATTCGTTTCCTCCTCGCTCCAAAGTATGTTTCTAGTAAATTCAACGCAAAGGTAAGACTTTCTTCAGAGAAAACAAAATTTATCGCACTTTTTATTTGATGAAGGGCAAACTTTACATACCTTTTCCTTTCTTTAATAATAAAAAACATAAAAAACGGCATATAGTTCAGATTTATTTTGTATTTTTGCACCAAAAATAAGAAAATAAAAGATATATCTGAATAGAATATGAACATTTTAGAGCTTAGCGAACAGGAAATCGTTCGCAGACAGAGTCTTCAGACATTGCGCGAGATGGGCATCGACCCATACCCAGCAGCAGAGTTTCCAACCAATGCATTCAGCACTGATATCAAAGCTGAATTCAAGGACGAGGACGAGCCACGCCAGGTTGTTATCGCCGGACGTATGATGGGTCGCCGCGTGATGGGTAAAGCCAGCTTTGCTGAGTTGCAGGACTCAAAGGGAAGAATCCAGGTCTATATCGCCCGCGACGAGATTTGTCCAGACGAGAACAAGGACCTTTATAATACTGTTTTCAAGAAACTCCTCGATATCGGTGACTTTATCGGTATAAAGGGTTTTGTATTCCGTACACAGACTGGCGAGATATCTGTTCACGCCAAGGAATTGTGCCTGCTCTCTAAGAGCTTGAAACCACTCCCTATCGTGAAGTACAAGGATGGCGTGGCTTACGACAAGTTCGATGATCCTGAGTTGCGTTACCGCCAGCGCTACGTTGACCTCATCGTTAATGATGGCGTAAAGGAGACCTTCCTGCAGCGTGCTACCGTGCTCCGCACTCTGCGCAGCGTACTCGACAACGCTGGTTATACAGAGGTAGAGACTCCTACCCTTCAGAGCATTGCCGGTGGTGCTTCTGCCCGTCCATTCATCACCCACTTCAATGCGCTCGACCAGGATATGTACATGCGTATCGCTACCGAGCTCTACCTGAAGCGCCTCATCGTAGGTGGTTTCGAGGGTGTTTATGAAATCGGCAAGAACTTCCGCAACGAGGGTATGGACCGTAACCACAACCCTGAGTTTACCTGTATGGAGCTTTATGTTCAGTACAAGGACTACAACTGGATGATGGCTTTCACAGAGAAGTTGCTCGAAACTATCTGTATCGCCGTAAACGGCAAGCCAGAGCGCGAGATTGATGGCAACATCATCAGCTTCAAGGCTCCATATCGCCGTCTGCCTATCCTCGATGCCATCAAGGAGAAGACCGGTTTCGACTGCAACGGCAAGACCGAGGAAGAGATCCGCGCATTCTGCAAGGAGAAGGGCATGGATGTAGATGAGACTATGGGTAAGGGTAAGTTGATTGACGAGCTCTTCGGCGAGTTCTGCGAGGGAACCTTCCTCCAGCCAACCTTCATCACCGACTATCCTGTAGAGATGTCTCCATTGACCAAGATGCACCGTTCTAAGCCAGGCTTGACCGAGCGTTTCGAGCTGATGGTTAACGGTAAGGAGCTTGCCAATGCATACTCTGAGCTCAACGACCCAATCGACCAGGAAGAGCGTTTCATCGACCAGATGAAGCTTGCCGACAAGGGAGATGATGAGGCGATGATCATCGATCAGGACTTCCTCCGTGCCCTCCAGTATGGTATGCCTCCAACATCAGGTATCGGTATCGGTATCGACCGTTTGGTAATGCTGATGACAGGCAAGACCTTCATTCAGGAGGTACTGTTCTTCCCACAGATGAAGCCAGAGAAGAAGATGCCACAGAGCACCATCAAGGAATGGGCAGAGATTGGCGTGCCAGAGGATTGGGCATACGTGCTCCGCAAGGCAGGCTTCAACCTCATCTCTGATATCCGTGAAGAAAAAGCACAAGGCTTGCAGCAGAAGATTGGAGAAATCAACAAGAAGTACAAGCTCGGCTACGAGAAGCCTTCTGTTGATGACATCCAGGGATGGATTGATGCAGCAAATGCTTAATGTATAATTAATAATGTATAATTAATAAAGAGCTCCGGCTTTTTATTAGTTATACATTATACCTACAAACAAAGGCGAAAGCCTCATTATACATTATTAATTATTAATTATAAAATCATTCGAAGTGTATAACTGCGGTAAAATAGCGATTATTGGCGGCGGTAGCTGGGCTACAGCCATTGCCAAGATTGTGGTGGGGCATACTCATCACATAGGCTGGTATATGCGTCGCGACGACCGCATCGAGGACTTCAAGCGCATGGGGCACAACCCTGCCTATCTGATGTCGGCACGATTCAATGTGGAAGAAATCTTCTTCTCTTCCGACATCAACAAGATAGTGCAGAATTACGATACACTCGTGTTCGTCACCCCATCGCCTTATCTGAAGAATCATCTCAAAAAGCTCAAGACCCGACTCAGCGATAAGTTCATCATCACAGCCATTAAAGGTATCGTGCCTGATGAAAACCTCGTGTGCTCAGAGTATTTCCATCAGGTTTACGATGTGCCTTACGAGAACCTCGCCTGCATCGGCGGTCCTTCTCATGCCGAGGAGGTGGCACTGGAGCGACTGAGCTATCTCACCGTGGGCTGTAGCGATACCGAAAAGGCGCGTGCCTTCGCCAACGATTGTCTGGCGAGTGAATTCATCAAGACCAAGACTTCGAGCGATGTCATCGGCATCGAATACTCTTCGGTTCTGAAGAACGTATACGCCATCGCAGCAGGTATCTGTGGCGGACTGAAGTATGGTGACAATTTCCAGGCAGTACTCATGTCGAATGCCGTTCAGGAAATGCACCGCTTCCTGACAGCCGTCCACCCTATCGACCGAAGCATGTACGACTCAGTTTATCTGGGCGACTTGCTCGTAACAGGCTACAGTAACTTTTCCCGCAACCGAACCTTCGGTACCATGATAGGCAAGGGCTACAGCGTGAAGAGTGCGCAGATAGAGATGGAGATGATTGCCGAAGGATATTTCGGCACCAAGTGTATGAAGGAAATCAACCGCCACATGCACGTCAACATGCCGATTCTTGATGCTGTATATAATATATTGTACGAGCGCATCAGTCCGCAAATCGAAATCAAACTCTTGACCGATTCGTTCAGATAGCCACATCCTATCCGTCGGTTTCGGTAGAAGAGCTTGTCTTCAAGTAGTAACATTAACACATTCATTTAGATATTAAAAGAAAAAATGAAAAGTATCAGCTTAAACATTACAAAGGCTGCATCATTCCTCGCAGAAGGTGCAGTAAAGGCTTACGAGCCTAAGGTTAAGGCCGCTCAGGAAGCTCTTGAGAACGGCACTTGTGAAGGTAACGATTTCTTGGGATGGTTACATTTGCCATCTTCTATCACTCCTGAGTTCCTCGATGAGATTCAGGCTGTTGCCAACACTTTGCGCGAAAAGTGTGAGGTTGTTGTAGTTGCAGGTATCGGTGGTAGCTACCTCGGTGCTCGCGCCGTTATTGAAGGCCTCGGCAACTCTTTCGCTTGGCTCGTAAACGACAAGAAGAACCCTACTATCCTCTTCGCAGGTAACAATATCGGTGAGGACTACCTCTTCGAGTTGACTTCTTTCTTGAAGGACAAGAAGTTTGGTGTCATCAATATCTCTAAGTCTGGTACCACTACTGAGACTGCTCTTGCTTTCCGTCTCTTGAAGAAGCAGTGCGAGGATCAGCGCGGTAAGGAAGAGGCTAAGGAGGTTATCGTAGCTGTTACCGACGCCAAGAAGGGTGCTGCACGTACTTGTGCTGACAAGGAGGGCTACAAGAGCTTCATCATCCCTGACAATGTAGGTGGCCGTTTCTCTGTTTTGACTCCAGTAGGTTTGTTGCCTATCGCAGTAGCTGGTTTCGATGTAAAGCAGCTCGTTGCCGGTGCTGCTGATATGGAGAAGGCTTGCGGCAAGGACGTAGCTTTCGAGGAGAATCCTGCTGCTATCTATGCAGCTACACGTCAGGCTCTCTATACACAGGCTGGCAAGAAGATTGAGATTGTATGCAACTTCCAGCCTAAACTTCACTACTTCGCAGAGTGGTGGAAGCAGCTCTATGGTGAGAGCGAGGGTAAGGACCAGAAGGGTATCTTCCCAGCAGCTTGCGACTTCACTACCGACCTTCACTCTATGGGTCAGTGGATTCAGCAGGGCGAGCGCTCTATCTTCGAGACAGTTATCAGCGTTGAGACTCCTAACGAGAAGCTGCTCTTCCCTCACGATGATGAAAACCTCGATGGTTTGAACTTCCTCGAGGGCAAGCGTGTTGATGAGGTAAACAAGATGGCAGAGCTCGGTACACGTCTGGCTCACGTTGATGGTGGTGTTCCTAACATCCTGGTTAACGTACCAGAGTTGAACGCTTACTACCTCGGTCAGCTGATTTATTTCTTCGAGAAGGCTTGCGGTATCAGCGGTCTCTTGGAAGAGGTAAACCCATTCAACCAGCCTGGTGTAGAGGCATACAAGAAGAATATGTTTGCATTGCTCAACAAGCCAGGTTACGAGGCAGAGAGCAAAGCTATCCAGGAGCGCTTGAAGAATGAGTAAAGCTAAATGTTAAGTGTTAAATGTTAAATTAGGGCTAGCGCCATTAATACCGGGCAAAGAAATTGCTCCGTTAGACAACTTAACATTTAACATTAAACACTTAACATTAAAACACAAAGGTTGATGAAGGAAATTATTTCGAAATACTTGAAAGAACACGGCTTTGGGGAATTTACCCCTAGAGCCGTGCTTTTTGATATGGATGGCGTGCTATACAACAGCATGCCTAATCATGCTGTGGCATGGCAGGAATCAATGAAGCAGTTTGATATCCACATGACTGCAGCCGACGCTTATGCTACAGAAGGAGCTAGAGGCATTGACACCATCCAGATGATGGTGAAGAAGCAGAAGGGCATCGACATCACGCTGGACAAAGCACAGAAGATGTATGATGTCAAGACTGAAATCTTCCATTCCATGCCTACTGCCGAAATATTCCCTGGCGTAAAGGAAATCATGCAGAAGATTAAAGAGGCCGGCATGCAAGTGGGAGTGGTAACCGGAAGCGGACAGCGCCCGCTCATCATGCGACTGCTCAACGACTTCGGCGATTTTCTGGATGAAACACATATCGTAACTGCTTATGATGTGAAGCGCGGAAAGCCTAATCCTGACCCATATCTCATGGGATTGCAGAAAGCAGGTAATCTGAAACCCTGGGAAGGCATCGTGGTAGAGAATGCTCCCTTGGGCGTACGTGCCGGCGTGGCTGCCAACATCTTTACGGTGGCTATCAACAGCGGTCCACTACCAGATGATGAATTATCAAATAAAGGTTGCAATCTACTCTATCACCGAATGACAGAATTCTGTGATGACTTCGAAAACCTGATTGCTAAGGATTAATCAGAATCATTTACATGAATTCAGACTTTTCGATAAGAAACCCATTATAAAAATATATAATAACATGAACAAAAAAGTAGCTTTAATTACAGGTATCACAGGCCAGGATGGTTCATACTTGGCTGAATTATTATTGGAAAAAGGGTATGATGTCCACGGAACAATCCGTCGTTCATCTACTGATTTCCGTGAGCGTATCGCTCACTTGGAAGGTCAGCCAAACTTCCACCTTCACTATGCCGACCTCGGTGACTCTATGAGTATCATCCAGGTAATGAACAAGGTGAAGCCAACAGAAGTTTATAATCTTGCAGCTCAGAGCCATGTACAGGTGAGCTTCGACTCTCCTGAGTTTACTGCCGACGTAGATGCCACCGGTGTACTCCGTATCCTGGAGGCTATCCGCCAGTGTGGTTTGGAGAAGACCTGCCGCATGTATCAGGCTTCAACTTCAGAGCTTTACGGTAAGGTAGAAGAGGTTCCTCAGAACGAGAACACTCCATTCCACCCTTATTCTCCATACGCTGTTGCCAAGCAGTATGGTTTCTGGATTGTCAAGGAGTACCGTGAGGCATACAACATGTTCTGCTGCTCAGGTATCCTCTTCAATCATGAGAGTGAGCGTCGTGGTGAGACTTTCGTTACCCGCAAGATTACTTTGGCTGCTGCCCGCATCAAGCAGGGCAAGCAAGACAAGCTTTATCTCGGTAACCTGGATTCACTCCGCGACTGGGGTTATGCCAAGGATTATGTAGAGTGTATGTGGCTGATTCTCCAGGCTGAGAAGCCAGAGGACTTCGTGATTGCAACAGGTAAGCAGCACTCTGTGCGTGAGTTCGCCCAGCTGGCCTTCCACTATGTAGGAATCGAACTGAAGTGGGAAGGCAAGGAAGAGAACGAGAAGGGTATCTGCGTTGAGGGTCCTGAGGAACTCATCGGCAAGACACTTGTTGAGGTTTCTCCTGATTTCTACCGTCCTACCGACGTGGTAAACCTCTGGGGTGACCCAACAAAGGCTAAGGCCAAGCTCAACTGGAATCCTAACACCACATCGTTCGAGGATCTCGTAAAGATCATGGTAGAGAGCGATATGGCTAAGGTAGCTGCTGAGGATGCCGGTCAGAAGGTTCGCTGCAATCTTGCAGAATACTTGGAGAAGGGTATTGTTAAGTAATAGTTAACAGTTGATAGTTTACAATAATAATCAATGTTATCAAAAGATTCTAAAATTTATATTGCAGGACACCACGGACTCGTGGGTTCTGCTATTTGGAATAACCTCAAGAAGAGAGGCTATAACAATCTGGTAGGTCGTTCTCACAAAGAACTCGACTTGACCGACCAGTATGCAGTAGAGAAGTTCTTTGATGAGGAGAAGCCAGATGCAGTAGTTCTGGCTGCTGCCTTCGTGGGCGGTATCATGGCGAATTCATTGTATCGTGCAGACTTCATCATGCAGAACATGAAGATGCAATGCAACGTAATCAGCAACGCCTATTCTCATGGCGTAAAGAAACTCCTCTTCCTGGGCTCTACCTGCATCTATCCAAAGAATGCACCACAGCCAATGAGTGAAGATGTGCTCCTTACTTCTCCGCTGGAATATACCAACGAGGAATATGCCATCGCCAAGATTGCCGGACTGAAGATGTGCGAGAGCTACAATCTTCAGTATGGTACCAACTATATCGCTGTGATGCCAACCAACCTCTATGGTCCTAACGATAACTTCCACTTGGAGAACAGCCATGTAATGCCTGCGATGATGCGCAAGATTTATCTTGCCAAGCTTATCCACGATGGCGACTGGCACAGCATCGAGGTAGATATGAACAAGCGTCCTATCAACCCTACTGATAAGCTCCGCGAAATCATCGGCGAGGGTAATGTAGACGGCAGCAACTCTCACGAGCGCATTCTGAAGGCGCTGGAGTTCTACGGCATCTACGACAACAAGGTAGTGCTTTGGGGAACCGGCAAGCCATTGCGTGAATTCCTCTGGAGCGAGGATATGGCAGATGCCAGCGTTCATGTGCTCCTGAATGTAGATTTCAAGGACATCATCGGTATTGAGAAGTACAGTTCAGTATTCTATGGTGCCAAGGTAGATGGTGCTGTGGATAGAAACAACTCTGAGGGCCGTGGCGGCGCTATCCCATCTCTCGGTGAGATTCGCAACTGTCACATCAACGTGGGTACCGGCAAGGAGCTCACCATCCGTGAACTTTCAGAGCTTGTAGTAAAGGCTGTAGGTTTCGAAGGCGAGGTAGAGTTTGACGCCAGCAAGCCAGATGGAACCATGCGCAAGCTCATCTCTGTAGATAAGCTCCACAGCCTCGGCTGGACGCATAAGGTAGAGATTGAGGATGGTGTAAAGAAACTCTTCGACTGGTATCAGGAGAGTCTGAAAGACTAAAGAAGAATATCGACTATGGATACAGAACAACTTTCTATGACCAAGAAAACCCTGGTGGGAGTACAATTCCTGTTTGTGGCTTTCGGTGCAACGGTTCTGGTGCCTCTTCTGATAGGCATCGATCCGGCAACGGCTCTCTTCACCGCTGGTGTAGGAACCTTTCTTTTTCACTTCATCACCAAGGGTAAGGTGCCTATTTTCCTAGGCAGTTCCTTCGCCTTTATCGCCCCTATCATCGCTGCTACCAAGCAATGGGGACTGCCGGGAACAATCGCCGGACTAACCAGCGTTTCTCTGGTGTATTTCGTCATGAGCGCCCTAGTGAAATGGCAGGGCAAGAAACTGCTGGACAGGATTTTTCCTCCGGTAGTCATCGGTCCCGCCATCATCCTCATCGGTCTCTCCCTTTCGGGCAGCGCTGTGGATATGGCAAAGACCAACTGGATTCTCGCCTTTGCATCGCTCATCACCGCTATTCTGGTGCTTACCTTCTGCAAGGGCTTGATGAAGCTGGTTCCTATCATTTCGGGGGTTATCGTAGGCTATGTCATCGCCATCTGCATGGGCGAGGTAGATTTCTCGGGCGTGGCAGCGGCATCATGGTTCTCCTGTCCTGTATCCTTCGATACCATCACCCATTTCTCCTGGGCTCCATTCCTCTATATGTTGCCCGTGGCGATAGCTCCGGTGCTGGAGCATATCGGCGATGTATATGTGGTGAGTGCCGTAGCCAAGAAGGATTTCGTGGCAGATCCGGGATTGCACCGCACGATGTTGGGCGATGGACTGGCATGTCTCTGTTCTGCCTTTCTGGGCGGACCTCCTGAGACCACTTATTCAGAGGTAACAGGTGCGATGTCTATCACCAAGGTAACGAGTCCTGCCGTGATTCGCATATCCGCAGCCACCGCCATCTGTTTCTCTATCGTGGGCAAGTTGAGTGCTTTGTTGCAGAGCATTCCTCAGGCGGTTTTAGGTGGCATCATGCTGCTGCTTTTCGGAACCATCGCAAGTGTGGGCGTTCAGAATCTGATGCAGAACAAGGTAGACATGAATGAAACCCGCAATGTCATCATCATCTCTGTGATGCTGACGATGGGCTTGGGTGGCGCCGTTCTCTCATCCGGTTCCTTCGCCATTTCCGGCATCGGTCTCTCCGCCGTCATCGGCGTAGTTCTCAACCTCGTTCTTCCTAAGACGAAGAAGAAAGAGGCATAAATAAGGAAAAAGCTTTGAAAACAATCTCGTTTTCAAAGCTTTTGCTTTTTTATTAGAGTAAGAAGAGGGGTAAAACAAGGGTTTTAACCTACTAAAACTGTTCTTTCAACTAAGAAAAGAAACATTTATACTTAGATAAAATCTCCGTTCATAGACGTTGAATGTCCGTTCAAAGACATTGAACCGCCGTTCATAGACGCTGAACCGCGGTTCAACGTCTATGAACGGAGATTTCAATAAGGTTAAAGAACTTTTTATCCTATAATCAACCAAGACTTTTCCCGAGATTAACACATTATTAATACAGGAAGAAGGAAGAAAGGAGATAAGAGAGATGAAGAAAAGACGTTGTTTCTATCTTGAACTAAACCGATTATACAAGAAAAGCGTGCAAGCTACATCTCTGTCGCCTGCACGCATCCTCTTTTTATTTAATCGCGCTATGATATATAATAGCTTTTTACAATCTCGCTCCGAATCTTGCGCTTGGCAATGGGGCGGCGAAGTAATAGTTCTGGTCGTTATTCTTATCCAGGAAATTCACCTGCTTCATACCGAAGAATGGTAGACCTTGCGGGAAGAGGCGGGTAAAATCGGTTACACCACCAGAAAGAGCAGGACTGCCTGCCTGATAATCGAAATTCCAACTCTTGTCGAATGCTAATGGAGCACCATTCTCCACTTTATCAATCTCGCAGTTGATATTCATCTTCTCGCTCTGCTTGAAGTTTTTGAAGAGTGGATTGAGCTGACCAGCCACGCTGCTCTTGATATCGGTATCAAACCAGATGCCGAGTTCTGCATCCTCCGCCATCTGTGCTACGCCTGTCTCTGTAGATGCAAAGTAGTAATTTGGTGTAAGACGACTGTGCTCCATATCTGCACCATCCTTCTTTGGCTGCTTCATGCCGAAACGGGAGTCGTAGATGAGATTGTTCACGAAGATTGGCTTCGCAGCCTTCTCTACCCAGACAGAACCACCCTTCTTGTTCTTGGAACGGCGCCAGCCGCAGTTGATGATAGTGTTGTTATAGGCGGTCATCTCTGAGAGAGGAATCACCTCGCTATTGCCGGCATTCGAAAGCTTGAAGGCGTTGGTGCAGGCGTTGTAGATGATGTTGTTGGCTACATCAATCTTGCAACCTGCCTTTACGTTGATGGCCTCACCGCCATCGGCTGCATTTCCGCTATCGGCAAAGATATTGTTGATAATCACGCCGTTACCACCGGTAAAGTAAGTCTGGTCGTTGTAGTTGTCATGGAAGAAACTGTTTGCCATCACAAACTTGCCGTTTACATTACAGAAGTGAAAGGCTGGCACACCGCCATCGATGGTGGTCTTGAAAAGCTTGTTCTGGAAAGAAGCTGAACTCTCGGTAGGAGTAGCACCGGCATAGGCCACATCCACGTGGTTGAGCACCACCTCCTCTGAATTATATCCGCAGATGATACCGCCCCAATCAGCAGGCTTCCTGGTATCAGAAGTAAAGACTACCGGTTTTTCGGCAGTTCCCATGCAATAGAGATTGCCCAATACCACGATTTCTACCGGCACCTGAACCTCTGATTTGCAGGTAACGGTTACGCCCGGCTCAATGTAGAGCGATGCTCCTACAGGAATCTCAACGCTCTGGCTCAGGGTAGTATCCTTGGTCCAAACCACAGAACCGGCAGGATATTCTGCCACCTTCGTTGTAAAGGTATTTTCAGAACCCTGGTTCTCATTACTTCCATTACCGCCATTATTCACGTAATCGTATGGATTGATATTATCGTTCTCGCAAGATGTAGAGAACATTGCAGCTGCTGCCATCAACAGCAAAGCAGCAAAAGTATTTATCTTTTTCATTTTTTACCTTTTTACTTTTTTACCTTTTTACCTTTATAACTTGTATCTTACTCCCAGCAGGAAAGTTCTGCCGTACTTATAAGTACCGACGATGGTCTTATCGCTCTTCTGTCCCTCATACTCCAGGTTGCTTTTGTTCACGGTCTTCAAGTATCTCTCACGCTTGGCATCGAGCAGATTGTTTGCCTTGAAGAAGATGGAGATGCCGTTCTTGAATTGCTTCTCGGCACTCAGGTCGAGACCGAACATCGCCTTGTCCCACTGGTCGGCATCCTTGAAGGGAGAAACCAGGGCAAGCTTGGTGCCCGTGAAGGAAGAGGCCAGCTGCGCATTCCAGCCATTCTCCGTATCCTTATATAATAAGGAGATGTTGGCGGTATGAGGGGCCTGGTTAACCAGCGGACGGGTCTGGGTCACACCCGTCTTATACTCAGCACTACCCTCCTGGTACTCACGCTTCGAGGTGGTGATTTCAGAATGGGTGTAAGTATAATTCGCCTTTACTCCGAAGTGGCGGATGTACTTGATCACATCAATTTCGAAGCCCATGTTCTTGGCATTACCCAGGTTATCCGGCATGTAGTAGGCATCGGTTCCGGCGCCAATCTTGCCATCCGATGTTACGAACACCTGCTCTATAGGGTCTTTCAGATACTTATAGAATACGCCGGCAAGAATCTGTTCGGTCTTGCTTGGGAACCACTCCCAGCGCAGGTCGATGTTGTCGATGCGGGCACGCTTCAGGTTTGGATTACCCTTTTCCTGATACTCCTCGCCCTGAATCTGATAAGGCACTATCTCGTAGAAGCCCGGACGGTTGATGGAGCGATAGTAAGAGAGACGCACGTTCATCTTCCTGGTTGGCGTCCACTTGATGGATGCCGATGGCAGATAATCCCAGTAGCTCTGCTCGCCCACCTGTCCCATGTTGCGGAAATGCTGGAGCATGGTGTAAATCTGGTTGGTGTGCTCGGCTCGGAAACCGGCATTCAGTTCGCCCACCTCGCTCTTCAGGGTTACCATGGCGTAGGCTCCGCCGATGTGCTCCTTGGAATCGTAGTTGAGCTGAGAAGCCTGAGAATAAGGAGTCTTGCAAACCCAATCGATGTGAGCAAACTGGTCTATTCCATTGCCATCCAATCGCTGCGAGATGTCGGCAGGATTGAAGATGTAAGAATAATATCTGTTGCTGCGCTCCTTTCTGCGATACTGTGCGCCCGCCTTCCAGAGAGCCTCCACAGAGTTGGCAAAATGGGTATCGTAAGAGAGGTTGATGTAACCCGCCCAGTCGGTATCCTTGTTGTGCTGGAATCGGCGTTCGGCACTCTTAGGCAGGGTCTTGGTGATGTTCTTGTCGCCTTCCCAGATGGACCCCGAAACGACATCGCTGCCATTCTCGGCTTTTCTGCTCACGGTATTCGTCAGGGTAACGTAGGTTCTATCCGGATCTTCCTCCTTAGCCTGCGAGAACACGCCCGACCAATCTACGGTAAAATCCTTGGTAAGATGATGCGTACCCTTCAGGTTGGTGGCGAAGATGCTCTGGGTGGTTGAAAGAGAGCGCACCTCATCATCCTGCGTGTAGCTGTCGGCTCCGATGTATTCAGTATTGACGCTATTGTTGTATCTGGTACCCTTGGAATTGGTGCGCACATACATGTTGTACCATTCCAGCTTGTGGCCAGGCAGGGTTAAGTCGAACTTGGCATGAGCACCCGCAGTAAGGTCGTGGATGCTATAGTAGCGATGCTGCAGATTGGAAATGTACATGGCCTGCTCGCCCGAAGCCATCTTTACGGAATTGTAGGTGCGCTCTGTACCACGGAAAACATTCTGAACGCTTCCGGCAAGCATCACGCCCAGGCGGTCGTTCCAGAAGCGGTTGCCGATGCTCAGACCTCCTATGAAGTTAGGAGCAGGAAGAGAATGGCTCTTCAACTGAACAGGACCGTTCTTGAAATCGCTCATCTGCGCCTTGTAGTCTTTTCCGAAAGCCTCGTAAGGAGATTTCTTTGTATAATCAGAGCGGTTGCTGGTAAGATAATCTCTGCCATTCTTCCAGAAATAATCACTTGCTCCGATGGCTGCATTCGCCTGAATCTGAAAGTGGGATGGGGCATCCTTCATCACCATATCCACCACGCCGCCGGCTGCATCGCCTTCCATATCAGCAGTAAGAGACTTGGAAACCACGAGGCGGTCCATCAGATCTGAAGGGAAGATATTCAATGGGATGTAACGGTTTTTATCATCCGGACTAGGAATCTTCACGCCGTTCACCAGGGTGTAGTTGTAGCGCTTGTCCATGCCTCGGAGGATAGCGTAGGAAGCCTCGCCCGATGCATCACGCTCCATGGTTACACCCGATACACGCTGCAGAACGCTCGCCACGTTGACATCAGGCGAAAGCTGGATGCTCTGCTGGCTCATCACGTTGAGCACATTGCCGGCATTCTTCACGGTTTCTATGGCGCTGCGGTCGCTGCGGTATTCACGATGACCGGTAACCACCACTTCGCCCAACTGCTTCTGGTCTTCATCCATCGGAATATCCACCTTGTCTTTCTTAGCCACATCCACTACCATCTCCCTGGTCTTGTACGACATGTAGGAAACGATGATGGTAAACTTGCCTTTATCAGGCAATTCATGCAGGGTGAAAGTACCATCAAGTCCGGTGGTGGTACTCACGTTGGGCAGTTCCTTTACTCGGATTACGGTTCCGATGAGGGGTTCGCCCGTTTTGTTATCCTTGACTATACCATCCAGCGTATGTGCCTGGATGGCGGTAGTCGCTGCGGCAAGAAGCGCCGCACTCAATAAAAATCTTTTCATCTATATCGCTATTGAATTCTTCACTCTTCGTTCTTCACTCTTCACTTACTTTTTGTAATCGTGTGGATGATTTTTCCATCCTTGTCTATCATCGACATTCTGAGCTGCTTCTTATCTGCTGTAAATACAGAGAAACCATCGGCTGGACTACAGAACACGGTGCCATCAATAGGCTTCACAGGACGAGCCAGAGATGAAGAGGAATTGACTACGTAGTCGATGTTGTCGCCCTTCTTCTGGATATGCTGGAAGTTGTGGATGTGACCGCAGGCATAAATCGCCACATTATTATATTTATGGAGGATAGGCAGAAGGCGCTTCTGCATGTCGAGGCGCTCATTCTCCTTCTTCGTGGTGTAGGCGTAGATAGGATGATGGCCTACCACGATGACCCAGTCTTCCTTGGCATTCTTCAGGGTTTCGTCGAGCCATGAAAGCTGAGCCTCTGCATCCTGCTTGCAGGCATCAGGATAGATTTCCTGATTCTTGCGGTAAGAATCGATGAGGGGTGTGGTGTCGAGGAAGATGACGCGCACGGTGGTTCCCTTGTGGTCGAATACCTTGGTGTAATATTTGGCAGGCATCATCCAGCGGCGGCTCACCTTTCCGTATTCCATAAAAGCCTGAGTATTACCACGATACTCATGGTTTCCGCAAACCGGGAACCAGTTGAGCATCAGGTCGGGATGAGAATAAACCCATTCGTAATTGGTAAGCCACAGAGGGTCCTGGGTGGAAGCCACGCCATTGAAATGGTGGATGTCGCCCACGGCAAGTACGCATTCCGGATCTACCGTGCCCGCCATCTCGCCCATCAGTTCGGCGATAGGCTTCTGGTCGTAGTAGCCGTTGCGGCCCATGTCATTGGTCATGTAGAGGGTGATTTCGCCCTTCAGTTTCTGCCATTCGGCAGCATTCGCCTTCCAGTTTGGATTCTGCGGAATTGCGGTTGCTGCACTCTGAGAACAGGTTGTTAATGCTGCGTTTTGAGCCTGTGCAGTCAAGCTTCCGCCCAACAATAAAGCCGAAGCCAAAACTACAGTAACTACTCTACCTTTCATCATAGCAAAGCCATTCATGCTGCTATGCTTACCCGATACTTTCTTTTCCATTTTTTCTTTATCTGACTATAATACTTTTATTAAAGATTTCCCCTTTCGAGGTAATACCTGTTAAATTTCGGGTGCAAAGGTAGGGGTATTTTGTGTCAAAGAGGTTACAAGGATTTTAATTAGCAGATAAAAGATACTACAATCTTATTACGGGAGTTTCCCCCGATGCTTTTAGGGAAAATCATACATCAGATTATGGTTTTCCCCTTGTTGTTTTCAGCTATTCTCTCTATCTTTGCACTACGTTAGAAGAAAGGCTGCACTCGACAATTTGAAAGCAAGCTTTCATTGTGCTCGTTTGCACTTTCTTTGCACCATCAAAAAGTTGATTGCGGCACCAAGTAGCCTCTTCAAGTAAAATAAATGCAGTAATAACCCTTTAAAGAGAAGATAGTTATGAAAAGAATGATTATGACATTGGTAGCAATATGGATGATGATTACATCTATGAATGCTCAGAGACTGACAAATATTCAGGCAGAAGCCCGTTTTATCACAGATAAGATGGTGGTGGAACTGGGATTGAGCAGCGTTCAGCGCAACAGCATCCTGAACATCAATCTCAATTATCTCAATGGCATCCGCAGCTATCGCGACATTGATGCCTACGGCTGGCATTATCGCAACAAGCAGCTCAAGCGCATGATGACCGCCAGACAATGGAAAAGATTCAAGGACTCTTACTATTTCTATCGCCCTATCGGCTGGCAGAATCATGTGTATGTTCACCATATTTACACCAAGTATCCAAAGCATAACTGGGGACACGACAAGCGCCGCCCTCGCCCTGAGTGCAGCTACGGAAGACCGGGGTGGCCAGGCGGAACCCATGTAACTTATGGACCAGGAAAGCCGGACAAGCATCACAAGCATCACAAGCATCACAAGCACGACAAGAAGTGGAAGCACGACAAGAAGAAGTGGAAGCACGATAGAGATTGGGATGATGACGATGATGACGATGACGATGATTGAGATAATGACTGGGATGAAGATTAAGATGAGATTAAGACAAACATTCGATGATAAAACAGAAGAAATCCAAGCTAGAGTTCATTCTCCGGCTTGGATTTCTCGTTAAATAAAAACTAACTATGCCGACTAACTAATAACTAATCATGAATAATTAATTACCAATCATTAATTACTAATCATTAATCACTAACAAAACGTCTTCCACAATCTGCTCATCGAGCAGGCGATTATCCGAAAGCAACTGCTGCACATCGTATCTGTCGTAGAGTCCCTTCCTGATGCCGCCCACCATCACCTTCATTTCTGAAGTGCCATAGTAAGAGGCGATACGCTCGCCGAATCCGCCATCCTTCGAACCATCCTCCAAGGTTACCACCAACTGATGGTTTGCCTTCAGGCTATCCAGCACTTCGGCATCCACCTCATTCAGATAACGGGGATTGATGAGCGTAGCATCGATGCCCTTATCAGCCAACAGGCGGACTACATTCTCGCCCTTCTGATAGAACGAACCGGCGGCGATGACTGCCACCTTCTCGCCCTGGTGCATCACCTTATACTTTGCCTCGTAACCATACTCAGCATCAACAGCTTCTGACGTATGAACCACGCCATTGCTTGGCACGCGGATGGCGATAGGTTTCTTATCCTGCAGAATGCTCCAGCGGAGTATGGCGAAATACTCCTCGCAGGTGGTTGGAGCCAGATAGATGAGCCCCGGAATGCTGCAGAGCATCGGAATATCGAAAAGGCAGATGTGGGTGATGTCGTTCATCGAATTCACTCCGCCTCCTACCACGTTGATTACGGCTGGGTTGGAATTGATGCAGAGGTCTTGCGCAATCTGGTCGTAGGTACGTTGGATGAAGGTGCTGTAAACGGTCCAAACCGGATGCAGTCCACCCTTTGCCATTCCCGAAATCATCGCCACCGCCTGCTCTTCGGCGATTCCCATATCGATGTGCTGCTTGCCAGCCAGTTGGCGCTTATCGGCAGTAAAGCCACCTGCGGTAGGAGTACCGGCGGTTACGGCGATGAGGGTCTTATCCTGCTTCATCTCGCCCAGCATCCAGTCGGAGAATAAAGTGCCGTAATCCTCTGTTGGAGCAACCTCCGGGAGGGTTCCATCGGCATTCCTTCTTGGTCGCGAACCGTCTTCCAGATTGAAAGGCATTCCCCAATGCCATGCCTCCTTATTGGCTACGGCTGGCGCAAATCCATGACCTTTCTCTGTATGAATGTGAACCACGGTAGGCTTATCCGTATCCTTCACGCTCTCGAAAACCTGGATGAGTTTTTCGATGTCGTTACCCTCTTCCAGATACTTGTATTCAAAGCCCCACGCCTTGAACCAGTTGTGCTCGCAGGTACCGTTGCTCTGGCGCAGGGCACGCAAGTTCTTGTAGATTCCGCCATGATTTTCGGCGATAGACATTTCGTTGTCGTTCACCACGATGATGATGCCCGTACCGAGTTCCGAAGCCTCATCCAGTCCCTCGAAAGCCTCGCCGCCAGAAAGGGATCCGTCGCCGATAATGGCGATGATGTTCTCATCGGTACCCTTGACGTCGCGCGCCTTCTGCAAACCGGTGGCAAGACTCACGGAAGTGGAAGTATGCCCCACCTCGAAATTGTCATACTCCGGACATTCGGCAGGAGAAGAATAGCCAGAAATGGCATTCATGTCATCCACATCGCCGAGGAATCCCGCAGCTCGTCCGGTGAGTACTTTATGCGGATAGCATTGGTGGCTTACGTCAAACACGAGCTTATCCTTTGGCGCATTAAAAACGTAGTGAAGCGCCACGGTAGCCTCCACGAATCCGAGATTTGGTCCCACATGACCGCCATGCTTGCTTACACGGTTCAGCACAGCCTGTCTGGTTTCATCAGCCACCACCTGCAGT
The DNA here is from genome assembly GCF_019127135.1 of Segatella copri. Taxonomy (GTDB): domain Bacteria; phylum Bacteroidota; class Bacteroidia; order Bacteroidales; family Bacteroidaceae; genus Prevotella. The sequence goes on along the minus strand of NZ_JAHOEA010000002.1, from coordinate 63,064 downwards.
TCCTTCAAATCCAGCTTCTTCAAGTCGGCTGGCGACTTTATTTTCTCAATATACATATTTTTTATACTTATAGTTATGATTATATGATGATCATGATTTCCGAGTGCAAAGATACGAAAATTCCCGAAAACACGCATTACCCCAACTACAGAAAAAATGAATGATTTTCCGGAAAACTCATCTTGGAATATTCTTCAGGAAAACTCATCTTGGAATATTCTTCAGGAAAACTCATCTTGGAAATCAGCCTGCTGCCTTATCCCTATCCTTCAGAATCACAGCCATGTTATCCAGCGCCCATTCTATCAGATGATCCATAATAGGAATAAGGGTTTCAGCACGGGGTGTGAGAGAATACTCCACTCTTGGCGGCACTTCGGCATAAGCCTTGCGGGTAACGTAGCCATCAACCTCCAACGATTTTAACGTGCTGGTAAGCATTTTCTGCGAAATATCTGGAATCTGCTTACGCAGGGCATTAAACCGGAGGGGGCCATCCTGATGATATTTCAGGGTGTAGATTACCAGTAGCGACCACTTGTCGCAAACGCGCGCCAGAACGTTACGGATGGGACAGTCCTGTACTACCATTTCTTTTATCATTCTTCCCATAATCTATCTTCTTTATATTCTACAATAATCTATAATGTTCTGCAAAACTCTACAATATTCTGCAATAGGCTACAAAAGTAACTAATATCCGAAAAGATACCAAACATACCAAGTTAATCTAAGTTAACGCTTCATTTTTCTTACTCCCATTCCCACGCAATAGTTACCTCCCAGTAACCATCTTACCCCCAAGTGCCCTCTTGCAGGAACCAGTTTTTTGCAGTATCTTTGCAGCGCAATTCAGAAATTAAAACTGAAAGGAGAAGTATTCACAAATTCACAAAAAGAAATAACATAAAGTGAAATAAAAAAAGAAATATAAACATTTAAAAATAACAGACAAGATGAAAGAAACAAAGATTATTGCAAAGGCTGAAAACTTCACAGCCACAGATTTTGGCAAGATGAGTGAAATCAAGGATTACACCTTAGAGATGGGTCCTGAGATTAAGATTCCCGGAAAGGTATTCGGAGGTCAGAGCGTGAACGCTACTGGTGGTGAGTTCTCATTCCAAAGCTTTGCTCCTGGCACAGAGACAGGATTCCTCCACACCCACAAGAACCACGAGGAACTGTATTTCTTCCTCAGCGGCAAGGGCGAGTTCCAGGTAGATGGCAAGGTATTCCCTATTCAGGAGGGAAGCGTGGTGAGAGTAGCACCAGCCGGCAAGCGCTCTGTTCGCAACAACGGTACAGAACCACTCGTGATGCTCTGCGTGCAGTATAAGGCCGAAACCTTTACAGCCGAAGATGCAACCGACGGCGTGATTCTCAACGATAAAGTGGAGTGGTAGAAACTACTCCACCACCTCCATGATTTCAGGATGCTCAAGCCTTTCCTGTTTCTTGAGCTTCTTCACCACTTCGGAATAGCTGTGGCGAATCAGGGCCTGGACGAAATCATCTTCCAGCGTGCCATAAAGGTTTACCTGATTCCAGTATTTCTTATTCCAATGCCATGCGCCTTCTATTTCGGGATGCACTTCCCGGAGTTCGAGGGCGTAATCGGCATTACATTTCATCGTAACCCACTCGGGGCGCTCCAGGTCAACACAGGCAAATATCTTGCCCAAAATGCGAAACACCAAGGTCCGCTCATCAAAAGGAAAAGCCTCGGTTACGAGGGGGAGCGAGAGGCAATACTCTCTAACAGATTCTATATTCATTATTTCTTCTGATTATTCCTGATTAATATGTTTTCTATGTTTTAGGGGACAAAGATAATAAATTCTGATGAAACGGCAAGACTTATTCCATAAAAAAACATCAGATTTTCCAGCACAACGAATTCTACGATGTTTTCTCTTTAAAGCACAAAGATTATTAGAACTTTTTTCTTGTAATGAGACTGCAAAGATAGGCGATTTTTGTGGAGAAGATTTTAACATAAAGGAATAAAACGAGAGTTTTTAGAGAAGATAGATTACTTTTTGATGGATAAACAGATGAAATTAAAAAGAAAAACTTTAAAAGAACTCCCTTATGGGATATCTAAAAGCAACTTTTTTTGTAACTTTTTCAAGAAAACATTTGGTAGTTACATAATTTTATTGTAGATTTGCAGCAGATTTTTTAAGAAGGAGTGCTTATGCAGAAGAAAAAGGATAAAAACCTGATGAAAACGGATGTAAAACCGATGAAACAAGGACTGCTGTCCCGGATTTTCCATCTCTATTACGATGGTTTCAGGACGATGACCCTGGGCAAGACGTTGTGGGCTGTCATCCTCATCAAGCTTGCCATCATCTTCCTGGTGCTCAAGCTCTTTTTCTTTCCAGATTTTATCAATACGAATGCCAAGAACGGAGACAAGGCTGGCTTCGTATCCAAGGAAATTCTCAACAGATAAGACTCTGAATTTCAATCCTATATTATCAGAAGAAATACAAAAACATTATATAATAACAATTTTAAAACCATTCAACTATGATGACAAATCTATTGTTAGACATTACATCAGCCACCATCGACTGGTCGAGGGCGCAATTCGCACTCACGGCCATCTACCATTGGCTGTTCGTGCCGCTCACCCTGGGACTGGCAGTAATCATGGGCATCGCCGAAACATGCTACTACCGCACCAACAAGCCGTTCTGGAAGCACGTAACCCGTTTCTGGCAAAAACTCTTTGGCGTGAACTTCGCCATGGGCGTTGCCACAGGCATCATCCTGGAATTTGAATTCGGCACCAACTGGAGCAACTACTCCTGGTTTGTGGGCGACGTGTTCGGCGCTCCCCTCGCCATCGAAGGCATCCTGGCATTCTTCATGGAGAGCACCTTCGTGGCCGTGATGTTCTTCGGCTGGGATAAGGTGAGCCGAGGCTTCCACCTTGCCTCCACCTGGCTCACGGGACTTGGCGCCACCATTTCTGCCTGGTGGATTCTCGTAGCCAACGCCTGGATGCAATATCCTGTAGGGCAGGAATTTAATCCCGACACCATGCGCTTCGAGATGACTTCGTTTATGGATGTGGCACTCTCGCCATTCGCCATCAACAAGTTCACCCATACCGTCACTTCATCCTGGATCATCGGCGCCACTTTCGTGGTAGCCGTAAGCTGCTGGTATCTCCTGAAGAAGAGAGAAACCCAACTTGCCAAGGCGAGCATCAAGATGGGTGCCGGAGTAGGACTCATCGCCACCCTGCTGGCTGCGATGACCGGCGACAACTCCGCCTATCAGGTGGCACAGGTGCAGCCGATGAAACTGGCTGCGATGGAAGCATTATATAATGGTGGAAACGGCGAGAGCCTTACGGCGATAGCAGCCGTTCACCCCTTCCAGCAGCCCGATTACGAAAACGAGCAGGAGCCAGCCATGCGCATCGCCATCCCTAACATGCTCTCGTTCTTAGCCACCCGCACAGCCGATGGCTACGTGCCAGGCGTGAACGATATTATCAAGGGTTACACCCACGAGAATGGCACCCGGGAACCATCCGTGCAGGAAAAGATTGCCCGGGGCAAGAAGGCGATTGTTGCCCTGAAAACCTATCGCGAAACCAAGGCGCAAGACCAGCTTCCTATCCTCAGGGAGAACATGAAATACTTCGGATATGGTTACATCAAGGACGCTAAGGAACTGGTACCGAGCATCCCGATCTGCTTCTACGCCTTCCGCCTGATGGTGGGAGTAGGCTGCCTGCTCATCCTCTTCTTCGCCCTCAGCCTATTCTTGGTCTATAAGAAGGAAATCGCCCAATACCGATGGTTTCTCATTTTCGCCATCATCATGATTCCGCTGGCTTACATCGCCTCAGAATCGGGCTGGATAGTAGCAGAAATCGGTCGCCAGCCTTGGACCATCCAAGACCTGCTGCCAGTAAGCGCCGCCATCTCTGACATCGAGGCAGGCAGCGTGGCCACCACCTTCTTCATCTTCCTGGCACTCTTCACCACCATGCTCGCCGTAGAAATCAGCATCCTGGTGAAGCAGATTAAGAAAGGACCGGAATATGAATAAAAACTTAAGATGATAAACTTAAGATTATGAATTAACTTTATGACATTAGCATTATGACATACGAATTTTTGCAATCATACTGGTGGTTCCTCGTATCATTATTAGGAGCCCTGCTGGTGTTTCTCATGTTTGTACAGGGAGCCAACACCTTGATTTTCTGTTTGGGAAAAACGGAAGAAGAGCGTCGCCTCATCATCAACTCTACGGGCAGAAAGTGGGAGTTCACCTTCACCACGCTCGTCACCTTCGGCGGAGCCTTCTTCGCCTCGTTCCCATTGTTCTACAGCACCAGTTTCGGCGGAGCCTACTGGCTGTGGATGATCATCCTGTTCTCGTTTGTGATTCAAGCCGTGAGCTATGAATTCCAGAACAAGATAGGTAATTTTCTAGGACCGAAGACCTTTCAGATCTGCCTCATCATCAACGGCATCGTGGGTCCGCTGCTTCTTGGCGGAGCCGTAGCCACCTTCTTCAACGGCAGCAATTTTCTGATAGACAAGGGGAATATTACCAACAGTCTGCAACCCGTTATCAGCCGATGGGCAAACGCCAGTCATGGTCTTGATGCCCTACTCGACCCATGGAACGTGGTGCTGGGACTTGCCGTACTGATGCTAGCCCGCATTCTGGGCATGCTCTACATCAAGAACAACATCGAGCACCAGCAGATTCAGGAGCGCTGCACCCGCCAGTTGCCATGGAATGCCCTGCTCTTCCTATTGTTCTTCCTGCCATTCCTCATCAGATTGCTGGTAAAGGACGGATTCAGCACTTCTTCTTCCGGCATTACGATAGAGAGCATGAAGTATCTTCACAATCTCCTGGAGATGCCAATCTTGCTTGTAATATTATTAATAGGAATAGTGCTCGTGCTTTTCGGAATTTACAAGTCATCGAGGAGCGTGCAGTACAGAAAGGGAATCTGGTTTACGGGCACCGGAACCGTGCTTTCCGTGCTGGTTCTGCTGCTGATAGCCGGCTGGAACAATACCGCCTACTATCCGTCGAACATCGACCTTCAGAGTTCGCTCACCCTCGCCAACAGCTGTAGCAGCGAGTTCACGCTCCGCACCATGGCGATAGTTTCTCTCCTCATCCCGTTCGTGCTCGCCTACATCGTCTTCGCCTGGCGCGCCATCGACCGCAAGCGCATCACGCAGGAAGAAATAGAGCAGGGAGAAGCGTATTAAATATGCGCCACACGCCCTAACTAGGCAGAAGGTGCTGTGGTATAAGTCCGTAATACTGGTTTGCAAGTCCGTTAGGCGTATCTCCCTAACGCCTAGCGGTACAAACGAATAAATATTAATTTCTCACACTTTACAATAGGATTTTGCCTATTAAGATACTTAAAATGCCTTTAACTCTGCAAGGCATAGGTTACTTGAAAAGTCCAGAAGAGGAATGTTGGTACTACTATTAAGAGATGACAGAGAACCGCAAACGAACTTTTGATGATTGCGAGGGTGAAAAGAGATAAAACAGAGTGAGGCTTTCTAGAGGAAATGGGGACTTCGGGGGTGCCGGTAACAGGATCAAAACAGAAATGATTTTCTGGCAAGCGTTCCAGTTGTTCCAGTTGTTCCAATTGTTCCAAATAGATTTTCATAGGACAATATCCCTTTATAGAGACTCTATAACTACTTAATATATAGATAGTTATATATACAAGAAGGTGGAATGGAACGCTCAAAAAATTAATTGGAACAACTGGAACTGGAACGCTCCGCCCAACCCAACTTCTCTCTAAAAGGCTCATAATCAATAAATTATATAGAAATATAGACTAAGAATTTGAAGTACAATATCCCCATTTCAACCGCTCCAACGATGAAAAAGCCGGAAAAAGGCACCGAATAGGTGCAACTTTTGCTCTCTCAGGTATCAAAAGACATGCAGGAACCCTTATTTCCGATGCTCTTCCCGATACTCGAAGTGGAGATAAATGGGGCTATTTTTCAGTATTCCGCCCTCAATTAGGAGAAATCATGCCGTATGAAGACCTATCTTGTTGCCGATTCGGGCTATCATAAGGAACAACTGTCCAACATCGTTGAAAACATCTGTCCCAACTTCCGTGAACACGAAGAAAAGAGATTAGCGGAAAATGTTCCGCTATCGCACGGCATCGCACGCTATCGCACAACTGACAAATCGGGATTTCGTATTTTTGCATCGTGATTCAGAAAGCGCGCAAAATCACTAGCCCAGTTGGAGAAAAAAATCTCCCTAATTGGGAAAATAAAAAGGCCTGATTTAACCCGATTAAAAAAGAGCCCCCAATGCGGGAAAAACATCGGGGGCTTTTATATTGATATCAAAAATCCTTAGTAAGGAAACAGAAGCGGAAGAACGAAGGTCATCACAACGCCGATGATAATCTGCAGAGGCAAACCTACCTTCACGTAATCCATAAACGTATAGCCACCCGCCTTCATCACCAGCGCATTAGGAGGGGTGGAGAACGGAGAAGCAAAGCACATGCTGGCGCCCAACGTAACCGCAAAGAGGAAGGAATAAGGACTCACACCTACCTGCTGAGCCGCCACCAGGGCAATAGGAGCCATCAGCACAGCCGTGGCAGTATTGCTGATAAACATCGTCATCAGAGAAGTGGTGAAGTAGATACCTGCCAAGAGAGCCGTAGGTCCCATCGAACCCAAACTCTCTACCAGCCCCTGAGAAACCAAGGCAGAAGCACCCGTCTTCTCAAGCGCCGTAGACATCGGCATCATGGCGGCTATCAGCACGATGCTCTCCCAGTTGATGGTCTTGTAAGCCGCCTCAACATTCCGGAAACATCCGGCAAAGACGGTCAGCAGTCCGGCGATGATGACCGCCGTGACCGGAGCCACAGGAATGAAATCGAACACCATCATCGCAATCATCAGCAGCATGATGGCAGCCGCCACAGGCGCCTTATAATCCAAGAGCACCTTGTCGGCAGTCTTCTCTGGCTGGTCGATAACCACCCAGTTGCTCGTATCGGTAGCCAGATGAGCCAGATTGGTCCATTCGCCCTGCACCAGGAGCATATCGCCCACATGAAGTTTGGTGGCTATCAGATTGTCGGTAATATATTCATCGCCACGCTTTACGCCCAGCACGTTGATGCCGAAACGCTTGCGCAGGTTGGCCTCGCCTATGCGCAGACCGACAAAATTAGACGTAGGCATCACCACGATTTCGGTCAGTCCCAGGTCGTAGAAATCAATCTTCACATCCTTCATCTTCCTGAGACCGTAATCGCTGGCAAAGCGTTTCATCTTCTCCTCCTCACCTATTATATATAAGGTATCGTGAACCTGAATGGTGCTGCTGCTCTTCGCCATGTTCTGGCTCACATCCTTCACCAGTCCCAGTCGCGATTTCTTCTCGTTTCTTATCTCGATGATACTCACGCCATATTTCTTCTGGATACTCAGATCCTTCAGGGTTTTGCCCACGATATCCATCTGCTCGCCATTCTCGTCGATTGCGGCAGAAGGGCGACGGCTAGGCACGATGTAGCGATGCAGATTATCGAGCAGCTGATATTCGTCTACCAGGTCATCAAGCGATTTGCCCTGCTTTTTTTTCTTACCGCTCTGCTTTTTGCTGAGGAAGATTTTGCTGAGCGGCATGAGCACGATGATGCCGATGGCGATGACGATGATGCCCACAGGGAAGAAGCTGAAGAAGGCAAGCGGCTGATAACCGCCCTCGGTCAATACTTCATCGATAACCAGGTTGGGCGGCGTACCGATGAGGGTGAGCATTCCGCCCAGACTTCCGGCAAAGGCGAGCGGCATGAGGAAACGCGACGACTGCATGCCCGAGCCCGCAGCTATGCTCATGATGATAGGCATCATGAGGGCTACCGTTCCGGTATTGCTCACGAAGGCGCCGATAAAGGAGGTTACGAGCATTACGAGCAGGAAGGTGACGGTTTCGTTGCCGCGCGAGAGCGCCATGAGCTTATTGCCCGTAAGCTTGGCAAGTCCGGTCTGCATGATAGCTCCACCCACCACGAAGAGTCCTATCATCATGATGACGATGGGCGAAGAGAAGCCCGCCAGCGCCTCGGCAGGTGTCAGGATTCCCAGAACCAGGAGTGCAGCCAGGGCGGTAAGCGCCACGATGTCGGCCCTCACCCTGCCCCAGATGAACAGGGCTACCGTAATAACCAATATGATAAGTGTTGTTGTCATGTTTTGAAAATTTTTATGTTATAATTACTGTATTCATTCTCTCACCTGCTGCGGTGTCATTCCGGTATGTTTCTTGAAATAGCGGCAGAAGAAGCTGGCATCAGCAAAATGATATTCCCATGCCATCTCCTTGATGCTCTGGGCGGAGCGCTTGAGCTGCATCTTCAGCTGGAGCACCACATACTGGTCGATGATGATTTTGGGTGTATGCCCCGTTACCTGTCTCACGATATTCGAAAGATACTTGGAGGTGATGTTCATCTGTTCGGCATAATAGTTGACATCTCTCGATTTCTTGTAATCGCGTTCCATGAGCATCATGAAGCGGTTGAAGAGTTCCCTCACCCTGTAAGATTTCACCTCGTCGGGACAGTTCTGCGGATTGCGTTGCAGATATTCATGGAACCCTATGAAGAAGGCCTTGAGCTGATAGAGTACCAGCTGCGAGATACAGGTACAGTCGTGCTGCTCGAAATAGAGTCTGAGAAGGGAAAACATGCTGTCGATGATATGGGTAACCACGGGCGAATCCTGCCGGCATCGGTCCTCGCGCAGGGCAGAATAAACCGTCTGTTCCAGCTGCAGACTGGCTTCGCGCAGCAGAGATGGATTATATTTCAGCATCTCCACTTCGAAGGCAGAAGCATTCATGGCGGCACAGGCATCTCCCTCGCAGGAAGCAGAAGGCTCCACCTTCTTCACCTCTACCACATCATTCGGAAACAGGGTGATGACGGCTCCCTCATAGAGATTCCAATCCTTATAATTCACATTCAGCACGGCCCTGCCCTTGCGGCAAAGGAGAATGGCTCCATAGGTCAATACCTGCGGACCCTCCTGCCACTCGCTCAAATCGGAGCAGAAAAGACTGGCCTCCTGATAACTGTTCAGTTCTGATAATTCTATCATAAATACCTTTTATTCGCTTTTTGCGTGCAAATATACGGAAATAATGTGATAAAAAAGAACTTTTGTTCCGAAAAAATCCATGCGGCACGAAAAATTTAAAACGGATATTCGCCAAAATCGCCGTACCTTTGCACCCGACTTCATAAGATAACGGAATTTTTAAAGAATAATAAAAAACAGATTTTTTGAATGATAAAGAAAATGATGATTGCAGGCCTTCTCATCTGGGGAGGCTCTCTATGGGCTGTGGCTCAAACCAGGATGACCATCGCCCAACTCTTCGAAAGAATCGAAGAAAACAGCAAGTCGCTACGAACCTCGAAATCGGGCGTAGAAGCTGCCAGCATCGGTATCGAATCGGCTAAAAGCAAGAAACTGCCCGACCTCGATGCATCTCTCTCCTTCAGTTACATCGGAAACGCCCTGATGACCGACCGCGACTTCAGTAACGCCCAAGGTTTGAAATCGCCCCACTTCGGCAATAATTTCGCCTTTCAGGCACAGCAGGTGGTTTATGCCGGTGGCGCCATCAACGCAGGCATCCGCCTCGCCGAACTGGGCAAGCAGCAGGCAGAGGTGGGCGTGAAACTCACCCGTCAGCAGGCCCGATTCATCGCCCTGGGACAGTATCTGGACCTCTACAAGATAGACAACCGTATCAAGGTATATGAAAAAAACATCGAGCTCACCCGCCAGCTTATCGCCGACATCAAGGCAAAACAAACCCAGGGAATGGCGCTCAAGAACGACATCACCCGATACGAACTGCAGATGGAGAGCCTGAAACTGGGACTCACTTCGCTACACAACAACCGCAGTATCCTGAACCACCAGCTCCTGAATACGCTCGGCATGAACCAGGAAGATAAAGGGGAACAGGAGATGCAGATTATTCCGGACGCTACGATTGCAGACAAGGCTTACGCCAAGGATGGCGAAGCTTACTGGCAGACGGCAAGCACGATGAATTCGCCCCTGCTGGAACAGAGCAGCAACGCCATCAGATGGCAGAAAACATGTCGCGCGGACTGCCTTATGATGCCGGCAACCTGCTGATGATCAGCATCCGCGAGCTCTACGGACTAACCTGTCTCATCGGCATCGGCGTGCTCATCATCTTCCTGCTCTGGGACATTCAGCCTATCCGCAGCACCCTGAAGAAGATGCCTGCCTGGAACTTTGTGGGAAGAAAAATGAAGAAAAATCTTGCATAATACAGAGATTTATGCTAACTTTGCAAACAAAAAAAGTTAGCAACATGACAAAGAAAGGTAAACATACTGTATTATTCATCTGCCTGGGCAACATCTGCCGCTCTCCGGCAGCCGAGGGAATCATGAAGAGTCTTGTAGAAAAAGCAGGGCTTCAGGATGAGTTTGAAATCGATTCTGCGGGCATCGGAAGCTGGCACATAGGTCAGTTGCCCGACAGCCGCATGCGCAAATGTGGCGCCGAGCATGGCTACAATTTCAACAGCCATGCCCGCCAGTTCCAGAAGTCAGACTTCGCCCGTTTCGAAACCATCGTGGTAATGGACAACGAAAACTACCGTGCCATTACCTCCATGGCTTCTTCAGAGGCCGACCGGAAGAAAGTAGTGCGCATGGCCGATTTCCTGACCCATCATCGCGAATACACCACCGTTCCCGATCCGTATTATGGCGACAATAGCGACTTCGAGCTCGTCATCACGCTTCTCGAAGATGCCTGCCAGGAGTTGCTGGACAGCATTATCGGGGAAGGGTAAAAACAGATAAAACAAAAAGGGATGAATCATCAAAATATCAGATTGATGACTCATCCCTTTTTTCAATTTAAAATATTTATACCGTAATCTCGCCCGAGCCATAGCAACGATGATGATGCTCATCATAAACTACACAGAACTGGCCGGGAGCCACACCATGAATCGCCTCTTCTGAATGAATCATCCAGCGGCCGTCTTCCAGTTTTTCTATCGTAGCAGGATGATACTCCGGCGTATGACGAATCTTGAAAGTTACCTTCTGCATAGCTACCTCGCGCGTAAGGAAATGGAAATCGTGGAGAGGAAAATCCTTCTTGTATGCCGACTGCGGATCATAACCATGACTCACATACAGGATGTTGTTCTCTACATCCTTCTTAATCACGAACCAGGGACCGCCGCCAAAGCCCAAGCCCTTGCGCTGGCCGATGGTATGAAACCACAAACCCTTGTGCTCGCCTATGCGCTTGCCCGTCTCCATCTCTATGACATCGCCCGGCTTTTCGCCCAGATAACGGCGGATATAATCATTATAATTAATCTGTCCCAGGAAGCAGATTCCCTGGCTGTCCTTGCGCTTGGCATTTATCAGATGCTCCTCTTCGGCTATCTCGCGAACCTCATTCTTGATATGATGACCGATAGGGAAAATCGCTTTTTTCAATTGCCAGCTTTCTATCTGAGCCAGAAAATCGGTCTGGTCTTTCACAGGATCAGGACTCGTGACAAGCCATTTATCGCCATTTTCATCCGTTTCGGTCTGCGCATAATGCCCCGTGGCGATGAGGTCGTAGTTGTGCCCCATCTTCTCATCGAAGGCACCAAACTTAATCAGGCGGTTGCACATCACGTCCGGATTAGGCGTAAAACCAGCCTTCACCTTCTCCATCGTATAACGGGTTACCTCGTTCCAATATTCATGATGGCAGTCAACCACTTGCAGCTTGCACCCATACTTCCTAGCCACAGCCGTAGCCATCTCCAGGTCCTCCTCCGAAGAGCAGTCCCACTCCTCTTTCTCCTCAGGACCAATCTTGATGTAGAAGCAATCAGGATGCAGGCCCAGCTGGGCAAACTCCCAAACCACAACCGAACTGTCGACACCCCCCGAAAGGAGCACGGCAATTCTCTTATCTTTTATTTCATCAATATTCAGCATATTCTTTCCAGTTTATAATAATCCGGTTGCAAAATTACGAAAAAAAACTGATATAATGAACATAGAAAGGGCTAGAAATGCATGAGAAAGAGAAAAGAAAAGCCCGCAGAGCCTATTCTTACTATAGAAAATACTTATAGCTGCATTCGCAGCTTTTAAATATAAAACGAGTTTTGCTTTCGTTTTTATCTATACCTTTGCAATCGATTTCAGAAATCGATAAGAAAGAATGTTTTTGAAAATTCAGTATTTACATTAATAGATAAAGAAAAATGGAGATTTTAAAAAATCTATTTTATGGCTTCCCAGACCTTTGGGGAGGCGGAGTAGCCCACTCTGTGATGATTCTTTCGCTGGTCATCGCCTTGGGTTTGTGTTTAGGTAAGCTCAGAGTAAAAGGTGTTTCTCTGGGCTTGGCTTGGATTCTGTTCATCGGTCTTATCTTTGGACATTTCTCTCTCAATCTTGACGAGCATCTGCTCCACTTCCTCAAGGAATTTGGCTTGATCCTCTTTGTCTACTCTATCGGTCTGGAGGTAGGCCCGGGCTTCTTCGCTTCGTTCAAGAACGGCGGCAAGAGTCTCAACCTGCTCAGCATGATTGTTGTGGCCCTGAGTATCATTACTACCTTAGTCATCTTCTCGTTTTCGGGAACATCCATCACCTCTATGGCAGGTATCCTTTCGGGTGCTGTAACCAACACTCCTGGACTGGGTGCAGCCCAGCAGGCATTCAGCGATCTGCGCCACATCGACGCCCCATCCATCGCAGCCGGCTATGCCATCGCCTATCCTATGGGTGTGCTCGGCGTTATCCTCAGCTTCATTATATTAAGGTTCGCGCTACGCGTAGACAAGCAGAAGGAAGAGGATGAAGCAAAGCGAGGCAAGGGACATCTTGAGGCGATGACCCTGAACACCTTCGCCGTAAAGGTTTCTAACCAGATGGTCTTCAAAGATACAGTCAAGCAGATTCGCTATCTGCTGAAGCGCGACTTCATGGTTTCCAAGATTATCCGTAATAACGGCGAACGCCAGGACGAGGTGGTTAACGGACAGACCATGATAGAAGAGGGCGACATTCTGCAGATTGTAGCTCATCCTACCGTAGAAGAACCTATCATCGCCCTGCTCGGCGAGAAGGTTGACGTAAAGGATGAGGAATTCAGCAGCGAGCTCATCAACCGCCGAATTCTGATTACCAAACCGGGTATCAACGGAAAGAGCATCAGCCAGTTGCAGATTAGAAGCAACCTTGGCGCCAACATTACCCGCGTAAACAGAAATGGTGTAGACCTCATCGCAACCCCAGACCTGAAACTCCAGTTGGGTGACCGCGTAACCGTAGTGGGCAAGGAGCTCGCCATCGCTCATACCGAGAAGGTGCTGGGTAACCAGATGAAGCGTCTGAACTACCCTAACCTCATCCCAATCTTCCTGGGCATCATGCTGGGTTGTATCGTAGCAAACATTCCGTTCTTCATCCCAGGCATCAACGAGAATCTGCGTCTCGGACTTACCGGCGGCCCATTGGTAGTAGCCATTCTGATAGGTTATTTCGGACCGAAATACAACCTCGTTACCTACAATACCATTTCAGCCAACCTGATGCTTCGCGAAATCGGAATCTGCATCTTCCTGGCTTGCGTGGGTCTCGGCACAGGCGAACAGTTTATCCAGACCGTAGCATCAGAAAGCGGACTGACCTGGATACTCTACGGCATCGCCATCACCATGATACCAATCATTCTGGGCGGCATCATCGGCAAGCTCGTGTTCCACATCAATTATTATACATTACTCGGCGTATTGGCAGGTGCCAACACCAACCCATCTGCCCTGGCTTACGTACGTGAGCAGACTTCGGCTGATGCGCCAACAGTAGGCTATGCGAATGTATATCCATTCGCCATGTTCCTCAGAATTGTAACCATTCAGATTATTATTTTTGTATTCGGATAAACATATATGACAGAAAAAGAATTGAAAACCTGCGCTTGCGTAGAAGATAACTGCAACTGCAAGGAAATAGCAGAATCAGAACTCAGAAGAAAACTCGACTTATTATTACGTACCGGTAGCATTCTCATGGAGAGTGCTGCCGACACATCCCGCATCATGCGAACCATGAAGCGTGCAGCAGCTTTCCTCGGTCTCGACGAGCGATACATGCACCTTTACATCAACTGGAACGTGCTGATGGTAAACTATAGCGACGAGGAGCATTCCTTCTCCAAGTTCCAGCGATGCGAGAAGCATGGTATCAACCTCACCTCTATTTCCCAGGTAAGTAAGCTCACCTGGAAGGCCATCAAGGATAACTATTCGCTCGAACAGTATGAGCAGGCTCTGAACGACATCAAGGCCACCCCACGCAGCTTCACCCCTTGGCAGGTAGCCATCGGCGGCGGTTTTGCCTGCGGCGGATTCTGCATCCAGTTCGGTTGCGACTGGCCAGCCTTCTTCTTCTGTTCGCTTGCAGCCATTCTGGGTTTCCGCCTGAGAATGTTCTTGCCAACCAAGGGCTGCAACAACTATGTAGCCATCGGAATTTCGGCTTTCGTAGCCACTCTGATAGCCTGGTTGACCTCATTCCTTTCGCTCAACCCATCGATTGCCGAAGCGCTTCCAGCCTTCATGCATTCAGATACCCCTTGGCATCCGCTGATGGCGTGTGCCCTCTTCATCGTGCCGGGAGTTCCACTCATCAACTTTGTGTGCGATATGCTCGACGGATATATTGAGGTGGGAATGGTTCGTGCCCTGAACACCCTGTTGATGATCTTCGCGATGGCGTTCGGTATCGCTTTCGCCATCCAGGTTTGCCATATCGACAACTTCGTGAAGGATCTTACGATGACTCCTCATCACGAATACTGGGAGTTTGCCATCGCAGCTGCCGTATCGGCCATGGGCTTCTCTACCATCTTCAGCATACCTCGCCGTCTGTTGCCGGTTGTAGCTGTGGGCGGTATCATCGCCGTATGCTTCCGCAATTTCGTCAACCTGGGGCCATCTAACGGCAACATCGGTCTTGACATGGGTCTGAGCATCGGTTCGCTTGCCGGTTCTGCGCTCATCAGCATCATCGTGATCAAGGCGCGCCATTGGTTCCATACCCCTCACCAATGCATCACCATTCCTAGCGTTATCCCAATGGTACCGGGAGTTCTGATGTATCGCGCCCTCTTTGCCTTCATCGACATGCATGGCGTGGTAGGCGAAGTAACCGTAGGTATGAACAACCTCATCAAGGCTTCGCTAGCCATCATCTGCATCGCCCTGGGTGTGGCAATTCCAAACGTATTCTTCCGCCGTTTCATCGCCGACAACCGCAAGCGCAAGCTGCTTGCCATGCTGGTAGAAAGAAAGAAGAAGAATGGCGAATTCGTAGATTTGCACGAAGTAGAAATCAAATAATCATCTGGTTGGAAATCTGATTTTCATCGGATGATAATCGGAAATTCATCCGATGTTAACCGGTTTTTCATCGGATGATAATCAGGTTTTCATCGGATGATAACCGGATAAAAAGAAGTAGAGATGCGATAAAACATCATTTTATTCTTCAAAAAAGGAGGATATTAAAATAAATGTTTTATCTTTGCACCCAAATTTAGCTATCGGTTATTTCTATAGCCGATAGCTTCAATAAAGGAACAATATGGAAATACGACAACTGAAATATTTCTTGAAGGTAGCCGAGACGCTCAACTTCTCAGAAGCTTCGCGCAAGTTATACATCACCCAAAGTACCCTCTCACAACAGATTTCGCATCTGGAACAGGAGATAGGTTTGCCTCTCTTCGAGCGCAATTCCCATGAAGTTTACCTCACAGAGGCGGGCAAGGAATTGAGACCTTACGCCCAAAATGCGGTCAATTCTGCCGAAGCCTGTGTAGACCACATGAACGATCTGAAGGAAATGCTTACAGGCGAACTGAACATCGGCGTAACGTTCTCCTTCAGCAACATCATGGCCGAGACGCTCATCGCCTTTCTCCACGCCTATCCTCATGTAAAGCTCAACATCCAATACCGCACCATGCAGGAACTGATGGACGGACTGAAGAAGCGCGAACTCGACCTCGTTCTGGCTTTCAAGCCTCTGAAGAACGATAAGGCGGTAGACAGCCGAGCTATTTTCAGCAACCGTCTTGCCGCCATCGTGAACGTGAATCATCCGCTGGCGCGCCTTTCATCGGTCAAGCTTTCCGATCTGGAACGCTACGACCTCATCCTTCCTTGCAAGGGTCTGCAGGCACGCAACGCCTTTGAGCACATGGTAGAGGGCAAGGATTTGAACTACAAGATTATGGTAGAGGTGAATAATGTAAACATCATCTTCGACCTTCTGAGCCGCAGCAATCTGGTGACCATTCTCTCCGAATCGACCACCATTCTGCAGAACGGCCTGAAGGCGATTCCTATCGATGCAGCCGACAACGAAATGGATGGTTGCATCCACATTCTGAAAGATGCCTACATGAAAAACTCAGCCCAGGAGTTCATCCGCATGCTGAGCCAGAGCACCAGCATCCTCGCCAACTTTGCCCTGAAGGATATTCTGAGATAATCATCTTAACGCCTAGCGGCTTGCAAGCCTATTTGCTTGCGGCTAGAACAGAAAAAAATCCTCGTTCGAGTTCTTTTTCGAGCGAGGATTTTTTCTTCTTTTTACCTTTTTACCCTTTCTTTCTTGCGATGATAATTGTTACGCCAGCCAGGATAGCAAGGATGCCGATGGCAAGCTGAAGGGTGAAACTCTCGCCGAAGACGCATACGCCGATGATTACCGCCGTTACAGGCTCCAGGGCTCCCATGATGGCGGCTGGAGTACTGCCGATAAGATTGATGGAGATGGTCATGAAGAAAAGCGACAATACCGTTGGCAACAAAGCCAGCTGGGCAGCACAGAGCCATTGTTTAGACGTTTGAAGCATCTGTATCGGCTCGCCTGCAATAAACGAATAGACAAACATCGTAAGCAGTCCGAAGACTAATATATAAAAGGTAAACTTGATGTTCGACATGCCCGGATTCTTCCATTGGTTGATGGAGATGATGTAAAGGGCATAGAGCAGGGATGAACACATGACGAGGGCAAAACCCGCCGTGCTCAACTTATCGTTTCCATCGCCCTGATAGAGCAATCCTACTCCCGATACCGCCAGAAGAATGGCAAGCGAGGTAGACCACGTTACCTTCTCGTGGAAGAAGACCGTCATCAGGATGGCTGTCATAATAGGATAAACGAAGAGGATGGTGCTGGCAATACCTGCCGCCATATAATGGAAACTGACATAAAGCGTAGCTGATGAGAGCGAAAACATGCAGCCCAGCATGCCAAGACGAATCAGATGTCCCCACTTCACCTTGAAACTCTCCTTGCGGAACAGCATCACCACGGCAAACATCAGTACCGCCAAGAGATAACGATAGATGAGTACAGAACTGGAATTGAATCCGTCGCCATAGAGTTCGAGCGTGCCCAAAGGATTGGTACCATAACATACTGCGGCAACAACGCCCGCCGCAAAGCCTTTAACTTTATTACTGCTTGTCATTAGATTAAATACTATTTTTTTCCTTATACTTCTTGTTATCTATCTATTTCGGACTGCAAAGTTACAGCAAATATTCGAGATAAGCTAACAAAATCGTATAAATATATTGTAATATCTGAGAAAAAACGCTCTTTTCTTGTGCTTTACGAAAATAAATTGTACCTTTGCAATATCTTTGAAAAAAGATAATCAGATGAAACATTAAAAACTAAACAAAAGAATTAATAACAATGGAACAGATTAAGAATGATCAGCTCACACTTGAGATTTCATCTCTCGGAGCAGAACTTCAGAGCATCAAGGATGCTAATGGTAATGAATATCTCTGGGATGGCGACGAGAAATACTGGAACCGCCACTCTCCTATCCTCTTCCCTATCGTATGCGGATTGTGGAAAGACACTTATCGCACAGAGGGCAAGGAGTATCACCTTCCTCGCCATGGTTTCGCACGCGATACAGAGTTCAAACTCGTTGGCAAGACTGCCGACCGCCTCACCTTCGCGCTCATCGACAACGAAGAGACTCAGAAGAACTATCCTTACCACTTCAACCTTGCCATCTCTTACCGCCTGCAGGGCAACGAGATTCATGTCATCTGGCACGTAGAGAATACCGACGACAAGGAAATCTTCTTCCAGATTGGCGGTCACCCAGCATTCATGGTTCCTGGCTGCAAGAAGGGCGAAGAAATGAAGGCTACCCTGAAACTCGACAACGAGGCTCCTGTTCGTCTCTATGGTAACGTAGGCGGATGCATCGACCGTCAGGCTAAGGAAACCGTAGAAACCGACAAGGGTATCTGGGAAGTAAACGAGGAGACTTTCGCAGAAGATGCTGTTATCTTCGACAAGAGTCAGGTTAAGCAGGTGAGCATTCTCAACGAGCAGGGCGAACCTCATGTAACCCTCGAGTTCAAGACTCCAGCCGTAGGTATCTGGAACCCAACAGGCAAGCACGCTCCATTCATCTGCATCGAGCCATGGTATGGTTTGAACGACTGGGCTGAATATGATGGCGAGTTTAAGGACAAGTATCTGATGAACCGTCTACAGCCAGGTGCAAGTTTCATGAGTGAGTATATCATCAGAATTGAGAAATAATGGAAGAAAAAGACAATTTGCAACTCCCCGAGAACGCATTCCGCGAACTGAAAGACGGGGAGGAATATAAGCCGCTGATGTCGCCTGACAAGGTTTATCCTGAGGTGAACGGATGGTCGGTTACATGGGGAATCATGATGGCAGTCATCTTCTCTGCCGCCGCAGCTTATCTGGGCTTGAAGGTGGGTCAGGTGTTCGAAGCAGCCATCCCTATCGCCATCATCGCCGTGGGCGTAAGTACCGCTACCAAGCGTAGCAAGGCGCTGGGCGAAAATGTCATCATCCAGAGCATCGGAGCCTGTTCGGGTGCTGTGGTGGCAGGAGCCATATTTACCCTGCCAGCCATCTACATCCTGCAGGCTAAATATCCGGAGATGACTACTTCGTTTATGAAGATCTTCATGGCTTCGGCCTTGGGAGGAGTCTTGGGAATCCTTTTCCTTATTCCTTTCCGCAAGTACTTCGTAAGCGATATGCACGGCAAATATCCGTTCCCTGAGGCTACGGCTACCACGCAGGTACTGGTGAGCGGAGCCAAGGGAGGCGACCAGGCTAAGCCGCTGCTCATAGCCGGACTGGTGGGTGGTCTTTACGACTTTATCGTAGCCAGCCTGGGATGGTGGAATGAGAATTTCACATCGCGTGTGGTAAGTCTGGGATGCGACCTGGCTGACAAGGCTAAGCTCGTATTCAAGGTAAACACAGGTGCTGCCGTATTAGGTCTGGGTTACATCATCGGTCTGAAGTATGCCTTCTTCACCTGTCTGGGTTCGCTCGTAGTATGGTGGCTGATTGTTCCGGGCATGAGCGTTATCTTCCATGATAGCGTGCTGAGCGCCTGGGATCCTAGCATCGTGAAGACCGTGGGTGCGATGAGTCCGGAGGAAATCTTCCGTGCCTACGCCCGCAGCATCGGTATCGGCGGTATCGCCATGGCAGGTATCATCGGCATCATCAAGAGCTGGGGCATCATCAAGAGTGCCGTAGGTCTGGCTGCCAAGGAGCTGAAGGGCAAGAGCGATGTGGATGAGAACGTGAAGCGTACCCAGCGCGACATCTCTTTCAAGATTATCGCTATCGGTTCGCTTGTTACCATCCTCGTAACCTTCCTCTTCTTCTGGTTTGGCGTGATGGAGGGCAACCTTCTCTTCGCCATCATCGCCATTCTGCTCGTGGCTGTCATCGCCTTCCTCTTTACTACCGTAGCGGCTAATGCCATCGCTATCGTGGGTTCAAACCCTGTTTCGGGAATGACCCTGATGACGCTCATCTTCGCCTCTGTGGTGATGGTGGCTGTCGGCCTGAAAGGTCCTGGCGGCATGCTGGCTGCCCTGATTATGGGTGGTGTGGTTTGTACAGCCCTCTCGGTAGCAGGTTCGTTTATTACCGACCTGAAGATTGGTTACTGGCTGGGAACAACTCCTAAGAAACAGGAGGGATGGAAATTCCTCGGTACCCTGGTGAGTGCGGCTACCGTGGGCGGCGTGATGATGCTTCTCAACGAGACTTACGGTTTCGCATCGGGTTCGCTTGCAGCTCCTCAGGCTAATGCGATGGCTGCGGTTATCGACCCTTTGATGAATGGCGTGGGAGCTCCTTGGGTGCTCTATGGCATCGGAGCCGTAATAGCCATCGTGCTGACTTATTTCAAGATTCCTGCCCTGGCTTTCGCTCTGGGTATGTTTATTCCGCTGGAACTGAACGTTCCTCTGCTCGTGGGTGGAGCCATCAACTGGTATGTTACTTCGCGCAGCAAGGATGCCAAGGTGAACAGCGAACGTGGTGAGAAGGGAACGCTCATCGCCAGCGGCTTCATCGCCGGTGGAGCCCTGATGGGTGTGGTTAGCGCCCTTCTGAAGTTTGGCGGCATCGAGGTAAGTATCGCCGACAGTTGGTGGGTTAATCCGATGTCTGAGGTTTGTTCGCTCCTGGCTTACATCTGCCTCATCGGTTTCTTCATCAGAGCCACAAAGAAATAAAGAATAGGCTTTTTACAAATAAGACAATCGCCTGGATGCATCTGAGCACCCAGGCGATTTTTTATTCTATCCGAATAGTTTTTCTATCCTACGATTCCGCAGCCACGAAATCCATCGGCTTGACGCCAAATTGCTTCTGGAAGCACTTGGCAAAATAGCTAGGACTGCTGAAACCTACCATATAGCTGATTTCGCTGATGCGGTAGTTTCCTTCTTTCAGGAGCTGTGCGCCCTTCTTCAGTTTCACGAGCTGGATCATCTCGTTTGGCGTAACATCGGCAAGACCGCGAATCTTATTAAAGAGCGAAGAGCGGCTTATGCCCATCTTTTCGGCAAGGAACGCCACGTTGAGTTCCGGATTCGCCACATTCTCTTCGATGATGCGAGACATTCGTTCCAGGAACGCATTATCAACCTGAGTTGGAGCTATCTCTGCTATCGGCTCAAGCGGAGTATGAGAGAACTTACTCCTCAACAGACGGCGCATCTCAAGAAGCTGTCTTACGCTTGCCTCAAGATACTTCATCGAGAACGGCTTTTCTATGTAGACATCGGCTCCACAGTTCATACTCTCCGTCTTCGCCGCATCATCGGTCTTTGCCGTGAGCATAACGAACGGGAGATGAGAATATTCTGAATTCTCACGCACCCTACGGCAGAACTCCGGACCGTCCATCTCCGGCATCATCCAGTCGCTTATGATGAGCGAAACCGGATGTTTCTCCAGTTTACGGAGCGCATCCTTTCCGTTGTCAGCGGTATAAACCGTATACATCTTTTCGAAATGAGCCTTCACAAACTGGCGCATGTCTTCATCATCATCCACAATCAGCATCGTCGGTTTTGCCGGTTCACGAAGCGGACTGGCAACAGCAACGCCTGCCTTTTGAGAACCTTGCTCAACTGAAGTTTCATCTGTCAGCAGATTTTCCTCAGCAACAGTTTCTTCTTCCTTCACCATTTCATCCGCCTTCTCAACCACAGCATCCAACTGGTTGAGCGGCAAGGTTACGATAAAGGTAGATCCCTTACCTACTGCAGATTCTACTTCAACCATACCATGATGAGCCTCAACGAGATTCTTCACGATGTTGAGACCGATTCCGGTTCCCGGTTTGTTGTCGCGTGCCTGATAGAAAGCTCCGAAGATTTTCTCCTTTTCGTCAGGACTGATTCCCAATCCGTTGTCTTCCACCTCAATGCGGAAATGGGTTCCATTCTCCAGCAGGCGGCAGGACAAGCGTACATAATCCTCGGTATATTTCAAGGCGTTGCTCATCAGATTGCTGATAACCTTGGTAATGGCCTCCTGGTCAATCATCGCCACGAGCTCACCGGCTGGATAATCTACATCAAGACGGATGCTTTTCTGCTCGAAGGTAGGAGCAAAGCGTTCTGCCACAGCATGCATCAGCTTCGAAATGTTGTTCAAACGGAAATGAACCTGCATGCCCTTCTGCTGCACTTTGTTGAAATCGAGCAGCTGATTGACGAGCAGGAGCAACCGCTGGGCGTTACGGTCGATAACAGAAAGCGTCTGCGTGATAGTCTCACCATCGGAAAGTTTTCCGGAAACCTGTTTCCAATGCTCTTTCAGACTCTCCAAAGGTCCGATGATAAGCGTTACCGGCGTACGGATTTCATGGGCAATCATCGTGAAGAACTGCAGGCGGGCATCTCTCATCTCCTGATCCTGCTTGAGTTCCAACTGGTCGAGTTCTTCCTGATGACGGAGTTTCTCACGTTTCAACCGGCTCTGCATGAACCAGTAGATTGCGTAACCGATGAGCAGAAGATACAGAATCTTGGCTGGCAAAGACCACCAGAACGGCGGATGAACCACAATCTGCAGTTTTGCCTCATTCTTCGACCATACACCATCATTATTGGTTGCCTTAACCAGGAAGGTATAGGTTCCGGCAGGAAGATTGGTATAGTTGGCACGATGCTCGTGGGTATAAATCCAATCCTTGTCTACTCCCTCAAGTTTGTAAGCATACTGGTTCTTCTCAGGCGATACATAGCTCAGGGCGGCAAACGAGATATTGATGGTATTCTCGTTATGAGACAGATTGAGTTCTGCTGCATGACTCAGAGATTTCTCCAGCTGGTCGCTCCCCGCCTCTATCGGCTGACCGAAGAGTTCTACCGAGGTGATTGCTACAGGAGGAGCTACCTGGTTGATCTTGACGAGATATGGATAGAAGCAGTTTAAACCTCTTGTAGAACCGAAATAGATTCTGCCATCAGAAGCCAGAAGTCCGGCGTTTGGCATAAACTGGTCGCAAGTGAGTCCGTCATATTTATTGAATAGCTGGACAGGTTCACCCGGCGTATATTTCACAATTCCCTTGCTGGTAGAAATCCACATTACTCCCTGCGAAATGACAAGACTCATGAATTCCTGACTAGGCGCATCGATGGAGATGCGTCGGAATATACCTTTTGAAGGCAGAAATTCGCAAAGTCCTTCGCCGGTTGCGACATAGAGCTGCCCCTTTTCGCCAATAACTAGACAGTTTACCTGATCACTCACCAGCGAAGTAGAATCATTCTCTACATGTTTATACTGTTTCCAGGCATTATTCTTGTCCAAGCGCCACAAGCCGCCTCCCTGGGTAGCAAACCATACGTTACCCTGAGGATCTTCCTTGATATCGATGGTAAGCGACTTGAACGACTTGATTTTGCTGAACTTCTGCTGTCCTTCATCGAAGAGGTTGGCACCATCCATCGTAGCCGCCCAGAGGCGTTTTTTCCGGTCGCGATAAATACAATAGGCATTACCGCCCGAAGCCATTCCATCGGTCAGGAAAACCTGCTGCGCTCCGGTAGCCATATTCATTCTGATGACACCATTGCCATAGGTTCCTACCCACAGATTATTTTCATCAGCAAAGAGCGCATGAACATTATACTTGCCCATAGCCGCCTTGCCCGGATAAGAAACAAAACTGTTGGTCTGGGGATTAAAGCAGTCGAGTCCCGCATCATCCGTAGCTATCCAGATGCGATGCTGGCGGTCTTCGAAGAATCTTCCTACCACATTACCGCGCAATCCGCCCAGACGGGCAGAATAAGCATGGAAACGCTCTTCAAAACTCGTAGAAGGAAGATAATTCACACCACCATAGTAAGTAGATACCCAAGTGCCACCTTCATTATCATCCGCAATACCATAAACAAAGCGCTCGCTCGTACTCCGGCTCGGATTGTTGACTTCCGACAACATGTGCCAGATACGGTTCTGAATGTCATACTGCACCAATCCATCATCGCTGGCTATGAGAAGAGACTTGTTGTCGTTGCAGTAAAGCTGATGGATATGATGAACAGCATTACTCAAGGTTCCGCTGATGAGCTGTTCGGCACTACCATCGGCGTTGAGCTTGTAAAGTCCGTTTTCCCAGGTTCCGACATAAACATTGCCATCGGGAGTAGCCAGCATCGCCATGCCGTGAAACATGGTTGCATCGCCCTTCAGAGGGAATGCTTCAAACTGGTCGGTCGACTTGTTGAGATGATAGATGCTGGCTTCACCCTGGTTACAGAGCATCCATACCTGGTTGTTGGCATCAACCAGCGTACTTTTCACTTTACCCTGAATATTCTTCATCGGATACTGATGCAGTTCGTGAGTAGTCCGATTGTATCTGAACACGCCCTGTCCGCTAGTAGAAATCCAAACATTCTGATCGCCGTCAAGCGAGAAATTTAGGACTGGCGCCGTAATCTTATCACTCAGTTTCTGGAATTGGTCGGTTGCATTACAGAACAGATAGGCTCCATTATTGCAACCTACCAGCAGTCCTTCTTCGCAAGCAGTAAGGGCGCTCACAAACTGGTCTACAGTCATAAAGGGATTATAATAGGTTTTGACATCGTATCCGTCAAAACGGCACAATCCGTTGTCTGTACCAAACCACATGTATCCCTCGGAACCTTGAACCACGCTACGCACAGCATTACTCGGCAAACCATTATCCATCGTGATAGAGCGCACCATAGGGTCGATAGCAGCCAATTGTGCACCCGAGTTGGTTTGCGTTATCGAATGTGGCTGCGCCTGAATATCCGTAGCCCCTTTCGAGACGAAGGCTGTCGGTACCTGCGCCTCAGCCCCTACAGGCATCATCATGCAGAGCACAGAAACCACTAGAGTAGATATCTTTCTCATTATATGAGTCTTTATTTTCTGTTGTTAGATAATTTAATGCCGCAAAATTACAAAAATATAACGAGAAATACAACAAAAAGAACAAAAAAAGCCCCAAAACAAGCAAATAGCTACTTTTTAACAGTAAGACTACTGAACTTTCGCATATCAGGAAGTTCAGTAAATAAGTTCATGTTAAGTTCCGCTTGCAAAATAACTATTTTTGAATGCTTTCTTGAGTATTCTTAAAGGCTAAAACACATAGCTGATATGATGTGAGAAGACCAATCTATCGCCTTAAAGAATTAGATGTATGCGATTGCTGCCATATGCCAGCAAGATTGTCGGCAATTGCCAGCAATGTTGCTGGCATATGGCAGCAATGTTGTCGGCATATGGCAGCAACCACACAAATCAAGATGTTCAAGCCAAATAAACGTGGAAGTATGACTGTTTAAGTAATGAGTTATAGGGTATTAAGACAACACATCTTACGCTTCGGATATGTACGTATTAAAAGGAGAAACGAGAGTGTTATCAACACATGCTTCTCGGTAGCATCCATCGGATCATCGCTGCATGATCCGAATGATACGGCCATGCAAGCTAACATTGTATATAAAAATATCTTTTTCATATTGTTTTATTATTTTCAGTTTATAACTTTATCACTGATTATTATCAGCATAACCAGGATTCTGTTTCAACTTAGGGTTGCCATCCAAAGCCGACTTTGGAATAGGGAAGATATCCTTATGGCGGTCTGTTTTATCTGGATTTGCATCTTTACAGAACCATGACTTGCCATTATAGACATTCTCGCTAGACCCTTTGATATGGAAACGAATCAAGTCTTGACGACGATGATGCTCTGCCACGAATTCCCAAGCCAGTTCATCAAGCAATCCACCGAATTCAATGTCTTGTCCACCTTCATTGGTAATAATCCATTTGTCAGCCTCACCCATTTTTCCTTGGTTTTCACGGTGTCCGTATGCATACACACTACCACCTTTCAATTTTTCTACGGTCACCTTTGCCTTCTCTGGGTTGTTCAAGAAGTTACGTTCACGAACCTTGGTAACCAAATCTGCAGCAGTCTGCTCTGTTTCGCCTTTATAGCCACCAAGACGAAGCAAGCACTCAGCCTTCATCATATAAGCATCAGCCAAGCGGAAGAATGGTACATCATCATATGAAGAACCATACTCACCACCCTTGATTTCATACTTCACTAAACGGTAGCTTTCGAAAGGATAACAACCTGGATTATCAATACTATGTAACTCCTTAGTGTAAACCAAAGGTTCACCATCATAATAAATAGGAGCACCAGAAGCATCATACTGCTGACCACCAATCCAACAATCCTTAAAACGAGAGTCATCCTTATCATAAGTATCAAGGAACTGAGGCATCACAGCAGCACCACCTGTTGCCCAACCATCAAAGCCCCAAGTTGCCTTACCAGCTACGTGCATCCATATATTTGCCATATAGTTACCAGAAGCATACTTATTCTCGAATGGGATACCAAAGATTATCTCAGGAGAGCCAGAGATATCATCCATAAAGTTAGCAGAATATGCAGAAGCCAAAGAGAAAGGTCCCTCCATTACCTGATTAAGTTCATCTATACACTTACCATACCAGCTATTGTCGGAATCATCCTGGAACCAAGCATTATGATTCAAGTACATTTTTGCCAAAATCATATGGATGGCATACTTGTTGAGCTTGCCCATCTCTATAGTTGTGCCACAATCGTCTGCTATCTCATTCAATTCCTTGACCAAGAAATCAAAGGTCTCCTGAGGCTTAGCTTGCTCTGGTAACCAACCATCAGGGTGCTCAAATTCAGTATCCAAAGGAATATTGCGGAACAAGTCAAAGAGTATATAGTAATACAAGGCACGATAGCCTCTCAACTGAGCCACCAACTTAGGATTCTTCTGAATCTGCTGATACCCCAACAACTTATTACAAGCATTGATACCTGCATAGTTACGAGTCCAAGTATCGTTAAAATGCGCAATCTGTGGATGGAACTCATGCTTATGCATAGACACATAAAGATCTCCCCAACCAATACCAATGCGATAAGGAATACACCAAACATCAGAAGATTGGTCCATCATATCGGCATAACTATACCATCCCCAATATACATCACGCAAACTGCTATATACGGGACCGAACATAGCCATGATTTCCTTATTGGTAAACTCATGGTTTTCGGTAGCAATTGTATCATATAAATGCTCATCCAAATCGGTACATCCAGTAGTAGCCAATCCTGCAACTCCCAGCATTGTACCATATAATATATTACGAAATTTAGTATTCATATCTATAACACTTAAAATTGTTAGAATGTAAGATTGACTCCCAATGTAAAGGTACGAATGGACGGATACTTATCTCTCCAATCAATACCAGAAGCTTGCACATCCTTATTGGTCAACTCTGGATCCAATCCTTTATAACCTGTAATAGTAAACAAGTTTGTTCCTGAAAGATAAACACGAGCAGCTTTTACATACTTATTCTCCTTAAGAGGCACATTATAAGCCAAAGTTGCACTGCTCAATTTCAAGAAATCACCATTCTCCAGATAGTAGCTGACAAAAGCCTGCTTTTGTGCTGAAGACAACTTATGTCCACATCCGTAAGGCTCATCATTTGCCGACTTCAAACGATTGTATGCTATAGAGTTATTCTCGTAGTAGCAACGAGCCTCGTTCAAGATTTTGAACCCGAACTGACCAGTGAACTGCAAAGACAAGTCGAAGTTCTTGTAACGGAATGCATTAGTCCATCCCATATACACCTTAGGAAGAGCATTGCCTAAATACTGACGATACTTGTCATTAGACAACATATTGTCTTTAAACTCCTCTGCCTCTCCAGTCTCAACATTCTCTATCATCCACAAGCCATTCTCTGAAACACCCACAGATTTCATTCCGTAGAAATTACCAATAGACTTACCAACCTCCAATCGCTGTGTAGACATAGAAATTGGCTCACCTAAATAAGCCTCATCACGCTGATTGGCTGTTTCATAAAGATCATTTGACAAACTGATCAACTTATTTGAGTTATGAGAAACTGTAACAGTTGTTTTATATTCAAAGTCTTTTGTACGAACAGGAATTGCCGTAACAGAAGCCTCGATACCTTGGTTACGCATCTCACCCACATTGGCAAGAGTTTGCTTATAGTAGTTTGGTGGGGTTGGTACATCATACCACCAAAGCATATCCTTTGTGGTCTTTTTATAAACATCTATAGTACCACTCAATCGCTCACCCAAGATGCTCCAATCCAAACCTATGTTGAACTCTGTTGACTTTTCCCACTTCAAATCTGGATTTGGATTTGAGTTTACAATCAAACCAAGATTCCATTTGTTATTGTCGTAATAATAAGTAGGATTTATACTGCTACTACCATATGTCCAACGAGTCAATGATTGGTAAGGGTCATTAGGAATTACTCCTGTAACACCAAAACCAGCACGAAGTTTCAAGTTGTTCACCCACTTTACATCCTTCATGAACTTTTCATTACTGATAGTCCATCCAAGTGATGCAGAAGGGAAAGTTCCCCACTTATGATTGGCTCCAAACTTAGAAGAGCCTTCATGACGAACACTGACAAGAATATTGTATCTATCAGCATAGCCGTAACTGATACGTCCAAAGAAACCAATCAACTTCGACTCGCTCTTGTAGCTATTTAATCCCGCCTTACCATTCTTAAGAGCTGCACCGATATACATATTGTTATACTCGAACATATCGGTAGGAAAATCATAGTTGTTACCACTGAATCCATACCATGTGTCTTCTTGATAGCTGTAACCAGCAAGCGCATTAAAACGATGCTCACCAAACTGATGGTTGAAATTGCTTGTCAACTCGAAATTATCGGTCTGACCTGTATCATAATTCTGGGAAGCGTAACCTGTATGGTTTTCGGAAGCCTGACTATAATACTTAGAAGTATAATAGGTCTGATCATGATTGTTGAAACGATCCGTAGAGAACATAGCCTTAGTCTGCCAGCCCTTAATTGGTTCAAATATAAGAGAGCCTGTAAATCGAGTAGTTTCAGTTTTATACTGTCCCTTGTGCTCCTTGATAATACCCAATGGATTATAATAATAGTTTACGGCAAAATTCTCGCAGTAACTACCATCAGCATTATAGATTGGCTCCGTAGGATTACGAATAATAGCCTGACGATATAACATCTGACCAGCAGCATCGATAGGACCATTCTCATGCCATGTTTTCAAAAGATTTACTTGAATCTTTACCATATCGTTAAGCATCCAATGGCTCAAGTCGAAACTAGCCTTCATATTTTCATTATAGGTATCCAAAAAGACACCCTCATCCTTACGATAAGTAAAATCTGCTGAATAAGTAGTAGTCTTGTTACCGCCATGAATTAACACATTATGATTATGGCTAAATGCTGTTCTAGTTATAGCATCCAACCAATCTGTATCATAACCTTTATCCGAAAAATCCGTCTTACCTTCGCGGATATCTGCTCCATCCATGAAATCAAGAGTCTTGGCAAAAGCTGACAAAGAAGCATAGCCAGAATAGCTTACTTCTGTCTTAGACTCACGCTGACCACCTTTAGTGGTAATGATGATAACACCATTAGCACCACGAGTACCATAGATAGCAGCAGCGGAAGCATCCTTCAAAACATCAATACTTGCAATATTCTCAGGAGCTACAGTACTAAGAGAACCTTCAATACCATCTACAAGAACCAAAGGCGTGTTACTACCATTCAAGGAAATCACACCACGAAGACGGATGGTAGATTCTGCATTAGGGTCACCAGAACCATTGGCAATAGTCAAACCAGCAACCTTACCCTTAATTAACTCGGCAGCATCTTTCACTTTACCTGTTGTAAAGTCTTCCGCCTTAATACTGGTAATGGCAGAAGTGATATCCCCCTTCTTCTGGGTACCATAACCGATTACGACTACTTCGTTCAAAGACTTCAAGTCTTCCTGAAGTGTCACATCACCGCCTTTGGTCTCTTGATTTACATATCCGATATAGGAGATTGTTAAGGTTGCGCCACGTTTTACCTTCAAGGTATAGTTGCCATCAATATCGGTAACAGTACCATTCTTGGCGTTACCTTTTTCAATAACACTCGCACCAATGATGGCTTCACCATTGGCATCCTTCACTACACCCTTTACGGTAACATCGTTCTGCTGAACATTTTCTACCTTAGGGGTTGATGAGGTCTCGCTTGCTGCTAAAGTAGATAATGCTCCTCCACATGCAAGGATCAAACACGCGATGGCTTTTACATAAGCTTGGCTATATCCAAAGCCTGAAATATTTTGTGTCTGTCTCATATTCTATTTTTGCTAGGTTTATTCTTCTTTTAAATTTCGATTGCAAAGTAACATAATATTTAGCATATTACGCCACAAAATCGTCTAAAAAGGTGAAAATATCGTTAATTTTGGTATTTTAGACGATATTTTCGCCTTTTAGCCTATATTTCTATTCAGAAATTGCCTTTTATATTTTTGGGGTTATTGTTTCATCGCCTTCTTCAGTTTTTCCACAGCGGCATGAATCATGTCGTGGGTTCCACTTCCGTCGGTCACGTATTTCTGAACCATTCTGCCATAACTGATGGCATCCTTTAGTTCTGCGCTGGTATTTTCATCAGGCCAGCCGGCACGGCGAAGCAGACCGGAAAGTTCTCTGAGATTTTCCATCTCTGCAAGATTGCCAGGGCGCATCGTGTTGATAGCACGGTTCAGGATGGCAGTAGTGCCTTCCAGTTCATTCTGGGTTACCTTCTTGCTCTTCTTGCTCTTGGCATCGGTCAGGTTGATGCGGTAGTAGTGGGTACTGTTAGCGTTGCGATAATAGTCTGGCTGGAATTCCTTGCCATCCAGCTTCAGGGTAAGGAGATTGGCTCCTGCACCTGTTGTCACGCCGTTCGATTCGCCCACGGTGATATTATTCAATCGGGAGTCGATGTTCAGCGTAGCCTGATTCCAGGTCTGTGCGCCTGTACCTGCCATCACCAATGGTCCGTACATCAGGGTTCCTACCCAGGATGTCTTCAGCGGAGTACCGTCCAGATTTGCCACATCGCTCGAAAGCTTGTCGGCACCATATTCGATATGCTTGCTGAATGGCATGTCGATTTCTACGACATCGCCCACCTTCCAGTGCTTCTGCTCCAGTTCTACATAGGTGCTAGGCTGATAGCTCTTTGCCACTTCCTTGCCGTTCACCTTGATGGAGAAACCTTGAGTTGCCCAGTATGGTACACGGAGTTTCAGGGTGAAATCGCCCTCGCCTTCCGTAATCTTGATGGCTGAATGCTGTGCCGGCCACAGGCAATCCTGCTTGATGGTCACACCCTTCTCCTTCCAGTGGAGGGTGGTTGGCATATAGAGACCTACCCAGAGGGTATGATCGTTGGCGAAATAAGCCGACTGCTGGTACTTGGTATGGTTTTCAGAACCTGTACCGCCGCAGCAGGTACTCTGAGGAGTCTCATTGCCGAATGGTTTGGTGGCATTCAATCCTACCGCATACTGATAGCAGGTCTGATACTGGTCCGGATTGAGGGAACCGATAATCTGATTGTACAGCGTGCGCTCGATATAGTCGAGATACTGCGCATTATCAGGGTTATAACAGTTCAAATCCTTACTCAGTTTGACGAGGTTATACGCGCAGCAGGTTTCGTTGATATCCGGATAAGCCTGCGATTCGCCTTCCTGCAGTCCATTGGTTGCCATACTCAGAATCTGGGTATATGGCTGGCGGAACATCTCTCCATTTCCTACACCACCCATCGCATACATGTATCTGCCCTGCACCAGTCTCCAGAAGTTCTCAGTCAGATTGTAATAGTATGGTTTATGGTTGCTCTTGTAGCTGCGCAACGCTCCGATAATCATCGGAATATGCTGGTTGGCATGGCGGGTGCGGATGTCATCGATGTTCTTGCTCAGCGGATCATAGAACTTAGGCGCATCGAAACAGTTGGCAGCCTCGAGGAGCTTTGCCTTTTCATCCGGATTGGAAACCATCTCAGAAAGACGGGCGAGCGATTCACTCATACCTCCCACCTCACCGGCGATGTACATGTCCCACATCTCGTAGCGGTTGCCCGGCTTGGCTCTGCGCTCATCCTGGGTGCCGTCCTGCTTTACGTAAGTGCGGTAGTGCATGCGGTTCCATACCCAGAGTCCCATATCCTTGGCGATGAGGAGAGCCTTATCGCAGATTTCCTTATCATCAAAGTAGGTTGCGATGTCTATCAGACCGGCAAGTTGCTTGTGTACGCTGTAATAAGGTGCCCAAACCCAATCGGAGTTGTTGTAGGCACGATACATTTCAATCAGAGCACAATGCTGAGCCGGAATGGCGTTGATATAGCCGTAACCATACTGTTCAGGGTGCTTCTTATACTCATCAAAAGCAGCCCAGGTGCCCTTCATCTCTCTGAGTTCAGCCTCATGAGCGAAATCACGAGCCTCCCAGTTGCGCTTCAGTTCCTTATTATATACGAAGGTCTTCTCCTGACACTCTCGCAACTCATTCACCATTCGGATGATGTTCTTGCGGAGGATTGCCTTCTGTTCAGGATTAGTTGCCACGGCGTATGCCTGTGCGATTGCCGACATATAGTGGCCAGATCCATGACCCTTGAGCTTGGTGTCTGGCGAATCCCAGCCATCACTCTTGGTATACCCTTCGGTACTGAGTCCGTAGGTATCGCGATAGTTGTAGAGTTGTTGGGTAACATCCCAGGAACAGATCTCACGGAGTGCCTCATCACGGTTGTGGGTGAGTCGGTTGTCACCATCTATGCTCACATCAGCGAGTGAGAAGGTATGAGCCACTTCCTTTTCTGGAGTCTGATAGCCTTCAGCCACCACCTTGATCTGTGCCTTGACAGGATAACCATTGTCAGTAGTCTCATCACCAATCACAAAACCACCTATCTCATATTGGCTCCCGGCAGGATGTTTCTGCGCATCAGCCTCAGCCTGCTCATCAGCAAGCGGAGCGTTAGCCCAGCGTACCTGCCGATACTCTGAATAACCATCAGAATAGGTTACCCACACGAGATTAGGAAGTCGGGGAGCTGTGCCCACCGGACAATCCTCTGATATTGCCTCCACCTTAGAGATGGTGCGATAAACCGTGGCTGCTGTTGTCATTCCAGGCAAACAAGCTACTCCTATTAATAATGTGAACAGCTGTGAATTCATATCTTCTAGGTTTAAAAATGATACGTTTTTGTTTACGCTTGCAAAATAACAGAAAAAATCAACGAAGTCCTAAAATTATCGTACATAAAGATACAATTATCGTCTAACTGGATACTTGTGATACGAAATTTTCATCATTTTGGGCTTACTTTGCATTACATAAACAATTCTATTCGTAAATTTGCAACAGAAATAAAAACTTATGGTAATCCGATAATACAGGTATTGCCAATCTTTCTGAAGGAAAACTGGAAATTCTTGCAGGCGAAAAACAATTTACCCTCACCAATCTCCGTTATTATAACTGGGAACAGGAGGCTGCAGAAAAGACTTTCGATGCCAATACATCCCCAAAAAGAATTAAGAATTAAAAAATAATAATCAAGAATACTGAAAAGAGAACATTGAGCTTTACTAATCATAAAGTTCTATGTTCAAAATTCAAAGTTCAAAGTAAAAAACATGAAAAAGATTTTGATGACAACAGCCTTGGCGGCATTGGCATTGATGCCTGCTTCGGCACAGAAGGTAAACAAGAACTCGGGTGGTTATCCTATCACTCCGGTGCCTTTCACATCAGTAAAGGTTTGGAACAATACGTTCTGGGGACAGCGTATCGAAACCTCTCGCAAGGTGACCATCCCGCTGGCTTTCAGCAAATGCGAATCAGAGGGAAGATATAAGAACTTTGAACGCGCTGCACATCCTAGCGAGAAGTATGATGTAGGTAAACTGATGCCGCTGAGCTTCGATGATACCGACCCATACAAGACCATCGAGGGTGCCAGCTACGTGCTTCAGACCTACCCAGACAAGAAACTCAAGGCGTATATCGACAGTGTGCTCGATATCATCGCTCCGGCTCAGGAGGCTGACGGATATCTCTATACCGCCCGTACACAGAACCCGAAGCATCCTCATTTCTGGGCAGGCGACAAGCGCTGGAGCAAGGAAGAGGATTTGAGTCACGAGCTCTACAACCTGGGGCACATGGTAGAAGGTGCCGTGGCTCACTGGCAGGCTACAGGTAGCCGCAAGTTCCTCGACATCGCTATCCGCTATGCCGACTGCGTGGTTCGCGAGGTAGGTCCTAACCCAGGACAGGCTTGCGTGGTACCGGGACATCAGATTGCCGAAATGGCACTCTGCAAGCTCTATCTCGCTACAGGCAACAAGAAATATCTCGAAGAGGCTAAGTTCTTCCTCGACTACCGTGGCAAGACATCTATCAAACAGGAATATTCTCAGAGCCACAAACCGGTTTTGGAACAGGACGAGGCTGTAGGTCATGCCGTACGTGCTACCTATATGTATGCTGGTATGGCAGATGTAGCTGCCCTCACCGGCGATACCGCCTATATCCACGCCATCGACCGCATCTGGGACAACATCGTGAGCAAGAAGCTCTACATCACCGGAGGAATCGGAGCCACCAACAACGGCGAGGCTTTCGGCAAGAACTACGAGCTGCCTAATATGAGTGCCTACTGCGAAACCTGCGCAGCTATCGGCAATGTTTATGTCAACTACCGTCTCTTCCTCCTCCACGGCGAGAGTAAGTATTACGATGTTTTGGAGCGCACCCTCTACAATGGTCTCATCAGTGGTGTGAGCATGGACGGCGGCGGTTTCTTCTACCCTAACCCATTGGAGAGTATGGGTCAGCATCAGCGTCAGGCTTGGTTCGGCTGTGCCTGCTGCCCTAGCAACATCTGCCGTTTCCTGCCATCCCTCCCGGGCTATGTATATGCTGTAAAGGATAAGAATGTATATGTCAACCTCTTCCTCAGCAACTCTTCTTCTCTGAAAGTAGCCGGCAAGAAGGTTTCCCTGAGTCAGGATACACAGTACCCTTGGAACGGAGACATCGCCATCAAGGTAGATGACAACAAGGCTGGTCAGTTCGGTATGAAAATCCGCATCCCGGGCTGGGTAAAGGGTCAGCCAGTACCATCAGACCTCTACTACTACAGCGACGACAAGCGTCTGGGCTATACCATCACCGTAAACGGCAAGAAGGTAGAGGCCAAGGTGACAGAGGATGGCTATTATACCATCAACCGCAAGTGGAAGAAGAGCGATGTGGTTCGCGTTCACTTCGATATGGAGGCGCGCACCGTACGTGCCAACAACAAGGTAGAGGCCGACCGTGGCTGCATCAGCATCGAGCGTGGTCCTATCGTATATTGCGCAGAGTGGCCAGACAACCAGGGCTTCGACATCATGAGCATCCTGGAGAACCGCGAACCTCAGTTCGCTGAGGGCAAACTCTCGTACGATGGTTTCATCGACCCTAAATATAAGAATGTACTGACACTCTATAAGGGTCAGAACATGGAGACCTTGACCGAGAATGTGCAGACCCTCGCCTACGACAAGAGCGGCAAGCTGAGCACCAAGGACCAGACCCTGACCCTCATCCCATACTTCGCCTGGGCTCATCGTGGCAACGGCAACATGAAGGTATGGTTGCCACAGGATGTCAAGGCAGCAAAGCCATCAGCTCCTGCAACTCTCGCAGCACAGGCTAAGGTAGAATTCTCTTCTCCTGTACCAGCCAAGAGCAGTATTACAGATGGTTTGGTGCCTGCCGATGAGAACGACCGCTCTATCCCATACATCCACTGGTGGCCTAAGAAGAACACTACAGAGTGGATTACCTACACCTTCCCTGATAACAAGGAGATCAAGACCAGCACCGTATATTGGTACGACGACCAGCCATGGGGCGGTTGCAAGGTGCCAGACAGCTGGAAGCTCTACTATCAGGACGAGGCAGGCAACTGGAAGGAAGTTCCAGGAGCCGATGCTTATCCATGCAAGCGAGGTGTAGCCTGCATCGTGAATTTCGACCCAGTGAAGACCAAGGCTGTGAAGCTCGAACTGAAGCAGCCAGAGACTCTGTCCTGTGGTTTGTTTGAGTGGAGCGTGAAGTAACAAGATTTATTTTTAAATATTTTTTTTTCAAGAATTGCCATATTGCCATACCAGCCAGTAATCTCTCTGATTACAAAGCTGTTAGGGATATGGCAATTCTTTATTTTTAGGGGTTATCTGCCATATATTGCCAATATGATGATAACATGATTTACTGACGTATTGATTTGTTGTCGTTTATATATGCATGTCATATGATAAAACGTTTTACATGAATCTTTATTGGCATTTTACCAAGTGATAACCTTATCTACGATTTCTTGTTGCTCCAAGCTACTTCTTCGCAGATAGATACGTGTTGTCTCTATGCTTTCATGTCCCATGAGGTCGGCAAGCAAGGCTATATCGTTGAACTTCTCCAAGAAATTCTTGGCATAACGATGGCGGAACGAGTGAGGGTACACCACTTTTTCATTCAAGCCATACTTCACCGCATAGTTCTTCAACTGCTGTGATATGCCTCTTGTCGTGATGCGCTCGCCAAAGCGATTAAGAAAGAGATAGCCACTTGTGCGGTTGAGTGTCTGCAACCACTTTTCTGTTTCCGTGCGCAATGTCTTGGGGATATAGATACGCCGTATCTTGCCACCCTTGGTGTAGATGTCGTAATAGCCTACTTGCACGTGCTCAACCTTGATTTGCACAAGTTCGCTCACTCTGGCACCAGTCGCAGCTAAGAAACGCACCACAAAGTACCACTCCAAGTTGTTTTCCTTCTTCAACTTGTTCTTCAAGAAGGTGTAGTCGGCATTGCTGATGACATTCTCCAAATAAGAACGTTGCTGCACCTTGACCGACTTCAAGCGGAGTTTCGTCTTGCCCACAAATACAAGGTACTTGTTCAACGCCTGAATACGGAGGTTCACCGTCTTTGGTTTGTAAGTCTCAATCAAGTAGGTCTTGTAAACCAACAAGTTTCTCTTGTTCAACTCTTTGTGTTGAGAGCCAAACTCCTTTACGGCATACAGATATGCCGAAATCGTGTTCTTAGCCATATTGCCTTGACTTAGGAACTCTTCAAATTTGTCTAATTCCATTTCTATTCGTTTATTAGTAAAACATAAAGTTGTCCATATAAATAGGCATGGTATTGTTCTATGAGTTCCTATTATGAGAAGATGCTCGTCACAGGGGAGGTGAAGTGCATTGATGAGGAGATACCATTTGATGTTCCTAATGGGTGGGAATGGTGTAGAATAGCATCATTAGCTGATGTTGTAAGAGGTGGCTCACCTCGTCCTGCAGGCAGTCCTATATTTTATGATGGCTCAATTCCTTTTCTAAAGGTTGCAGATTTGACTAGAGAATCATCTATTTATGTGAAGAGTTTTTCTTCAACAATAAAAGAAGCAGGACTAAGTAAAACTCGTTTGGTTAAAGCAGGAACCCTTTTATTAACTAATAGTGGTGCTACATTGGGCGTGCCCAAAATATGTACATTTGACACGACATTTAATGACGGTGTTGCAGCTTTTTTGTCTTTGGATGAAAGATTGAAACTTTATGTATATTGGTTTTTCTGCTATATGACAGATTTGTACAGAAACATCAACCAAGGTACAGCTCAACCAAACCTCAATACAGATATAATAAAAATGACTCTTGTTCCTATTCCTCCATATAAAGAGCAAATTCGAATCATAGAGCAATTAGGAAATATCTCACCTATAATAGCGTATTATGAGAAAGTGCAAGATGAACTTGACGAACTAAATGAAAGTATTCCCAAACTTATAAAACAGTCAATCTTGCAAGAAGCTATTCGAGGTAAACTCGTGCCGCAAATTGCAGAAGAAGGAACAGCACAAGAGCTACTTGAACAAATAAAAACTGAGAAGCAGAAACTCGTCAAAGAGGGCAAGCTAAAAAAGTCTGCCCTCAACGATTCTGTCATCTTCCGTGATGACGATAACAAGTACTATGAGCAGATAGGTAAGTCGGTTCTGTGCATTGATGAAGAGATTCCGTTTGAGATACCGGAGAACTGGGTGTGGGTTCGTCTTGATGATATTTGCTCATACATTCATAGAGGAAAGTCACCCAAATATAGTGACATTAAGAAATATCCTGTTGTGGCACAAAAATGTAATCAATGGTCAGGTTTCTCTCTAGAAAAGGCTAAATTCATTGATCCACAAAGCGTGTCATCTTATAGTGAAGAACAATTCTTGAAAGACGAAGACTTAATGTGGAACTCTACAGGTTTAGGTACATTGGGAAGAATGGCTATATACGATTCACGACTTAATCCATACGAATTGGCGGTGGCAGATAGCCATGTGACTGTAATACGTTCATATAAGCACTATGCAATGGCAAAATATTTGTATTTTTATTTTTCAAGTTATACTGTACAATCTGTTATAGAAGACAAATCTGATGGCAGCACAAAACAAAAAGAGTTAGCCACGAAAACAGTAAAGGCGTATCTTGTACCTCTTCCACCACTCGCAGAGCAAAAGCGAATAGTGGAAAAGGTTAATCAATTAACGCAGTTGCTCAAATAGTTTTTCTATTTGGGCAACAATTCGTTGCTGCTCTTGAAATGGAGGTATTGGAATCAAAATATTTCCAACTTTTTTTACCGAAACAAACTCAAATGTCGTCTTCCCAGATAGTCGCTGAAGTGTCGCCTTCAGTGTTTTGGCAAACCAAAATAAATAGTTATCTGTTAATATAAATCTATTGACATCTTTTACTGTAAGAGCGTTAAATTGTTGATTAGTAGTCAAATCAATCTTTGCTAATGCACATTGTCCTACTGATGCTGTGCAGCATAACAATACACTGCCTGCTCTTACTATTCGCTCTTTAGATGTTGCTTCATCTGTTATTTTTTGCTTTGTAGAATATATCATTTCTCCCTGATTCTTTATGTCCTCAACAGTAAACCAGTTAATAGTTCCACAATCCCAAAATTTTGATTCTGAACGCAAAGGGGTAAATCCATTTACTATAGAACACATTGATGATAATCTACTCCAAGCCCAATTATTGGGAATTGGAAATGGTATTTCATCAGTTATATCCAAACACTTTTTGCCTATCTGCTCATAATACTTGTTATCGTCACCACGGAAAATAACAGAGTCATTGAGGGCAGACTTCTTTAGCTTGCCCTCTTTAACGAGTTTCTGCTTCTCTGTCTTTATTTGTTCAAGCAGTTCTTGCGCTGTGCCTTCTTCGGCAATTTGTGGGACGAGTTTTCCTTTAATAGCCTCTTGAAGAATGGACTTCTTTAAGTATGTCACAATATTTACATTAAGTAAGTCCAATTTATCTTGCGAAGAACTATATCTTTCTATATATGGCAGAACTAGATTCAACCTGTTTTTTATTCTTTCTTGTTCTTCAAGTGGTGGTACAACCATTAGTGTTTTTGATACTGCAGATAAAACCCAGTTCTTGTTTCCTACACCTCTTGTATTTTCTTTGGCTTGTTCTTGAACTAATGGTGATTGAATCATAAATACCAGAAACTCATTACTAAACTTGTTTTGAGTAAGTTTTATCAATGCGACACTGACAAATAGGCTAAACTCTTTATCTGTTGTTACCAAAGCGGGAATTCCCGTAGTTCCTACTTTTGACAATAGTAAATCACCTTTTTGAGGATGACATCTATCTGAAAGTTTTTGATGTTCTTCTTTTGAAATATATTTTGTATTTGAAAAATCAATAATTCCAGAACTAATATCCTTTACAGAGATAAAAGGAATACCAGTAAGTGTATATTTGGGTGTAGAATGAGTTCCGTCAGTTAAAGATAGATACAAACTTGAGAATCTACACCATTCCCACCCCTTAGGCACTTCAAATGGAATCTCCTCATCGATACATTTCACCTCTCCCGTAGCAAGCAACTTCTCATAATAGGAATTGTCCTCACCACGGTAGATAATGGATGCGTTCTTGTCACGCTTGATTTTTTTCTCCTTAATCAAGCGTTCTTTCTCTTGACGAATCTTATCAAGCAAAACGCTTGCAGGTTCGTCATTAGGGTCTTGCGGTACAAGTTTTCCCTGTATCGCCCATTGTAATATGCTGTTCTTTAATTGTTTGCCGTTCATTGTTTATAATTTCAATGTATCTTTAAAAGTTATTGGACTGCCTCTGAGTTTGAATTGGTCAAGCAATGCTTGACTAATTTGTGGGACAGTGTTCCACATTTTATAATTCGCCAACAACTTGTTGGCGAATTATAACTATTTCTTGTCTTCATCTAATTCTGCTTCCAACTTGAGGTTTTCTTTTATCTCCTCTGGAGTTGGCAACATTTCCACTGCTTTAAGAATCTCATTCTCATATTCGGCCACGCCCAATGGACGATCGACACCTTTGAAAGCCCATTCTACGGTCATGTCATCCTTGTGCTTGCAAATGAGTAGCCCAATAGTAGGATTATCATCTGCCCCTTTCATCAATTCGTCAACAGCAGAAACATAGAAGTTCAACTTACCTGCAAACTCAGGCTCAAAATCTACTACTTTTAATTCGATTACCACATAGCAGCGCAACTTAATATGATAGAAAATCATATCTGGACGGTAGACCTTTCCTGATGGCATGACAAGTTCTTTTTGTCTTGCCACATAAGCAAATCCTTGCCCTAACTCTAACAGAAACTCAGTTATGTGCCTTGACAATTTCTCTTCAAACTCACGTTCGCTGTATTCTTCCTGCATCTGCATGAAGTCCAGATTATATGGACTCTTTAATACTTCCTTAGCAAGATTTCCCTGTATCGCAGGTAACTTGTCTGAAAAATTAGTGTGGGCACTTCCAACTGCCTCATATAGGTGTGAATCCAAACAGCGATTTAATGCATTTCTGCTCAAATTCTCGCTTACTACTTTGTGAATATAAAACATCGCTTCTTCTATGCTCTCTGATTTAGAGATAATTGAGATGTGATGTCCCCATGGTACATAAGCAAACACCTCTGGCATTTCCAAATCGCCAACAAGTTGTTGGCGATTTACTTGACTTGAATTATAAAAGGCATACCACTGTCTGGCATATTTAAGATTGGTATATGAGAGACCTCTACTATGAGGAAACTCATGCTGTAAGTCCAAGCTTAGATTTTTTAAAACACTTGTTCCCCATTTTGCCTCTGCTTTCATAAGCATTATATCACGCCCAAGCGACCAATAGAAGCGAAGCATGCCTTCATTGACCTTTATCGCTGCTTTTACTTGTGACTGTTTGTAACGCTTGGTCAATTCGCCAATCCACTTCTTGTATTCTGCAGAAGGTATGGATAGGTCTCTGTTTACGAATATTGGTTTTTCTGTTTCTTTATTTGCCATTATTTTTCTTTTTTGCTGTTGAAATTCAGAAAAGCAATGACAACATTGCTTTTCTGAATTTGTGAGACGGCGTCTCACAAATCTTGTCATTCATCAATTTTCACTTCTATCCCCAATATACGCTGTATCTCTGCCAAAGTCTTGTCAATCTCATGATCAAGAGCCTTGCGCTTCTTGAAATAGTCGGCAAGCAGTTCGGCAGGAGGCAAGATTTCTTCATCCTCTTTCGGGAACTTGCACAAGTCGAAGTTGCAATCGGTGGCGATAAGGTCTTCAACCGAATAGCAACGAGATTTCTCGTCACCATCAGCAATAATAATCTCCTTACGGTTGTTCCACCACTCACGGATTGGATTGCAATGTTCCGACTTCATGGACTTTGTCTTGGAGAAATGCTTGTAACCCTCTGGCATATCCAAACGATAGAACCACGTTTTCTTTGTAGAATAACCTTCTGGAGCACCATCCGCACTGGTATTGTCGAAGAACAAAATGTTCGTGGCAATCGAAGTGTAAGGTGCAAAGATACTGCCAGGCAAACGGATAATGGTGTGCAAGTTGAAATCCCTGAGCAACTTTGTCTTAATGGCAATCTTTGTGTTATCTGCTCCAAAAAGGAAACCATCAGGAACAATGACAGCAGCACGGCCATTTTTCTTCAAGCGATACATGATAAGCACCATGAAGAGGTCGGCAGTCTCGCTACTGCGCATATCTGAAGGGAAGTGTGACTTGACATCCGACTTCTCGTTGCCACCGTATGGAGGGTTCATCAACACTACATCAAACTTATCTTCGTCTGTATAGTTGAGTACATCTTTGGTAAGCGAGTTGTCGTGATATACCAATGGCGTGTCGATACCATGCAGCAACAGGTTTGTCACACATAGCATATACGGGAATTGTTTCTTTTCTATGCCAAATACAGACTGATTGTACTCTTTGCGGTCTTCAGCAGTCTTTACCTTCTTGTCCAATTCACCCAACCAACTTGTGATGAAACCTCCTGTACCACAAGCGAAGTCTGCCATTTTTTCACCAATCTGCGGATTGACGATTTCTGCCATAAATTCTGTTAAGGCTCTTGGGGTATAGAACTCACCAGAGGAACCAGCCGACTGCATTTCTTTAAGGATAGTCTCATATATCTCACCGAAAGCATGACTCTCTTCATAGTCACCAAGATTCAATCCGTCTATCACATTAAGCACCTGGCGGAGCTGAACGCCATCTTTCATATATTGGTTGGCATCCTCAAAAGTTGTCTTTACAATCGCCTGACGGATAGGGGTAGTTGGTGTTATCTCTATGTTTTTGAGTTTCACAAACAATGTGTTGTTGACAAACGAAAGCAGCTCATCACCAGTCAAGGCATTACCGCTTCCATCGTCATGTGCCCAGTTGCGCCAACGGCATTCTTCAGGAATAATAGACTTGTAATCATCATCGTCCAACTCCCAATCATTCTCTTTCTCGTCATAGACTTTCAAGAACAGCATCCACGCCATTTGTTCTATGCGTTGCGCATCACCGTTGATACCGGCATCATTGCGCATTATATTGCGTACTCGTTTTACGAAATTAGATAAACTCATTTTATATTGTTTCTTTTTATGCTATATTATATATTGATTGCTCCAACTCTTTTACGGCCTTCAGATACTCTCTCTTGCCACCGAAGAACTTTACTATATTTGCCTTAGAGCCCAATCGGCGGAAAGGATCGTTTTCAAGCACAGTGAGACTTTCAAGTTCAGAAATGCCTTCTTCCATGTACTTCTCCAGCAAATTTTCAAGTACCAGCCGTGCCTGCTCACCATACTTGGTAAATATATCACGCTTTTTCACTTGCTCAGCACGTTCCCGCCTCGTCAGGGTCTTCTTGCCGTATGCGATATGGCAGATGAAATCAAAATCATCCACATTGCTCATTTCCTGTGAAGTTTTTAATTCTGCAAGATCTATGCCTCTTTCTTTCAGCATATCAGCAATGTCTGACTTTTTCTTTATTTCATTCCATTTGGAGGTAAATGTATCAATGGTAGCAAACGAATCAAGGATATTCTTCTTCGTGTAGTCGGTAATACTCTCCGTGCGAAGCAGCTTGCCATCGGCATCGTAAACGGACACTACCTTATTGACAACCATTACCTGGCAGCCATTTTTATCTACAAGAGGCTTTGGACGAGTAATAGGATCACCAACTATTGGCGGTGTATCATCTACAGGCAGAACTGGAGTTTTTGCCTCTCTGGACTTTATAGGATAATCGGAATCCATCTCGATAGGTCCGTCCCAATCTGGGTCAGCAAACAAGCGTGTTACATTTCGAAAGTCCATCACCGTGAAATTGGTCTTTCCCTCATTCTCACGAAGACGGGTTCCGCGTCCTATAATCTGCTTAAACTCCGTCATGGAACCAATCTGTTGGTCAAGCACTATCAGCTTTACCATCTTGCAATCCACACCGGTAGAAAGCAGTTTGCTGGTTGTTGCAATGACTGGATATTCCGAAGATACTGAAATAAAGTAATCCAACTTGCCTTTACCATACTCATCGCTACCTGTTATGCGAACCACATAGTCAGGATTTTTCTTGCACATATCAGCATTGGCATTGGTCAATGCCAGACGCATACGCTCCGCATGTATTTCATCAGCACAGAACACTATGGTCTTAGCCATGCGGTCAGTGCTTTTCAGATAGTTGGTTATCTCTTGCGCAACTTCCCTTATACGGTCTTCTATAATAATGTTATAATCATAGTCGCTGTTGTTATAAATGCGGTCTTCTATCTCGTTGCCGTATATATCCTTTTGTCCCTTTGTCGGTCTCCACTCATCGCCAATATTGGTTGTGATGTTGATTACCTTGAAAGGAGCTAGGAAACCGTCCTCAATTCCGTTTTTAAGACTATATGTATATATAGGCTCACCAAAGTAGCCAATACTTGACTGGTACTTTGTTTCTTTTGGTGTTGCTGTCATACCTATATGAGTAGCCGAAGAAAAGTATTCCAAGATGTTTCGCCAGTTGCTATCATCCTTTGCGCTACCTCTATGACACTCATCAACGATAACAAGATCAAAATAGTCTGGATTAGGAAACAACTCCTTATAGTTTTTGGCATCATTCAGTCCAATCAACTGTTGATAGAGTGCAAAGAACACTTGATAAGACCCCAATTCT
The DNA here is from genome assembly GCF_019127135.1 of Segatella copri. Taxonomy (GTDB): domain Bacteria; phylum Bacteroidota; class Bacteroidia; order Bacteroidales; family Bacteroidaceae; genus Prevotella. Next base: position 18,440 of record NZ_JAHOEA010000002.1, on the reverse strand, counting down.
TCCAAGTGGTTCTTGTCTTTTGAGTAGTCTATCTTGTGCGTTACCTTTTCTAATGGTTTGAAGTCTTGCTGTATGGATTGATCAACCAATATATTGCGGTCTGCAAGATACAACACTTTCTTCTTCAAACCACTTTTAAGTAAACGCCATACAATCTGAAATGCAGTATATGTCTTGCCAGTGCCAGTTGCCATGACAAGGAGCACACGGTTTTGTCCTCTCGCAATAGCATTGACAGTGCGGTTTACTGCATTGCGCTGATAATATCGTGGCGGGAATATATTCTGACCAGTGCAAAAAGGCTGCTTTATGATAGCCAGCTCTTGTTCGTTAAGTCCGTTTCCATCGTTAGCCTCATTTTTATATCTTTCGATAAGTTCTTCTTTTGTTGGAAATTCGTCCATAGCAAAAGTGCGTTCCTTGCCTGTCAAGAAGTCATGTTCGGCAAACCCTTCACCATTTGAACTGTATGCAAACTTCACATCAAGCATTTGGGCATAGGTCATGGCTTGTTGCAATCCATGTGAAACAGAATGATTGGCATCCTTTGCTTCTACAATAGCAATGGGTGTTGCCTTATTTGCATAAAGTACATAGTCGGCAAACTTCGGTTTCTCTCTATGCACAAGATTACCATGAAGGCTAATTTTACCGTCAGTAAATTTAACCTTCTGTTCCATGAATATACTATCCTTTGACCATCCCTTGCTTGTGATAGCTTCGTTAATATAGCGGAACTTGACATCCTCTTCTGTTAAATCTTTGCTTATGCCCATATTCAAATAATATTTTATTATCGGAATTTCTACAACATACTTGCTAAGATATCTTTTATCTTATCTTGTTTTGTTTCACAAATTCACTGAAATTAGCTGCAAATATACATTAAATTATGCGATAATCATTATAAATTAAGCTATTTTATGTAAATTATTCCAATATAGCGATTGTTATTTCGTGTAGTTATTGTATCTTTACTGCAGAGAAGAGTTGTTTGACAGCAAACGTATGCATATTGCAGAAATTGGGACTGTTGCCAAATCATTATCTCTATTGAGGTAAAAGACTCATAATTCGCTCATTTTAAGCTATTCAGCAGATTTCTGCGTATTTTTTTGAGAAAAACACAGAAAGTATTGAGCAAAAAAGCATTTTTTCGGTTCAATGCTTGGGGATTTCAATCTTTTTTCGTAACTTCGCCATCGATGCGGAAAAAATTACGTTCCGACGTAGCATCTGATACATCGCGACGTAACAACCAAAGATATGATTCCTTCCATGAATTTCGGTTACGATGGGTATAAAGACATGCCCACCTGGCACCGAGTATACCCTACCACCGGGTTATCGGCAGCAACCATTCCCTGACGAGCTTTGCCGGAGGATTGGCCACAAAGAGAATTTTATTGGAGCTTGAAGCAGAACAAAAACAACATAAACTGTTGATTTTCAAATAAGATTGGTAAGAAAAACAAACAATAAAAGAGATGAATATTAAGTCAATAGGTAACAAAATCAAGGGTAATCCCAAGATGGTAGAGGGCACGGTGTATTCCATGCTCATCATCTGTAGTATTTCCCATTTTCTGAACGATATGATTCAGTCGATTATTCCTTCCATCTATCCGATTGTGAAAGATAAGTTCAACTTTTCGTTTGCACAGATAGGCATCATCACGCTGGTTTTCCAGATGACATCTTCTATCCTGCAACCTTTCACAGGACTTTATGCCGATAAGCATCCCCGTCCCTATGCCCTCTCCATCGGCATGTGCTTCACATTGGTGGGCCTGCTCCTGCTGGCTTTCGCCGAGAATTATTTTCTGATTCTTCTGGCTGTAAGTGTCGTAGGTCTGGGTTCGTCTGTGTTTCATCCCACGGCTTCGAGAGTGGCACAGATGGCATCGGGAGGTAAGAAGAGTCTGGCACAATCCATCTTCCAGGTGGGTGGCAATGGCGGTTCGGCAGTAGGACCACTGCTGGCAGCCATCATCATCCTGCCTTTCGGACAGCATGCCATCTCCTGGTTTGCCCTTGCAGCCTTGCTTGCAGCTATCATCATGGTTAGATTGGGAGTCTGGTATAAGGCACGATTGACTTACGTGGTGAACCATCCGCAGAAACAACCTCTTCTCAACACCCATATCTCTAAAAGGGTGAAGTATTGGGCACTGTTCATCCTCATCATGCTCGTGTTCTCCAAGTATTTCTATACAGCTTGCATTACGAGTTACTTCACCTTCTTCCTGATGGATAAGTTCGGGGTTTCGGTGCAGACTTCGCAGCTGTGCCTCTTCGTATTCCTTGCCGCTTTTGCCATAGGAACAGTGGCTGGAGGCATGTTGGGCGATAAGTTTGGCAGAAAGTATGTCATCTGGTTCTCCATTCTGGGTGCTGCACCTTTCGCCATTGCCATGCCTTTCGTCAACTTCACATGGACTATTATCTGCACCTTTCTGTCTGGACTGATCATTGCTTCGGCTTTCTCTTCCATCGTGGTATATGCCACCGACCTGATGCCCGACAAAGTGGGATTGATAGCTGGCATCTTCTTCGGACTGATGTTCGGTTTGGGAGGTTTGGGTTCTGCCTTCTTCGGCTGGTTAGCCGACAAGACAAGCATCGAGTTCATCTTCCAGGTGAGTGCCTTCCTGCCATTGCTCGGCATCATCGCAGGATTCTTGCCGAATACACAGAAGAGAAGCGTTGAAAAAAGAACGGATGAAAATAGAGAATAATTATGAGAAAAGATTCAGCAGTAAGCCAACCAAAATATGTTGAACTGGATTTGTTTTCTGCGGAAGAAGAGATTCATCAGAAAGATTCTATCTCTTCTGGAAGCAAGGAAGACCATACTTCTCCAGACAAAGAGTACGACTTGACAGAGCTGTTTGAAAGACTTTCCAAATCAGCATTCCGCAGCCGTTTTCACCTCTCGGAAAGGGATAAGGAATATATTGCAGCAAAGGGCTTGGCAACCATACGTAAGCATGCAGAGGATTTCGTTGCCAAACGCCTTGCTCCTGCCGTGATTCCCAATGACGGCAAGCAGACGCCGATGAGAGGACATCCAGTATTTATAGCCCAGCATGCTACAGGCTGCTGCTGTCGCGGATGTTTCTTCAAATGGCATCATATACCTGCCGGAAGACAGCTGACAAGAGAAGAACAGCAATATGCGGTAGCAGTACTGATGGCTTGGATAGAAAAACAGGTTTGAAAAAGATTCTCTCTTTCCGTTTAAAGCAGGACCTGCTCCGTACCCTCTCCGTACCAAGTCTTAGTTTCTGCAAAGTTTGCAACGTTTGCTGCAAACCTTGCAAAGAACTAAAATTTAGGTTAGCTGATAGCTTACAAAAACGAAGTAAACTTCAATGACCAACGAAGCTTACTTCATAAGCCAACGAAGTAAGCTTCGATGACCATCGAAGCCTATATCATAAAAAAGCCCAGTTTGCACCCTCCACCATGCAAGCCGGGCTATATCCATATTGGAGCAAAGTTCTTATAACAGAATTCTCAATAAAAAACTAAAATTTTCGGCAAAAAATTTGGAGATTACATTTTTTCGCCTTATCTTTGCACCCAATATCAGAAAATTCTCGGGGTTGACTGGATTTGACGGCGAGATGAAATGGTACGTAAGCATGCGGAGGCTCGTTGGCTACCTCCTTAATCCTAGTGAACAAAAAATTAATTGGCGAAAATAACTACGCTCTCGCTGCCTAGTCGAAGTATAGTAAACTAGCTTTATTCCAGCACAGGGTGCTGGAACGAGACATCGCTCAACGGATGTTGTTCCGAATCTTGTTGATCAAGCGGTGCAGGTAAATCGGAAATAGTTCATGTACGCCTCGTTGCATGGATGAAATTTTAGAGGATAAGGGTATGATTGGTGGTCCAGGTCCTGTCAAGCCTCGAAAACCGAAGGCTGGAATAAGCATGTAGAAAGCGTATGGTTTCCTTGTGCGGACGAGGGTTCGAATCCCTCCAGCTCCACCCTATTTGATAGAAACAAAAAACTCGCAGATTCTTTCTTTAGAATTTGCGAGTTTTTATTTTGCTGTTATTGTTTTCTCAAACTTTCACGATACTTCAGAGGTGACATGTGCAGATGCTCTCTTACATATTTACCGAAGAATGAGGTATTGGAGAAGCCCAGTATACCTGAAATCTCCTTGATTGTTTTCGTTGTAGAACGGAGATAATAGGTGATATCAGCAAGCGTATACTCCGTAATCCACTCGATGGCTGTCTTGCCGGAATGGCGCTTGCAGATGATGGAGAGATATTTTGGCGTGATGCAAAGCTGCTGCGCAAAATATTCTACAGGCTGATGCTTGATTTCGCTCTGCTGCAACATCTCCAGAAACTTATCAAAGAAATCGCTGGCACTGGTTCCCAACGTTTCTTTCGGGAGATCTGTCAGCAAAAGATTGCTCACAGCAAGAAGAGCACTCTTCAGGAGCGTCTCCACTATCTCACGGCGATATGGTTTCCACGAACTGCGGTCGTTGAACTTCGGATCCAGACAGAGGCGCACCAAGTCGGTAAACTTAGAATAGAATACCATATCCACCTCGTTCATCTTCAACACCGAAACCTTGCTCACATACATGGCACGGTTCCATACCGAGATATGAGAGCGAAGAATACCAAGCAAGCCGTGATTGCTGACACACATGGCTGTGCATGCAAAATCTTCCGACACCTCTTTGATGTCGAGAATAGAGTTAGGCGGACTGATAAATATATCGCCCTTCTCCACGGTGAGTTCCCGCCCGTTGAGTTCAGCTCTCAGGCTGCCTCTCTGACAGGATGCAATCATGTTCATCTGGAATCTCACAGGGTCGGGGTTCTGCAACACCTTGACATTATCTATAATCAAGATGTCCTCATCCAGATAGCTCGCACTGATTTCAGCACTCTGTGCGAACTCACCTTCTTCGATACGCTGCCTGACGTCCTTCTGTTCTTTCATTAATATGATTTTTAAATTTCTTCACTCTTCGCTCTTCACTCTTCCCTATCAAAAAGCCTCTCTGTATTTATTTTCGTCCTTATCCTCCAACATTGAGAGATAACTCTGATAGCGGCTAGCTGCAATATAATGTTCCTCAACCGCCTTGATTACCGCGCACCCCGGTTCGTGGGTATGGGTACAGTCAGAGAACTTACAATCCTGAGAGAACTTGAAGATTTCCTTAAAATAGCTGGTCAGCTCTTCCTTTTCGATATCAAAGGTACCAAAACCCTTGATGCCCGGAGTATCAATGAGATAACCACCTTCCGGCAGTTCCAGCATCTCACTGAAGGTTGTGGTATGCATTCCGCTATTATGCGCCTCGCTGATTTCGGCGGTACGCTGCTCTGCATCAGGAATGAGCTGGTTGATGAGGGTTGACTTTCCTACCCCGCTGTTGCCGCTCAACAAAGATTTCTTATCCTTGATAAGAGGCCGCAACAGTTCAACTCCTTCACCTGTAGCTGCCGACAATTCGATACATTTATATCCGATGGTCTCATAGAGCGTACACATCATCTTCTCGTAATGCAATTCTTCTTCTGAAAGTATGTCACTTTTATTGAAGATGATGATAACAGGCACTCTGTAGGCCTCAGCGCCAGCAAGGAACCGGTCGATGAAGGTAGTAGAAGTCTGCGGATAATTCACCGTTACCACAAGCAGCGCCTGGTCTACATTAGCAGCCAGAATATGACTCTGCTTACTGAGGTTAGGTGATTTACGAATGATATAGTTTTGGCGGTCTTCGATAGAAGAGATAAATGCCGTACCCTCCTGGTTGGTAATAAGCTGCACATAATCGCCTACAGCCACAGGATTGGTGCTGCGGATGCCCTTCAATCTGAAATTGCCCTTGATTTTACTTTCAATCAGCTGGCCATCGTCTGTCTTGACGGTGTACCAGCTGCCTGTATTTTTAATAACGAGTCCTCTCATTATCACTTATTAAATAATGTAAGTCCAGAATGATTTAGACTGTCATGATTTCCTTCTCCTTCTCGTCCATCAAGTTTTCGAGCTGCTTGATGTACTTGTCGTGGAGTTTCTGCAAATCGTTCTCAGCATCCTTCTCCAAGTCTTCAGAAAGTCCATCCTTGATAGCTTTCTTCAACTTTTCCTTGATTTCCTGGCGCACGTTGCGCACCTCAATCTTAGCACGCTCCGCAATCTTATTACACTGCTTTACGAGTTCCTTACGGCGCTCACCTGTTGGCTGAGGAATACCCAGACGTACGATTTCGCCATTGTTCTCAGGAGTGATACCTACACCACTATCCATAATAGCCTTTTCGATATCCTTGATAGCCTTTTTGTCCCAAGGGCGGATAGCGATAGTACGGGCATCAGGGGTTGTAACTGTAGCTACCTGGTTCAGAGGAACCATACTGCCATAACTATTTACGCGCACACCATCGAGGATGGCTACATTAGCACGACCAGCACGAACATGAGAGAGTTCCTCTGCGAGATACATTGCTGCCATCTCCATACGCTCTGCTGCAGAATTCAAAGTTTCTTTAACGTCTATCATAATTATATGTTTTTATTTTATTAATTCTAATCTTTTCAATTCTTCGCCCACATAGTTGGTGAGTTCTACAAACTGCTGGATAGTGAGCTGTTCAGGACGCTTGGTCATGATGTCAGTGGTGTAGAAATCCTCACGTGGTATTACACCAGGGAACATCTGCTTCAAACTTACACGGAGCATCTTGCGACGCTGGTTGAAGACTGTCTTTACCAGACGCTTAAACAGTTTTTCATCACAGCCAAGGTCAGTCACCTTGTTGCGAGTCATGCGGATTACCGCACTCTTTACCTTTGGAGGTGGATTGAACACATTCTCATCTACCGTAAAGAGATATTCCACATCATACCATGCCTGGATGAGCACACTGAGGATACCATAGGCTTTGTTACCTGGTTCTGATGCCATACGCAATGCCACCTCGCGCTGGATCATTCCGGTACAGCAAGGAATGAGATCCTTGTAATCGAGCATCTTGAAGAATATCTGCGATGAGATATCGTATGGATAATTACCTGTCAGTACAAACTGCTTTCCATCGAATATCTGGTTCAAATCCATTCTCAGGAAGTCTTCACCGATGATATTATCCTTGAGTGTCGGGAAATTCTCATGAAGATACGCCACCGACTCCGAGTCGATTTCCACTGCCTTGACGGGTCTTGGTTTCTCTACGAGATATTGGGTAAGAACGCCCATACCTGGTCCGATTTCGAGAACAGGTATATCCGGGCAGGCATCCACCGTATCGGCGATGCGCTTTGCTATATTGAGGTCGGTCAAGAAGTGCTGACCGAGATTCTTCTTAGGCTTTACAGCTTTCATATCTTATCTTTATATTATATATTTTGCAAAAATACGATTATTTTTTGAGAATCCACACGAAGTATGCGATTTTTTTTATCTTTTTGGGTAAAAAAGGGAAAGAGCCACTTGTTTCTTTAAAAAAAGGCTATACTTTTAGCCATAAATGGCGTCCAAGCGTTTATTTATGCTAAAAATATGCAGATTCGAACGATATTGTCAATAAAAGTATTATCTTTGCATCTAATTATGGATATAAAGAAGATAGCAAACAACATATGGAAGGTGGCTTTGTCGCTCATTCTGGGTGGCGCCATCCTTTATTGGATGTATCGCGGATTCGACTTCAAGCAAGTAGAAGATGTTCTGCTTCACAAGATGAGTTGGACCTGGATGCTGCTGTCGTTCCCCTTTGGCATCTCTGCCCAGGTGTTCAGAGGATGGAGATGGAAACAGTCGCTGGAGCCATTAGGCGAGAAGGCACGCTCCAGTATCAGCATCTACTCCATCTTCCTCTCCTATGCTCTGAGTCTTGTGATTCCCCGTGCAGGCGAGTTTGCCAGATGCGGCGTATTGAAGAAATGGGATGATGTTTCGTTTCCGAAAGCCCTAGGTACCGTCGTTACAGAAAGAGCCATTGATTCACTCCTCGTACTGCTGATTACAGCGCTGGTCTTTGTAATGCAGATTCCGGTATTCCTCAATTTCTTTGAGAAAACAGGTACGAGCATGGACAGTTTATTCTGCCAGTTTACAGCCACAGGTTACATAGTGACTGCTATCTGTGGCATAGCAGTACTCATCCTGGCTCACTATCTGCTCAAGCGACTCGCTATATATAATAAGGTGAAAGCAACACTGGGAGGACTCTGGCAAGGTATCATCTCGCTGAAAGGTGTCAGGAATGTACCGCTCTACATCGCCCTTACACTGGGCATCTGGTTGAGTTATTTCTTCCACTACTATCTCACCTTCCAATGCTTCGAAGCAACCTCCCATCTTAATCTGATGTGCGGTCTGGTGACATTCATCGTGGGCAGCATAGCGGTCATCGTACCTACTCCAAACGGAGCCGGTCCTTGGCATTTTGCCGTCAAGACAATGCTCATTCTCTATGGCATTCAGGCAAACGATGCCCTCTTCTTCGTTCTCATCGTACACTCCGTGCAAACCCTGCTTGTAGTCCTTTTGGGAATCTATGCCTGGATAGCACTGGCGTTTACCGGGAAAGTTAAAAGATAAAAGTTAAGAGTTGAAAGTTAATAGTTGATAGCGGCTACGCCGTATAGCGAGAATGCCCTATAAACTATTAACTATAAATTTTAAATTAAATAAATATGGCTGACATTAAGAATTTGAACCCAGTTGAAATCTGGCGTAACTTTGACAAGTTAACACAAGTTCCACGTCCATCAGGACATTTGGAAAAGATTCAGGCTTATTTGCTCGATTGGGCAAAAGAAGCAGGTGTAGAGGCTTTCCAAGACCCAGCAGGCAACATCGTGATGCGCAAACCTGCCACTCCAGGTATGGAGAACCGCAAAGGTGTTATTATGCAGGCACACATGGACATGGTTCCTCAGAAAGCACCAGACAGCAAGCATAATTTTGAAACAGACCCTATCGAAACCATCATCGATGGCGACTGGGTACGTGCTAATCATACAACACTCGGTAGCGACGACGGACTTGGCGTAGCTACCATCATGGCTGTAATGGAATCAAAAGATTTGCAGCACGGTCCTATCGAGGGCTTGATTACCGCTGACGAAGAGACAGGCATGTATGGTGCCAACGATCTCCCAGCAGGCGAACTGAACGGCGACATTCTCTTAAACTTCGATACCGAGGTTTGGGGCGAGTTCGTTATCGGTAGCGCTGGCGGTATCGACATCACAGCAACTCTCGATTATAAAGAGGTAGAAACCGACAAGGAAGATGCTGCCGTTAAGGTAACCCTCAAGGGATTGAAGGGCGGTCACTCCGGTATCGAGATCAACGAAGGCAGAGCGAATGCCAACAAATGCATGGTTCGTTTCGTTCGTGAAGCTATTTCTGAACTTGATGCCCGTCTGGCTTCATGGCAGGGCGGCAACATGCGCAATGCCATCCCATTCCAGGCTGAGGTTGTTCTGACCCTGCCTAAGGAGAACATCGAAGCATTGAATGACCTGGTAGCAGACTGGAAGGACGAAATCTGTGATGAGTTCGAAGGCATTGAAACAACTGAGAACATCGAGTTCTTCGCTGAGAATGTAGAGACTCCTAAGATGCAGGTTCCTGCCGAAATCCAGGATAACCTTGTAGATGCAATCTACGCTTGCCACGATGGCGTATTGCGTATGGCTCCATCTATGCCTGAGATTGTAGAGACCTCTTCAAACCTCGCAATCGTTGAGATTGGTGACGGCAAGGCTGCTATCAAGATTCTGGCCCGTTCTAGCCACGAATACTACAAGATGTATCTTGCCACAATGATAGAAAGCTGTTTCAACATGGCAGGCATGAAGGTTGAATTCAGTGGCAGCTACATGGGATGGAACCCTAACCCTAAGAGCGACATTCTGGAACACGTATTGAAGGTTTACAAAGAGCAGAACGGCACAGACGGTAAGGTACAGGCTGTTCACGCAGGTCTGGAGTGCTCTATCATCCTGAGCAAGTATCCTAACCTCGATGTCGTATCATTCGGTCCTACCCTTCTTAGCCCTCACACAGCCAATGAGCGTTGCCAGATCAGTTGCGTAGCTCCTTTCTGGAACCTCGTCAAGCAGCTCCTGACAGAGATTCCTGCAAAGTAAAAAATGGGGAACGAAATTACAAAAAGATAAAAAAAGAAAGCCGAGAGTGAAAATTCTCGGCTTTTTTGTTCCAGTTTTCAAAAGAAATCATTACCTTTGCAGTCGATTTCGCAAGTCTTGTAAAATCTCTATAGCAGATCATACAAATTCACTTGCATAAGTTTCATTAAAATAACACAAAAATGGACGATTATCACGCGGAGAACAATAATGAATTGTAAGGCGTGGAGATTCAGCAACGATGAAGCCTTTCAGTAGGCTGTACCCAAGCGCTAGTCTCCATACCCCAAACTTTTATTATGTGGAGATTAGCAAACTATGAAGACTTATTGGAATATAGACAAGAATCTGACTGTACTCAATGAGTGGCAGCCAAACTGCTGGATACAGGTAACATGTCCAACTGATGAAGACCAGCGCTTGCTGGAAGAAGAATTCAAGATCCCTGATTATTTCCTCTCGGATATCAGCGATACAGATGAGCGTGCCCGCTACGAATATGACGATGGCTGGATGCTCATCATCCTCCGTATCCCTTATGTCAAGGAAATACGCAGCCGTACCCCATACACCACCGTGCCTCTGGGTATCATCCATAAGCGCGATGTTACCATCACCGTATGCTATTATGAAACCAATATGATGATTGATTTCGTAAGCTACCAGCAGAAGCGCAGCGAGGGGTTCACCGACTATGTAGACATGACCTTCCGCCTCTTCCTTTCATCTGCGGTATGGTATCTGAAGCGATTGAAACAGATCAATTCTCTCATAGAAAAGGCAAAACGAAACCTCGATCATGGTGTGAACAATGAGAGTCTGATCGGACTGAGCCGCCTGCAGGACTCCCTTACCTACTTCATCACCTCTATCCGAGGCAACGAGAACCTCCTGTCTAAACTGAAGTTCAAACTGCAGGTGGATGAACTTGATGCCGACCTCATCGAAGACGTAAACATCGAGATGACACAGGCACGCGAAACCACAAGCATCTACTCGGACATTCTGGAGTCGACAATGGATACCTATTCGAGCATCATCAACAACAATATGAATACCACGATGCGTACCTTGACCAGTATCAGTATCGTCATGATGTTGCCTACGCTGATTTCCTCATTGTTCGGCATGAACTTAATCAACGGTATGGAAGACAGCCATTACGGATTTGCCATCGCCCTGGTTATCTCCGTGCTCGTTTCTGCACTTTCATGGGGCTTCCTCAGATACAAGCGTCTGCTCTAAGCATACACCACTCTGACAAGCATTAAGTAGCCCAAAAGAGCACACAAAACGATGAATTGCAAGAAAAAGACAATTATAAATACAAAAAAAATTAAAAAATCGAATGTCATGGCATGATATTCGATTTTTTTTTTTAAGTTTGCAACTTATTAATAATATAAATTTGTATGGGGCTGAATTGCGGATAAGCAACTACCGGCCCAAGAAACTCGAATCATAAACTAAACAAAGTGACATGATGGACTCTCAAGAAAAAGCTCTGTTGCAGCAGAGCACCCTGGAAGACCCTGCCAAGAAGGCTTATGCCACCAAGCAGGAAGTGCTCGAAAGAGTAAAGGAAATCGCTCATAGCAGCGAAAATCCAAACAAGGAGGAACTCGACCTACTCAAGACAACTTTCTACAAGATTCATCTCGCAGAAAGAGACGCACAGATGAAAGAGTATCTCGCAAAAGGCGGTGACCCAGAGAAGTATATCCTTCTACCGGATGACACCGAAGAAGCCTTCAAGGCTGAGATGCAACTCATCAAGGAGAAAAGAGCCAAGATCTTCCTGGCACAAGAAGAAGAAAAACAAGATAATCTCCGCAAAAAAGAGGAAATTATCGAAAAGATAAAGGCCATGACCACCTCACCGGAGGAGGCCAACAAATCATATCAGGACTTCAAGGCCTTGCAGCAGGAATGGAAGGAAATCAAAAACATCCCTGCAGACAAGGCAAACGAGGTATGGAAGAACTATCAGCTCTATGTAGAGCAGTTCTACGACATGCTCAAGTTGAACAGCGAAGCTCGCGAATATGACTTCAAGAAGAATCTTGAAGCCAAGACCCAACTCTGCGAGGCTGCAGAAAAGCTCAATGAGGAAGAGGATGTTATTTCTGCCTTCCACCAGCTTCAGGACCTCCACCAGCAATATCGCGAAATCGGTCCTGTTGCCAAGGAGTTGAGAGAACAGATTTGGGAACGTTTCAAGGCTGCTAGCACTGTTATCAACAAGAAGCACCAGCAGCACTTCGAAGACCTGCGTGCCAAGGAAGAGGAAAACCTCGCCAAGAAGACTGCCCTCTGCGAAAAGGTAGAGGCTGCCAACCAAGGAGAATACAAGACTGCCAAGGACTGGGAAAAGGTTACCCAGGAAATCATAGAGATTCAGAAAGAGTGGCGCACTATCGGTTTTGCCCCTCAGAAGATGAACGTCAAGATTTTCGAGCGTTTCCGCATCGCCAACGATGAATTCTTCAACAAGAAGGCAGAATTCTTCAAAGGATTGAAAGATACCTACGCTGCCAATCTCGAAAAGAAACAGCAACTCGTAAATAAGGCAAAGGAACTGGCTGACAGTACAGACTGGAAGAAGACTGGCGACAAGTTCATCGCTCTTCAGAAAGAATGGAAGAAGGTGGGTACCGTACCTCACAAACAAGGCGAATTGCTCTGGAAGGAATTTCTGGATACCTGCAACAAGTTCTTTGAAGCCCGCAACAAGCAGAATGCCGGTTCACGCAGCGAGGAACATGCCAATCTGGACAAGAAGCGCAACATTATTGCCCAACTCAAGGAACTTGTAGTTGCAGAGATTTCAGACAACGATTTCCAAAAGAAGCTCAAAGATCTTGCCAAGCAATATAGTACAATCGGACACGTTCCTTTCAAAGAGAAAGACAAGGTCTATAAAGAGTATCATGAGGCTATCGATGCAGCCTACGAGAAACTTCACGCCACCAACGCAAAGCGCCACTTCGACAACTTCAAGAACAACTTGAAGAATGTTGCCAAGGAAGGCGGCAATGCACTCGGCAATGAGCGTGGTAAACTCTTGCGTCGCTACGACCAGTTGCGCAGCGAGATTACTACTTACGAGAACAACCTCGGTTTCTTCAATACAGCCAGCAAGAAGGGCAACAGCCTGGTAGAAGAAATGAATCGTAAGATTGAGAAACTCAAGACTGACCTCGAAATGGTGAAGCAGAAAATCAAGGCTATTGATGCCGAGAAGAAATAAATACAATAAACCCCAGGGCGAAAGCTCTGGGGGTTATTGTTATGAATACTCCATAAAACAGAATCCCTATAAACAAAAAAAACACCTTTCATTACTGAAAGATGCCTTACCGTATGAGTTGGGATACCCGGACTCGAACCAGGAATGACAGGACCAGAATCTGTAGTGTTACCATTACACCATATCCCAAACTTAAAATAGAACTTTTTGATTGTTGGGATACCCGGACTCGAACCAGGAATGACAGGACCAGAATCTGTAGTGTTACCATTACACCATATCCCAAACTTAAAATAGAACTTTTTGATTGTTGGGATACCCGGACTCGAACCAGGAATGACAGGACCAGAATCTGTAGTGTTACCATTACACCATATCCCAATATCAGCAAACGAGATGTTCAATTCTCAATTGCGAGTGCAAAGGTACTAGTTTTTTTTGAACCTACAAAATTTTTCGGCACTTTTTTCTAAAAAAAACGCAATTTCTTTAATTTTCCACATTTTTTTTGCCTTTTAAGTCGATTTTCCATTATAATAATGTATCTTTGCAGAAAAATAGAGAATATAAATTAAGTAAGAAAGAAAAGATAAATGAACACAGTTAAACAACTCGTAGAGACTATTAAAGAAGGTATACAAGAAAAGAAAGGTCAAGACATTGTTATCGCCGACCTGACAGAAATCGATGGAAGCATTGCCAAGTACTTCATCATCTGCCAGGGAGGAAGCCCTACTCAGGTTGAAGCTATCGCAGGTTCTGTGGGCGACATCGTGCGCAAGAATCTGAAAGAAAAACCTGTAAATGTAGCTGGTCTCGGCAACGACCAGTGGGTGGCAATGGACTTTGTTGACGTATTGGTGCACATCTTCCTTCCGGAAGTACGCGCTTATTACGACCTCGAACATTTATGGGAGGATGCAAAGCTTACCCATATACCTAATCTCAACTAGTCAGTCTCTTCCATCCCACATGATGAAACAGACATTGTTTTTCGACTAAAAGTTATACATATATAATAAAATGGAACAAAGCAATATGAAGCCTCGTGGCAATGGCGGACCAAAGATGCCACGATTTAATATGACCTGGCTTTTCACCATCTGCCTCATCACCATGATCATCCTCTTCTTTACAGGAGGAGGCGATGCGATTGGAGGCAGCGCTGCTAAGGAAGCCACGTACACCCAATTCAAACAGTATGTAGAAAAAGGCTATGTACTCAGTGTTGTGGCCAATAAAACAGAAAGCACCCTCAAGATATACATCAACCCGAAATATACGCGCGATGTATACAATATGCCGGCAAAGTCTGTAGGTCCTAACCCATACGTAAAAGTACAGTTCGGTTCGGTTGACGAAGTGGAACGCTATGCCAACCAGATGTTGAAAGAAAAGAAGATACGCTCCTTCAGCTACGACAACCAGAAGGATAACGACTTCTTAAGCACACTCTTCAATCTGGCACCTCTGCTCTTCTTCGTATTCTTCATCCTCTGGATGTCAGGAAGATTCAGCGGCGGTATGGGCAGCGGCGGTATGGGCGGCGGCATCTTCAGCGTAGGCAAAAGCAAAGCTAAGATGTACGAAAAGGGAAATACAATCGGTATTACCTTTAAGGATGTTGCCGGACAGGAAGGTGCCAAGCAGGAAGTAAAGGAAATTGTAGACTTTCTGAAAAATCCACAGAAGTATACCGACTTGGGTGGTAAGATTCCAAAGGGAGCCCTTCTCGTAGGCCCTCCGGGAACTGGTAAGACCCTCTTGGCTAAGGCTGTTGCCGGCGAGGCTGGCGTACCTTTCTTCTCCATGAGCGGTTCCGACTTCGTTGAAATGTTCGTAGGTGTAGGTGCCTCACGTGTACGCGACCTTTTCCGTCAGGCTAAAGAGAAATCACCTTGTATCATCTTTATCGATGAGATTGATGCTGTAGGCCGTGCCCGCAGCAAGAACCCAGCCATGGGTGGTAATGATGAGCGCGAAAACACCTTGAACGCCCTCCTTACAGAGATGGATGGTTTCGGTACCAACAGTGGTGTCATCATCCTTGCAGCTACCAACCGTGTAGATATGCTCGACAGCGCCTTGCTCCGTGCCGGACGTTTCGACCGCGAAATTCACGTAGATCTCCCTGGTTTGAACGAACGTAAGGCTATCTTCCTGGTACATCTCAAACCTATCAAGATTGACGAAACTGTAGATGTTGATCTCCTGGCACGCCAGACTCCAGGTTTCTCGGGTGCAGATATTGCCAACGTTTGTAACGAGGCAGCCCTCATTGCTGCACGCCACGACAAGAAGGCTGTTTGCAAACAGGATTTCCTCGACGCAGTAGACCGTATTGTAGGCGGTTTAGAGAAGAAGACCAAGGTGATGACTGCCGACGAGAAGCGTAGCATCGCCCTTCACGAAGCAGGCCACGCAACCATCTCATGGTTCTGCCAGTATGCCAACCCTCTCATCAAGGTTACCATCGTACCTCGTGGTCAGGCTCTCGGTGCCGCATGGTATCTGCCAGAAGAGCGCCAGATAACCACCAAGGAACAGATGCTCGACGAGATGTGTTCTTTAATGGGCGGACGTGCCGCAGAAGAACTCTTCACCGGTCATATTTCGTCAGGAGCCATGAACGACCTGGAGCGCGCCACAAAGAGTGCTTATGGTATGGTAGCTTATCTCGGTATGAGCAAGACGTTGCCAAACATCTGCTTTTACAACCAGAACGAATATTCATTCCAGCGTCCGTACTCTGAGTCTACAGCTCGCGAGATAGATCAGGAAGTTCTGAAAATTGTCAACGAACAGTATACCCGTGCCAAGAACATCCTGATGGAGCACAAGGAAGGCCACAATGCCCTAGCAGAGCTTCTGATCAAGAAAGAGGTGATTATGGCAGAAGACGTAGAACATATCTTTGGCAAGCGCCCTTGGTTGAGCCGTTCGCAGGAAATCATGGAAGACGAACAGCCTAAGATAGACGATGACGCCGTAAAGGAACTTCCTGAAGTTCAGGCTGCCATTAAGGAGCACGAAGAGAACCAGAAGAAGAATGCTGATTCTGATGAGACTTCCAAAAAGGATGAAGGTTCGGAAGAAAACAAGAACGAATAAAACAAACCGATATGACTGACAAACAGAAGAATCTAGTGATAAGATCCATCACAGGCGTATTGTTCGTAGTGTGCATGGTATCTTGCTTTCTCAATCCCAGGGCAATGGTTATCCTGTTCGCCCTCATTACAGGATTGAGCATCTGGGAGTATTGCGGATTAGTTAACCAGAAGGAGAATGTTACGGTAAACCGTTTCATCAGCACCGTGGCGGGTGTTTACTTCTTCCTTGCCGTGGCTGGTTTCCGCATGGGCATTGTGGGCAATTTCGTGGTTTTCGTACCTTATCTGCTCACCATCCTCTATCTCTTCATCAGCGAACTGTATACAGGCAACAAGGATGCCATCAACGATTGGGCTTACACTATGCTCTCTCAGTTGTACATCGCCTTGCCTTTCTCGATGATTAATGTATTGAGTTTCGAGACATCAGCTTTCGATGGTCAGATACATTACGACATGCTGCTGCCTTTGAGCATTTTCATTTTCCTCTGGACCAATGATACCGGTGCCTATTGCAGCGGTTCGCTTTTCGGCAAGCATAAGCTCTTTCCTCGCATCAGTCCAGCCAAGAGTTGGGAAGGCAGCATAGGCGGAGGCATATTCGTACTGATAGCAGCAGGTATCATCGGCTATATTGCCAACGATGGCGAAGCCCATCGTCTCAGCATTCTCGGTTGGGAAGGTTTAGGTCTGGTTGTGGTATTCTTCGGAACATGGGGCGATTTGGTAGAAAGTCTCTTCAAGCGTACCCTCAGAGTAAAGGATAGCGGCAACATCCTGCCAGGACATGGAGGCATGCTCGACCGCTTCGACTCTTCGCTCATGGCGATACCGGCAGCAGTAATCTACCTATACACCATCCAGTTGTTTGGATAATACATCTTTTATGAGATAAAGGCCAAACCTTAGTTTGGCCAAGCACAAAGAAAGGCAGGGATTCCTCAAAGAACCCCTGCCTTTTTTCATATCACCATAAAAAACACAAGTAGCTTCGTTGGCTCACGAAAGTACTTGCGATAAACCATGCAGTTATCTGTTATATTTCTTCAGTGCCTGCTTCACCATCTTGCCCCATGGCTTGATGAGATCATCTGTCCAGTTGCCGGTAGCCTTGGCACGTGGCAAAATCATGGAACAGGTTTCATCCTTATCCGAAACCGACCAGTTTACCCAACTCACCTTGTTTTTCTCCATTACGTCGAGCCATTTCTGATACTCATCAGGAGCCAGAGGACCATTACCCGAAGCCTCCATACCAGCACATTCTGATACAAAGACCGGCAAACCGCTCTTCACGGCAGCCTCCAGTTTATCACGCAGATAATCTTTATGGGTGGCTGCATAGAAATGAAGGGTATACATCACATTCTCCACACCCTCGATAGGGCTCTTTGCCACGATATCAATATCCTGGTCCCAATGCGGACAGCCCATCAGGATGATATTATCCGGATCATACTTTCTGATTTCCGTGATGATGGTTTTAGCGTATACCTTCAAGTCTTCCCATTTATCCTCAACAGGTTCATTGTAGAGTTCGTAAAGCACATGAGGATATTTACCATACTTCTGCGCCATCTTTCCGAAGAAGGCCTTAGCCTCGGCTGTATGCATCTTGTGAGCATGCCAGTCGATAATCACGTAGGTATCATTCTTGATGGCGGCATCTACCACCTGGGTAATGCATTTCAGAGCAAAGTCTGGATTTTCCAGATAGTTGTCGTCTATCTGAATTCCCATGGCTGCTCTGATGATGTTGGCATGCCAGTCTTGCACAAGCCATTTCACCGCTTTTTTGTTGTAGAACCGAGGCCAGATGTTGTGCCATCCCAGACTCACGCCTCTCAACACTACAGGGTTACCGTCGAGTAAGTGGAGGGAATTTCACCCTCCCTTCTCTCGGAACCGTGCTTGACAG
>NZ_JAHOEA010000029.1 GCF_019127135.1 Segatella copri | reverse complement strand
AATATTTTTTAATGCAAATTTTTAAAACGTCAAAAATACCCTATCGGACTTGCTCCTTCTTCAGATGCTTATAAAGCCACAGGAAGGCGGGGATGAGGAAGAGATCTGCCATGACCCACGCCACAGGGTCGCCGAAGCAGACTCCCGTCCACGCCAGGGCTGGCACCAGCCAGAGACTCACGCCACATCTCGCTATCATTTCCATTACGCCACTCAGCATCGAGAGATTGCTGTAACCCAAGCCCTGGATGCTGTAGCGCAGGATGGTGAGCAAGCCCAGACAAGGATAGAAATAGTTGGCTATGCGCATAAACTGGGCAGCATAAGTTACCACTTCTGCCTCGCCCTTATCCACGAAGAGCATCATCATCTCGTCGGCAAACGGATAGATGAGCAGGAAGGTGAAGACGAAATAAACCAGCATCATCCTGATGGACGCCCTTACGCCCTGACCGATTCTATCCAGCTTCCTGGCTCCCAGGTTCTGACCGCAATAGGTAGCCATCGCCACTCCGATGTTCTCGAATACGCAGGTAAAGAGATATTTGATGCGCATAGAGGCAGTAAATGCAGCCACATAAACCGTTCCCAGAGCGTTGTTGGCACTCTGGAGCATGATGAGGCCGATAGCGGTAATAGAGAACTGCAGACCCATCGGAACGCCGTTGTTCAGCAGAATGCTTATCTTTTTATTATCAAATTTCCTTTCTTCTCCCTTCGGAATCAGAATCTGCATCTTCTTCTTGATAAACCAGATACAGAGCAGCACGGAAATTCCCTGCGAGAGCCAAGTGGCAATACCTGCTCCCTCTACGCCCAGTCCCATGCCGAGAATCAGAATGCCATCGAGAATGATGTTGATGACCGAGGCGGTAATGAGGAAATAGAAAGGCTGTTTCGAGTTGCCCAGGGCGCGAATCTGACCGGAGAGCAGATTGTAGGCGATAGTGAAAGGAATCGCCGCAAACTGCAGCATCAGGAAGATGTAGGCATCATCGAACACCTCCTTCGGCGTATTCACCAGATGCAGAATCTTTCCGCAGAAGATGCAGGAAAGGAAGGTGATGACCACGGCAAACACCACGGCGATGCGGATGCTGTTGCTCACGTAAGCCCGCATCTTGGCATAATCCCTGGCGCCGAAAGCCTGGGCGACAGGGATGGCGAAACCGGCACAGGAGCCGTTGCAGAAGCCCATGATGAGGAACATGATGGAGCTGGATGCGCCTACTGCCGCAAGAGCTCCCACGCCAATCCATCTTCCCACGATGGCGGCATCGATGATGAGATACATCTGCTGAAGGATGTAACCCAAGATAAGTGGAATCGCAAATTTGATGATGGCTCGCAAGGGCGAGCCTACAGTCATGTCGTTTGTTGACTTTGAACTTTGAGTTTTGACCATTGAACTTTATGATTAGTTTTTGTTATCCTAAAATATAAAAAAGGAGGAGGATGCACTCTTTATTTGAGTGCATCTCCCACTTTCTGTTTGATTTGTGCCATTTTGTTGCGGCGCTCAATGGAAAACGTATCTCCGTGTGCTTCCACATAATCGAAGAGCATGAACGCCTTGTTCAGGAGTTCATCTCTTGTAGGTTGTCCCACGGTATCCGCCTCGTGATAGTAGAGTTCGGCAAGCATGTCCATCTTGGAGAGTCGTTTCTCCTCGTCGGCAATTCCTGCCATTGCCTTCATCACGTCTTCGATGGTGGCGATGCTGTAGAAGGCATAAGGACCCACGTATTGATTGTAGAGCTCCCTGATCTTCTCACGTCTCACCTCCACCTCTTTCTTTTCGAGCATTCTTTCGAGTGCCGCCATAAACTCGCGAATCAGTCGCTGTATGTAGTCTCGTTGTAGCATAAAATAGTCTTTGTTTTATTCGTTGTTGTTGATAGCCTCCACATACTCCCACAGTTTCTTGTAGAAAGGATGCTTCGTCATCGTGTCCTTGTTGCCCAGGATGATGAGCTTCATTCGGGCTCTCGTCATCGCCACGTTCATGCGGCGAAGGTCTTTCAGAAAACCAATCTGGCCCTCATCGTTGGAGCGTACCAGGGAGATGAGGATCACGTCTCTTTCCTGCCCCTGGAAACCATCTACTGTATTCACGCTTATCAGGCGGCGGTAAGGCTTGAAGAACTCATACTTCTTGATGAGTTTCTTGAGATATTGTACCTGGGCACGGTAAGGCGAAATGATGCCTACATCGATTCTTTCCTCCAAAACGCGCCGTTTGCTTATCTTGGTGAAGTATTCCGCCAGGGTAAGCAGGGTAAGCTCGGCTTCTGCCTTGTTGATACGCCCGAAACTCTCGCCCACAAACTGCTCCTTGAAGTTCAAATCAGAATTCTGATTGGCTGCAGATTCAGAAGATGATGTGGAAGCAGAATCTTCTGGAGCATCTCCTCCTTCTATGGTTATCTGATTCTCCTCGTTCGAAGTATCAATCCACGTTATCGGATGGTCGTAATCCAATACGCTTCGGTATTTAATCTGAGGCGCACTCTCCACCTTGCCCCCGTAGAACCAGTCGCTGGAGAATCGCATGATTTCGTCGTTCATGCGGTATTGGATTTTCAGCAGGGTTACTACTTCCGGCTTGTTTTCGGCGATGCGCTCCATCAGGGTCTTGCCCAGTCCGGCTCTTAATGCCGCAATACTCTTTACGGTAGGCGGCAGCTGACAATGGTCGCCTGCCAGAATCACCCGGCTGGCTCTTCTCATCGGAATCCAGCAGGCTGCTTCCAAAGCCTGGGCAGCCTCGTCGATAAAGAGGGTTCCAAACTTCATGCCTTCCAGCAGATGGTGGGCTGAGCCTACCAGGGTACAGGCGATGACACGCGCCTCGCCAAAGAGTTCTGCGTTGATGCGGAGTTCTATTTCGGCAGCACGGCTCTTCAGCCTATCCATCTTCTGATGATAGTTTTCGCTACCCTTCTTCCTGTTCTTTCTTAATTCTCTGATTGCCTTGCGAATCGCCCAAAGCTGAGGATAATCTGCATGGCTCTCAAAGCGGCGCTCGTAGGTGAAGCCCAGCATCTTGTCGTTTACGCGGGTTGGGTTTCCTATACGTAGCACGTTGATGCCTCTGTCCACCAGTTTTTCTGATATCCAGTCTACCGCCATGTTGCTCTGTGCACACACCAGAACCTGACTCTCACGCATCAGGGTTTCGTTGATGGCTTCTACCAGGGTTGTAGTCTTTCCGGTTCCCGGAGGTCCGTGAACGATGGCAACATCCTTCGCCCAAAGCACCTCGTTTACAGCCCTTTCCTGGGTAGGATTGAGCCAAGGGAACTTCATCGGTTCGAAGGAGAATCTTCCTGCCTTCTGATGGGAATAGAATAAATCGCGGAGATAAGCCAGACGGTTGTTCTTTGCCTTCATCACGCGGTCCAAGGCCTCGAACATCAGTTTGTAGCTTGTTTCATCAAAGGATAACTGTACGCCGATAGGGTCGGTTGACTGCTGAAGTTCGAGCAGAGGGGCAGAATCGGGTACGGTAATCACCATTCTGTCGCCATCCACATAACTCACGGTTCCGGTAAAGGAGAAATATTTTATACTTTGAACTTTGAGATTTGAACTTTGAACTTTATGATTAGCGTCTGAAGGGTTTTCTGACTGCTGGAGGGCTGTGTTGCCCTGGTTCTCATTCTTGCCCATCTTCTTGACCATAAAGAACATGACGGGGCGACCGAACTCAAAATTGTGCTCGATATCCTGGTCAGAGGTTCGGAAAACCTCTATGGCTGTCTGGTTCAGCGAATTATAAAAGCTCTTTCCCACCTGTAGCGGGAACCAGGCATCACCTCGTTTCACCTTCCGCTGCATTCCCATCTGTTCGGTAAGTTTGCGGAAGGCTTCTTTCTCGGTATAATACTCCAACTGGAGTAATGTGCGTTGCTGCAATAATGCCTGAATTGGTGAAATCTGTTCCATATAGGGTGCAAAAGTAGCGTATTTCTGCCGAATATGGAAAGAAAAAGAGATAAATATGTTTAAAGTTCCTGCTTTATTTATCCCAAAGCTGATAGTCGATTACCTTATTGTCGTTAGACTGAATGCTGTCGCTTGCCGAAGATGCAGGCTCTTGGGCATTCTTCTCCAGATGATAATAGCTCCCGGCCAGGGCTGCCAGCAGGGCGATGATGAGAGCACAGAGCAGGAACAAGGCGTGGCGGTAACGGGGCGTACAGGACAGGCGTTGGCGCAGTTGGGCGATGTTTTGCGGACGGCTTTGCGGGTCGCGGCAGCTACAGATTTCAGCCATCTTGCTGAGTGCCTTATCGCCCGTAGCCTTGGCCATTTCACCCAGAACCATGCCCAGAGAATAAATGTCGGCACGCGGTTCAGCCTTGGCGCCTGGCAACATCTGTTCGGGAGCAATATAGCCCGAAGTACCGGCTGGCGATTTCAATACGCAGAAAGAATCGCTATCCGAGAGACCGAAATCGATAAGTTTCACGTTCTGCCCGTTATGGGTAATCATGATGTTAGAAGGCTTCAGGTCGCGATGAATCATCTGTTTATTGTGCATATATTCCAACGCATCCATCAGCTGTGCTGCAATCTTGCGGGCGAGTTCTGCCGAGAGGGCATTCTTCTTGATGAACTGTTCCAGATTGTCGCCGTCAATATATTCCATCACCACTACCGTGCCCAAGTTGTCAACCTTTTCCAGGTCGATGGTACGGCAGATATTGGGATGTTCCAGCTGCTGGCCTATCTCAAACTCCTTGGCGAGTGCCTGTCGGTAAACAGGGGTGTAGAGAAAATCGTTCTTGAGACATTTCAGCATGAAACGCTTGCCGTATTTGGTGGCTGTAAAGATGCGCGTATGACCCGAAATAGACACGTAACATTGGTGGAGATTGCTGAATGCATCCTCCACAGGCAAAGGGTTTGAATCGCTCATCTCCTTGCTGATATCTTCGGTAAATCCCGATGTTGTTTTCTTCTTCTTTTCTTCTGTTTCCTTCATGCTCACGGTTTCCTCTTTTTCTTGATTTCTATTGTTTTATTTCTTGTTGATGCTGATGACGGTAAGTCCGCCGTTTCTGCCGGCTACGAACGAGGCTGTACGTTCGCCGCCGCGCTCGATGTAAGGCAGAAAGAGGGGCTGCTCCTTGATGAAACAACCTGTTACGAAGCGGTCGCCTGGCAGCAGCTTACTGTTCTCTGATTTCTCTATTTCATAGGTACTGTCTCCCAGATAGCGGAGCAGCAGCAGACGGTTGGGACTCCATCCGATAGAAACGAGGGAACCTTCACGCAAATCGCTGCTTACCAGCTGGTTTGCCTTGAAGAAAGAACTGTTGTACTTGGTGCTGGTCTTGAGCCAATGGGTAAATTCCATGTAGCTCTTATGTCCGATGTATTGGGAAAGCACATCGAGGGTTACCATGCGCGGCTTATGATTGTCGCTCACGTATCCATAGAGTCGTTTGAGGGTGGATGGAGAAACAGTTCCACATGTTTTCTTCTCCAGATAGAGTGAAAACTCTTCGAAGTCGGTTGTCGTGGCAAGAATCTTGCCGTATTTCTGTTCTACGAGCGATTTGAGCTCTTCTATTTCGGGTGTTGTCATAATTTATTCTTTAACAGTATGAATGTTCGACAATTTTATTCTTCAACGATATGGGTGAATTTGCCCCATATCTTATGGTTCTGATACCCCTTTTTCATGCCTGCAGGAACGTGGACCACGCAGGTGGTGAAGAAGTTGGCTACCTTGTTGGAGAAGGCGTTTTCTTCGCAGTAAGGTATTGTGGAAGCTGAAACATAGAGGTCGGTAAGCGGACTTTCATCGAAAGCGTAGTTGCTGATATGTTCGGTTTTCGCTCCCAGATATACTTTCGTGAGCTTCCTGCAGCCTTGGAAAACGCCCGTAGGAATCAGCTTGATGCCAGCCCCGAGATGTATTTCCTTTACCTGGCTGTCCATGAAGGCACCTTGTCCTAATGTTTCTACGTTGTCTGACAGATAAAACGTCTCGATGCTGCATTCTCTGAAGGCGTAGGCGCCGATGGAAGTAAAGGCGGTGGGAAGAGTGTATTTACCCTTCTTGCCCATCGGGAACCAGACGATTCTGTTGCCTTCTGCATTCAGCAGCACGCCGTCCTGACTCTGGTAATGAGCGTTGGCTGGCGAAACCGTAATGGCTTCGAGCGCCGTGCATCCGCTGGAAGGGAGAATGCTGCCTGCTGAGGCTGGAATCTCTATCTCGCGGAGCGAAGTACAATCGGCAAATGCATCTTTCTCTATGGTGGTTGCATCGGCAGGAAGAACTAAGTGGGTGAGCTTCTCGCAACCGGCAAATGTGCCTTGCACAATCTGGTTTTCTGCAGCTTCGTGATGATAAGGACCTACCATTCCGCCTGCTGCGAGGTGAACGTCGGCAAGGTCTATATCCGAGAGTTTGCCTGGGGTGGATGCATTATTATTGTCGCGCCCCATCATCAATCTCAGACAACTTAGGTCTTCGCCGTTCAGGGTTCCGGCTATGGTCAGCTGGGTATATTCGTAAAGATGATTGCCCATCAGCTGGGGCAGTTCGCCTGTTTCGTTTAGCGTAATGGCGTCGCTCGTATCATATTTGATGGCGGTTCCGAGGGTTTCTCCTACCGTATTGCGGGCGAAAGGCAGGAACTCGTAGTGGGCATTCCGCTCCAGATTTCCGATACGCAACTTGATTTTACCCTCCTTTCCGTCAAAGTTTTCTGCGATGCATTTTTGCTTGTTCTCCGGCTCGCTGGTCAGATAAACGTAGCATCCGGTTTCGGTCATCGGTTCGCCGCCATCATCGGTTATTTCGTAACTTACGAAAGCACTCATCGGTCCGTGACTCAAGAGTGTTGCCGACGTAAGTTTCGGACTCATATTGGGCAGGGTGGTGAAACTCATCATGTTGCTGGTTGTGGTTGTTCGGCCGTTGTTGCCCTGTAGCATATAATAATAGGTAGTGCCCGCTTTGAGCCCCGTCAGAACCAGCGAGACGTCAGTTCCCTGGGCATGAACCTCGCTGGTATTGAGGTTCATGCTCTCCGAAGTGCCGTATCTGAACAGAAGTTTCGGCATTTCTGTTTCTCCCTCTATGGTGGCTAATCCGTTGAGGGTAGCCTCTGTCCGGGTGATGTGGGTCGCCTCTGTGGTTATCAGGTGCGGCTCCAGATAGGCAGGCTTATCGCTATTGCTGCATCCTGCCATCATCATGCTTCCTATCAGGAGGGCAAGAAATCTGATGCTGCGTAATATGCTTTTTATGTTCATTTCTTACTTCTTTTGTTTTCCGATTTTAATACCTATGCCGATGCTGCCCTGCCATTGTTTTCCGGCGATGGTGATGGCTGAGGCTGCGATGCTCACTCTGTTGAACGAGGCGAGTACACCCAGCTGGGCTGCGAAGCCTTTGTGGGTAAGGTCTTCGTTGAGCAGGTATCCGCCTCCGCTGCTCTCGGTCTGCTGCCAGGCTGTAGCGGCTTTGCCGTAGCCTACGCCTTCGAATAGGCAGAAACCATGCGTAATGTGGTGGATGGCTCCAGCGGTAAAGGTGTAGTTCTGGTGGCGTGTATTGCCTGTATAATAAGGTTTGATACTGCTGCCCGGCGTGTAGCCTTCTTTGTTGCAGGTTCCTTCTGTGCTGCCGATGCGCTTGAGGTTGCTGCTGGCATGGATGAAGAAGCCGTGGCGGCGCATCAGGGCGAAGAAGAGACCGTAGGAAGGTCCGTCTTCATGGAAGGATAGCGTGGCGAGCGTGTAGAGGGCGAGTGGCATCTTCTGACGTACTTGTGGTACGGCAATCGTATCTATTACCGTCTTTACCTCTACGATGGTGTCGTGCTTCTCCTGGATGATAGGAGTAAGTTTTGGCAGTTTCAGCTTCAGCTCGTAGGTCATTCTGCTTTCCAGCGGTTTGCTGAACCGGTAGTCGCGGAGCACGCCCCATTCCGGATGCTTGATGGTGAGCAGTTTGGAGCCTTTGGGAAGATAGAGCCAGATTTCGCCCACTTCATCTTTTCGCGATACGATGCCGAGCGGGGTGGAGAAGGCAAAGTCGGAGGGCGCTTCTACCTTTACCAGGGCGCAAGGCTCATCGTTGAGGTCGCGTACGGGGGTGATAAAGGCACTCACGTCGTTGGGCAACAGGCGGAAACCTGCTACCGAAAATTCCTGTGCCTGGACGGATGCCGACCACAGGCTTAATATGAATAAGAGTATCGTGAGTCTTAAACTCCCAGCTCTTAATTTCTCACTCCTAACTGTCATCATATTATTTATTCTAAATTAAAGTCTTGTATACTGATTACATCGTCTCCGCTATGTACGGTTCCTGCCGGTTGCCAGGTGCGCACGTGGATGAGCGGCATAGACGGGTTGCGGAAATCCCAGAGCAGAAAGAGATAGCCGTCGTCTGCGTAACGGTTGCTCTTGTATTGCTGTCTCAGGGTGACGCCGTAAATGCCGTCCATCGTAGGATGGCGCATAATGCGGAATCCCGAGAACTTCAAGTCTATCTTCTGGTTGACTGTAAATACCTTCGCCAGTCTTGAAATATAGTCTTTCTTCGAGTGAATGGCGTAGGTTACCTTTGCTTCAGCCTGACATTTGTTGTCGTTGGCTGCAGGTTTTACCACGTTTCCTACGATGATGAGTGCCTTGTCGCTAAACACCTGTTTCAGAAAATCAAGATCCTTGGTGGTATAGGCTGTGCGGAAATGTTCGCAGTAATTGAGGATGGTGCGGCGGCGTCTGGCATCGGTCTCTGTGAGTTTGCCCTGCATGATTTTCGAGGCTTCCTTGTAGAAAGGATTCGACTGCGCCATCGTCTTGAGATCTACCTGCGAAAGATGGCTGGTCTTTCCTGTTTTTGGTGCGTTCGCTTGCCTGTTTGCCTGTTCTTCCGGTTGATAATCAGCCGAAGTCTTTGCGGTTTCTTCCGCCTCTCCATTCATCAGCATCTGCGCCTGCTGCCTGTTGTCTTCTGGAATCGCATTCTTGTTGCTTTCCGTGAATACGACCATACCCTGGCGGTCGATAAATCCCTCTCTCTTAGAGTTTTGCTCGCGGAACCGGAGTTGTCCGTTGCGGAAACGGGTATCTAGCAGACAGCCACGCAAAGGGATGGCAAACAGCTCGTTGCCGTCTGCATCTTCTACCACGTATCGCTTGCCTTTCGTGCCGTTGTCCTTTTCTACAAGTTCCAGTCCTTCGTTCACTCCGTATCGGATTTCCTGGCTGTCGCCTTTATAAACGGCAGAGGGCAGCAGCCACAAGGCTGCCACCCATCCTCCGAGAAGGAGTGCTAGAAGGGATAATATCAATACCGTCTTCTTCATCGATAATTCTCTGTATTTTTATCATGCATAGCCCTTCGGGAGAAAGGCTTTCTTACTTATTTTCCCCAGTTCTGAATCTCGCCGCCTATCTCTATCTTCACCTGGTCTGGGTTGTCTGAAATGATGAAGTTGACAAGATGTTCGGTTCCGGGTTTAAACTGGAATCTGCTCTCGTAGAGATAACTTACACCTTTCATTACCACTTCGATGAGTGGTCTTCGGTTTTCTATGCGTTGAGGCACGATGATTGCCGAGTAGATGTAGTCGCTCTCCTGATGGGCGATGATGCTCTGCTGGGTTCCTTTCACATAACGGGTTGCCACGCCTGCCTGAAGGTCGATGGTAGCTGTAGGTACCGTGCTGTGGATGGTTACCTGGGCATGAGTAGGCATTTCTCCCTCAAAGTCTTCGCCCTTGATCAGGCGTATCTTGAGCTTGCTCATGATGTGCTTGAAGTTGAGGCTGATAGGGGAGTTGGATGCCTGGATGTCCTTGCTGGTGGCAAAGAGCAGGTCGCTTGCCTCGTAACCGCCGGGTGCAGTTGCCGTCTTCGGGGTACTCTGGTCGAGGGCTACGCTGAAAGGCTGGTCTGTCGTGCTGCTTACGCCCTGTATGTATGGGTAGTAAGCGTAGGCGTTGTAGGTGCCTTCGTCCCAGTAGAGGGTACGGGCGGCTTCCCATTTGCTGCCATCGTAGGTGAGCGCTTCGTTGTTCACGAGATTGCCGCCTATTTCGAGTGGAGCCTTGCTTTCTGCCACGTAGAGACCTATCTTGTCGTTTGACTCGAAACTGGTTGCCGTGGCACGGCTCTGGCCGGGATAGTTTATGGCAAAAGTCATCGGCGTAGATTGGGCATCCTTGTAGCGGGAGGTTGTTTCCACCTCCTCGCTACATGAAACCATTCCTAATATAGCCAACGCAAAACTGGCGTATCTTATTATATGTTTCTTCATTTTTTTTCTTGTTTTAATGGTCCATACTCTGATTTTCCTGGCATCCGTCCTTAGCGATGCTTTCTAACCTTTGCCATCTTCAGCGGACTGCCTTTATGGAAGACTGGAGCATGCTGGTAGGTTCCGGATGTGCGTTGGTCGCCATTGCCGCCGAAAGCACGGCTCTCTACGATTCCCGCATCCCGCTTGTCGTTCTTCACGAAGTCTTCGAAACTGTAGGTTTCTCCGGCATAAGCCTTGATGCGCTTCACGATACTCTCACGGCTGATGGTGCTGTAGTAAGGAATATCGTTGTTCATGCAGGAGTTCGGCTCCGAACGGAATACGCCTCGGTTGTGCATGTAGCCTCCCTCGTAGATGTCTACGATGTCGCTGTAGCGGTCGTCGAAAATCAGATGGCTCCAGCCTACGCTATGCATCTTGCCGGTAAGTTCCAGGTTGTCGTACCAGCCGAGTGACTTGGCTCCGTTGAATTCAAGAACGTGTCCGCAGCAGGTGCAGTCGCAGAAATCGATGAAGGCGTTGTGATAAATGTACTCATCGCCCAACTTTCCGAATCCGTGTCCGCCTGCCTCATGCTGGATGACGCCACGGGTATCGAGCGGATAGTCGTAGGTACTCTGCGGACAGAAGGCAATAGCCGAACCATCTTCCCACATCTGGCAGATGCCGCCGTAATCGGTAGAATTAGGAACCATGATGATCAGGGTCTGATTCAGATTGCCCTTGTTGACGGTTGGAGCGCCCAGAGCATAATCGAATACTTCGTCATAATCTGCCTTCAATCCTACGCCACCGGTAAAGGTGGTGTTGAATCGGTTGTAGCGGATGGTGTTCACGGTTCCTACGCCTGATTCAGTAGAAAGCGGAATGGCGGTATAAACATTGAAGTAATCACGGTAAGTCTTGTAAGGCTCAATACCGAAGAAATATTCCACTTCCTGCTTGATATCATTCAGATATTTTCCGCTGGCAATATCCTTTGCGCTAAAGCCGTCGCCGAGCAGAACGATGTTGATTCCTCCATTGTTGCCCTTGGTAGCCTTCTGCAGGGTAATCCATTCGTCCTCGCCATATTCATAACCATACTGCGAAACGCTACATTCGTGGGTATAGTCTTTGTCTTTCAGGCGGAATACCACCTTTCCATCACGACTATCAGCATTCTTAGCCATTCCCTTGATAGTCAAAGTAACTTCAGTTTTCTTGTTGCCGCTGGCAGGAGAAACCTCACACCAGTCTGGCTTACTGGCTACTTCCCATTCGCCTTCGGCGTTAATCACCAGTTTCTGCTTATGCTCCGTGCTTAAAGCGCAGGCTACAGATGGGCGGCAAACGAGCTCGTGGTGAGCTGCGATTCGCTTGAAGTCGCACCAGCCTGGTGCTGCCTGATACTGGGAAATGGCAGATTCAGGAACTTCGAGAGTGAAGTTATCCTTGGCTACGCCATTGAAAGCTCCGCTCAAAACATGTGCAGGAACCTCTCCTCTACAAACGATGCTGTAAATGCCAAAATCGTTGGCAAAAGCACCTCCATTATCTCCCCATGTTGATTCATAACCAATACTAGACAGACTTTCTGGGAAAATAAGTTGTTCTATACTACGGCAGTTGGCGAAAGCTCCTGCACCGATTGACTCCAAGCCTTCAGGAAATTCCAAAGTACCCATCAATCTCCAGTTTCCTGCAAAGGCGTTTCTGCCGATAGATACAAGACCTTTTGGTAATTTTAATTCTCCAGAAAAATCACACCCAGCAAATGTACTCTCTCCAACAGAAGTTAGGTTTTTAGGTAAGTTCAACTCTCCTTTTAGTGGAACATTATTAAAAGCACCTTGATTGATGCTTGTTATTCCATCATGAAGTTGGAGTGTACCATTAAAACCTGTACCGCCAAATGCGTTTTGATTAATGGTTTTTACGCCTTGTGGTATTTTAAGACTTCCCGTAAGATTATTGTCATTACAAAAAGCCCCATCACCTATATATTCAAGTTTATCTGGTAATACTAAATTGCCGTAATAACCAGGATTCGATGCAAATACATTATGTCCAATATATTTCAAATTGTTTGGTAATTTCAACTCGCAATTAAAATGACAACCGTCAAAGGCACCTCCGATATCTACGGCGCCTCCTCCTCCAATATATTCCAATGTTGTTGGTAGTGAAAGAGAACCTGTTAAGGAATTACACCAAAGAAATGCACTAGGACCGATGCGAGTTACTCCCTCTGGTATGATGATAGAACCAGTTAGATTTACACAATTTCTGAAGGCTCTTTCACCAATACCTGTAAGACTGTCTGGAAGAACGACACGGACTAATGAGTTCTTTTCATCAAATGCACGCTCATGAATTACGTACTTTCGCTCTACCCCATCGTGAGAGTTGTCACCAGAAATCCAAGGTTGATAACCAAATCTTCCATAAACAATAGCTTCTTTCATATTCAGAGATTGAAGATTGCTCATTTCGTCACGCATAAATTCAAAGTCTGTTGGTCCTATCTCGCCGGTAATCTTAAGATTCTTGAGTTTTGTATAGTCCTTATTAGCCGCAGCAATCGCCTCTTTTAGGTGACCTTTCGTTGAGTTGATAACCACGTACTCCTTCGCCGCAGCATCATGACTTACCAAATCATTCTCCCAAGGAGTGATGCTTTCGCTTACCAAGGTAAGCTTATAAGTGCCGCTTCCTGCCTGCTTATCCACCTTGATACCGAAGTTCATCATCTTGCCAGATACGTAGGTAAGTGCTTCGTTCTTAGTGAACTTATAAGGTACGCCGCCGATGGTGATGCTGAAGAGGGTAGTGCCGGCTGCCACGGTTTGAGGAACCACGATGGTGCGCCACTCGTCGTTAGTACGAGATGGGATGGTCATGGTGTTCTCTACAGCACCTGCAGTCTTGATTTCGCCAGTAGAAAGATTGATGCCCGCCTTGCGGGCTACGTTGGCTGTCAGAACAATCTTCTCCAGATTCGCCCATTCGCCCTCAGCAAAACCGGAACCCTGAATCAGGGTAACACGGGCATTAGACATGCGATGCGCCATAGGCAAACGGATTACGCTGGTGGTAGGAGCCACATCTGAAACCTTGCCCCAGAGAAAATCGCTCGCTTCGTAGCCACCCATTTCGCCATTCTCGGTTGCCTTGCTCTGGTCTTTCTGAACCTCAAACTGATAATCCTCTATGCTCTCAGGATTGGCAAAAGGATAGTAGCCATACACATCAATATGCGTATGCTTGTCTTTCCAGAAAAGGTCATAAGCGGAGTTCCACTTATAGTTAGGCTCATCGAAAGTGTGGCGCACATTATCGCCACGGTTGCCGTTTACCTTCAAGGTTCCAGGCTTGTTCCCCTCGTAATCTACGATGTAAACGCCCATCACGTCGCCGTTGCAGAAACCGTTGTCGTTGACGCGGGTTACGGCAAGCTGGTCGATATCGCCCGAAAGCTGGATGCGGTTGCTGTCGTGCTGCTCGGTCTTGTCGCCGAAGAAGTCATCGCTACAGCCTGTCAGGAGCATGGCTCCTGCCGCAAGCAGATATAATAAGGTATGTTTTACTCTTTTCATAAATAATTCTTTTAGGGGAGATGACCTTTCTCAGTCAGAAAGATCATCTCTTATTATTTCTGGATAGAAAATCGTCCGTTCTGTTATTCGGCTGTTCCGCCATAGTCAATACCGTCGTCTTCCCACTTGCTGATATTTACATTCACGCCGTTGCTGGTCTTGCTGAGCGTAACGGTAAACTTATGCTTCTTGCCAGCCTCAAAAGCGGAAAACTGGGATGACTTAGGGAGATTGAAATCTCTGCCGTCAACATTTACGGTAATGAGATTTCCCTCGCCTACGGCTTGCGGAATGATGAGCGCCTTGTAGCTGTTGCCTTCTTCCTTGAGCGGAATGAGGTCTGTATCATCGCCCTTGGCTGTTACGGCACCTGTAGAAAGATTGGCTGTAGCCTGTGTCTTCAGACGGTTGATCTTTACGCTAATCTTGGCTGCAGCAAGCGAAGCCTCTGTAAATCCGTTTCCTGCCACGAGTTTGATAATCATCTGGCTCAACACGTGCCTGGCTTCTATCTTCACGGCGCTTTCTGTAGGAGCCGCATCTGTAGTCTTGCCTATCAGAAGTTCGCTAGCCTTGTATTTTTCCGTTGTGCTCTGGTCTGCATTTATGGTCCAAGGCATCGCCTCTATGTTGCTGATAGAGCCTGTATATGGATAATAAATATAGAAATCGGCATGGGTGCTGTTGTCTTTCCAGTAGGTTGGTGATGCAGCCTTCCAGGTTCCATCGTAGGTAAATTTCATGTTGTCTACATGGTTACCTGTTGTTTGGAGTGTTGCGACAGAGCCGTCGGCTTTATGGTTGACAACAAACAGTCCTATCTGGTCTCCCGTTTCAAAAGCCAGATCAGTAGCACGGCTTATCGAAGTGCTGATGCTGATAGGCACTTTTGCTGAAGGGGTTGGACTAGGTGTAGGGTCTAATTCAGAACCTCCACCGGAACATGCGGTTAATGCGAGGAGCATGCTCCCTACGATTGCTAGATACTTCTTCTGTTTCATGATTTCTTCGTTTTATGTGATTACTTTTTCTAGGTGTATCTGGAACTGCTAGTTTCATTTACTTTGCAAAGGTAGGAAAAAAAGTGGTATTATACAAGTTCATAATGGTTCATATATGGAAAAAGTTGCTAAACAACATATTTTCAAGGGATAAACGGAGTGTGGAGTCAAAGAAAAAAGGCAGTTTCCTGCTTGTTGGAAACTGCCTTTCTCTTGAAATCGGGAATAGTCCCGTCTGTTTTATCTGATGATTGTTTCATCTGTTATCTGATAATTTTCATTACATCTTCTATGCTGCGGTTGAACGGTCCGTTGTGCTCCAGTTTGATGGTACACATGGCTGCAGCAAACTTTCCGGCTTCTACCGGATTGGCTCCCTGCATACGCTTGTAGAGATAGCCTGCCGAATAGGTGTCGCCACATCCTGTAGCATCTACTACTTCATGAGGAGGGTAGGCAGGAATATCGTAGAAAGTATCATCTACATAAACCAGAGAGCCCTCGCTTCCCAGCGTGATGATTACTTCGGCTACGCCCCAGGCATGAATCAGCTTGGCGGCTTCCTTCGGGTCTTTCAGTCCCGTAATGGTCTCCATCTCGGTCTCGTTCACCTTCAGATAATAGGTGTTCTTGAGCACCTGGAGCTTGTCCTTCCAGTCGGTAGCGTAAACTTTCTCGTCTCTCACCTCGCGCAGATAGCCCTGCACATCGATGGAAACTTTTCCCTTCTTGGCAAGAAAGGCGACCACTTCCGGCGAGAAATCATCGCTCAGCAGACTGCCCAGGTGAAAAACCTTTGCCTCTACATGCTCCAGCTGCTGGATGGTGAAAGGATCGGCCTTGGCAAGCACTCGCTGCTTACGGTCGTTGGGATTATTGCCATAAATATTTTCGAAGAAAACCGTATTGCGCGATGGGTTCAAGGTGACATCTATTCCAGCCTTGAGCATCTTTTCAACAGGTTCCTTCTCGGTAGGATCCATCGCCGTAATAAGCGAGAAACTTACATCCTTTGGCAATTGGTTGATGGCGTAGGCAAAATAAAAAGAGGTGCCGCCAGCCATGTAAACCGTACTGCTCGGGGTCACGATTTTATCCTTTGTTACGTGCCCAATACAACAAATATCTTTCATTCTTACTTTATTTTGCGGATGCAAAGGTACTGCAAATCGAGAATAATACAAAAAAAAATGGGAATTATTTTGTTTTGTTCGCATTTTAATGTACCTTTGCATCGAGAAAAAGCAATTTTTAAAGTTTTATCTAGAATAGATATAAAGAAACATTATGTGGTTTGATAATTTAATCAACGTGCATTCGGCGGTGCAAGGCATCGTCATCCTGTCTTTGATTTGTACTTTGGGTCTTGCCCTCGGCAAGATTCATGTCAAAGGAATCTCCCTTGGCATAGCCTTCGTATTCTTCGTGGGTATTATAGCGGGTCATCTCGGACTCTCTATTGACCAGAACATGCTGGAGTTTGCAGAAAGCTTCGGCCTTACCATGTTTGTGTATGTGCTGGGTCTTTATGTGGGTCCTAACTTCTTCGGTTCGATGCGTCACGAAGGCATTTCGCTCAATCTGTGGAGTCTGGCTGTCATCTTGGTGGGAACCTTGTTCTCGCTCGTTTTGTGCTGGATTCTACCAATCAGTCTGCCTGATATGATGGGCATCCTGTGTGGCGCCACGACCAATACGCCTGCCCTTGGTGCTGCCCAGCAGGCGTTGCAGCAGTTGGGCTTGCCTAGCGAAGGTGCGGCTCTGGGCTGCGCCGTCACTTATCCTCTGGGTGTAGTGGGCGTTATCCTGGCGATGATGCTCATGCGCAAACTCTTTGTGAAACCGGAAGATCTGGAGATTCGCAAAAATGATGATGACGACCATACGTCTATCGGACAATACGTAATCGTGAATCCCGCCCTGAACGGCAATACCATCGCAGAGATTACGATGATGACGCATCGCAAGTTCATCATCTCCCGTGTGTGGAGAGGCGAACAGGTAATTGTTCCTCAGGCTGATACGGTACTTCATACGAATGATAATGTGCTCGTGGTTACCAATAAGGATGAGGTTTCGGCGATGCAGATTCTCTTCGGAAAGAAGGTGGATAAGGAGTGGAATAATGATAAGGTAGACTGGAATGCGATTGATGCGAAGGTTGAAAGCCGCATTATCGTTGTTACCCGTCCGGGACTGAACGGCAAGCGCCTGGGCAGTCTGCAGATGCGAAACTCCTATGGCGTGAATGTGAGCCGAGTGCTTCGTGGTGATATCCGTCTGCTTGCTACAGATGACCTCCGTCTGCAGTACGGCGACCGACTGACGGTAGTTGGCGACCCTACGAGTATCGACCATGTAGAGCAGTTTCTGGGTAATGCCGTAAAGACCTTGAACGAGCCGAACCTCGGCGCTATCTTCCTCGGAATCATTCTCGGTCTTGCCGTAGGAACCGTTCCTCTGGATATTCCTGGAATGACGGCTCCTGTGCGTCTGGGTATTGCCGGTGGTCCTATCGTGATGGGTATTCTGATTGGTGCGTTGGGACCTCGTGTGCATTTCATCTCTTACATGACGCGAAGTGCGGGGCTGATGCTGCGAGAACTGGGTCTTGCCCTCTATCTCGGTTGCCTGGGATTGGCGGCTGGTGGACAGTTCTTCGAGACGGTGGTCCGTCCGGAAGGTTTGATGTGGGTAGGCATCGGTTTCCTTATCACGGTTGTACCTGTGGTTATCGTAGGTCTCATCATCCTGAAGACCAAGAAGTATGACTTCGGCAGTATCTGCGGAATCCTCTGTGGAAGTATGGCGAATCCGATGGCTTTGACTTACGCCAACGAGACGCTCGACGGCGATACGCCAAGCATCAGTTATGCTACGGTTTATCCGCTCGGCATGTTTATCAGAGTGGTGATAGCCCAGGTTATCGTGATGTTCTTTGTCTGATATTCCGATGTTTTCATCTGTTTCTGCTGATTCTGTCATCCGCAGATATGAAGAAAGGCTGGTTTCGGTTAGAAATCAGCCTTTCTTGTTATAGTCATTTTCTTTCCCGTCATCGGGTGCTCAAATGTGATTTCTTCAGCATGGAGATGCAGTCTTGTTGCAGTCTCGTTGCCGTAGAGCGGATCGCCTATGATAGGGGCATTCAGACCCTCCTGATGAGCACAATGCACTCTCAGCTGGTGCGTTCTGCCTGTTTTCGGATAGAGCGCCAGGCGCAGATGGGTATCGTCAATACGCTCTAGAACCTCGTATTCTGTAATGGCTTCCTTGCCCTGTTCACGGTTTACAATCTGGCGTGGACGGTCTAGGAAATCTGCCATCAGAGGAAGCGAGATGTAACCTCTTCCGCTTTCTGCTTCTTTCAGAATCCGGTTGCACGATTCCTTGTCTTTTCCGCAAACGATGGCTACGTATTTCTTCTGAACCCGATGATTCAGAAACTCCTTTTGCAGACGATGATAGGCAAACTCGGTCTTGGCAATAATCATCAGTCCGCTTGTTGCCATGTCCAGACGGTGGACGATGAGCGGACCGGTAGCTTCCTGATATTTCCTGCGCATCAGAGTGTAGACGGATGGCTGGGCTGCATCTTTTCCGGGAACCGAGAGCAAACCCTCGGGCTTATAGATGACAGCCAGTTCACGGTCTTCGTAGAGCGTTTCCACCTTATTATATATAGTAGCCTCGGTCTGTTGGGTTTCAAAGACCGTTTTAGGCAGCATCCAATGTAGTATCGGTTTGCATTTTCCGTTGCAGGCAGGATAAAACTGAAGATGGTGCCTGATTTCTTCTTTTGGACTCTCTCCCCACCAGAACATCGCCATCTGCAGAGGCTTGTAGCCATGCTGGTAAGCGTATTGCAGGAGTTTCGGCTCGCAGCATTCTCCACTTCCTGCAGGTGGAATCTTAATCGCCTCGTCCTTGAAAATCTCCAGCAGGTCCTTGCTTTCTCCTTCTGCATTCAGCATCTGGAATTTCGCAAACAGCCATTGCTGAAGTGCTTCTGATAGCTCTTTGCGGAGCTTTTTTGCCCTGTTCAAGTCCTTTTCGTAGACTTCGTATTCTGTTTCCAGCGCCGTCTTTTCGTTTATTGATTTCTTCAGTCTCTTCAGTTCAGCCTTCATAAACTGGCTCTCTTTTATCATCGCCTCTTCCTCTTCCTGGCTCAGAGATTTTCCAGCAGAAAGGGCTTCCTGTCGCCTTGCATCTCGCTTTTCTTTCGCTTCTTTTATCTTTGTCTGATAGTTTGCGATAACTTCCTGGCGCTTTTGCTGTAAATCATTAATCAGGCTTTTTGCCTTTTTCAGGGTTTCGTTGGCTTCAATCTGTCTGATTTGCTGGTTCAATTCCGAAATCTCAGCCTCATGTTTCTTGAAATATCCGTCGGGTTGGAGATAATCGAATACGGCTGGAACAAAACCTTCCCAGTCGCTCCTGCCGCCAATCTGTCCGCTATAAGCTCTCAGATAGCCAATCTTACCGTTGTCGGCTTCTACGATAAGCACGCCGAACATCTTTCCACGGTTTATTTCCTCCCGCCAGTCGTTTCGCTGTGAGAGTTCAGCCTGCAGCTTCCTGCATGCTTCGATGCAGAGCGGATGAGGTTCGTAGCTGAATGGATTGTTCATCCTTTCAGGCATATTATTTAGTTCTATATTTTTGAATAAATGCATTTCCATGCTACAAAGATACACATTTAAACACGTTTTAGTTCATATTTTATTTAAAAAATGAGTTTTTCAGTTATTTTTTTTGTTTATTTGGATTTTTTGTTGTACTTTCGCAACTGAAACATAAATTCATTTAAATAGTCTATCATGGTAAGTGTATATAGAAAGATAATGACGATGCAGATTAAGAACGGACTGTGCCTTCTGTGGCTATTCGTTCTGATGCTGCTGTTTGCCGCTTGTTCTCATCGGCAGAAGGGTGATGAGTCGTGGCATAAAGATATCGATGAATTTGTGTCCGGTCACCAATCTCTCATGCAGAGTCATCCTGATTCGATGATCATGCTGATAAGAAATTTCAAATGTGAAGGTAATCCCGATAAAAGCGATCAATGGAAAAAATTATTAATAGCTAAATGTTATTATATGAAGGGGGCTGATGCCCAATGCCAGTTGTTGATAGATTCGGTTAACGCTTATTGCAAACAAACTCCTGACAACAGAATTCTTTCTTATGCTGATAATCTGCAAGGCATACTTTTGCTGGTTTCCGGCAAGAGGAAGGAGGCTTTAATTTATTATGAGAAAGCTTATCATGAAATCATGAACCTTGACAGTTGCGGCGAGGCGATTGATGTATGTATCAATATTGCCGATGCGTCCAGACAGATGGGTAAGCTGGCGGATGCTTCTTCCTGGTACCGCCGTGCCTATTTCCTGGCAGATTCTCTGAATCAGCATGAAGCCCAGAACAGTATTCTCTCAGGACTGGGACAGGTTTATAATGATTTGCAGAACTATCAGCTGGCGCATCATTATTTCCAGAAGGCTGAACGCCTGTATCCGCCAAAGAATCCGAAAGATGTTCATTTCTTTTACAACAGTTGGGGAAATGTGTACAGCAGTCAGGAAAAACCGGCTGAGGCTCTGAAGTGCTTCCTGAAGGCTCAAAAGGCTACACGGCAGATGGAACAGCCCCTGGCGACGGCTATTGTTGATGCTAATCTCGGACAGACTTATCTGGAACTCAACCGGTTGGATTCTGCACAGAAATATCTGACTCTTACCACGAAATTCTTCTTTGCCCAGCCCTCCATGCAGAGCGATGTGCAATTCTATGTGGATGGGTTGAATGCATCTCTGGCTCTGAAGCAGGATAGTCTGGCGAAGGCTACTGAGATTTTGAACAAGCCATACGATCTCTCCAAGATGTCGCCTAATTATCTTTACCTTTATCATAAGGGACTGGCGGCTCTTTGTGAGCGCAAGGGACAGTATGCCAAGGCTCTGCAATATCAGAAACTGATGAATCAGTACGACGATTCGCTCCGTAACGCTACGATGGTTTCGAATGTTCAGGAGAATGAATTGAGATTCAAGCAGGATACGGCCATCGTTCGCCGTGATTTATCCCTTAGCACCACGCAAGCAGAGGTAAGATCCTTTAGAGTCATCCTGCTCCTGATTATTGGCTTGCTGGTAATGAGCGTATTGGCTCTCATCGCTTTCCTCCGTTACAAATGGTTGCGCAACAAGCATCAGCATCATGAGGAGATGAACCGGATGATGGCTCTGAAGATGGAGAATGTGCGCAATCGTTTCTCGCCTCATTTCGTATTTAATGTGCTCAATATCTTCGTCTCGAATCTTCCGAAGGGGGTTGATGTCAAACCGCTTCAGCTCCTGATACAGGTACTGCGTGCCTACTTGCTTTCTTGCGATAAGATGGCGGTAAGTCTGGAAGAAGAACTGCAGATGGTGATGAGCTATTCTACTCTTCGCCATGAAACCAATCCGTTCCTTCCGATGCCTCAGTTCCATGTTGCCAAGGATGTGGATATGAAGCTCATGCTGCCGTCTATGATTATCCAGATTCCTGTAGAGAATGCCTTGAAACATGCTTTTGTGGGAATGGAAGAGACGGAAGATAAGCCTTTGCTGGATGTAAATATCTGGGTTGAGGACGATATGCTCCGCATAGATGTTACAGACAACGGATGTGGAGATTCGGGTACCGTTGGCAAGAAAAAGAAAAATTGTGCTGCCAGTACGGGAACCGGATTGAGAATTCTGAACAGTACCATCGAAATGCTTAATGCAAGCAACGAACGCAAGATGTTCTTCAAGATGCAGAGCAACAGAGGAGCATCAGAAGAGGAGGGTGGTGCCAGGAATAGAGGAATGCGTGTAAGTATCGGAGTTCCATGTAATTACGATTATAATGTCTTTAAGTAAGAAACTTTTCATAAGAATTTAAAACGAAATAACATGCAAGCAATGCAAGATAGAATTAAGGTTGTGATTGTGGACGATGAACCACAGAGCATCCGCAGGTTGCAGGACGATTTGGCAACTCTGGAAGATTTTGAGGTGATTGCCACATCCTCTTCGGCGGTATCGGCAAAGAATCTGGTGATGAGCATACAGCCCGATGTGCTGTTCATCGATGTTGAAATGCCTGGGCAGACGGGTTTTGAGGTGTTGCAGTCTCTGAGAGAAGAAATGCCGATGGAGCTCATCGTAGTATTCTACAGCGCCTTCGATAAGTATATGATTGATGCGCTCAGGGCCTCTGCCTTCGATTTCCTGTTGAAACCTTATCAGCAGGATGAGTTCGGACTTGTAGTAGACCGAATCCGGCAGAAAATGAAAGATGGAGATGATGTGGATGAAGATGCTTCTTCCGTTCCTGAGTCCTCTTCCTGTTCTTCTGAATCAGCCTTGGCTTCTCAGAAGGCTCAGGATTTTTCGGGAATGAATGGGTTGCTGGGAACAGCAGCCAAGCGTCTTGCCATTCAGACCATTTCGGGTTTATTGATGTTGAAGCCCGATGATGTGTTCAGTTGCACTTTTGATGAGGCTACTCATCTTTGGCAGTTGAAGTTGTCGAATGGTCAGGTTTATAAATTGAAGAAGCAGGCCACGGCAAAGACCATCCTTTCCATGTCGCCTTCTCTGGTTCAGGTTCGTCAGGACTGCATCATCAATCTCGACTATCTTCTCAGCATTGAGAATTATACGCTCCGTTGCATCTTTTCTCCTCCTTTCGACCATGAGGAAATCACGGTTTCCCGCCGCTGTTATAAGGCGGTAAAGGATCAGTTGGAGATATTGTAGGAATAGGAAAAAAAGAGGGTGTGCAAGATATAGTTCTTGCACGCCCTCTTCTAGCTCTGGTTTATAGCAGGGGTGTCATATAGAGTGGTAGATATGCTATCCCATCTTTTTCCGCTAAGTCTGAGGTGTGAATGACGTAAGGAGTCGATAGGTAATATGTCGTGCCCCATCAATGAGTAATGCGTTCTGCCCATTATCGTCTGATTTCCATCTTAATAATTGACTATAGATTTTACGTTTCATAACTTCTTGGTATTCTTATTGTTGCACGTATCCTAGCTTTCAGAGTGCTGGATTTTACACGTTTCCTAGGTTTTGTAATCCTATATTTTACACATTTCCTAGGTCTCCGTTGGTGCAAAATTACACATATCCTAGGATAAGGAGATGCTTTTCCCTGAGATTCTTGTCGTTTTTAATGTTTTTTACGTTAATATCAATGATGAGGGCCCAAGATAGCATAATACGCTAGCAAACCATTTCTGTATACGCCCTTATAAGTTTTTTCCTCTTTTTATCCCTCACATCCCTCACGTTTCCTCTTTTTAAATTTTAATTGTTTGATAATGAGGTAATTATTTCTTCTGTATAGCGTGATGGATATTCCCGTTTTCGGAGTATCTGTCACGCTATTTAAGTATCTGTATATTAGTGTATTAATGTGCGTGGTGTATGTAAACCGTGATGGATGATAGATGATTATCTAAAACTTATTCACGAATATGGCTGCGTTGGGTTACGAATATGGTTGCGCTGGGTTACGAATATGGCTGCGCTGGGTTACGAATATGACTGCATCGGGTTACAGATATGGCTGCGTAGGCTAACGGAGCCGTATCCGTAGGCTTGCCGAGACGTCTGCATCAGCTAACTGAGACGTCTGAACTCGCTGATTGAGCTACTTGAGTTTGCAAACTGAGCCACTTGAGTTAGCAAACTGAGCCACTTGAGAATTTTTCTTCATGTGCTTGCGTGTGACCATAGAAAAAATCAGTTACGAAAACTCATTTGATTTCGATGCGGAGGGAATCTTTGTTGAATCGGATGCCGTCACGATTGATGAATCTGGACAAGGAACCATCGGCAGCCAACTCTTTAGGAGTGCCGATAGAGAAACGGCTTTCTTCCATCAGCCAGAGACGGTCGGAGAGCTGGAGCGCCAACTCTACATCATGGGTTGACAGTAATATGGACTTATTTTGTTCGTGCGCCAGGCGACGGAGCATCTGTAGGGTTTCTATCTTGCTGGGGAAATCGAGAAAGGCGGTAGGCTCGTCCAGGATGATGATGCGGGTTTGCTGCGCCAAGGCTTTGGCTATCATTACCTTCTGACGCTCACCATCGCTCAGTTCGCTGATGTTTCTCTGGGCAAGATGCTGAATGCCCGTTTCCTGAAGAGCAGAAGCAACAATCTGCTTGTCGGCAGCAGATAATGTGCCCCAGAAACCGGTATAGGGAGAACGGCCTATGCCTACAATCTCTTCAGCAGAGAGTTGGGCATGGTCTGTCTTCGATGTGAGAACGATGCTGATTTCTCTGGCGAGTTCCTGGGCTGAGAAATCGGAAAGAGATTTGTCCTGAATCAGAATTTCGCCATCAAGCGCTGGCTGAAATCCGGCTAAAGTTCTGAGTAAGGTAGATTTGCCCACTCCGTTGGCTCCGATGAGACAGGTCAGTTCACCGGCTTGGAGCGAGGCATGAACAGGTGAGGCTATCGCCCGGAGCTGATGCTTCGAACGATAGCCTATAATCAGATTCTTTAATGTAATGCTTGATACCATCTAAAGAATGTTTTCACCTTGAAACTTTACTTCCTGATAGAAAAGAGGAAGAATTACTTGGCTGCCAAAACCTCAACCTCTACGAGGGCGCCCTTTGGCAACTTCTCTACAGCTACGGCAGAACGGGCTGGATATGGCTGGCTGAAGAACTCGGCATATACCTCGTTCATGGCAGCGAAATCGTCCATGCTGTTCAGATAAACTGTAGTCTTAACCACATGAGAAAGGTCAGTACCTGCTGCCTTCAGGATGTTCTGGGCGTTGGTGAGGCTCTGGCGAGTCTGCTCCTTGATGCCGCCTTCTACGAAATTGCCTGTTGCAGGGTCGATAGGAATCTGACCAGATGCAAAAACAAAACCATTTACTTCGATAGCCTGGCTATATGGACCGATAGCTGCAGGCGCATTGTCTGTGTGAATTGCGTTCATAATTTATTTTCTTTTTCTATTATTAAATCAATCTAGATGCAAAGATAAACAATTTTTCCCATAATAGGTCTATTTCGCATCAAAATTTAATAAGTTTTCTTACTATATTCGCTCGGTGTACATCCAAATTGCTTCTTGAAGCTGGTTGAGAAGTGGGAGAGGGTGTTGAATCCCGTCATGTAGGCAATCTCCGAGATGTTGTACTTGCCTTCCACGATGAGGGTGGCGGCACGATTGAGCTTATAGGTCTTGAAGAAGACGCTTGGATTCTCTCCTGTGAGTCCCTTGACCTTGTAGTAGAGCTTTGTACGGGAGATGTTCATCAGTTTCGTTACCTTGTTGACATCCAATTCCGAGTTGGCTAGTTCCTGCTCCATCATATGATAGAGTTCGTCCATGAAGAGTTTGTCTTGTGGCGACAGCACTTCTTCCACGTTCTTGTCGGTCTCCGTGGCGTTGGTTAGGATGGTCTTGGTCTTCTCACGGTTGGTGAGTTGCGAGTTGATCATTGCCAGGAGAACCTTGGGGGTGAATGGTTTGGTAACGTAGGCATCTGCTCCACTGTTCAGACCCTCCACTTGGTTTTCGGTGGTGGTCTTTGCCGTTACCAA
This sequence comes from Segatella copri, assembly GCF_019127135.1. GTDB lineage: Bacteria > Bacteroidota > Bacteroidia > Bacteroidales > Bacteroidaceae > Prevotella. The sequence goes on along the minus strand of NZ_JAHOEA010000029.1, from coordinate 26,487 downwards.
GATGACTGGGATATGGCAGAGTTGGATGTCTTGCTTGATTTCCTTGCAGAGATCATAGCCGCTCATTCCCGGCATCACCACATCGCTGAGGATGAGGCTAGGTTCTTCCTCCCTTGTCGCCTTCAAGGCACTCTCGGCATCGAAACGATAGATGATGCGATAGGATGATGCCAGGAGGGTACGAAGATAATGCACCACTTCGGTGTCGTCATCTACGATGAGTATTTTCGGACGGTTGTCTGTACTGTTATCTTGACTTACCTTGTCTGCCACTTTCTGACTGTCGTGCAGCGGAAAAGCCATCTTCTGGTCTTGCTCCAAAAGGGCTTTCTCGTTGGCGGCATAGAGGCTCTCATCGGTAGGCAGGGTAACGGTGAAGATGGCTCCCTGGCAGTCCTTGCGATTGCCCGCCTTTAAATCGCCATGGTGAAGGACGGCTAGGCTGCGGGCATAGTAGAGTCCGATGCCAGTACCCCAGTTGATGGTGCCTGTGGACTGGTTGTTCAACTGATAATATCGCTTGAAGATATTCTCCACCTCATTCTGTGGGATTCCCTTGCCTGTATCAGCCACCGTGATGGTGATAATCTGTTCTCCCTTGTTAGTGGTACCGGTGTCGAAAGATACATCTATCTTACCGCCACGAGGGGTAAACTTCATGGCGTTGGACATCAGGTTGTTGATAATCTTTTCCAGTTTGTCGGAGTCCAGAAGCATCAGGTAGGAACCTTCTAGTCCGTGACAGTTCAAGGTGATACCTTTCTCCTCGGTATTCACGATGAAGAGGTCCATGATGCGTTTCATCTCGGTGATAATGTCGGTTTGCTTGACGTGCAAGCGGAGCGTGTCGTTCTCCAACTTGTTGAAGTCGAGCAACTGGTTGACGAGTCTCAGCATTCTATCTACGCTTCGGTTGATGATGTTCAATAGCAACTTGTCGTGCTTGTTGATGCTTTCACTTTCGCAGAGTTGTTCCACAGGTCCCGAAATCATGGTGAGTGGTGTCCGGAACTCATGCGAGATGTTAGCGAAGAAACTCATGTTCATCTTGTTGATGCGCTGTTCTTGCTCCTTCTCATCCTTAGCCTTTTGAACCATGTTCTTCTCGATGCTGATGCGCATCTTCTGCCGATAGATCACGAAGCCGACGCACCCCATTATAATAAGGTATAGGCACCAGGCCCACCAAGAGTTCCAAGGCTCAGGGGCGATGCTTACCAGTATGCTTTTTTCGGCGATGGTATTGTTGGAGTTGTTGCCTACCATCTTGACCTTGAAGGTATAGTTGCCAGCAGGCAGATTAGAGTAGTACGCCTCGTTGTTATTGCCTGCATCAATCCATGTATTATCGAATCCAGCCATTTGGTAGAAGTAGTGGATGTGCTTGTAGTCGCTGTAGTCGATGGCAGAAAAGGCAATGCTGAAGCTGTTTTGTTTGTAGCTTAGGTGGATATGGGGTGATTCTTCCATACTCTCCTCGATACATCCATTCTTGTCAGGAAGCATAATCTCATTATGTACCTTGAGTGTTTCGAAAAGCAGACTTATCTGTTGGTTCGTGTTTACGTTTTGTGGATTGAAGATGGTGAGTCCTTGGGTGCCGCCGAAGATGAGTGTTCCATCTGATAGCTTGCACGATGCCCTATCGTAGAATTGGAAACCTTTCACACCGTCAGCCTCGTTGTAGGTGGTTACCTTTTCTGTTTTTCCATCTATCTTGTTGAGTCCATACAGCGTACTGACCCAAATGTTTCCATCTCGATCTTCCTCGATGCTTGAAATGTCGGAGCAGGAGATTCCTGCTATGGTGGTCAGCTTGTGGCTCTTTGCGTCATACTTCAAGAGTCCGTTGGTAACTGTACCCAACCAGATGTTGCCCTTGCGGTCTTGATAGTTCTTGGTTGGGATATACACACTTCGCTTGATGCACTTCTTCCAGTCATCCGGATTCACTTTAAACTCTTGGATGTCGAAGTTGTCTCCATTCATTTCGAGGATGGGTTTGTAGAAGGCAGATATGAGCATGTTGCCATTCTGCAAGTGCATGATGCAGGGAATGAAGCACAAAGTGGTAGGGAAGAGTTGTTTTTTGGTCATCTCTCCACTTTGTGCTGAAATGCAGTAGATGTTGACGGATGCCGTGGATACCCAGATGTTACCCTTTGCATCTTGGCAGATGTCTATAGGCATGAAGCAAGGGTAGGAGGCTACCTTGTTGAGATTGTTGCCATCGTATTGGTACTTTGCCACATGGTCGCCATTGGCTAGCCATAGATGATTGCTGCTATCCACAAAGATGTTGATGATGGCATTCTTCTTGTTGCCGTTGCTGTAGGAATCCATCGGTATGTCCTTGAGTTGCTGGGTTTGCAAGTCATACATATAGAGTCCGTTCTTCTTGGTAGAAATCCAAAGGTGGTGATTCCTGTCGGCGGCTACTGAGAGTACGGGCTGTTTGCCGATGGCACGTTGAAGGGCAGGCATGCTGTTAAACATATCCTTGTATCTGTAGATGGTTTTTACGCCATCGTCTTCAGACCCGAGCCAAAGGTTGCCCTTGGAGTCGGTTAACATCTTGTTGACTTGCATATCAGGCACTTCGAATGGGAAATTCTTGTCGCTTTGTGGCAGGATGGTTCCCTCTTGGGCATTGAAATAGAGTAATCCGTGCTTGGTGGTGCTGAACAGAAGATTGCCTTTTGCGCCATAGGGATGGATGCAGTTGACCATGTCGTTGGGGATTTGCATGCCTTGCAAGGCTACAGGGAGATGTTGCCATTTCCGGGTGTCCGTATCAAAGAGCTGCATTCCATTATAGCCAGAGAGGTAGAGCTGATGCCCATCGAGGAGAAAAGAGGTGATGGGATTACTCTGTACAGGGCTTTTGGCGATAAGTTTGAGGTCTCGGGTGCGATACCCCTTGACAGAGTAAGAGGTAACAATCCACATCACATCTTTTCGGTCTATATGGCAAGAGATATGATAGCAGTTCTTCTCTAGCATCTTGGAGAGCTTGATGATGGCTGTGTTGGTATTTTCGTCATATTGATATATGTCTGTCATCGTGAGGAAGAAGATTCTTCCCTCCTTGTCTTCTAGGATTTTTTCGATGTTCTTGTTAGTACCATTGATACTTACTCGGTTGAAATTGCCATTGGCCTGGTATAGGCATACGCCGTTGACGGTGGCTACCCAGAGTCGGTTGTGGGAGTCACGATAAATGTGGGTAATATGGTTGTCGGGCAATCCCAGTGAATCGTCCACGCAGTAGTATTGGTGATACTGGTTGCCATCATACTTGTTGAGACCACGGAAGGTACCTATCCAGATTTGACCGTATTTGTCTTCGCAGATGCTCATCACCTTTTGGTTGGAGATATGATCAGACAGGACGAGGTTCTTCTCGGGTGAAGAGACTACGGGGATGTCTTTTTGTTCCTGGCAAGCAGTAAGAAGAAGGGTTGCCAAGAGAATGAGTGCGTTATAAAATATCTTTGTTCGTTTCATAATCGATGGTTTTGATAATGATTGCAAAAGTACTATAAAACCTTGATATATACAAGGATTATAAGGCTTTTTAAACAAATAAGCAAGTTTTTGAACATATAGAAAACCCCATTTTGAACAAAAACGTAACACAAGAAAACAAGTTAGAAAAAGGTGTATGATAAAAAGTACTACCTTTGCAGCCGTAAACAATTAACAGATTTACAAGAATAAAAGCTCAACTAATAAAGTATTATCTTAATGAGAAAAATCTATGAGAAAAATGAATGATTACAGAAGGTTTCTAACCTTCGTGTTCTTATTAATGATTTCCGGTTCTGCTGCCTTGGCGCAGGAACTGATGAAAGTCGCTGGTCTCGTAGTTGACCAAAATGCCGACCCTTTGATTGGTGTTACCGTGCGTGTGCAGGGAGACAACAAGGGTGGTACTGTAACTGATATGGATGGTAACTTTACGATCCAGGTGCAAAAAGGTAAGACCCTTATCTTCTCTTATCTTGGCTATAAGAATAAAGAGGTCTTAGCCAACTCTTCCAGACTCAAGATTACATTAAATGAAGACAACAAGGTACTCGACGATGTGGTGGTTGTAGGCTATGGTGTTCAGAAGAAGAGTTCTGTAACAGGTGCCATCTCTCAGGTGAAGAAAGAAGATATGGAAAATCGTACCATCACCAATGCCAAGTCTGCTCTTCAGGGTAAGACCGCAGGTGTACAGATTGTCTCTTCTTCTGCTAGTCCGGGTTCATCACCAACCGTTCGTATCCGTGGTTTCTCTTCCAATGGTTCTTCCGATCCTCTCTATGTAGTAGATGGTGTGCGCCTAGGCGATATTAGTGGTATCGATCCTAATGACATAGCATCTATGGAAGTATTGAAGGATGCCGCTTCTGCTGCCATATATGGTGCAGAGGCTGGTAATGGCGTAGTTCTCATTACTACGAAGAAGGGTACTGTGGGTAGTGGAAAGATAACATATGATTTCCAATATGCCATCGAATCGCTTGCTAAAAAGCCTAAGTTGCTCAATGCCGAAGAATATATCCAATATATGAAAGAAGGTAAGACCTTTACCGAGGATTATCTCTTGAAAAATTGGGATGGAACTACCAATACCTCCTGGGTAGATGCCATCTATGGCAAGGGTAAGATGCAGAAGCACAACCTGGGCTTTACGGGTGGTAACCAAAATGGCAACTACTATCTTTCGCTTACTTATCTTGACAATGATGGTATGGTAAGAGGTAATAATGACCTCTATCGTCGTCTCACCGCTACCATCAATGCTGAATATCAGATCAAGCCATGGTTGAAGGTGGGTACAACCAATCAGATTGAAAAATATAATGCTCGCTCTGTTTCTGAGAACAATGAGTATGGTTCTATGATGGCAGCTGTGCTTTCTATGGATCCATTGACCCCTGTTGCATACGAGGGTGGAAACTTGCCTACTCATGTTGCTAATGCCTTGGCAAGCGGAAAGCATCTCTTGACCAATGCGGCTGGTAACTACTATGGTGTGTCTGCTTTCTATACTGGTGAGCAGTTCAACCCATTCGTGATGCGTGACAATGGCATATCTCGCAACAGTGGATTCAATGTGAATGGTTCCATTTATGCAGATTTCAAACCTATCAAGGATCTTGTGCTTACTTCTCGCTTTGGTTACCGTTTGTCGGGTACTCGCAGTTCTTCCACTTCACTTCCTTTCTATGGAAATCAAACGCAAAGCCGTGATTATGTAGATCAGAGTGCATCTTCTTCTACCTCTATCTATTATCAATGGGAGAACTTTGCCAACTATATGAAGAAGTTTGGTGACCATACCGTGAATGCCATGGTTGGTATGTCTTTCCAGGAATCTACCTACGATTATGTAAATGGTTCGTTGACAGCAAACAAAGAGGACGCAGTCAAGAAAAATAATCCGTTGTTCTTCTTCCTCAACTATGCTTCTGCCTCTGCTACCAAGTCTGTAGGTGGTGAGAAAACTCGCTCAGCCAAGTATTCTTACTTTGGTCGTTTGAGTTACGATTATAAGAACCGTTATTATCTGCAGGCTTCCCTCCGTGCAGATGCTGCCGACTTATCTAAGCTTCCAGCTACCAATCGTTGGGGATATTTCCCAGCTGTGTCTGGAGGTTGGACCATTTCTGAGGAAAAGTTCTTCGAGCCTTTAAGAGATGTTGTGGCTAGTTTGAAATTGCGTGCCAGCTGGGGCCAGAATGGTAGCTTGGCTTCCTTGGGTGGCTATGCCTACAGCACCGATATGGCGCAGGGTAGCTTTTATCCGTTAGTTCCTGGTAATAATTATACAACGTCTGTTAGTCCATCTAGTATGGGTAACGATAAACTGAAGTGGGAAACATCAGAGCAGACCGACTTGGGTATTGATGCGCTCCTCTTTGCTGGCAGAATGAACTTCAGCATGGACTATTTCGTGAAGAAGACCAAGGACTTGCTCGTGGGTGGTACCACTCCATCTTTGGTTATCGGCGGCACTACATCTCCTATCAATGCTGGTAACGTAAGCAACAAGGGATTCGAGTTTGAACTCGGTTGGAGAGACAACATCGGTGATTTCAGCTACAGTGTACGTGGCAACCTCGCTACCTTGAAGAACGAGGTTACTTATCTCGACCCATCCTTGACTCGTTTGCAGGGTACTACCTTTATGAATGTGCCTCTCACATACTTCGAGAAGGGCTATCCTGTGTATTACTTCCGCGGCTATCAGTTTACAGGTATAGACCCAAAGACGGGCGATCCAACTTTTGCCGACCTGAACGATAGTGGTGATCTGACCGATGATGACAAGATGGACTTGGGCAGTGCCATTCCAGACTTCACCTATGGTATCACCTTGACCGCAGCTTACAAAGGCTTCGACTTTGCAGTATTTGGTTCTGGTGCATCAGGCAACAAGATATTCAACTGTATCAACCGTACCGACTTCCCTATGGTCAACAAGATGAAGGAACTCTTCTATGACGACCGTTGGACGGAGGGTAACCCTAATGGTAGCAAGCCACGTGCTGGTGCCAACAATATGGACAAGTATGCTACATCCAGTGCAATGGTGTATGATGGATCTTATTTCAAGATTAAGCAGATTCAGTTGGGCTACACTTTACCGAAGACTCTTCTCAAGAAGGTGGCAATCAGTAACTTGCGCCTCTATATGTCTCTCGATGACTTCTTCACCATCACCAAGTACCCAGGCTTCGACCCTGAGGTTTCTACCAATAGTGTAGTGGGTATGGGTATCGACAAAGGCGGTTATCCAACCTCAAGGAAGGTAGTAATGGGCTTCAACTTGGAGTTCTAAGGTCTGGAGGTTCATATAACTAACACTATACATATTCTATATATATAATAACATTAGGAAATTATGAAAAAGAATATCATATATAGTCTGCTTCTCGTTGTGGCAGTGTTATTTGCCGGTTGTGAAGACAGACTCGATATAGCAAAGCATGGCAATATGGGTGGTCAGGATGATTTCTACAAGACCAATGAGCAGACCGAGCAGGCGGTGGCTGCCATGTATAGCCGTGTGAAGGGATTGTATTTTACTTGGTTCTTTACCAAGAATATGCTTTCGGATGATGCTTGGTGTGGCGGTGGTAGTCGTGGCGACAACAACTCATACGAGCAGTTGAATGAATATACCTTCGATTCTAGCAACGGCAATATCGAGGGCCTGTTCTCGGGTCTCTATGGTGTCATCTATCAGTCAAACCTCGTCATAGAGAAGGTGGCTAATGATACGGAAGTCAAGAAGCGTGCCATAGCCGAGGCTTATTTCTTCCGTGCTTGGGCTAACTTCGAGCTGGTTACCCTTTGGGGTACAGCTCCATTGGTAGATCATCTCTTGGCTACAGATGAGTACCGTCGGCCAAACAGTACTCCAGAGGCACTTTGGGCTGTTGTGGAGGCAGACTTGAAAGAGGCTATCGGCATGAATGCCTTGCCTTCCAAGAAGAACAAGGACGATCAGGAGACGGGTATGCGTGTTACCCAGGAAGTGGCAAAGGCTTATTTGGGCAAGGCTTATCTCTTCCAGAAGAAGTATCAGGAGGCTGCATCCGTACTCAATGAGGTGGTGGATTCCAAAAAGTACGACCTCTTCCGTGGCGACTATGACATGCAGTTTCATGCCGTCAACAACAACAACTGTGAGTCTATGCTCGAATTGCAGTGGCGTAACGACCAGGAGCAGACTTGGTCCCAGATGGACATGACCTTCCTGATGCAAGGATGGCGTACTGGCAATATGACGCTCAAAGGCAAGGCTGCCGACGAAGTGGCTCAGGGAACCTACGGCTTCTTGAATCCTCGCAAGTCTCTCTATGATGCATTTGTAAAAGCAGAGGGTAAGAATGGATATCGTTTGCAGAAGACCCTGCTCAACAGTGATCAGATGACAGCATACGGTGTGAAGTTGAATCCTGGTCAGAACATCTATGGATGTGAAGGCTACCTCTTCTTCAAGAACCGCGTATTGAAGAGTGACAACATCATGGATGCCTCCTACTTCCAGGGATTTCAATATACCGACCGAAAGATTATGCGTTATGCCGAAGTACTCCTCCTGGCTGCCGAGGCAAACCTGGAGGCTGGCAACACAGACGTAGCGCTGGAAGACATCAATATGATTCGTGAACGTGCCAAGGAAACTCCATTGACTAGCGTTACCTTGGACGACATCAAGACAGAGAAGCGCTTGGAACTCTGTCTGGAAAGTACCCGATTCCAGGACTTGGTACGTTGGGGTGATGCCAAGAAAGCCCTGGGTTCACAGGGTAAGGAAATTCCTAACTACTCTTCCAAGGGCGTAAGTTGGGATTTCTCCAATTCTACTTTCGGATTCCAAGACAAGCACATGTTGCTTCCTATTCCTTTGAAGGAAAGAGAATTGAATCCTAATATCCAGCAGAATACGGGATGGTAATCTTCTAATTAACTGATATTTAAATGATATTGATATGAAAAAATATATAGGTTCAATATTAAGTCTGTTTATTGCAGGGCTGTGTTTCACAGCCTGCGATAACGATGCTCTTGATGGTATGCAGGGAGTATATGCAGATATGCAGAATTATACATCGCAAGAGGCTACCGTGCAGCCTACCACTAAGTTAAAGAAAGGCGTGAAGGCACTCAATGTAGATATAAAAGATGTAAAGGGAACCATCATTCAGGTTAGTTTTGGTAGTACCGAGTGGATTCTTCCCGCTGCCTCTTATACCGTAGCTGAGACCGTGGCTAACAAAACTTGTGTGGTCAAGGTGAATGGTGAGGCAATGAAGAGTGGTGACATCGACGTATCTCTTATCGAGGGCAAGTATTACTTGAACGGTTTGTTTACCAATGCCGCCGGTCAGCGAGTGAAGTTGAATTATGTAGGAGAGCTTGCCTTCGTTGTGGGACAGGATGACCCAGAGGCATCGGGCTATATGATGATGATAGACGAGCAGCAAGTTACATCGTACGATTGGGCTACGGGTCAGACCACCGTGTTCCCTGGTGTAACAAAATATTCGGTTAGCGTAACATCGCCCGAGGGGGCTACCACCCTTTACCTCGATCTTATTAATGCTTCGGGCAATACGGCTACAGGTATAGTTGGTACCTATACTGTGCAAGGCAATGCCCATGATGCTTGGCTGTGCGACAACGGTTGGGTGGTGCCCGACTATAACATGGCTGGCGGTAGCTATTATGTAGATGCCAGTGGCGTGAAGCAATATATCACCTCAGGACAGATAGAGGTCTCTACTGCCATGAGCAGTGAGGGTGCCGCTCTGTTCAACCTTGTGGCTAAGAACCTGGGTACCACTACTGCCGATGGAAAAACCACCAGCACCACGGGCAGCTTCTCAGTTAAGTTTGCTTCGTTAATGCAGGCTACGGGCACCGAGCTGCGCGACCAAACCATTAAGAGCACGGTGCTGGGTCGCACTATGAAATATTCGGTGTATTTGCCCAAAGGCTATGATAAAAGCAAAGAATATCCAGTGCTGTATATGCTGCATGGCGCTAATGGTAGCAATAACGATTGGCTGAATGGTGGAAAGATAAACGTTAATGCCTCGACTGCGGCCAGCGATGGCACAGCTCCTGAGATGATTGTGATTTGCCCCGACTGTGGTGGCGATAATTTTTATTGCGACAACTATAATGGCAATGACATAAAATATATGACCTACTTCTTCACTGAGTTCTTGCCCACGGTTGAGAACCTCTATGCTGTAAAGAAAGACCGTGCCTCGCGTGCCATTGGTGGTTTGTCGATGGGTGGCTTTGGATCGCTTTATTATGGTTTGCTGCATCCCGAAATGTTCTCGTATGTATATGCTTGCAGCCCCGCCACCTACATTGATGGCGCTCCTAACCTATATGATCTGTTGAGCAAGGCCGATGTATCGAAACTGCCGGGCATCACTATCGAGATAGGTACTGAAGATTTTCTCTTTCAGTCGGCTGGCAATTTCAAACAGGCCCTTGATGCCAATAAGGTGCCTAACGAATACATCACTCGCGCTGGTACACACGACTGGCCCTTCTGGGCTGCATGCACGCCTAAAATTATGAAAAAGTTGGGTGAGGTGTGGCAATAATAAAGTGAAATTAAAAACATTAATTAAAAACAGATATGAAGAAACTACAAATGCTTGCAGCAGCGCTGCTCTTACATTTGGGCTGTTTCGCACAGCAAGCCTTGTTCGGAGGACAGATGCCTCTATCTCCAGAAATTCATGCAGACAAGACCGTTACTTTCCGCTGCATGGCACCAGAGGCACATAAAGTACAGATAACAGGTGACTTCTTGCCAACCAAGAAAGTTGATACCCCGATGGGTAAGTATGATATGCCTGGAGTAGCCGATTTGAAGAAGGATGAGAAGGGTGTGTGGTCATTTACAACCACTGCTCCTTTGGCACCAGAGCTTTATAGCTATACAATGATGGTGGATGGCGCCAGTGTTACCGACCATCTCAACGTCTATACCGTGCGTGACATCGCCAACGTTTCCAACTATTTCTTGATAGGTGGGGGAAAGGCAGATCTCTACAAGGTCAACAAGGTAGCGCATGGAACCGTATCAAAGGTCTGGTATGATGATGTCAAAGCTGGCCTTACTCGTCGTATGACAGTATATACTCCTGCAGGTTATGAGACCAGCAAGCAGAAATATCCTGTGCTTTATCTCTTGCATGGCATCGGTGGCGACGAGGAAGCGTGGATGGATTTGGGACGTGCTTCGCAAATTCTCGATAACCTCATTGCGCAAGGCAAGGCGAAGCCAATGATCGTTGTCATGACCAATGGCAATATCTCTCAGGAGGCAGCTCCAGGACAGACATCAGATAATCTGATAGTCCCTACATTGGGATTGCCTAAGACCATGGAGGGCTCTTTCGAGGTATCTTTCCCTGAGGTAGTGAAGTTTGTGGATGCCCGTTATCGCACTTTGGCAAATAGTCAGAACCGTGCCATAGCAGGTTTGTCTATGGGTGGCTTCCATTCCCTTTACATTTCCATCAACAATCCTAAGACCTTTGGCTATGTAGGCTTGTTCTCTGCTGCCATAGGCAAGGAACAGAGGAGCGATGGAGCCAATGAGTATATCTACGACAATTTCGACAAGAAGTTGGCAGACTTGTTTGCTGCCAAGCCAAAGCTCTTCTGGATTGGTATCGGCAACACCGACTTCCTCTTTAAGGACAATACCGCCTTTAGAGAGAAACTGACCAAGAACCATTATCCGTTCACCTATATGGAGACCGATGGCGGTCATATCTGGCGCAACTGGCGCATCTACCTGGGTGAGTTTGCCCAGAAAATCTTTAAGTAACTTCAAACAACATCACAATGAAAAAGATAACATTTTTGGCAACAGCCTTGCTCTTGAGCATGAGCAGCTTTGCACAACAAGCTTTGTTCGACAACGTACCTGTGGTTTCTCCAGAGTTAAACGCCAACCATACAGTAACCTTCCGTCTCAAGGCTCCCAATGCACAGAAAGTGCAGATTACGGGCGACTTCTTGCCTACCAAGCAGATTGATACCCCTGTGGGAAAGTATGATGCACCGGGAGTGGCAGACTTGGTGAAGGATGACAAAGGAGTATGGAGCTTTACCAGCACTAATCTTTCTCCTGAGCTTTATTCTTATAATCTCATCTTGGATGGTGTGAAGATTGTGGATCCTGGAAGCGTCTATATCACTCGTGACATCACTTCGGAAACCAATATTTTTATCTTGTCAGACAAGAAAGGCGACTGTGGTGACCTCTACACCGTCAATGAGGTGCCTCATGGCAATGTGCAGAAGGTTTGGTATGACAGTCCTACGCTCAAGATGCAGCGTCGTATGACCGTCTATACCCCAGCAGGTTACGACAAGGGAAAGGATTACCCAGTGCTCTACTTGCTTCATGGCGCAGGTGGCGATGAGGATGCTTGGACTACTTTAGGTCGTGCACAGCATATTCTTGATAATTTGATTGCCACTGGTAAGGCTAAGCCTATGGTCGTGGTGATGACCAATGGCAACCCTAACTGTCAGGCTGCTCCTGGCGAATGGTCGGCAGGTATGTATGTGCCTTCTTTCTATGGTTACCAAGGTGCCAAGGCGGTGGCTACGATGGATGAGAGCTTCCCTGATGTGATGAACTATGTGGAGAGCCATTACAAGGTGGGCAAGGATAAGGCGCATCGTGCCATCTGCGGTTTGTCAATGGGTGGTGGACACTCCTTTGACATCTCTCGCCGTTTCCCTAATAAGTTTGATTACGTTGGTCTATTCTCCGCTGGTTTGCATGTGGGAAAGACTGGCGATTTTCGCAGCGATTTCTATAAGATGCTGCAAGAGGACGAGGAGGCGAAGCAGCAGTTGGCAACCTTGTTTAAGAACAAGCCAAAATTGTATTGGATAGGTATGGGAAAGACCGACTTCTTGTATAAGAGTACAGCCGGCTTGCGTCGCTATTTCGATGAGAAGGGGTATAAATATACCTATTTGGAGACGGAGGGTGGACACATCTGGCGTAATTGGCGTGTGTATCTTACAGAGTTCGCACAGAAGATTTTCAAATGATAACATAAGTTTTTCAAGTAAGAGTTTTGTAAAAGATTATTAAAAAAATAAGATATAGACAATGATAAAACAATTATTAGTTTCTTCATGTGTGCTTTTTTCTGCGACTTTCGTAGTGCAAGCACAGAACCCAAAGTTGGGTGTGTCTCCTATTCAGGATGTCATCAATGCGATGACTCTTGATGAGAAGATTCAGTTGGTGGTAGGTTCTTCGGGTAAGTATGAGAGCCAGATGGAGGCTACCATTGGTAACCAAGGTCAGTTGGTACAGGGTGCCGCAGGTCAGGTGAATGGTATTGAGCGTCTGGGCATTCCTGCTACGGTTGTAGCCGATGGTCCTGCTGGTCTTCGCATCGACCCTAAGCGCAAGAATACCGACAAGACATTCTACTGTACCCACTTCCCTGTGGCTACAGTGATGAGCTCTACCTGGAACAAAGACTTGGTGTATTCTGTAGGTACCTCTATGGGAGACGAGGTGAAGCATTATGGCGTAGATGTCTTGTTGGCACCTGCTACCAATATTATGCGTAATCCTCTTTGTGGTCGTAACTTTGAGTATTATTCAGAAGACCCATTGTTGGCTGGTACCATTTGTGCTGCTATGGTGAATGGTATCGAGAGCAACGATGTCGGTACTTCGTTGAAGCACTTCGCACTGAACAACCAGGAGACCAATCGTACTCGTAACAATGTTATCGGTAATCCACGTACTTTCCGTGAGATTTACTTGAAACCTTTCGAAATCGTTATCAAGGAGGCTCAGCCTTGGACAGTGATGACTTCTTACAATCTCATCAATGGTACGATGTCTAGTGAGCGTTGTGACTTGATAACAGAGATTCTTCGCCATGAGTGGGGATTCAAGGGTATGGTGATGACCGACTGGTTTGGTGGTATTAGCGCAGCTGCCCAGATGGAAGCGGGTAACGACCTGTTGATGCCAGGTAAGGCAGACCAGGTGAAGGAGATTCGCAAGGCTGTGCTCAATGGTCGCCTGTCGATGGAAATCCTCGACCGCAATGTACGCCATATCTTGGAGTATATCATGCAGACTCCTCGTTTCAAGCAGTATGTTGCCGACAACAACCCTGATTTGAAGGGACATGCTTTGGTGGCTCGCAATGCCGCTACCGAGGGAATGGTGTTATTGAAGAATAACAAGAATGTATTGCCACTCGTTCAGAAGATTAAGAACATAGCTCTCTTCGGCAATACTTCTTATGATTTCATAGCTGGTGGTACTGGTTCTGGCAATGTTAACCATGCTTATGTGGTAAGTTTGTTGGATGGTTTGAAGAATGCTGGCTATCAGGTGGATGGCGATATCCATAAGTCATACATAGAGTATGCTCCAAAGGCAAAGGCGAACTTGCCAAAGCCAAAGAATCCTTTGGAGGCTTTCTTGCCTGGTCACTTCATCCCTGAGATGAGCCTTGCTGAATTGAATATGTCTGCTGCCGTCAAAAACAACGATATGGCAATCATCACTATTGGTAAGTCGTCTGGTGAGTTCTTGGATCGAAAGGTTTCTGATAGCTTCAATCTCACCAAGGAGGAGAAGGATATGATTTCTGGCGTTTGCAACGCTTTCCATAAGGCCGGTAAGAAGGTGGTTGTCATCTTGAATGTATGCGGCGTTATTGAGACCAAGAGTTGGATTGGTGGTCCTGATGCTGTATTGTTGTCTTGGTTGCCTGGTCAGGAGGGTGGTAACTGTGTTGCTGACATCTTGGCGGGTAAGGAGAATCCTTCTGGTCGTCTTCCTATGACATGGCCTGTAAGTTATAACGATGTTCCTTCTAAGGCTGATTTCCCTAACCCTGAGACTGTCAAGGTTGATGATGTGCTTGGTATGTTTATGGGCAAGGGCATCGGTAGCAAGGGTAACGTGAAGAATGTGGATTACACCGAGTATAATGATGGTGTTTATGTAGGTTATCGTTATTACCAGACTAAGAATGTGCCTGTATCTTTTCCTTTTGGTTATGGTATGAGCTATACTACCTTTAAGTATGGCAAACCTGTGGTAACGAAGGATGCACAGGGCAATATCAAGGTCCTGGTGACTGTGAAGAATGCTGGTAAGGTAGCTGGTAAGGAAGTTGTTCAGGTATATGTGGCAGCTCCTGGCAAGGATATGGATAAACCAACCAGGGAACTTCGTGGTTTCGCCAAGACTAAGAATTTGCAGCCTGGTGAGTCGGAGACAGTTACTATCGACATCCCATACAAGAACCTGGCTTCTTTCAATGAGGTTGATAGTCAGTGGCAGGTTGAGGCTGGTGATTACAAGGTGATGGTGGCAAAGAATGCTGCCGATCGCAAGCCTCTCACTACCGTAATTACTGAGGAAGCTGGTGTAACCGAGAAGGTTCGCCCTTGCTTGCTCAAGGAAGTAAAGTAGCTCTATTAAAGATAAAGCTCAATAACAAAAGAGCTTGATGGTAATAAAGCTTTTAATGATATATAAAAAGAGGATGCGCTATCAACTGACGGCGCACCCTCTTTTTATATTTTATGGATTTTTGTAAGTCTCTGCACGGTTATACTATCCAGAGATGGAATCCCTTTGATTCCAAAGCCTCCTTGATTTCTTTTACGTGTTCCTCGTCGCGAGTCTCCATCGTCAGGCGGAGCACGCAGGCATTCACCTTGTTGCGGTTGGCAGAACGGTCGTGGTGAACACCGGTAATGTTGCCACCCAATCCGGCGATGACAGAGCAAACCTCTACCAATTCGCCCGGTTTGTCATCCAGCTCCATCTCGATAGTACAGAGACGGCCGCTCTTGGCAAGACCACGGGTGATGACGCGGTTCAGGATGGTTACGTCGATGTTACCGCCGCTTACCACGCAGATGGTTTTCTTGCCCTTCACCGGAACCTTGTTGTACATTACGGCTGCCACGCTGGCCGCACCGGCGCCTTCGGCTACCATCTTCTCGCTCTCTATGAGTTTCAGGATGGCTGCACAGATCTCATCCTCGCTCACGGTTACGATTTCGTCTACATAGTTGGAGCAAGTTTCAAAGGTAATCTTGCCCGGTTCCTTTACGGCAATACCATCGGCTACAGTTGCTACAGAAGGCAACTTCTCCTGTTTATGGTCGTGCAGACTCTGGACCATACTTGCTGCTCCTTCTGCCTGAACGCCATATACCTTGACGTTAGGATTCAGCGACTTGATGGCGAAAGCTACACCCGAAATCAGACCGCCGCCACCTACAGGAACGACGACAGCTTCTACATCTGGCAGCTGGTCGAGGATTTCCAATCCGATGGTGCCCTGACCGGCGATGACATTCTCATCATCGAAAGGGTGAACGAAGGTGTAGCCATGCTCATCTTTCAGTTCCAGCGCCTTCTGGTAGGCATCATCGTAAACGCCAGGTACCAGACAGACTTCAGCACCCAGTCGTTTGGTTGCTTCTACCTTGGAGATAGGAGCACCTTCAGGCAGACAGATGAGGCTCTTGACGCCCATGGCTGTAGCTCCCAGCGCTACACCCTGTGCATGGTTGCCCGCAGAACAGGCTATCACACCCTTCGCCTTTTCTTCATCGGTGAGTTGTGAAATCTTATAGTAAGCACCACGAATCTTGAACGAACCGGTCTTCTGCAGGCACTCTGGTTTCAAATAAACATCACTCTCTGGGTTGATTCTTGGCGTGTGAACCAGCTCAGTCTTTCTTATTACCTTGCTCAGCACGAAGCGAGCCTTATAGAAATTGTCAAGTTGTAACATAACTGCTGATATGTGTATAGTTTATTTCGTGCAAAGTTACTATTATTTGAAGAAAATACAAAATAATTCGGTTTAATTTTTGTTTATTCGATAATATTGCTTAACTTTGCATAAGATAAGCTGCACTCGGCAATTTGAAAGCAAGCTTTCATTGCGCTCATTTGCATTATCTTTGCGGCATATTGGTCTGATGAAGGACAATATGAACTTTGTTTTGTGTTACATTTTCTTTGGCTTTCGTTCCATTTTCACGATTCGTGAACAAATAATCACGAAGAGATGCTGTTATTCTTCTCCTTTTTTGTAACTTTGCCGATGTAATTAAGCATAAAAACATAGTAACAAATAAACTATTTACTTTTATCTGAAAATGAAGAAAAACGTTTTAGCAGTAGCGCTGGCATTGATGGCGAGCATCGGTGCATACGCAGAGAAGAATACTGTCAGCTCTCCTGATGGTAAGTTGAATGTCGTGGTAGAAGACCACGATGGCAAACTCTATTATTCCATCAGCTATGCAGGCAAACAGATGATGGACGAATCTCAACTCGGTCTGTTGGCTAATGTAGGCGATTTCAGTCAGGGATTGACCTATCAGGGCAAGAAAGAGGCGAAGGTAGAGAAGAGTTATGACCTCCGCACCGCCAAGTTTTCGCATGTAGATTATCATGCCAACCAGCTTCATGTAACATACATCAATGGCAAGAAACAGCCGATGACCGTTACCTTTAATGTAAGCAACAATGACGTGGCATTCCGTTATACTTTTGATCAACTGAAGGCTCAGCATATCATCGTGAATGAAGAGAAAACTGCCTTCAATCTTCCAAAGGTAACCACCACTTACCTTTGTCCACAGTCGGATCCGCTTATCGGTTTTGCCCGTACCAAACCAAGTTATGAAGAAGATTATAAGGTGGATCAGCCTCTTACTGCCAAATCGGGTTATGGTCATGGTTATACTTTCCCATGCCTTTTCAAGGTAGGCGCCGATGGTTGGGTATTGGTCAGCGAGACGGGTACTCACGGCAACTATCCGGGTTGTCACATCAGCGATTACGATGCAGCCAAGGGTTATCAGATTGCCTTCCCAATGGAGAAAGAGGCAGATGGCATCGGGCCTACATCGGGCACCTTTATTCTTCCGGGTTCAACTCCTTGGCGCACTATTACCGTGGGCTCTGATTTGAAGCCATTGGTAGAGACCACCATTCCATACGATGTGGTGGAGCCAAGATTCGAGGCTTCCCAGAAATACGGAACAGGCAAGTATGCCTGGAGCTGGCTCATCTGGCAGGATGGTTCCTGCAACTATAATGACCAAAAGCAGTTCATCGACCTGGCTGCTACCATGGGTTACGAATATGTGCTGGTTGATGCGCTCTGGGATACCCAGATTGGTAGAGACAAGATAGCAGAGTTGAGCAAGTATGCGCAGAGCAAGAATGTAAGTCTGATGCTTTGGTATAACTCTAATGGTGTGGCAAACGATGCACCTCAGGGACCTCGTGGCATCATGGATAACATCGTGGCAAGAAAGAAGGAAATGGCTTGGATGAAGAGTATCGGCATCAAGGGTATCAAGGTAGATTTCTTTGGTGGCGACAAGCAGCACACCATGCAGCAGTATGAGGATATCCTCAGCGATGCCAATGATTACGGCATTCAGGTTATCTTCCATGGCTGTACCCTGCCAAGAGGTTGGGAGCGCATGTATCCTAATTATGTTTCCAGCGAGGCAGTCCTGGCTTCTGAGAATGTATTCTTCTCTGATTATCATGCCAAGCAGGAGGCTTTCGAACTGACCATGCATCCTTTCTGCCGCAACGCCGTGGGAGCGATGGATTGGGGTGGTACCATCATGAACAAGTATCTCTCCAAGGATAACAAGAGTCGTCATCGCCGTTATACTACTGATGTTTTCGAGATGGCTTCGGCTATCATGAACCAGGCTGCCATCCAGTGTATCGCCATCTATCCGAATAATCTCTCTGAACTTCCTCAGCACGAGATTGATTTCCTCAAGAGCGTTCCTACTACCTGGGATGAGACCAAGTTCATCGCCGGTTATCCTGGAAAATATGCGGTTGTAGCTCGTCGTCATGGTGATAAATGGTATGTGGCTGGTTTGAACGGCACCGACCAGGTGATGAAGCTCACCCTGAATCTGCCAATGCTTGCCGGCAAGAGCGTTACCTATTATTATGAAACAGCCAGCAAGGATAGGAAGGCACTCTGGCCTGTTTCTCAGATGAAGACCGTAAAGGTGGATAAGAAGGGAAACCTGAAGGTGGTCATGCAGCCTAAGGGTGGACTGATTGTTGAAAAGTAAAAAGGTAAAAAAGTAAAAAGGTAAAAAAGTCTAGTGGGGTATAATCTCCCTAGTTTCTTTTTACCTTTTTACTTTTTTACCTTTTTACTTTTTACAGAAATGTTCCAAAGCAGCAGCTACGCCATCTTCTTCATTGGAAAGCGTGATGTAGTCGGCTTCGGCTCTAACCTCTGGTGCTGCATTCTGCATGGCTACTCCCATGCCTGCCAGTTTCAGCATGCTCAAGTCGTTGTAGCCATCTCCGAAAGCAATCATATCGGCTGGGGTGAGATTGATTTTCGCCAGAAGGCGGAGCAGGGACTTTGCCTTGTCGATGCCTTTGGGAACCAGCTCCAGGAAGAATGGGGCTGAACGGAAGATGTCCATCCTGTCGCCCAGAATCTCAGAAAGCTCGTTTTCTGCCTTGAGCATATCTGCCGGGTCGCCTGTCATGAGGAGCTTGGTAGGGTGAGGCTCCAGGGCTTCGAACAGGTTTTCTACCTTTCGGATGTTCATTTTGTTGATGCGCGATTCTTCCTTCACATACTGGTTGTCGGGCATTTCGGTGATAATCTCGTTGCCGGCGTAGCCGAGAAGGGCATGATTTTTCTCCTTCGCGTACCTATATAATATAGGTATCACCTCATCTGGCAGGAACTGGGCGAAGAGTTTTTCACCAGTCTTGGCATTCACGATGTTTCCGCCATTATAGGATAGGATATAGCCGCCTCGCTTATCCAGTTCCAGACATTCAGCCACCGGTTCGATGCCGTAGGTCGGTCTGCCTGAAGCAAGGATGATAACAACACCCTCGGCTTCTGCCTGGAGCAGCGCTTCGCGGGTTTTCGGGGTAACCACCTTGTCGTGGTTGGTCAGGGTGCCATCCAGATCAAGGGCGATGGCACGGTATGGAAGATGATTCATATTTGATATATTATTGTATTTCTAATTTGCCTGCAAAGGTAAGATAAAAAAACGATTGTAACAAGAAATAGCGATAAATATGATATAAATATAGGTGTTTGATAGGTTTTTAACCGATAATTACCTATTTTTTATTGTTTATTGTACACTATATTCGGAAACTTTTCTTATCTTTGCAACCGAAATGACAAACAATAATATAAATTAAATTAAACCTATTCGAAAAATGAAGAGATTAATTTCAGCAGTTTTGCTTTCTGCAGCCGTGGCAATGCCAACGATGGCGCAGAAGAATGCAAAGACATTGAGTAATGGTTATCCTTTTACTCAAGTTCCTTTTACCAGTGTGAAGATTTCACAGAACACCTTCTGGGGTGCCCGTCTGAAGGCTGCCCGCGAGGTAACTGTGCCATTGGCTTTCAGCAAGTGCGAGAGCGAGCACCGTTACAAGAATTTCGAGATGGCTGCCTATACCCTGCAGCATCCTAACCATCCGGGTTTGAACACCAAGGAGTGGGATGTAAGCAAGTTTATGGGATTCTCTTTCGATGATACTGATGTTTATAAGACCATCGAAGGTGCCAGCTATATCCTCCAGACTTATCCAGATAAGAAACTGAAGGCTTATATCGACAGCGTACTCGATGTAGTAGGTGCTGCTCAGGAGCCTGACGGCTATCTCTATACAGCCCGTACCATCAACCCAAAGCATCCACACCAGTGGTCGGGAAACAAGCGTTGGGTGAAGGACGAGGATTTGAGCCATGAGCTCTACAACCTCGGTCACATGGTAGATGCTGCATGTGCTCACTATCAGGCTACCGGAAGCACCAAGTTTCTGAATATCGCCAAGCGTTATGCTGATTGCGTGGTGAAGGAAGTAGGTCCTAAGCCAGGACAGGCTACCATCGTTCCTGGTCATCAGATTGCTGAGATGGCTTTGGCACGTCTCTACACCCTGACCGGTGAGAAGAAGTATCTGGATGAGGCTAAATATCTGCTCGATTATCGTGGCAAGACTCATATCCGCAACCCATATTCTCAGAGCCAGGCTCCTATCCTGGAGCAGAAAGAGGCGGTAGGTCATGCTGTTCGTGCCGGCTATATGTATGCTGGTATTGCTGATGTGGCTGCCTTGACCAAGGATTCTGCCTATATGAAGGTTATCGACCGTATCTTCGAAAACATCGTCGGCAAGAAATACTATCTTACAGGTGGTGTAGGTGCCCGCCATGCCGGTGAGGCATTTGGCGAGAATTATGAGTTGCCAAACATGACTGCCTACAATGAGACCTGTGCAGCCATCTCTATGGTTTACCTCTTTGAGCGCATGTTCCTCCTTCACGGCGAGAGCAAGTATATCGACTGCCTGGAGCGTACCTTATATAATGGTGTCATCTCTGGTATGAGTATGGATGGTGGTAGATTCTTCTATCCTAACCCATTGTCAAGCGACGGCAAGTATGCCTTCAATGCTGATAATACCAAGACCCGCCAGCCATGGTTCGGATGTGCCTGCTGCCCAAGTAACCTGAGCCGCTTCATCCCTTCCGTACCGGGTTATCTCTATGGTGTGAAGGATAACAACATCTACGTAAACCTCTTTGCCGGTAATACTTCTACCATCAAGGTGAATGGCAAGGATGTGGTTCTGGAGGAGACTACCGAGTATCCTTGGAACGGTGACATCAAGATTGCTGTGAAGAAGAGTGGTGTGAAGAATGCCAACCTTCTGGTCCGCATTCCTGGATGGGTTCGCAACCAGGTGGTTCCTAGCGACCTTTACAAGTATAGCGATGTAGAGAAACCAGCTTATAGCGTAACTGTAAATGGCAAGGCTGTTGAAGCTGACCTCAAAGCCAACAAGGGTTATCTCCCAGTCAAGAACATCAAGAAGGGCGATGTCATCCGCATCCACTTCGATATGCCTGTACGTACTGTGGTTGCTAATGGCAAGGTGGCAGATGACAAGGGAAAGGTTGCCGTAGAGCGTGGACCATTGGTTTATTGCGCTGAGGCTGTGGATAACGATAACGAGCCTGTACTCCGCACCATCATGGATAAGAAGCCGTCTTTCTCGCTGGTAGATAACTACAGCATTGAGAACAAGGAGACCAAGGGTGCTCCTGCCTTCAAAGTCAAGGCAATTTCTACACTTGCTCATATTTTGGACCAAAAGAAGGAAGGTGTCATTTCTGTCAAGGTTCAGAACCTCACCCTGATCCCTTACTATGCCTGGAATCATCGTGGTGCCAACCAGATGAATGTCTGGTTCTATCAGGGCTTGTCGTTTATGGATAAGTAATAAATAGTTTTTTAAATCAAGAAAGCTTGGCAATGACGTTTGCCAGGCTTTCTCGTTAATATAAGTTAATCTCGTTAAGAAAAACACTTCTTTTCCGTTTATGTTGTAGTTTTGAATAAATAAAGCAAAAGAGAGCTAATGACAGAGAATGAATTCATCCATATCGTTCCGCAGTTGCGGCAGATAACCTTGCAGATCAGTCAAGGTTATGGTGTTGGCTGCGATGAGGCTGAGGATATCGCACAGGATGCGATGCTCAAGCTCTGGGCCATCAAGGATGATATTCAGTCTGCTGCTCATGCCAAAGGTTCGATGGGTTGCATCGCCAAGCATCTTTGCATCGACTTCTTTCGCAAGCGGAAGATGATTTCGATAGATGCCCAGCCTTTCGATAAGTCGCCTAGCCACTATGCGCCGCCCGATGTGGAAGTGGAAAACTCGGAGAACGAGCTGTGGCTGCAAAAACGCCTCAAGGCTCTGCCCTCCAACCAATATCAGGTGCTTTATCTGCGACAGGTAGAGAAGAAAAGCTTTGAGGAAATAGCGCAAATCGTAGGCATCACCCCTGAATCTGTATCTGTGTTGCTCTCTAGGGCAAGAAAGCAGATGTTGCAGGAAATCAGAAAAAGATGTCGATAGCCCTTTAAATAGGTATAATCAATAAAGGAGGAAACTGGATATGAACGAAAAAGAAAAAGATATACGGCAGTTGCTCGACCGGTTTATGGCTGGTGAGACTTCTCTGGAAGAGGAGGCTCTGCTAGGGGAGTGGTTCCGGCAGCATCCCGATGTGAGCGATGACTTGAAGGAATACCAGATGATGTTTGGATATTTCGACGAGGGAATGCCTCTCGACCATCAGGCAGAGAATCATGTTGCAGATGCTCATCCGAAGGCAAAGGCAAGAATGCGTCGCCTATGGTTGCCGATTGGTATGGCTGCATCCATCGCCCTGCTCTTTGTGCTTGCTATTCCCCGGATAGGGCGACAGACAGGGCATCAGGATGATTCGAAGATGGCTCAACTCGATGGCAGAACGAATCAGGAACATACAGATTCAGCAGCTGTCCACGAGGAGAAATCTACAGATGCCAATCTCTCCATGCCCGAAAAGATAAAAAGGTCGGGTGATTCCGTATCTCCCAAAACAAGGAAGCACAAGTCTGGGAAATATCGGCAGCATCTGTTTACTCCAGCTCCTCCAAAGCTTTGGATAGCTCAGAATATTGTTACCGATTCTTTGTTGGCAGAGCCGGAAAAGCTTGCCGATGAGCATCTCCGGGAGATGGAGGCACAGCAGAACGAAATGTTCTTCAAGCTCTATCTCGTCGATGCTCTTCAGACCCAGTCGCTCAATGCCGATGTAGCCAGTGCCTCGTTCGAAAGCGAGGAGAATGTGCATGATGAGGACCATGTGAGTGATGACCAGGAGGTTTATTAACAGGAAACAATTAAAACAAGAAGAATATGAAAACAACTTTTAAATTAGCATTTGTGGCTTGCCTGATGGTGCTCTCTTCGGCTTGCCATGCCCAGAAGCCTATACCGTCCATCGACCAGGCATTTGATAAATTCGTACAGGATTTGTTGCAGGACGACCTCGTTACTTCTTCCACGATGAATACCTATAATATAGGTATGATGAAGGGATTTGAGTTTGCCGTTCCCGGGAAGAAGCAGAAAATGGTGGATACCTTTCATAAGGCTTTGTTGAGCAATAGTCGTCTCGCTTATATCAGTTTTACCAAGAAAGCGGGCTCTGCCAGCATTGAGACGAATCGGGTGGGATATGGGAATAACAATTCCACGACCTATGAGTTTGGTACTCATAAGGACCGCAACTATAACCTGCAGTATTTCCGTGACAGCAAGGATTCTACCATGCGATATGTTTATGCCTTGGTATGGTATCCAGGAAAGGATGATATGGTATTGGGCAGTGTCTATAAGTTCTACTCCAAGGATCCGCAAGCCTATAAGAAGTCATTAGTTTATAAGATGAATGCGGTTCAAGGTTTGGATTCTCTTGTTTCCCTGGGCAACCAAGGTTTGGATTCTCTTGTTTCCCTGGGCAACATCAGGTATAACAGGAATCTGGCTCGCAGTTATGACTTGGAGATGACTCCTCCAAAGGATGCGGCAGAGTTTATGGTGCAACTCAACACGCTCCGTGCTGCCTTTAAGAATGCCAGAGACCAATACCCTTATTTTGGAAATCAGGTAACTCGACGTACCCTCCAGACGGGTGTAGCCAACAAGATAGTCAAGCTCTGTAAGGGTTATGGCAAGTTGCTGAATGCCGACGAGAAGAAATTCTGCGCCACTTCGCTGAATAAGATGAAGAAGGATACAGACGATGATTATCTGCAGAGCCTTCTGGAACTGACTGCCAATTCTTTGAGGAAGTAGTCTGCTGTGGGTGGATAAACTGAGGAAAATGTGAATCTCTCTCTTAAAATACCGCTTAAAGCGATATTTGCTCTAAAATTATCATTTTCTAGACTTCGGTCTTGTTATTACTTCGTAACTTTGTACGCAAAAAGTTAACGATATGAGTAAGAAATTGATAATGATAATAGGCTTGGTGCTTTCATCCATGTTGATGAAAGCCCAGGCTTTTTTTGTGCCTTTCCCGAAGGCTAAGGACAAGTATTGGCAGAAGCAGGTGCCTCTGGCGATGCGCAACGACTATATCCGTTTGGGTAATCTCTATCAGAAGAAACCTTGGAATGCCATTCCAAACTCGATGTTTGCTGAGTTCCGAACCAATGGTAACCGCACCCGATACGAGGAGGCTAGCTTTGGTATCAGAAAACAGTTTGTCTGTCTGGTGATGGCAGAAATCATGCAGGGCAGGGGGCGTTTTCTGCCTTCCATCCGCAAGGGTCTACATTATTTTATAGAGAAGGAACCCTGGTGGGGCATTCCGGCGCATTATCCGAAAGACCATCCTGAAAAGGATATCCAGCCGGTAGATCTCTTCAATGCCGAGACAGCAGGCATGCTTGCCTGGACCCTCTATATGCTGGAAGATGAAATCAGCCGTAAGGAAAAGGGACTCTGCGAAAAGGTGAGAAGCGAGATAGAACGCCGATTCCTTCTACCTGCATTGAATCAGCCTCAGGGCTGGAAGAACAATGCCAACAACTGGAATACCTGGATTACCGCCAACTGGTTGCAGACGGTACTTATCTGCGAGCAGGATGCCAAGCAGCGCGATGCTGCCTTCAAGGGAGTGCAGCAATGTCTGCGAACCTTTATGAAGGGCTATCCTGATGATGGCGGTTGCGAGGAAGGTGTCAGTTATTGGGATTGTGCCGGGGCTTCATTCTTCGAGTCGCTCTATTTCATGCAGTTTGCTCCTAAGCAGGCGGTCCTGACATTGACTGATGCTCAGAAGAAGAAGGTGGAGAATATGGGTAGGTTCATCACTACGATGTATATCAACGACCTTACCTTCGTGAATTTCTCTGATGCCCAGGCTCAGAATGTTCCGAACATCAATATCCTCTTTCCTTATGGAGCCTATCTCCAGAACGAGCAGATGATGCAGCTGGCGGCTTATGTGGGTAAGAAATATCAGTATACCCTCAAGCCTTCTACGCTCTTCCTGAAATCGGGCAACTATCCGAAATTGGGAAGAGAACTGATGCTGCTTTCCATGTTGCCGCAGTTGCAGCAGACGAAGGCGGAGCAGCCGAAGACGGAGGATGCTTATCTGGAAAACTCGCAGATTATGGTGGCGAGCAATAAAAGCTGGTTTGTGGCAGCGAAAGGCGGAAACAATGCCGAGAGTCATAACCACAACGATATCGGAAACTTCATCGTTTATCGCAACAATCAGCCGGTGATTATCGACCTGGGGCGTGATACTTATACTTCGAAATCGTTCAGCAACCAGCGTTTTGAACTGATGAACTGCCGTTCGGCTTATCATAATGCTCCTATCATCAACGGTCTGGAGCAGAAGGATGGCAGGAAGTATCGTGCCGAGAAGGTGAATCATGTCTTTGCAGATGGCGTATCTTCCTTGACTCTGAATCTCGAAAAGGCGTATACCGATGGGGCGCATGTGGAAAAATGGCAGCGTACCATCGCCCTGGACAGAGAGTATGACTGGGTGGAGATTACCGAACAGTATAAGCTCGACTCCCTGCAGATAGAGAAAGACCGACTGAACGGTCAGGTATTCGACAATCAGATTATCCTGATGGCATACGGCAAGCCGGTGGTCCAGAAAGCGGGCAGAATCCTCCTTCAGGGTGGTATGGTCCGTTTGGAATATGATGCGCAGTATCTTTCGGCATCCGTAGAAAAGGTACAGATGACGGATGGCATCATGAAGACGCAATGGAAAGATAATATCTACCGCATCATCTTACGTCTGAACGATAATTATCCGATGGCGAAAGTGAAATACAGGTTTGTTGGTTCCAAATAAAATCTGCTGTTTTCCAAATAAAATCTGCTGTTCTTCTGATTTGTAGTAACATACGATGATATCTGGACCCGATTTGTGCTTCCTTACATGACATGTTAAACAATCTAACTCGCTCTAAATTGGACTTTGATTGAAAATCAAGAAGTTG
>NZ_JAHOEA010000028.1 GCF_019127135.1 Segatella copri | reverse complement strand
GGCTTTTTTGTGTCTTAAAGCGAAGAAAGTTGTTCTTTTCTTTGGCATTTCCAATTCTTTTCGTTAATTTTGTGGCGTTAATTTAAAAGAAAGGAATAAGATGGAAACGATTAATATTCAGTTTCAAGTACCTTCTACAGGTCAATATACGCTTGACGAATTTGTCGCCAAGCTCAAAGACTATGCAGAAAAATTAGCCGGTTCTATCTCCAAGTCAGGAAACAGTTACCAGGAAAGATTCATGAGCCAGGCAGAGCAGGAAGCCTATGTGGCAGAAAGCCTCAACCGTGCTCTTGATGAAATGGAAGCTCATAAGAAGAATGGGACTAAGCCGATGAGTTTTGATGATTTTATGGCTAAACTTGATGAGGAGGATTAGTTATGGAAGTTGAAATACGTGTTGGGAGTGAGTTCTTAATACAGTTTAAGCGTCTTTCTAAAAAATATCGTTCTTTAAAAAGCGATATTAAAGATTTGAAAGACTCTCTTGTAATTGATCCTTTTCAAGGTACTAGTCTTGGCAAAGGTGTCAGAAAGGTAAGAATGGCAATAGCTAGTAAGGGTAAAGGTAAGAGTGGTGGTGCAAGGGTCATCACTTATAATCTTTACCAGGAAGGAGATTCCATTATCATTGATTTGTTGACAATCTATGATAAAGGAGAAATCTCTAATATCTCTGATGAGTTTATCAGTTTTTTGCTTGATAAACGTAAAAATGGATAATACGCAGAAAAGAAATCTGGAAAAAAGAATATGGCAGCAACTGTTTTTAATCAAGCACAGCTTGAACTTTTAGATATGATGCAATGGGTAAAAAGCCCGGAGGTATTAGCTGAATTGAAGCAGGTTATTTCTGATTTCTTTGCCAAGAAGGGACAGGAAGAATTAGATGCAATGTGGGAGCGTGGGGAAATTACAGAAGAAAAGCTGAAGAGCTTTGAGACATTGCACGAAAGAACTCCTTATCGAGGATTAAGGAATTTGTAGATTATGTGATTGTGGAACTTTATTGTATTTCATAACGAGGATTGCCTTTTAGTATTTCAGATGCTGAAAGGCTTTTTTGTGTCTTAAAGCGAAGAAAGTTGTTCTTTTCTTTGGCATTTCCAATTCTTTTCGTTAATTTTGTAGCGTCATTTCCGAGATGGCTGGCAAAGGGATGCTGGCTGAGAAGTCTGGGGATTGGCTATATCTTTTAGAATTAGACGTTTACTACGTTTTGCTTCTGATACACTGAAACTTAGGAACTTTCAAATGGCATTCAGAGGAAAATGGCAGTGGACGCCTACTATAACGTGTATATATACACGGCACAAGTGCGCCCTTTCGTATAGGAAGGGTGTTCCTTGTGCTACATACATATATGCAATGTTGGCGTAGGTGTTGTCCTCTTGCTCCTGTCCTTGATGTTATCGGTTTCCTAAGGCCGCAGTGTACGGGGACATGAAAAGGAGTAATGACACCCCTGCGCCAATTCTTTTAGATAAATTTGTATCAACTTAGAAAGCAACAACTAACTTGTAACTTGTTGGTACAAAGACTAATTTAATCGGATTATATTTATCTGCTTTGGGGGTGAGCAAAGGGATGTAACGTCGTTATTCTTATGAACAAATACGAACTCGCAAAGAAGATAAATGAATTGGAGGGTCTTACGAATGATGAGAAATCGGAGTTAATCAAACTACTTCGTTCGCAAAAGAAGTATGGTTTGGTTTGGGAAGACAAGCCTGAGGATGCTGAGCAAAGAATGGTCAACGAACAGCCTGTGCTTGTTGAAGTGCCTGAACGTGCCATCCTCAGCGATGACGCTGAGGCTCCAAACCATATTCTTATTGAAGGCGATAACCTCGAAGCCCTTACAGCTCTTAGTTATACCCATGCAGGGAAGATTGATGTCATTTATATCGATCCTCCTTATAATACAGGTAATAAGGACTTTTCGTATAATGATACTTTTATAGATAGGGAAAATGGTTATAGACATTCTATGTGGTTGTCCTTTATGGATAAACGTTTGGAAATTTCCAAAAATTTACTCTCGTCAAGAGGTACTATATTTATTTCTATTGATGATAATGAATTGTCACAACTGAAACTGTTGTGTGATGAAATTTTTGGAGAGAGGAATTTTATTGCTTGCCCTGTTCGAAGACGTCGAAAATCTCAAGCGAATCTATCTAAAAACATTTCAACGATACATGAGTATGTATTAATTTACAGAAAGAATATAGAACATGAATTAAATAAAGTTGAGGCTAATTTGGATTTAGATAGCTTCAAAAATCCAGATAATGATCCAAGAGGTCCTTATACAACAATGCCATGTACTAATAGGGGAGGAACAAAATATAGTGTTGTGACACCAACGGGCAATGTTATAGAAGATGAATGGCGTTTTAAAAAGCAAACATATGATCAGTTGTTTGAGGATAATCGTATAGTCTTTCCGAGAGGAGGAAAAGGAAAACCTAGATATAAGTTGTTCTTGTCAGAGAAACAAAGAGGTGGTGTGATACCAAATAGTTGGTGGGATGAGTTAGAGTCTAATCAGGAAGGAGCTGCTTTGCTAAAGCAGATTTTGGGCGAGGATGCTTTTAGTAATCCTAAACCTGTTGGTTTAATAACTTTTATAGAAAAGCTTTCTACCTTAAAGGATTCTACCATCCTCGACTTCTTTGCAGGGTCAGGAACAACCTTGCATGCCACCATGCAACTCAATGCCGAAGATGGCGGTCATCGCCGTTGTATCTTGGCAACAAACAACGAGAATGGAATTTGTGAGAATGTAACTTATGAGCGAAACCGTCGAGTTATCCAAGGCTATATAACTCCTAAGGGAGAAAAAGTTCCAGGTTTAACCCGCAACAACCTTCGTTATTACAAGACAAAGTTTGTGCCTCGTGATAAGAGTCCGAAGAATCTGCGTAATTTGATGGCACTCTCTACAGATATGCTTTGCATTCACAACGATACATATATCGAGAAGCCATTTGTTGACAAGAACATTAATAATAAGATAGCTCGCTATTTCGAGAGCAATGATGGAAGTAAGCGAATGCTGGTGATTTATCGCGCTGAGGCTATTCAAGCCTTGGTAGAATTGATGAAGCAGGAATTCAAGAATGGCGAAAGTAAGGAGAACGGCAAACTCATGGTCTATGTCTTCTCGCCAAACGGCTATGCTTATGATGATGAGTTTGAGGATGTGGCAGATTACGTTTCGCTTTGTGCCATGCCTGATGCCGTATTGAATGCTTATCGCAGAGTTTTGCCAAAGAAGCGCCAAGCACAACTCCTGGATGATATTGCAGAAGAAACGGATTCAGAAGCGAGAACAGTCGAAGAATCGGATTTATTTCAAAGTCAAACATATACAATGGCAGCAAGTGAAATCAAAGATAACAGGGAAGGAGGTGACGAATGAAACAGATACAATATCAGCAGAAAGCAGTCAAGGAATTGGTAGATAAGACCATAGACCTACTTACTTATTCAGGTATGCGCCATACACTCGTATTCAAGGCTCCAACTGGTGCCGGCAAGACGGTGATGGCATCAGAAATGTTGCTCCGACTGAATGCTGAGTTGAGAGACCGTACGGATGTGCCTTATAAAGAATTGGCATATATTTGGATTGCTCCCAACAAGCTTCATGAACAGAGCTACTTTAAGATGAAATCCTTCTTTACGGAAGGACAGGAGTTGCATCCGGTCATCTATGACGACCTCGACCATTCTGCCGAAGGTTACATCCATCCGGGAGAAATCCTTTTCGTCAATTGGGAGAGTATCAATAAGGATAATGCCGTGATGATACGTGATACGGAGCAGAGTGCTTCGCTATATGATCTTACTCGCAGAACCCAGGAAGAACAGAATATTCCTATCGTCGTTATCATCGACGAAGAGCACATGTTTGCCAGCAAACTCGCCAACAAGACAGAGAAGGTGTTGAAGAACATCAATCCAAAAGTTGAGCTCCGTATTTCGGCAACCCCTGAGACAAAAGGCGATTTAGATGTGAAGATACCTAGAGAGGCTGTTGTTAGAGAAGGTATGATTAAACAGGGCGTGGTATTGAATCCTGCCTTGAACTTTACGGATCCGAATGGTTCTTTGAACCAGCATCTGGTGAGCCTTGCCTTGAAGAAACGTGAAGAGTTGGCTGAGGCTTATCGCAAGATAGGTGTTCATATCAATCCTCTGCTGCTTATTCAGTTGCCTAATGATAAGGATAAGATGGATAAGGATGATGAAAGCATCAAGGAAGAGGTGATGCAATATCTGGACACCATCAAGAATATCAATGTTGACAATGGCAAGTTGGCGATATGGCTCAGCAACGAAAAGGAGAATCTGGATGGTATAGAGAAACCGGATAATCTGACCGAAGTGTTGCTCTTCAAGCAGGCCATCGCTTTGGGATGGGACTGCCCTCGTGCCGCTGTGCTCCTCATCTTCCGAAAGATAGAGAGTTTTACTTTCACAGCTCAGACCGTGGGACGCATCCTTCGTATGCCTGAGCAGCATTTCTATGAGGACGACCGACTGAATTGGGGCTATGTATATACCAATCTCAGCAAAGACATCATCAAGATTGTGCAAGATGATATGGACTATATGTCGAATATTCATGCTGTTCGTCGAGAGAATCTATGCAATGTGGTGCTGCGTTCTGAATATTGTGAGCGTCCTGCCATTGCACGTAAGCGACTGGGACCAGATTTCAAGAAGGTACTTGCAAAAGTCTTTGAAGATATTCTTCTGGTTAAGAACCGCCAGTTATCTCTTTTCACGATAGATGACTTGGAGGGCAATGTGGATGAAGGAGATTCCGAAGATGTTGAGGCTGCAGAGAGCATTTATGCCAAAAACAGAAAGGCATGTGAGGATAAGATTACCTTTAAAGTAAGAAGCATTGGTATCGATTTGATAGAGGATGTCAGTATCACGGGCGAGACTGGTGAGACTCATGTGGATAAAAAGGCAAGATATGTCCGCACGATGCAGGAATTGAACAATTCATTCAATGCTTTCTGTGCCAAGTGTATCGGGTCGAAGTTTGAGAAGGTGAGTATCACTACATTGGCTTTTGCCTTGAAGGAACTGATGGAAGACCTGTTTGAACTCTTCGAGACGGATGCCGTGAAGGTGATTCTTTATCATGGTAATAAGGAGGTATTTGCAGATTTGATAGACCGTGCCTTGAATCGTTATCAGAAGATTCTTGAGGAACGACAGAATCAGCAGAATGCAAAGTTTTATAAAACTTATGACTGGGAGGTTCCAGTGGAACGACTCTATAAGGAAGAAAGTCATCACATCAAGGATAAGGTACGAGATCATGCTCTTCTGCCATTTGTAGAATTAAAGAATGCCTCTAAGCCTGAAGAGCGTTTCGAAGCTTTCCTGGAATCCAACAAGGAATATATTGACTGGTGGTATAAGAATGGTGATGCCGGCAGGCAGCATTATGCCATCAGTTACGAGAACAAGGAGGGGCATAAAGCCCTCTTCTATGTAGATTTCGTGATTCGCATGAAGAATGGTCAGGTTCTGCTCTTTGATACCAAGAGTGCAGGAAGTGATGTGGATGCAGTGGAAAAGCATAATGCCCTCATCGACTATATGGCGAGCGAAGAGAACAAGGACAAGCATCTGAAGGGTGGTATCATTATCGAGAGAAATAACAACTGGAAGTATTGTCCGCTGAAGATAGAAAACACTACAGACATCGTGGAGTGGGATAGCTTCTATCCGAAAGAATATAAATAAGTTATAAACGCTACATATTATAATAAGGTGTAATAACGATGGCAAAGGGACTAGATGGAAAATTCTTGCACTATGGCATCCGAAAGGAAGACCTCGATCTGATCAGGACGCTATGCGAGAAGCATGAGATTGACTTCGACTGGATGAGCGAGGAAATCCTGCGCAAATATCATGCAGCCAAGGTAGATAAGATAGAAATGAATGACGAGGATACTGAGAAGATTATCGCCGAGGCGATTTCTCAGATCAAGTAATGAATCAAGAATGAAGAACGAAGAGTGAAGAATAGATTATGATTATCAAGAGAATCAAAATCAAGAACTATAAGACTTATCTGAGTCTTGACTTGGATTTGTCGGTGAACCCCGATCAGCCCATCATCCTGATAGGTGGTATGAACGGTGGTGGTAAGACCACGCTGTTTGAGGCTATCTGCGGGGCTCTTTATGGACTGAAGATTCAGAACAAGGCTCATTTTCAGGAACTCTTGAACAATGGCGCCTTGGGAAAGGTGGAGCCTACCATCGTGCTTGAACTCTCTTTCGAAGGTATGGTGCTCGGACGCAAGCAGCAGTATCTGCTGCGTCGCACTTATAAGCTTAATCCTGCCAACAAGCCTGTGGAGAATGTGCTGCTCAATATGGATGGTACGCCTTTCTCCTATGGCACGGCTACGCCTCCGCAGCAGCGTGCCATCAACGAGCAGCAGGTGAATAAGATTATCAAGGCAAACCTGCCGCAGGAACTCAGCAAGTATTTCCTATTTGATGCCATGCAGTCGAGCGAGCTCTTGAAGGAGAATGTCTTTGCCCAAATCATCAAGGATAATATCCAGAATGTGATGGGATTCAACAAGTATCTGCAATTGAAAAATGCTGCCGAGCATCAGCAGCAGGAATGGGCGGCAAGGAGACTGGAGGCGCAAAAGGAGGCTGAAGAATATAATGGACTTTGCGAACAGCGCAACCAACTGGTGGCTTTGCAGGAGGAGAATACCAAGCACCAGGATGATAAGTACAAATATCTGGTTTCCATTCAGGCTGAATATGATGCCGCCAAGGAAGGTGCCAAGGATTCTGCCGAGACTGCACGAAAGATTCAGGATCTGGAGGCCAGCGTGAAGGATACGCAGGAGTTGTCAAAGCGATATAATGCCCAATTGAAGCAGGTGGTGGAGACCTTGGAAATCAACGTGTTCTTTCCGAAACTTGCACAGGGAATCACAAACGAGGTGAATGACATTATCCGACAGAAAGAAGCCTTGAAGCAGGAACGTGAAGGGGTGCTCTCCCTGGAGCAGATGCGTGAGGTAACTACCAAGATTCTTGGTTATCTGAAATCAAAGTGCCTCTGTCCGGATTCCGTGGAGGATGACGATGTGGTGGCTTACCTGAAGAGTCAGCAGGAAGCTTTGCAGCGCAAGGACGACTATGCTTTCCTGGATGAAAGCGAGTTTGATGCGCTCAAGAATCTGCTGGGTGCCAATGCTGTGAATGAGTTTGTCGCCCTTAATGACAGTCGTTATGATTTGGAAAAGCGGTTGGAGAACTATGATAATCAGCAGAGTCAGATTGCTCTGCTCCGTCGTAGCATGGTAAGCGGTAATACCGAAATCATCAAGGCATACGAGGAGGCTAGCCGTGAACTCGAAATCTTGAAGAAGGAGGCGGATGACAGAAAGGTGAGCATTGAGAAACTGGAGCGGAAGATTCACCAGTTTGATGTGCAGATACAGCAGGAACCTGATGTGAAATATGACATGCTGGTGAAACTGAAGCCTTTTTTTGAGGATGTTGCCGACACTCTGCTCAAGCGCAAAAAGGAGAAGATTGAGGAGGATATGAAGGAGCAACTCAACAAACTCCTCATTTCCTACAAGGGATGCATCGCCAAGGTAGAGCTATCAGACAGTATGGAGAATTTCACCATCCGTCTCTATCACAAGGCAGGAAATGAAATCTCACTCAACCAACTGAATGCAGCATCCAAGCAAATCTTTATCCAGGTGTTGCTGAAGGTGCTTCGAAATCTGGGCGACTATAATCCACCTGTGATGATAGACACCGTGATGGGTGTATTGGATGAGGAGAGCCGTGATGTGCTGATGGAAGAATACTTCCCGGGACTTGCCGAGCAAACCATCCTGCTCTGCACCACTTCGGAAATCAGAAAGGATAAGGATTACATGAAGCTGGAACCATTCCTCTCCCGTTCTTATACACTGGTAAGAAATGTGGAAAGTCAGAGCACCCACGTGGAGGAAGGATATTTTGGAGTAATGTGTAATGAATAATGTTTCTTATTGACGGAGCAATATAAATATGGAAGTAGCATTAGAGAATATACGACAGGCAGAAGGTATGGTAGAAGCCATCATGCCTTTGAAGGAGAAACTGGAGAAGCGTTTGAACCTTTCGCGGCAAGTGGAAGGGGAGAGGGATGCCATGCTAACCCTGAATAAGGTGATGCGAATCTGCCTGATAGCCAGTTTGAGCTTGGCGGAGAAGAGAAGTGTGGATGGTTTGGGAGATATCGTATTGTCGAAATCTTCTCAGCGCATCATGCCTAGTTTCTTTACCAAGGACAATAAGAAGTCGCTTTTTTCGGCTTTGTTGAAGTTGAGATATAGAGATTGTGAGGTGGATTGGCAGAATGCCAGTATCGTGGGTCGCATCGTGGCGAAGGAAATCTATCGGGGTATCGCTTATCTTTCGGAAGATGAGAATCTGAATGCTTTCCTCTTTGCGGCAAGCGACAGGCGACATGGCGGAAG
Source organism: Segatella copri (assembly GCF_019127135.1). Lineage (GTDB taxonomy): Bacteria > Bacteroidota > Bacteroidia > Bacteroidales > Bacteroidaceae > Prevotella. The sequence continues at coordinate 43,777 of NZ_JAHOEA010000028.1, read as the reverse complement.
TGGCATTCCTGCCCTGGAGTTGCTGATAGGCGAGTATGCAGAGGATATGGAAGCGAAACTGAATATCAACGGACGTTCGGTATCGAATGCACAGATTCTGGTGGCAGGTACCACGGGTTCGGGTAAGACCAATCTGCTGGCTGTGTTGATTCAGCAGTTTCGTAATCTCTCCACGGAAACGCCTTATCCCGTCAATTTCCTTTTGTTCGATTATAAGGGTGAATTCTCAGACCCGTCGAATGCCAGCTGGCTTGTTCACTTCGATGTAGATAGAAGTTGCATTCTCGATCCTGTGGTTGCGCCATTGCCTTTCACGCCGTTCAAGGATTTTACGGGTAGGACCATCAACGAAATCAATCTCTATTCCACGGAGATGGCTGGTGCACTCTGTGCTGTAGATCGTGCAACGGTGAGCGCATCCATGAGTAATCGACTGAGTGAAGCCATTGTTGAGGCTTATAAGCAGACGGCAGGCAAGCCTATCACTTTTGAGTTGATGCTGATGAAATATCAGCAGAGAATGCAGAATCCGGATAAGGATGATAGCATCACTTCGGTTTTGAAGCAGTTGATTCGCAATCATCTGTTTGCTTCTGAAGATAAGGTGAATCTGGTAGATGAGTGTTTTATCGTGAAGATGGATGCTTTCCCGAAAGATGGTCCGATAGCCAGGGCTATCGTGTATTTCATCATTTCTAAGCTCAACAATATCTATGAGCAGTTGCCGAAGCAAGCTGTGAATGAGGATTATGTACAGATTCGCCACTTCACGATTATTGATGAGGCTCACTATATGTTGGACTTCGATAATCAGCCGCTTCGCAATCTGATTGCTGTGGGTAGAAATAAGGGGTTGAGCATTATCTTTGCCACTCAAAACATGGATAGTTACAAGAGTAAGTTCTTCGATTTCTATGCCAATGCGCAGTATCCGCTCATCATGAAGCAGCAGACGATTTCGGACAGTATCATCAAGGATCTCTTTGGAGTGTCGGGTAAAGATTTTCAGGAAATCAAGTCGGCGATAGCTGGTTTGCAGAAAGGCGAGTTGATTATCAAGGATCATACGATGGCTGCCCTTGGTTTGGGTGGTAAACCGTATAAGAAAATAAAGGTGACGCATCTTATTTGATGCGCCACCTTTTTAAATGATATGCCTTGTTGCCCCTGATTTGCGACAAACTTTGGTCTAGTTGCCCCTGATTTGCAACAAAAACGACCTTTTTTTGCCACTGATTTGCGACAAATGCGTATGAATAATGCAAATACCTTATTATATATACATCTAATCTGTTTTATTCCGCCAGTCGGATGCTCATTGGGCTTACGGTGATGAGGCGCTTCTTGTATAAATCGCCCACGGCGCGCTTGTAAACCTTCTTGCTCACATGGAAACGCTCGTAGATGTCGTCGGCCTCGCTCTTGTCGCCAAGGTTGCACTCGCCGTCGTTGTCCAGAAGATACTGGTAGAGGGTCTCGGCGAAGTCGGCTGTCTGCTGGATGCCAGTCTTCTGCAGGGTGACGTCTATCTTTCCGTCAGGACGAACTCTTCCGATGTAGCCCTTCATCTTGTCACCGGTATGGATGTACTGGAAAATCTGGTCCTGATAGAGAAGACCCGGATACTGGTTGTCGATGATAACCTTGAAGCCGAGGTCGGTCTTCTGCCAGATGAGGAGATCTACCTCATCGCCATGCTTGTAGTGAGGATGGTCTTCGTTGAGATAACGCTCAATCTTGGCAGAGGCAACGATGCGATAGCTCTCCTCATCGATGTGGATATGCACGATGTAGGAGTTGCCGAGCACCATGCGCTTCTTCTGCTCACGGAATGGGCAGAAGATGTCCTTCATCAGCCCCCAGCCCAGGAAGGCTCCGTATTCGTTGACCCATTTCACTTCGAGATAGGCGAAATCGCCCACCTTAGCCAATGGGGTTTCGGTGGTAGCGATGAGGCGCTCTTCCTGGTCGAGATAGATGAAGACATCCAGCTCGTCGCCGATGCCGACATTCTCTGGGACGTAGCGGGAAGGAAGGAGGATTTCTCCCTCGTCACCACCATCGAGATACAGACCGAAATCAACTTTCTTTACGATGCGAAGGCGATTGTAATCGCCGAGTTTTATCTTTTTTGCCATATAATATTATTTTCGAGAATATAAAATGCTTTTGCCCTTACAGGGCGACAGTTTTGTGTCCGTAATTACCCAGGGTGTTGCCCTGGGCTAGGAGCTTCTGCCCTTTACCTTTCCCTTCGGCCGGTGACCATTGGTTCAGGGCGTTTAGATGCAATCTATGGATGAGTCTGGTTCTTCTGCAGAAACTTCTTTATTGTTATCAGCAGGTTCTTCCTGGCTATCAGCAGCTCCTGCTTCCACCGTCTTCTCAATCATTCCATCCTTGAGATGGATGGTGCGGTCGGTGATGGCAGCAAGACCTTCATCATGAGTTACGATGACGAAAGTCTGACCGAACTTGTCTCTGAGGTCGAAGAAGAGCTGGTGAAGCTCAGCCTTGTTCTTGGTGTCGAGACTTCCTGATGGCTCATCGGCAAGGATGACGGCAGGATTATTGACCAAAGCTCTCGCCACGGCTACACGCTGTTTCTCACCACCGGATAACTCGGCAGGCTTGTGACTGGCTCTATCGCTCAAGCCCATGAATTCCAATAACTCCTCGGCACGCTCCTTGGCTTCTTTTCGGCTCTTGCCTGCAATGAAGGCAGGAATCATGATGTTCTCCAGGGCGGTGAACTCTGGTAGAAGCTGATGGAACTGGAAGACGAAACCGAGATGCTGGTTGCGGAAATCGCTCAACTTCTTGGTGCTGAGGCTGCGCACATCCACGCCATCTACCTCAATGCTGCCACTATCAGGCTTGTCGAGGGTACCGATAATCTGGAGGAGAGTAGTCTTGCCGGCACCACTAGGACCGACGATACTAACCACTTCGCCCTTGTCAATATGCAGGTCGATGCCCTTGAGTACCTGCAGGGAGCCGAAGCTCTTTGTTATACCTTTTATATTAATCATTTTCTTACTCAAAATTATTTTGCAGGCAAAATTAAGCAAAATAATTGGAAAAGCCTAATTTTAAGAGATAAAAAGAAATAAGGAGGGATATAAAAAAACAAAACGAGCCTTATTCTTGCAAATAAAGCTCGTTTCAGTACTCAATTTTGTATTACTTTCTATAAAATGTAGGTGCTATTTCAACCCATCGGCATCACCGGTGGTCTTCAATCCGTTGCTTTTTTCTCTAGGGGTGATATTCACCTTCTTGGCTATGGTGTTCTCGATAAGGTTGGCATCAAAAGCCATCTTCTTATCGGTACAGTTGATGTTCTCGAAGGTGAAATCTACCAGACGGTATTTCTCGCTCTTGCCCACATCGAAGAAGTTGTCGCAATCCATCTGGATATTCTTCATCGTGATGTTGTTGCACTGGCTCAGCGGCATGTCCTTGCGATCGCCTGGCTTGAAGAACTGCTTCCATGGGCGGATGACGAGGAAGCTGCCTGTGGTGCCCTGGATGTTATCCACCGTTACGTATTCGTAATGCTGAGGAGTATCAGGGCGCATCTTCAACCAAAGCACGCGCTGTGCATTGCCCACCTTGGTGTTGCGTAATACGATGTTGCGGTCTTTCACGCTTTCGCTGCCGAGGGTTAAGCAGCCGTGCACTCTTCCGTAGTTACAGTTTTGGATGAGCACGTTATATACAGGACCATTCTCTGGTGCCTGGTCTGCCCAGGTGCCCTTACCGCCCTTGATGGCGATGGCATCATCGTTTACGCTCATGTAGCAGCCATCCACCAGCACATCGTGACATACATCGATGTCGATAGCATCGCTACTTGGTGCCCGCATGCCACTGGTAGGGGCGAAGATGGTGCAGCCCAGGAAGCGGACATGGTCGCAACGGTAGATGTGGTTGGTCCAGAACGGACTGTTCTGGATATGTACATCCTGCAAGGTTACGTTGCTTGAGTTGCTGATATAGACGAGACGGGGACGCTGTGCATCCTTGTTGGTGCATTCACGGTTCCAGGTGCGACGAATCCAGAACTCCTCCCAGTAGTGATAGCCATTACCATCGATGGTACCCGGCCCGGCGATGGTAAAGCCATCACATTTGTCGGCATTGATGAATGCCGAGAAGTATTTGCAGGTCTCGCCTTCGATGCGGGTTTCTACCACAGGGAAGTTGGCGATGCGATCGCTACCTTTCAGTTTTCCGCCTTCAGAAACATAGAGATGAGTCTTTGGACGGAAGAAGAGGGCACCGCTCTGATAGGTTCCGGCAGGCACCACGATAACGCCACCGCCATCTTGGGCAGCACGGTCGATAACAGCCTGGATGGCCTTGGTCTGAATCAGGGTGCTATCCGTTTTCACGCCATAGTCGGTGAGAATGTATTTCTTGCCCAGGGTATCCACGTTCACCTTCTGGGCGTTGCTGAACCAGGCATCCATCTTTGTGCCATCAGGCCAAAGTTCGGTTTGTGCCTTCTTTGCTTTCTTCTGTTTCTTTGCGGCGTTGGCGCTTAGTGGCGAAAACGCCACTAGGCAAGCCATCAGCCAGATATATTTCTTCATGATTTGTTCTTTTTTTACCTTTAAAACTTAGACTTGGGGACCAGCGATGGAATCGCTGGGAACGGTGGCGGAAGGGGGAGGTTCCTTTTTACTTTTTTACTTTTAAAAGCTTGTAATACTCTGCAGCACCAAGCAGGAGGCAACCTGTGCCGTAGTCCTCGAAATCAGGGACGGAGGTGAAGGTGACAGGCTGGCCAGCTGATGGCTCCTTTCCGGTGCCCTGGTTATAGCCGATGAAACCATCCTCGTGAACGGATGCGGCAAGAGCCTTCCATGCCTTGTCCATCGCCTTCTGATAGGTGGCTCTAGGAAGAATGCCCTGCTGAACACCCCATGCCATACCATAGAGGAAGAGACCTGTACCGGTCATCTCAGGACCGCCATAGTTGGCAGGACAGACGAGGCTTACGTTCCAGTAGCCATCCTTGCGCTGGCATTTCAGAATAGCCTGACTCATAGAGATGAAATCCTTCTTCAGATACTGATAGTACTTGTCGGTCTTTGGCAAAGTCTCCATCACGCGGACCAGGGCTGCATACACCCAGCCGTTGCCACGGCTCCAGTAGCAGTTGCTGCCATCCTTCTCCTTGTAAGGTGGCACGTAGTTCTTATCTCTCCACCAAAGTCCTTCTTTTTTGTTAAAGAGTCCATTAGCCAGGGTATCACGGCTCCATTTATAGGAATTCATCGCATAATCCAGATACTTGCGTTCGCCGGTAATCTTGGCATACTTGGCGTAGGCTGGCATCGCCATCTGGATAGCGTCAATCCAAGTCCAGTAGTTTACTCGGTTGGTGCTCATCTGATGGTCGAGGTTCTCCTTCACCTTGCTCAAGTCCTTCTTGCCGCCGGTCTGAACGTAGCGGTCCATGTAGGTCTGCTGGCAGCACTGGTTGTCGGCATCGGTATTGTTCACACTTCCACGTGCTGTCCACTTGTGATAATCTGCCCACTTGTCTGTGTAGTCGAGATAGCGCTGCTGAGGGTCAATCTCGTAAAGCGCCATCAATCCCTCGTAATATACGGCACGGGTCCAAAGGTTGCTGGTACGTTTTTTCTTCACGAAAGTGTCGATGGTTGGGTCACTGTACTTTGTCATGAAATAGTTGTTGGTGCGATGGGCTACCTCCAGAATTTCATTTTGCAATGCGGTCTGGGCAGACATTGAGGTCAAGCCCATGAGCATGCAGAGCGATGATAAGATCAGTTTCTTCATTTGTCTTGTTATTAATATTATGATTATTTACTTGATTTCCACGAGTTTCACGGTACTGTTAAGTCCGCTTGGCACAGGAGTCCAGTTCTCGTAGGTGGTCTTCTTGTAGTTGATATCCACCACGTTGATTTCCTTCATCTTGCGCCACTTTACCCCCTGACGGTCCATTTCTGCGATGCGGTTGGCTGGCAGGTTGGTTACCTCGATACGGATGGTGTTCTTGCCCTTGTTGAGCGCATCCTTGCAGTTGAGGATATATGGTACAGCCCAGGCGCAACCTACATATTTATTATTGATATAGACACGGGCACTCTCGCGAACATCACCCAGGTCGATGGTCCACTGCTTCTTGGCATCATCCTTCGACAACTTGATGGTAGTTTCATAGACACCTGTTCCCATCATCACCTTCGCCTTTTCACTGAGGCCTTCCCAAGACTTTACGCCCTTCAGGTTGAAGGTTTCGCCCACCTTAGGAGCATCTTCGGTGAATGACAGTTTCCAGGCATTCTCTGTCAGGTCGATGGTCTTGCTATCCGCTGCAGCGATGGCTTCCTTGCCGCCTACCTTCACCTTAGAACCGAGTTTCCACTCACCCACGGGTTTATTCGATGTGATGAGGATGCGGCTCTCGCCACTCTTCAGGTTCAGCTGGATACCCTTGTCGCCGATGGTTGCCTCGTGGTATTTGCCTGTCATAGGGTTGTACCAGATGCCATGCTTCTCGTTTACGGCCAAAGCCACGCTAGAAGCGATGTCCTTGCTGGTGAGATTAGCAATGAAGTAATGATGGCCGATGCTGTTGGCACGGCGAATCATCTTCAAGCCCAGGTCCTTTCTCATCAGTTCCGGTTTTGCCGCCTGTTCCATTGCCTTGATGTTGTCGCCTTTGATAATCTTGGCGCCTTGTGCCTTGAGAGCAGAGATGTGCTCAATCACGTCGCTTGGCATGATGTTGTTGCCAGGGATGATGATACCCTTGTATCGGGTTCCGGTAGCAGTCTCTACCATTCCATTCTTAAAGGTACACGTGCGGAGATACTTGTCGCTGATGTAGTCGCAGTCGAATCCTGCCTTGTCGATGTCGAGAATTACCTTGATAAACTCTGGCGCTTTCTTCGCCATGCTGTGTATGTCGAATTGCATTAGCCAGTTCTTGGTATCCTTGCGCCACATATCTCTTACAGGCAGATAAACCAGGAAATCATTGTCTGGCTGTCCCCACTGCAGATAGGTTTGGCAGTTGGTGATGTACTTCATCAGTTCCGGAGCATCGCGCCAGATGCTGTTGGTAGGACTCATATCTACTGAAGCATAGAATTTCCAGCCTGGCCATGTATCGTTTTTAGGCGAATAAGCGGTGCCATGGAAGAACATGTGGTTTACGCCGGCGCAGAACATCAGGTCCATATCCGGTTTCATCTGGCTCAGGGATGTGCGGAAGTGCTCGGTGAGCCAGGTGAAGGTTTCGCTGGATGTATATTTCTTTCCGGTGATGTGCGCAGCCGATGGGGCATATTTCAGCATACTGAGGTCGCTGAAGTTAGGACGGGTCTTGCCCGGATCCTTGCGCAGTCCCTTGATGCCGAAATCGGTCAGTCCGAAGCCTTCAATTTCCGGAATGTCAACGGCTGCATAGCAGTCGATGAGGTTGGCTGGTGAACCGTGTGCCTGGTTTCGGGTGATGGCACCACGCTTGTTTGCCCATTTGGTCCACTGCTCCGTGAAGTTATGGAGCAACATGTCGCCTAGGGTTTCACGGTAATCGCTTACCACCACAGCATCGCCATCGAGGAACTCCGGGAATTTATCCTGCAGTTTATATCCGTGATATTTCTCGAATTCTGTCAGGAGGTTAGGAGTCCAGTTGGCGCCATACACCTCGTAGCTGTCATTGAAGAAGGTATGCGGATATGGAGTCTTCGATGCTACGAAGGCGCTGTCGATGTGCTGCAGATAATTGGCCACAGCTGTAGAGTCAAAGTGGTCGATAACGTATCCTTCTCCTCCCGGAGCGGCACGCTTCACCTTCTGTCGGGTACGGCTCTCATAGAGGGCGATGACTCGTTTCTTATATTTTTCTCCTTCCACAGGGAAAGCCTTGATGAGTTTCAGCTTGGCGAAATCACGCTCTTTCTTCGGCACGTTGAATTCTATCTCCATCAGTTTCTGCTTCACATCCACGATGGTATCTACGAATACCGCCTTGCATGCCGCTTCGCTGATAGGCACCCAAGGACCTCCGAAAGGCCATCCTGTACCGGTTGCCATATCGGTTTCGATGCCCACCTGTTTGTTTTCCTTTTCCACGAACTTGAGCATGTCCATCCATTTTGGCGAGAGATAAGGGATATCATTCTTGTCGTTACCCTGCACACCATAGAGCGGTGTGATTTCCACGGCACCGATGCCCGCCTTGGCGTATTCGCCAAGGTTCCACTTCAGATTCTCTTGATCCACGGCAGATCCCATCCACCACCATCTTACGCCCGGTTTGGCTTTCTGCGTAGGGGTAGGGAGGAACTGAGCCTGGCAGTTGAGTGACGACAACAATGCCAAAGCAAAGGATAATCCTATGAATTTATGATTTCTTTTATTGTTCATCATATTGGGTTTATTAATTTGCTCTTAATTGTTTATTCTTCGTTTGCAAAGATAGCGAAAAATACCCAATAATAGCTGTATTATGATTCTTAAAAATGTAAAATCGTACAAATATGCTAGGTGTTTTGCCAAAAAGTCAAGGAAGTACATAAAAAAGAGCATAAATCTCATCTCATCAATAGAGTATGCATTCTCTATTGACTGTAGAATGAAAAAGGGCGGTTTTCTTGCGTGATGCAAGGAACCGCCTTCTGCATTTTTCTGGAATTTGAGGATTATGCCAAATGCTATAGCCCAAATATCAAAAGAATAGGGTGGATATGGGCGGAAATGATTACTTTTGCAGCAGAAATTTTAAACAAGCTAATAACAAGATTAATATGAATAGTGTTTTAGAAGGTCGTCCTGCCTTGAAAAAGGAGGTCGAGAAGATTGCTGAAGTTGCCGGTTATCTCTGGCAGAATGGTTGGGCTGAGCGTAATGGTGGTAACATCACCGTGAACATCACCGACTTGGTAGATGACGAAATCAAGGCTCTGCCTGCTATCAGCGAAGTAAAGCAGATTGGTACAGCATTGCCTGCATTGAAGGGCTGCTATTTCTTCTGCAAGGGAACAGGCAAGCGCATGCGCGACTTGGCTCGCTGGCCTATGGAGAATGGTTCTATCATCCGCATCCTGGACGATTGCGCCAGCTATGTTATCATCGCTGATAATCCTGTAATGCCAACATCTGAGTTGCCAAGCCACTTGAGCGTTCATGCCCGTCTCATCGAGAAGGGTTCTAACTACAAGGCTACCGTTCATACTCATCCTATCGAGCTTATCGCAATGAGCCACAACAAGAAGTTCATGGGCAAGGATGTGTTGAGCAATCTGCTTTGGAGTATGATTCCAGAAACCAAGGCGTTCTGTCCACTCGGCTTGGGTATTGTTCCTTATCAGTTGCCAGGCAGTTTGAAACTTGCTGAGGAGACCTTGAAGGAGTTGGAGGATTATGATGTAGTGATGTGGGAGAAGCATGGCGTCTTTGCCAAGGGCTTGGATGTGATGGATGCCTTCGACCAGATTGACGTACTCTCTAAGAGCGCCAAAATCTACATTGATTCCAAGTGTATGGGATTTGAGCCTGATGGTATGAGCCAGGAGGAAATGGCAGAGATGACCAAGGCTTTCAATTTACCAAGATAAATAGATTTATAGATAAAATATAAGTTATTAGTTTTAAAGATTGTTTTCTATAAGAATTTTTGGTTTAGATAATTAAGTTTAGTGAAAAGACCCCGAGCATTGTGAAATACTCGGGGTCCTCTTTTTTGTTATATAAGTTGTGGCAAGAAACTTGAGATGATCAAGACGATGATGCCGACGATTAATACGGCGATGGTCTTCTTTGAGCAGCCCTTCCATTCCTTTAGGATGATGCCCCATACATTAGAGAATACTACGTTGAGCGCCATCAGAATGCAGAACGAAAGCGTCATGAGGGTAGGAGATTCGGTAAGGAACCCTTTGCCCAGTGACAGTCCGAAGAACTGACTGTACCACAAGGCACCTGCCAAGGCACAATAGAGAATGTTATTGCTCCAAACCTCCTGGTTCTTGTAATCGCTCCAGGTATGATTCTTGGTGTTCTGATAGAAACAGTAGATGGCGTTGGTGATGAAACCGCCCAGGGTAACCAGGAAGGTGGCAGGCAAAGTCTTGTACATATCGGGAGTGAATGTACCGAAATGGATGTCGGAACCGAAGGCAAGGCCAACGTTGAAACATCCGCTCATGAAACCAGCCAGCAAGGCGATGGCAAGACCCTTAGGGAAGTTGAAGTCCTTTACTGCTGCCTTCTTCTCTTCTTCTGAGAGTGATGAAGCCTTCATACTGCCAGCTACTCCGATGATAGCGATACCGAGCAGGGTAACCACTACGCCGAGTATCACGCTGAAGGTGAGCGATGAAAGGGCGTTCATTTCAGGAAAGAAGATGTTGAGCAATACAGGTCCCATGATGGTGCCTAGACCTGCACAAGTTCCCAGGGCGATGCTCTGTCCCAATGCTACACCCAGGTAACGCATGGAAAGACCGAAGGTCAGTCCGCCTACGCCCCAGAGTACACCGAAGAGCATGGTCATCGCTACGTTGAAGCCATAACCGTCGAATAATTCAAAGAAGGAATGGCCGCTTGGTACAGCGAGCATTGCGCCTAAGAAAGGCAAAATAAGCCATGCGAACACACCCTGAACTACCCAGTATGATTCCCAACTCCAATCTTTTATCTTGTTGATAGGAACGTAGCAGCTGGACTGGCAGAATGCGCCGATGGCTATGATTAAAAGTCCTATTAATATTTCCATAATAATATGTATTAGAGAGAAGAATGAAGAGTGAAGAATTCAAATGCTTTTTTAGCCATAAGACAATTGAATTCTTCGTTCTTCACCCTTCGTTCTTCACTTACTTGCGGTTAGCAAGTACTTCCGCTTCGTACTTCTCTATGTCAGCGATGTACTCTTCGCCAACAGGGATGTTGTTCTTCAGGTTGAAGTAATCGTATACAGCACCGAATGGCAATGTCTTCTCTTCCTCCAAGAGAGCTAGACGCTGGAAGAGCTTGCCCTCGTCCTCGTACTTGCGGAGGGTATCCAGTGGCTCAAGGAATGCCTGCAACAATGACTTCTGGGCTGCACGTACACCGATGATGTAAGCACCGATGCGGTTGATAGAACCGTCGAAGTAGTCGAGACCGATGTGAGCACGGTCGAGTGCGTTGGCACGAACCAACTCTGAGAAGAGGTTGCGGGTATTGTCGTCGAAGAGGGTTACGTGGTCTGAATCCCAGTGCATTGGGCGAGATACGTGGAGCATCAACTCTGGAACGAAGAGCAGGAGTGCAGAAACAGCATCTGATACGTTCTCTGTTGGCTCATAGTGACCTGTATCGAGAGTGTACATCACGTTGTTCTTAGCGCAGTAGCCAGCGTAGAAGTCGTGAGAACCTACGGTATATGCCTCCAAGCCGATACCGAAGAGCTTAGCCTCCAGGCAAGACTTCATGTTAGGCAACTCCTCTGCCAGAATCTCATCAAGAGAGTTTTTCAAGATCTCGCGATAGCGACCCTTCTCTACGGTGATGTCCTTGGAACCATCATGTACCCAGATGTTCATGATACATGGGTCGTTCTGGAACTTACCCATAGCGTCTGCAATACGGCGGCAACGCTTGGTGTGCTCAATCCAGAACTCGCGGATAGCTGGGTCAGGATTTGACAATGTGAGACTTCCGCTCAATGGGTGAGAGAAAGAAGTAGAGTTGAAGTCGAGCTTCATGTTCTGCTCCTTAGCCCACTGCATCCAACCTGTAAACTGATCTACGGTTACCTCGTTGCGGTCAATCTGCTTGCCACCGAACTCACCGTAAATTTCGTGGAGGTTGAGGCGGAAAGTACCAGCCAGGAGAGAGTTTACTTTCTCGATATCCTGACGGAGTTCATCGATGTTGCGAGCCTTGCCAGGATAGTTACCTGTGCTCTGGATACCACCAGAAGCAGCCTCGCCGCGCTCGAAGCCAACCACATCGTCAGCCTGCCAGCAGTGCAGAGAGATTGGAGTCTTCTCCAAAGTCTCAATAGCCTTGTCTGTATCTACACCCAGAGCAGCATAGCGCTCCTTAGCAATCTCATAATTCTTTAAAATCAAATCTGCTTTCATTGTTTTTTATGTATTTTGTTTGTTATTGTTTGTTTTTTTTAAGCTTTTGCCTTTTTTCATTTAAGATTAAGGCAGGGGACCAGCGATGGAATCGCTGGGAACGGGGACGACCGGGGCAAGGTTCTTTTTACCTCTTTTCCCTTTTCCCTTTTTACCCTTTTACCTTTTTACCCTTTTACCTTTAAATACTTTTCGTAAGCCGCATCCCATGCCTCTTTGTCTTGTGGCTCGAATTTCTTGAGCTCCAGCGAGTTGGCGATGATCTGACGCATCTCCCAGATATCCTTAACCAAACCAGAAGCCTTCGCTTGGAGCATGATGTTGCCGATGGCGGTGCCTTCCTGAGGACCTGCCAATACGGTTACACCACAACTGTTGGCTGTAAACTGGTTGAGATATTGGTTGAGTGAACCGCCACCGATGATGTGGAGCACGTTGAGGTCGAAGTCGGCAAAATCCTTCAGCCAGGTGAAAATCTGACGATAACGGAGCGCGAGGCTCTCGAAGATGCAGCGGCAGAATTCGCCATAGCTCTGAGGAACGCGCTGACCGGTCTTTTCGCAATACTGCTTGATGGCTTCTACCATGCTCGATGGGTTGGCAAAGCATGCATCGTCCGGATTGATGATGCTTTGGAAGGCAGGCTGCTTCATGGCTTCAGCTATCAGTTCTGCATGGCCCAGGCAAGTCATATCCTTCTGGTTGGCAGCAGCTTCGTCTTTCCATTCCTTGCGGCAACGCTCGTAAATCCACATGCCGCAGATGTTCTTCAGAAATCGGGTAGTGCCCTCAATGCCGCCCTCGTTAGTGAAGTTGAGCTTGTAGCTCTTCTCGTTGATAATGGCATTCTTGGTCTCGATACCCATCAGACTCCAGGTACCGGAACTCAGATAGGCAAACTCCTCGTTTTTGGCTGGTACGGCAGCTACGGCGCTGGCGGTATCGTGTCCTGCTACGGCGATGACAGGAACGGCATTCAGTCCTGTTATCTTCTGTATCTCTTCGGTCAGTGTGCCGATAATGGTAGCCGGATGGGTCATCTTGCCAAACTGCTCTCTCTTCAATCCGAGACTCTCTATTAATTCATTGTCCAGATCGCCTGTCACCGGATTCAGAATCTGAGAAGTTGATGCTACGGTATATTCGCAGATGGCGTTGCCGGTGAGCATATAGCTCAGGGCATCAGGGATGAAGAGAATCTTGTCAGCGTTCTCCAAAGCCACGTTGCCTGCCTTGCGCATGGCATACATCTGGAACAATGAGTTGAAGTTCATAAACTGGATGCCGGTCTTTTCGTAAACCTTCTCCTTGCTGATTTTCTCGTCAAAGTATTTCTCCATCATGCCCACGGTATGAGGGTCGCGGTAAGCCATCGGGTTGCGGAGGATATCTCCGTTTTTGTCTACATATACAAAGTCGCATCCCCAGGTGTCAATACCGATGCTCTGGATGTGGATGCCACGCTGCGCTACGAGTTTCAAACCTTTGATAATCTCAAAGTAGAGTGCGTAGATATCCCAATAGAAGTGACCGCCTGTTTCGATAAGGTTGTTGTCGAAGCGGGTCAGCTCCTCTAAGTCAAACTTGCCATCTGACAAGCTTCCTACGATGGTTCTTCCGCTAGTAGCGCCTAAATCTACGGCGAAAAAGTATTTCTTTTGTTCCATTATGAAAATGTGTCTTTAAGTTGCTGTTATTTGTTCACGTTTGCAAAGGTAGACCAAAAAAAGGATATGGAACAAGAGAAATTGATTTTAGAGCCTTATTTTTTGACTATCTCGTCATATTTCTGAAATCTGATGGTTTCATACCGGTCTGATTCTTGAATTTTGCCGAGAAGTAGTCAGGTGATTCGAAATTGAGGCGGTAGGCAATTCCCTTGATGCTCTCGTCGGTGGTAGATAGCAGTTCTTTGGCTCTCTGCAGTTTCAGATTCTGCTGATAGAGGGCGGGAGCGAATCCGGTATGCTCCTTGAAGAGTTTACGGAAAGAAGAGTAGCTGATGCCCAGTTCCTGCGCAATCTCCTGGATGGTGAGCGTATCTTCCAGCGTTTCGCGGATACGCAAACGGGCTTTATTAATCATGTCAACATGCTTGGCATCCTTGCTCAATACGATATTTCTTTCCAGAGAATACATTTTGCCTATCAGATGGTTTACGATACCCGCCATAGTCTGCTGTGCAAAAGCAGCCTCTTCCTGTGCGGTTTTGTAAGCCTCTTCGTAGAGAGCGATAATCTCGTTACTGTAACCTACATGGTAGATTGGCCTTTCAGGAGAAAGAAAACCTGCCTTCACGCGGTCGTCGATGTTCTTGCCCTTGAAGCCGATCCAATAGCTTTTCCATCCCTTGGTGCCTGATGGATGATAGCTATGCCATTCACCGGGAAAGAGTAGGAAGATATCTCCAGCCTTGATCTTTGTTTCTGGAAGATGGGCAGAACTGAACACTCCTTCACCTTCTGGCTGGTAAAGCAGTTGGTATTCGTCGAGTATTCTTCCCTTCTGAAGATCGAAGTAATATCCGTCAGCATGTCCTTTTGTTGGATAGGCTTCTCCTGGGGCGATTTCTTCTCGTCCCACGGTGCTGATGGTGAGTCCCCATTCGGCATCTCTTTCTGTTGCTAATAGGTATTTACTTGTTTGCATATTGTTTCTGTTTTATGATTTTCATCTGCAAAATTACGCTGAATAATTCTAACTTCCAAATTTTTATGTCGTTTTTTTCAGGAATCCAGCATTTCAGCGTTACTTTTGATTGACGTTGCAAAGATACAACATTTCCGTTTCCTACCTATGCGATTTGTGCGATTTGCGTGGATTCGGGAAATAAAGTGCGGAAAAATCCATGGAATCTTTCTAAAGAATATCTCCGAAAGATAAGAAATTTACTCCGAAAGATAGCAGAATATCTCCGAAAGATAGCAGAATATCTCCGAAGGATAAGAAAATATCTTCGATAAAGAAGACTTGGAAGCTGTGTTGGGGTGACGAGGTGAAGGGTGAAGGGTATATTTTAAATCTTTATATTATATTCTTTTTAGGGCTTTTTCGATTTTTGGCCCTAGGGTACTTTTTTGATTTTACCCTTTTTCCCTTTACCCACGCGTACATATATAAATAGAGTTTTCAAACCTTCACCCTTCACCTTTTTATTTAACAATCTGTAAATCAATTTATTAAAGGTGAAGGGTGTGAAGGGTGGTTTCCTGTTTTTCTTAAACATATTTTAAGAATCCAAATGGGCGTTTACATTTTTTAAGGGCTTGCTTTGGATGCAAAATAGGGGTCTTTATAGCCCGGCACAATGCAAGGTGTGTGGCTAAGGGGTTGAAGAAGATGAAGAGTCCATTGGCAAAATATTTGAAATAAGAAAAACCGGAGTCGTGATAAAATAAAATGCCCGTTTTCGAGTTTATAAATATAAAAACAAAAGCTTGAAAACGTTATGAACAATAAGATTTCTAAAATAGGAATGCTCAGTGCGCTGGCGTTATCTTGTACTCTCACGATGGGAGCGCGAGATATCTTACAGCGCACTGCTCATTATATGCCCGAAGGTAATGCCTTCGTCTGTGTGAATGGCAGCAGCCGTTATACCCGTGCTCTCTATGGCAGTACGGCTGAATGGCGGTTAGAAACCAGCGACCGCCCTGTCTTTGCCACCTACAAGAAGAACCAGACGGGCAATATCCGTTTTCGGATTTCGAATGGGGAACAGATGATGTGGCTCGATGAGGCTGAATACTGCAAGGCGAGTTATGAGGCAGGACGCCGTAACTATCTCCTGAAAGACAGGCGATGGGGAAAGGGTGAACTCGATATTTCCGTCCTGGCTTTTCCTGATACAGAAGGAGCTGTCTGGCGTTTTACTGTTCGTGGATTCGATAACAGAAAACTGAAGGTAGAGGCAGTCTTGAGCCAGACCGCTGTTCCTAAACCAGTCCGTTCGGGTGACATCGGAAGTTTCCTGAAACCTGGAACCTTTGAACCTGCCACATCAGAAACGTCAGTTCTCGGGTCTGTATCCAGGCTTTCTCCCGGTTCCATCTTTTATTTCTCGGTAGATGGAGAAAACCAGCTTTCTACTGCAGAAAATGCGAAGATGCAGTCCCGGTATGATGCAGCAGAGCAATGGCGTAACAAACTTGCTTCATCTGTCGTCTTCCATACCCCCGATGCCTATATCAATCCGATAGGTGGCGCTCTGGTCATGGCTGCCGATGGTGCCTGGGACGGGAAGGTTTGGCAGCATGGAGCTGTGGGCTGGCGCATGTCTTTGCCCGGCTGGCGAGGTGCCTATATGGGCGATTTCCTCGGCATGCAGGATAGACAGCGTATCCATTTTGATGCATACGCCAAAAGTCAGGTAACCGATGTGCCGGTTACCGAACCGCATCTCATGGACGAGAAGAACAACCTGGCGCGCGGTACCTATAAATGGGGTACTCCTATGTATAGTAACGGCTATATCTGCAGAAATCCGGAGAAGAACAACCAGTTTCATCATTACGACATGAACCTGGTTTATATAGATGAATTGCTTTGGCATTTCCAGTTTGATGCAGATACGGCTTATATGCGCAAGATGTGGCCTGTCATCAAGAGTCATCTAGCTTGGGAAAAGCAGGCTTGGGATCCCGACAATGATGGCCTTTATGATGCTTATTGCTGTATCTGGGCAAGTGATGCCCTGCAATACAACAGCGGTGCCGTGACCCATTCTTCCGCCTATAACTATCGGGCTAATCTTCTGGCAGCTCGCATCGCCGGAATCATCGGTGAGAATCCGGGGCCTTATCAGGAGGAAGCTGATAGAATTCTGAAAGCCATGAACGAAAGATTATGGCTGAAGGATGCCGGACATTGGGCAGAATATCAGGATTTCATGGGATTGAAGCGGGTGCATCGCGATGCGGCTCTTTGGAGCATCTATACCCCGATAGACTGTGGGGCGGGAACGCCGGAACAGAACTTTTGGGCTACCAGATATGTTGACCGGCATATTCCGCACATCCCTTATATATATAATAATGTGGAATATCAGACCCTGAGCACTTCAGACTGGGCTCCTTACGAATGGAGTATCAACAATGTGGCGATGGCTGAAGTGATGCATACCGTTCTGGCTTACTATCAGGCGGGCAGAACGGAAGAGGCTTATCAGTTGCTGAAGGCAAATATTCTCGACTTCATGTATCTTGGCAGCAGTCCTGCCAACTTCGGACAGTTATCGAAGATGGATGTTGCCACAGGTGAAGGCTATCGTGATTTTGCTGATGTTACCGGCATTTCTTCGCGTGCCCTTATCCAAGGTCTGTATGGTATAACGCCGAATGCTCTGGAGGGTGAGTGTATCCTCCGTCCGGGCTTTCCTGCTGCCTGGGATAGTGCTTCGGTGCATACTCCTTATCTCGATTATTCGTTTAAGCGGGTGAACGGGAAGGATGTGTTCGATGTTATCCAGAACTTCAAGCGACCTTTGAAACTAGTGATTCGCCAGAACCTGGGAGGCGGCAAGTATAAGGATACTGCTTTCTCTACAGATAAGGTGCAGCATATCGAGATGCCTACCATTACGCCGAAGAAAGATGAAAAGGAGAAGGTTGGAAAATATCCATTGGCAGAAAGCATTGCTGAGCAAGCTGTGGATGCCTGGGCTTCTACCAAGGGCGTGGGCAATGACTTTGCCGAAGTAAACCCGAAGGAGTGCCGAGAGGTGAACATGGATAAGGCGTTTAATGCAAACGTGAGCGACATCTTCAAGAACCTGTATCTTTCGCCTCGTTCACCATACACCACACTCTGTGTTCCAACCCAAGGCATCGGTGACTGGTGTTCTACCAAGAAAACGGCAAACATCGATGATACAAAGTTCCGAAGCCTTATCAGGGATGGGGTGTTTATGGCGAAAATAGATGGAAATTTGCCGTTCCGTTCTCCGAAAGAAGGAAAGAATATCGCCTATACTTCTCTCTGGGACAACTATCCTGACAGCATCTCCGTCATGTTGAGAGGCAAGGCTTCTCATGTCTATCTCCTGTTGGCGGGTTCTACCAATCCGATGCAGTATGCTATAGAAAATGCAGTGGTAAGAGTTGAATATGCTGATGGAACCAGTGAAGAACTGATGCTGACTCCACCGGTTAACTGGTGCCCGATAGAGCAGGATTTCCTGGAGAATGCCACGGCCTTCCCTCAGCCGCAACTTCGTCCTTATCGCATAGGATTGGCATCGGGAAAGGTGAGCCGTCATCTCTTCCGTGATCTTCATTTGGAAGTTAACAGAAATATGGCTGATGTGCCTGGATTCAAGAAAGCTGTGGCTGAGATTGATGGTGGAGCGGCAATCTTGCTCGATATGCCGTTAGACGGAAAGAAGAAACTGCGACGCCTGACTTTGAGAACGCTCAGTAATGAAGTGGTAGTAGGATTAATGGGTATCACCCTGCAGAAATAGGCGTGAATGGGTAATAGATGAACAATAGATAGGCCTGAAGCAGCTCAATCTGCCCATCCGTAAACCAGGATGTGACCAAGCCAGACGGTAATTTAAAAAATAAATTAGAAATGAAAAAGAAGACAATACTTTTCGCCTCGTTGCTGCTGGGTGGGTTTTCGTTGATGGGAACCTTACCGGCTGCTGCAGCGGTGCGCGATACCATCAGCATCAACTGCGGATGGCAGTTCCATCGCGGAGATGTGAAGAATATCTCTGAGTTGAAATCAACCCAGGGCGGAGATGATGTGGTGAATCTGCCACACGATTTTCTGATAGGACAGAATTGGGTGGCTCCGGATGCCAGCGAACGGCCTGATAACAGCGATGCGGGCAGCAATGTACGCAGCCGATTGAGTCCACGTGGCTTTAAGGAGATGGGCATCGGCTGGTATCGCTATGAGCTTACTCCCAAGGCTGAATGGAAGGGAAAGCGCATCGTGCTCGACTTCCAGGGTATCATGCTGGTGGGCGATGTCTATCTTAATGGGCAGCGTGTCGGTGGTACCGATTATGGCTACCTGGGTTTTGACATCGACCTGAGCAAACTTCTGAAGTGGGGGCAGGTGAATGAAATTATTGTAAAGGCGGATACCGGCAAGCCTAATAATTCCCGTTGGTATACGGGTGGCGGTCTCTTCCGTGATGTCAACCTCATCGTTACAGACAAGAATCTTTACTTCCCGCGTCATCCGCTCTTTATCCGTACAGTAAACAATAAAGAGATCAAGATTCGGACGAATATCCTGAATCTGCAGAAGACGAAAAAGCCGCAGATTCCGGTGGAAGTCAAGATCCTGAATGCAGAAGGCAAGGTGGTGGCTCAGCAGAAGAGCGACCTCCACTTCAATGCCAAATGGAGAGACCGGGAGTATGAATTGCCTTCTATCTCTTTGGAAGATGCTAAGTTGTGGTCGCCGGATTCACCTTATTTATATACTGCCGAAGTGACGCTTTATGACAATGAGGGGAATATTGCCGACCAAATCAGGGAGCCGTTCGGTATTCGTACCATCGAAATGAATCCGGAGAAGGGCTTGCTCGTGAATGGCAAGAAGGTCTTGCTGAAGGGGTATGCCAACCATCATACCCTCGGTGCCTTGGGTGCTGCTGCTTATCCGCGTGCCATCGAGAAGCGACTGAAACTGATGAAAGAATTCGGAATGAACCATATCCGCACCTCTCATAATCCCTATAGTGAGGACTTTCTGAAACTCTGCGATAAGTATGGCATCTTGGTGGTGGATGAACTTTATGATAAGTGGCTCACCCAGTATGCCGGAGGCAGAGTGGAATGGGAGAGCCTCTGGCAGAAGGATATTCCGGAGTGGGTGAAGCGAGACAGAAATCATCCGTCAGTCATCCTCTGGAGTCTGGGAAATGAATTGCAGCAATACAGCAACCTGCCTTTTAATGATTGGGGCGTGACGGCTTATAAACTCCAAAAGGAATTGCTGCACCGTTATGACGATACCCGACTCACCACCGTGGCGATGCATCCCCGTTATCGCAACCTGGAGACTGATTCGATTCCTGCCGACCTGGCTGTGGCAACAGAAGTGAATTCTTACAACTACCGCTATATGTACTTCCCTGGTGATATGAAGCGTTATCCTGAAAAGACCTTCTATCAGAGTGAGGCGAGCGTGGCAGCTATGGGACCAAATTTCTATGAGATGGACCGCGATAAGGTACTCGGATTGGCCTATTGGGGAGCCATCGATTATCTCGGTGAGAGTATGGGATGGCCTGTAAAAGGATGGAACCAGGGTGTGTTCGATCTTTCTCTCCAGCCAAAGCCGGATGCTTATTTCGTGAAGAGTATGTTCTCTGAAGAACCTGTCGTGCATATCGGAATCATCGAAAAGTCGGGTGGTAACATCCAGTGGAATGGCATCAATGTTTCTGCCGGAAAGCTTTCTGAAAACTGGAACCGTGAGGCAGGCGAGAAGGTTTCGCTCTACACTTATACCAATGCAGATGAGGTGGAACTCTTCCTGAACGGTAAGAGTCTGGGAGTGAAGAAGAACAGCAACGACCCTAAGCTCCGTGCCCGAATCAAGTGGGACAACATCGCCTATGCTCCAGGCACACTTGTGGCTGTAGCTAAGAAAAACGGCAAGGTGGTGGCTCGTCATCAGATAGTGACTACGGGCGAGGCTGTTGCCTTGAAGTTGTTGCCTGATGCTGAAAACTGGCATGCTGACGGTAAGGATCTGATGCACGTTCGTGTCTATGCCGTGGACAAGAAGGGTAGAAGAGTGCTGAACGTGAAGGATGCCAAGGCTTTCGATAAGTTGACCTTCCAGGTGAAGGGCGATGCGAATATCGTGGCGGTGGATAATGGAAACATCACATCTGATGAACTTCATATCGGAAAGACCCAGTTGGAGAAGACCATTCAGCGCAATCTCTTCCAGGGTTCTGCCCTCGTGATATTGCGAGTAGGTGATAAGCCGGGAAAGATAGAACTCTCGGTAGAGGGAGAAAAAATGAAAGCTAAGAAGTTGGTTTTGAATACGAAATAAATATGAAAAAAGGTCGCCAGAATGCTGGCGACCTTTTTAGCATCATGACACACTTTTCGATATCATCCGCTATAATTAGTTGTTTTCCCTATAAAACTCGTCATTTTTTGACGGGTTCAAAATGATATTCCGCTATAATCGTGACGAATTCGCTATAATTTCGCTATAAATAGTTTCCGTAGTATTGGCAGAAGTTTCCGTAGTTACAGAGGGTGTTTCCGTAGTTGTTTCTGTAGTTACCGTTAAAATAATTATGCTTCGACTTAGTTTTGGGGCACTGTTTTTTTTATCGCTATATCCGTCGAAATACTACGTAACTGATATAGTTTCGACGGATTGGCTTAAGTTTCGACGGAAATGTATTGCTTTTCGTCGAAATTCGATGGATTATTACTGAGTCCACTTTAAAAAGTCATTTTTGATAATTTCTTCAAATGTAACCATCTGATAATCAAATGGCGTTTTGTAGGATAAAGAACCCAAAACTACTTTTTAAAGTGGACTCATTATTGAATTTTCGCATGTAAAGTTCCACTCGCCCTGAAAAGGCAGAAACTCCTAGGCCAGGAGCTTCTGCCCGTACTTGAACCACTCGCAAAACTTGACTTATGAATAATTCTGGCTAAAAATCATCTACTCTGTAGATGACAAGTTCCCTTGGGAGATTGATGATTTTCAACCTCTCGAACCAGAGCTTCATGGAAGAGCCTTGGTGGCGCTTTATATGGCTATTGATGATATAATAGTCGGCCTGGTATTCGTCCATCAGGTCAGAGAAAGCTGCCTTGATGCGCGAACACTTCTCGTTGATGGCATTATCAAGAGGGTTCGTCAGGCGATTCACTGTTTCTGTGATTTTATCGGGATCGATTCTGTTGCCGATTTTTCGGTAGAGGGCAAACAGTTCCTCACGATGATCCACCAGGTTCTTGAACTCTATTCCTTCCGGGTGATTCAGAAAGAGCAGATAGAGGGCCTTGTGGATGGGACTGAGCTGTACTTCCCTGTTTCCGTAGTCAGGGAGCAAGAAACGGTAATCTTCCGTGATGACCAGAGGACTGAGGGTTGCCCTTGCTGCCTCGATACGGAGCTGTTCCAATATGGGCACACTGATGGCTTTTAACAAAAGATCGGTTCTACCTTCTGCTAAAAGCTGGGTGGAAAGCGTCTTTACCTGAGCGGCTTTCTCCTCTGGGGTCATATTTCTTGTTTCTTCTTGCATACTGGTTGCAAAAGTACAAAAAGAATGAGAAAAATCGTTTCTCATCAAGAAAAAATCTTCTTTTGCAAGGCTTGCGTTTGATTTTTTATCGGGAATCTGATTCTTTATATGTATCTTTGTGCCCAAATTGAAATATAGAAATGATGAAAGAAGATTGGACTCCTATAGATTTCGGGCAGACAGAAGACACTACCAAGAACATCATCAAGGTGATTGGTGTGGGTGGTGGCGGATGCAATGCCGTTAAGAATATGTATGCAGAGGGTATAGTAAATGTGAGTTTTGCCGTCTGCAATACGGATAGTCAATCACTATCCAAGTCGCCTGTGCCGGTAAAGATCATGCTCGGAAAGAGTGGTTTGGGTGCAGGGGCAAATCCCGAAGTGGGAAGAAGTGAGGCTCAGAATACCCAGGAAGACATCAAGAAACTGCTGGACGACGGAACTAAGATGGTTTTTGTTACAGCCGGAATGGGTGGTGGAACGGGTACGGGTGCCGCACCTGTCATTGCCGGTATTGCCAAAGGGATGGGCATCCTTACCGTTGGTATCATCACCATACCTTTCTACTTCGAGAAGCGAAAGAAAATTGTCAAGGCTCTGCAGGGTGTAGAAGAAATGCGCAAGAACGTGGATGCCTTGCTTATCGTCAACAACGAGCGTCTCTGCGATGTTTATGCCGACTCCGAAATTACCGTAAAGGATGCCTTCAAACTGGCAGACAAGGTACTGAGCGATGCCACCAAGAGTATCTCGGAACTCATCACCGTGGAGGGAACCATCAATCTTGACTTCCGTGACATCGAGACTACCATCAAGAGCGGTGGTGGTGCTATCATGGCCATGGGTAGAGCCAGTGGTGAAGGAAGGGTTCAGAGTGCCATCAAGAATGCGTTAGACTCTCCTCTGCTCTATGGCAGCGATATCAGTAATGCCCAGCGCATCCTTTTCAATATCTACACTTCCAGCAAGCACCCTATCTTTGTGAGGGAGATGAGAGAAATTGATGCCTTCTTTGATGAACTGAACCCAGACATCAAGGTGATTTGGGGCCTTTCTGATGATGACAGTCTGGATGAGGATGCCAAAGTCACTATTCTGGCAACTGGTCTGAACAATGAGTTGGCCGAGGATATTCCTGAAAGTTCTTCTGTATCGAAGGATGAGGAAGACTATCAGAGAATCATCGACAAGCTCTATCATCCTATCAGAGACAACTTCCAGATGCTAGCAAATAAAACTGGGCAAAAGCAAGAAGCAGAATCTATAGATAACATCAATCATGATGCTACCGAGAAGGAAGCTACTATTGCCCATCAAGAAGAAGAGTCAGGAAATGAGTCTGGAGAAGAGCCTGCTAAGGTTTGGGTGGAAGACAATCCTCCTACAGCAGAAAACTCAAGAGAAGTTCTTGCTGAACCGCCTGTCAATAAGCCAAAGGCATGGACATTAGGCGGAAGAATTAAAAATGGGCTGAAGAAAATAGCAGAAGATCTGGACATCATCACCTACGATGACGAAAACTACAAGTAGTTGATTTCCCAATAGTCGTTGTTCTTCTGTCTTGATTTGATTAATCCGAATCGTTTTGAATACGAAATAAATACTAAAAAAGGTCGCCAGCATTTTGGCGACCTTTTTTAGTAGTATCCTTTGTTTTCTCTTTATTTTCTGAACTTCTTCTTAAACCATTGCAGGAATGATTCGTAAGCACTGATCTCTTCCTGATGCTGAGGCTCAGCGAAGGTAAGCTGGTCGCCGTAGGAATCACCATGCTGGTCGGGGAAGATAATCATCAGGTTGGTACCTGAGAAGTATTTCGTGATTTCTTCCGGCAAATGCTCCAGTGCTGTCTTGTAAGATACGGTTCCCTTACGGGCGGTTACTACCACGAACAGGTGGTCTGGAGATATCTGCGAAGCCAGCTGTGGCAACTCGTTCCAGTGAATCATCTGGGTATAATCGGCACGCACTTCCGAATGCCGGTTCTTGATATATTCATTGATGAGCGCCAGACTCTCTTCTCTGCCATGAAACTGGATGCGGCAGT
Source organism: Segatella copri (assembly GCF_019127135.1). Classification (GTDB taxonomy): domain Bacteria; phylum Bacteroidota; class Bacteroidia; order Bacteroidales; family Bacteroidaceae; genus Prevotella. Next base: position 19,357 of record NZ_JAHOEA010000028.1, on the reverse strand, counting down.
CGAGATTGCCGGCAAGTCGGGCTAGGCGTTCCAACCAGCGGTAGAAACCCGGCTCAAACTCTGCTCTCGAAGGTACGGCTACCTGTATTCTTCTCAATGTATTCAACGGCTGTCTGATGCGTGCCATGATGATCTGTCGGCTCAATCCGTTGAAGAGACTCTGGTGGAATTCTCCCCAGAACTTCGGCGAAACCTCAGGATGCATGTGCATTCCGATGATAATCTCAGAACATTGGAACTCGTTGAAGGCATGCTTGATGCCGTTGGCGATGTTGGCTGCAATACGAACCTGGGTCTGCGTCATCACATCGGTGGCAGCAGCCAGCTGACTGCAATGTTCCAGAAGCCGTCTTCCCTGTTCCTGGTTGTATCGCATATCCTTGTCTTCATATACCACATTCAGGCAGATGAGTCCCCTGTTCAGTTTCTGGTTTCTCACCAGAAACGCCAGACTCATCAGGTTGTCGGCATATTCAGGATATTTCACCGGAACCAGAATCTTCTCATCGCTCACCTTCTTGTCGTCTTCCGCATCAGGCAGCTCCTTGTCTCTCAGGATAATCTTCTGCGAAGACCGGTCGGTAAGGATGGATGAGATGATGCAGGTAATCAGAATCATCATAACCACACCATTGAGCATATCATCGTTGACGAGGTAAGTGCCCGGTGCTACGAGCAGATGCATACCCACCATCACCATGGCGATACTTCCGGCAGCATGAGCCGAAGTGAGTCCGAACATCATGTGACCCGAAGAAAGTGGCAACCGGAAACCCAGACAGGCGATATAGGCTGCGATGGCTTTGCCCAGGGTTCCGAAGAAGGCGATGCAGAACACGACCCATAGAATATGACTGCCCTGAAACAGCAGATTGATATTGATTAGCATGCCCACACCTATCAGGAAATAAGGAATGAAGAGGGCATTGCCGATAAACTCGAGGCGGTTCATCAGTGGCGAAACATGCGGAATATATCTGTTTAATATCAGACCGGCGAAGAAAGCACCGAAAACGCCTTCGATGCCCACTATCTGCGAAAGTGCCGCACTCATAAAGAGCATTGAAAGTACGAAGATAAATTGCATCACCGCATCGCTGTATCTTCGCAAGAACCATCTTGTAAGTCGGGGAATCAGCATGATCATCACGCCACAATAGGCGGCAAACTTGAGGGTGAAGAATACCCAGAACAGTACGCCGTCATGCTTGCTGAACGATGCTACCAGTCCGGCAAGCATTATCAGGGCTATGAGCAGCGAAATCATGCTCGACCCCACACTCAGCGTAACGCTCGGTTTCTGTTGCAGTCCGTATCTCGAAACGATAGGATAGGCAATCAGCGTATTGGATGCCATGATGCAGCTCAGCAGGAAGGAAGCCTTGGCAGAGTAGTGGAGCAGCCAGATGCTCATGCCATAGGTGAGGAAGAACGGTATAAAACAGGTGAGCAGGCCATAGATAAGCAGTCGCGACTTGTTCTTTTTCATGCCTTCCATATCCATCTCCAGGGCAGCGAGGAACATGATGTAATAGAGTCCCACCTTTCCGAAGAGCTCAAACGAAGAGTCGCGCTCCAGGATATTCAGTCCGTATTTGCCTATGAGCACACCTGCCAGCACCATACCGATGATGTGCGGGATACGGAGTTTACCCATGATGATAGGGGCAAAGAGGATGATGAGGAGCACTACGAAGAATATCAACGTAGGGTCTGTGATAGGGAAGTATTGAGCGATATGGAACATAGGCTTTCTCCTTTTTTGTTATACTTAAAGAGGGATTTCTGCATCAGCATTCATCCCTCCCTTTCTGTTTTTGACTGCAAAAGTACGAATAAATCTTGAAAGCACAAAGTTTTTCTGCCCTTATCCTACAATCATGGTGATATTTTTGCAATTTGTGAACCCGAAAACGGGTGCACCGATGCCTATTGGCATCACAACCGATGAGAACGAAGTGTTTAATACACAGGGGTGGTTACTGCTTCCTCAAACTATACTTGCCGTGCTTGTCGAACACGAGCCAATAGAGCACTGGCAGGATGGTGGCGATGAGTACCATCGAGATAAGCGTACCGAAGAAGATAACGGCTCCCATTGGCGACCACAGCGTATTGTTCTCTACCATCATAGGCAGTACGCCTACCGAGGCGGCTGCCGATGTAAGGAAGATAGGGCGCATGCGGCGCTCGCCAGCCTGGAAGGCGGCTTCCTTTACCGATAACCCCTTGTCGCGGCGCAGTTCCTCGGCATAGTCGAGCATGATGATGCCGTTTCTTACCAGGATACCCATCAGGCTCACAATGCCTAATATGCAGGTAAGACTCACGTCGAAACCCGTAACCAGAAGGCCTATCGCTGCACCGAAGATGCAGAGCGACATGGACGAGAGATTCACCAGTGCCAGACTGATGCGCTTGAAATGGAAGAGCAGGATGAAGAAGATGATCAAGGCTGCAATCATCACGCCCGATGTAACCTGAGGAAGGGTTTCGGCATCCTTTTCTGCCATACCGCCAATCTCCCAATCAAGACTGGAATCTAGCGGGAGTTTGGATACTTCCTGCTTCAGTTCGTTGGCCAATCGGTTGGCATTGAATCCCCTTAAAGGTTCACCTATGATAGAGATGGTACGCACGCCGTTTCTGCGTATGATGCTGCCGTCGTGCCAGTCGGGCGAAATCTTAGCCAGCTGGCGGAGTGGAACGCTCGATGTTCCTCCCATCACGGGGATGTATTCATTGGCAAGGTCGCTGTCGTTTTCCGATTTCAGAACCATCTTCACCGGATAGTCGCCTTCCCAAAGGGTGGCCATCGGGATGCCATCGCCAAAATGAATGGCAAGGTCGGCAGAGAGTATGGTCTTGTTCACACCCAGCCGGTTGGCCTCGGTGGCATCTGGAGTTACCCTGATGCCAGGCAGGGGCTCTTCGTAGTTGGTACGAATCAGGTTGATGCCTTCTATCTTGTGCATGCAGGCTTCTATCTTCCTGGCGGCAGCCTTCAGGTCGCCCATGCTGTCGCCGCTCACTCTTACTTCGATAGGGTAGGTGGCGTTGTTGTAATCCATCTGCTTGAAGCGGATGTAGCAGTCGGGAAAATAGTTGGAGTATCGGTCGACATATCGGTCGAGTACCTCTTCTGTGGCATCGTTATCTACCGTATTCACGATAAACTGTGCAAAGTTCTCACCGCCAATCTGTGGCGCATAGGTGGTGTGGAAACGGGGTGAACCCTGACCAACAAACGTGGTTACGGCTGTTACCTGCGGGTCGCGCTGCAGAATGTGGGCCATAGAATCTGCCACCTGTGCGGTTCTTGCAGCGGTGGTTCCGCTAGGCAGATAGAACTCTACGGCAAACTGGTTTCTCTCGGCGATAGGCATCATTCTCTGCGGAAGATGTACGAAGATGATGGCTCCGGTGCTCACCAGCATGATGCCCACGGCGAGGGTGGTGCGTGGAAAGGCAAAACAGCGTTTCAGCAACCAGGTGTACCCCATCTGCAGATAGTCGAGTGGCTTTTTGCGTGCGTTGGGCTTGTGCTGGCTGCTGATGCCCTGGTGAATCACCATATACTGTAAATAAGGTGTGAGCAGCAGCGAAACCATGAGCGAGATGCTCAGGATGATGAACATGGCCCAGGGGAATGATTTTACGAAATCGCCCATGTCGCCATGCATGGTAAAGAGGAATGGGAAGAAGGTGAGCGAGATGCTGAGCGTGGCAGAAAGCACCGACATGAAGAACTCTCTAGGAGCGGCGATGGCTGCATGCCAGCGTGACATGCCATGGCCCAGCTTCTCCATGTAGTTGTCGATGATAACCACGGAATCATCCACCACCATACCCAGTGTTACTATGAGGGCAGCCAGTGTAACGGTGTTCAGCTCCATGCCGAAAAGATAGAATATGCCCAACGACGAGAAGATGGTGATAGGGATGCTGAGGGCTGATACCTCTGCCACGCGGCGCGGCATGAGCAGGATGACCACGATGATGACGGAGATGACCGATATGAGCAGCTCGCGCAGGAAGTTTAGCACCGATTCGCTTACCACCTTGCTCTGGTCGGTAATGGTATTGATGTGTACATCGTCTGGCAGGGACTGTTCAAAATCATCCATCATCTTGTGTACGTCTCTTCCCATCTTCACGATGTCGTTTCCCGGTCGCATTTCAATGGATAGGAGCACGCATTTGTTGCCGTTGCTCTTGATGTATTTATTCAGTTTCGGATATTCTCTTTTAATCTGTGCGATGTCCTTCAGGCGCACGATGTTGCCCTTGGGGTCGGAATATACGATTTGTTCTGCCACATCCCGCTCGTTGTTGTAGGAGTCGGTGATGTGGATGGGCAGGTTGAGGTTGCCCATCTCCAGGTTTCCGCTCACGGTGGTGAAGCCCTGCAGGGCAAGGTCGTTCAGAATCTTATAGGGGCCGATGCCGTATTTGGCCAGTTTGTTCTGGTCCAGGCAGATACTTATCTGTTCGTTTTCCAGTCCGTAGGTTCGCAGGTTCGAGATGGCATCAATGCGGCGCAGTCTGTCCTTCAGCTGGTCTATGTATGTATTCAGTTCCCTATAGGTTTTCTGCTTGCTTTCCATCGTGATGAGCAGGGCAGAGGTATCGGCGATGTCATCCACAGCCTGCAGGGCAAGGACACCCGTAGGAAGGGAGCTCTTGAAGGCCTGCAGGCCATGCTTGAACTTGCTCCAGAAGGCATCCCGGTCCTCCACGTCGTCGTTGAGTTCCAGGAACACGATCAGCATGCCGTCCTTACTCTGGGTATAGGTCTTTTTCTTGTTCACCTCCTTGTATCCGAAGATGAAGTTCTCCAGCGGTTTAGCCACCCGTTCTTCCACCTCTCCGGATGTAGCGCCCGGATATACGGCTACGCAGGCACCCTGCCTGATGGTGAATTGCGGCATCTCCTGCTTGGGCATGATGCAGATGCCGAGTATGCCTAGAAATACGAGCATGCCCATCAGAAGTATCACGATGTTGTGGTTGCACATCGCCGACTCGATGAACGAGCGCTTGATGATGCGGTTGGGCTTCCTGGTGATGCGTGCCTTGATGTGGTCGCGAAGGGCGGTGTCTCTCTCCGGCTTGTTTGTCTCTTGATTCATATCTTTTCCCTCCACTTTTTTTATCGGTTATCGCTTTTTGCTGTATCTACATTCATTCCTTCCGAAACTTTCTGCTGGCCATTGATGATAACCTGGTCGCCAGCCTTCAGTCCCGAAAGGATGACGATGCCGTCGCCTTCGAAATCGCCGGTAGTTACGGGTTGCTGATGTGCCTTTCCGTTTACCACGGTCCATACGAATCGGGAGTTATCTACATCCAGTTCAATGCTTTGTGGCGGAACGGTGATGTGGGATGGGGTAGCAGCGCTACCCTGCACCTGGGCGTTGCATACCATGCCTGGGAGCAGACGGCCCTGCGGATTGGTGATGCCCACCTTGACATCGTAGGTATGCGAGATGGGGTTGGCATCGATGCCTTTTTCTGAAATCGTTCCCCGGAAAATGGCACCCGAAAGAGCGGCTACCGTCAGTTTCACCTTGTCGCCCACGTGCAGATGAGATATTTCAGCTTCGGGTACGGATACCTTGGCGTTGACTTGTGCCACATTGGCGAGTTTCAGCACAGGCTGTCCGGGGAGCACGTAGGTTCCCAAGTCCACGTTCTTGGCAGCGATGACACCTGCAAAAGGAGCTGTGAGGGTAGAGTGGGAGAGTTGCTGGCGGGCGATGCTTTCAGCCGCCTTTGCCTGTTCCAGTTTGCTTTCTATCTCCACCCATTTCATATCCGAGATGGTTCCCGACTGGTGCAGGGGCAGGAATCTTCTGTAGGCATCCTGCGCCTGTTTCAGGGTGGTGAGTGTTGCCCGGTGAGCCTCCTTCACGGTGGTAGGGTTGATGGTGGCGAGCAGCTGTCCCTTGCTCACTCTATCTCCTTCTTCCACCCGTATGGAAGTGATGTTCCCGGCTATCTCGAAGCTGAGTGTAGATCCCATCTTTTCCTCGATGGTTCCCACATAGTCTTTCGTTCCCCCCAGATTTGTATTCCCCACGGAGATAGTCTCAACTTTCACGTTTTTCTTCTCTAGCTTCCTGGATTTTTCGGTGCATCCCGCCAGCATCATACAGCTGATAATGAATGCGACAAGCCATCCCGTTATAACATCTTTCTGTTTCATATTGATTACATTTTGTTGTTTTTTGAAAAGATAATGCAAAGGTATGAATTTTAGCTGAATGCATAGGAAAAATAGGATTAAAAAAATAAAAAAACAACCGAACAATCTACACCTTAGACCGAGGGTTGAGTCGATTACAGAAGACAATGTGGAGTCAAATTGCTCCATGACCCGAAAAAATCCTCCAAAAGGAGTGAGTTTCTCAGATTTAATTTGTATCTTTGCCATGTTATGTCAGAGTTTTGCTTGTTTTCTTTTCGCAACACTAAGATAAGTGAAAATTCTCACATGGCAAAATCCTGAGCAACTTTTTGTTGTTCTGGGGCTTAAAAGGTTTGATTTATAATAGTGTTGTGGAATTAAGGTTATAACAATATTATGACATCGTTATTCATATTGCAACTTGTATGTTGCGTCATTACAGCCATGCTGGCATTGCAATTAGCCATGGCAAGTTTGCAGGTGAGATGGAAGGTGTGGCGCTACGAAATATCAAGATGGCTTCTTGTTGCATCCATGCTATTCTTCTCCGTCCACTACCTCTTGCAGATGGTTCATGGACTCCGTGCACAAGGTACCGATGTGGGCGCAGCATTCAACATACTGTTCTATACCCCAGTGGCATTTGCCATCACTCTCTCCATCATCAACATAGAGAGTACAGGCAGCAAAGTGCGCCGTCATTGTTTGCGTAGTATGATGGCATATATACTCATCGCCCTAGTTTTCGTCATTGGCATATTCCAAAATCGTAGTTTGCACATTGGCAATATGCTCTATGTGATGCTCGGTCTTTTTGTGGCTAGCATGGCATATTTTATTTTTGTCATTCGCAAAGAAACAAATACCCAAAGGCAGAAGCTCATGGAAAATTTCGGAAGTGACTTGATTCCATACGTGCGCTATTCGCAAGCCAGCATCATTTTGCTATACCTCACTGCTGGACTCCTGCCTGTAGCAATCCTCTTCAATACCTTATTATATATAATAGGTCCCTTGATGTTACTCTCTGTCATCTTTTTCGTCCACACTTTCATTGCTATGGGCTATTACATCACACCCAAAGGAGTCATTTCTGATGAAAATGATGCAGAGGCAAAAGTCACGGAAGCAGAAGACATAAATGACGATAAGAACACTCATAGCACAAATATCTTGACAGCTAATAGAAAGATGGAAATAGAATTAGCCCTCAAGAAATGGTGTGAAGAGGGATGTTATAAGGACTATGAAGTTAGCATCTATTCGTTAGCTACCAAGTTGGGATACAAGAAAATCGAATTGACAGAATACTTCAATCAGTCAGAATACACCAATTTTAGAACCTGGCTTAGCGACATTCGCTTTAATGAGGCAGTTCGCATGATGAAAGCCAACCCCGAATATAGCATTGACGCTATTTCCACAGAGTGCGGTTTCTCATCCCACACATGGATTTATCGTATATTCAAACAGAAAACGGGCATGTCACCTAGCCAATGGCGCCAACAGTTTGCCTCCATCTAAATATGAATTTTTGTAATTTTACATTAAATACTATTTAAAAAGTAGTAGTTTTCCTAGGAAAGCTACTACTTTTTTTGTGGAAAAGCTACAACTACCATAGGAAAGCTACTATCACTTTCAAAATAAAAAAGCTATTTTTGCAATCGAATCAATAACATAACAGATAATGAAAATGACAAGAGCAGAACCAACCATTTCAATTTCAGATGAAAATCTCATCATGATTGTTGTAGTGATCGTGACTGTGATTATCATAGTGTTCATCCTTGTGATGATACGCGACTACCGTCTCTATCTTGGGAATCATTGGAAAAAAAAAATCAGTTTCGCTGATTTCGTCAAGCAAGAACAATTCTATATTTATATACTGTTGTTCTTCCTTCTTTTGGTAGGTTCGGAATTGTTGTTACAAAACGAGTATTCATTTTAAAACAATAAATAATTATGAAAAAATCGTATCTATCATTATTCATCCTCGCAATAGGAGCGGCGATGTTTACTGCTTGTTCAGACGATGACAACAATGGGGAAAACGGAAATCCCAACATTCCTCTGGCAGAACTATCCAAGCCAAAGGCAAACCCTTGGCTGGCACAAGAGGAATACAGCATCACCCATTTCAATTCGGCTCAGACCGATGCTTTCACTGCAAAAGTAAAGGACGGCACGTTCTATGCCGACCTGACGAAATGCAAGACAACAAGCAGCGGTCCTGTGAACCTCATGACGCTCGCATCCACTTCCCCAAAATATATGTGGGGAATGAGCAGCGACAGAGTGTCTATCATAGACGTATCCAACGGCAATTTTGAAAGACTCGCAGAAGCTGGTTTGCCTGGAATAACAATGAAGAATCAAGAACAGCTCAATATCTTGACATCCAGCTACTCGTCTTACTCAGAACTTGCAACAGCCGTAACCGGAGTGCTAGGTGCTGCCCCACAGATGTCTATAGCCAATGGAAACTATGTGTTGTGCGACAAGGACAACTATGTATATACCAATGCTGGACATATCATGGCAAGATACAAGCTGAAGAACCCAAATAATCCGAAGGATGGCATAGAACTAGACAGTCAGATTAAGCTCACACCGTATATCAACAACTCTTACACGCTGGTGGGAGCTACCATGACATACGATGGACATTTGCTCGTGGCGGCACAGAATGCTCTTGTTGTACTCAACCGTGAGTTGACCACGGTAGAAGATACCTACCCACTGGCAAGCACCCAAATATTGACGAACTCAATAGCAGTGGATGAGAACGGCGGGGTATATGTGGCAAGCAACGCCAAGGAGGCCAACGGCAAGGGACTCATGCAAAAGCTGATATGCAAGAATGGAAAGTTCTCTGACAGCGAGAGCGATGGAGCATGGAAAGCCGAGTATGACGGAGGTCCAATGGCACCATGTATCAAGCTCGGATATGGTACAGGAGCAACCCCTACACTAATGGGATTTGGCAACGACGAGGACAAACTCGTAGTGCTAACAGACGGAGCAAAGAGAATGAAACTCGTAGCTTTCTGGCGTGACGCCATACCTGCCGATGCCAAGCCTGTAGATTCCGGCAACAAACGTTTGGCAGGAACGTTCGACATAACGTGCGGATTACCAGCCTCTACCGAATGGGTACAGTCGGAGCAATCCGTAGTAACCGCAGGATACGACGCTTTTGTGGTGAACAATATCAGCCAGACAACGGAAAAGATAAACGACAAGATTATAGGCGTGCTGGCAATCGGTCCTACCATAGAGACTCCTAGAGGTGTTGAATGCGTGAGCTGGAACACAAAGGAGAACAAGTGGGAGGCTAAGTGGACACGTGCTGACGTCAGTTCACCAAGCATGATTCCTGCTGTAAGCACATCGTCTGAAATGGTATTCGTAAGTGGATGGAACGATGCCACAGGATGGGAAGTAACCGGACTCGACTGGCGCACCGGCACCACACGCCACCGCACAATCCTAGGCAAAGACAATCGGGCCAATGGAGCATATGCCATCATACAGTTCTTTGACAATGGTGACTTACTCTACAACTCGGTATCTGGACCGTTCAGAGTGGAAATCAAGTAAAACAGAGTGAGAACAAAAAGTATATTAATTTAAAAAAACAGGAAGTATGAAAATCAAGCAAATTATCATGACCTCATTGCTAAGTTTTATCACGGCAATGACATTCATCGCATGTTCCGATGACGACAGCAACAACGATATAAAAATCCCTACCGTGTCACCTAAGGAGCAATGGGGCGCAACCCTGAAAGGTGATGGTGAAGTTCTCGGAGCATACCCGGACTTATATTCCAATTATTGGGAATACACCTATGAGATAGATAAAAACAGTGACAAGATTCTATGCCTGAAAGGAGAATATCCTCATTGCAGATATTTCAGCATATCACTATACAATGATAAGACAGGAGACGTTTTTGCAGGCATCGATGACCAGGACATCTCGGCAGATAACGGAAGCACGAATCCTTTCGTCGCAACCACTTCTGGAAAGAACTATTTCACCCTCTATGTGGTGCCAAACGGAACGTCACAAAGCGTAATAGACAAACTTGGAGAGAATGTGGTGAAAGTTAAAGAAGGTGTGAACAAAGTAGCTGTAGTTCTCAGACATTACCTGGGCACTACTGCCGATGGAAGCCAAAAAGATGAATACGCAGGAGTAGAACTGCCAGCCATCACTGCACTCGACATGAACTTGCATGAGACCTACGTGCCAGAACACGTTGTATCAAATGTCTATAAGATAACATCGAAGGTGTTTACACAGAAATCCGACGAAAACAGGGAGATGCCATTCTTCCTTGCTCCAGTTAGCATGTACTATCCAAACAACTCCACGGCATACCTTTATGGAAGAACGCACTTGCGCGAGGACTCTGTGCTCACATTCTCCTTCATACCGGCCACAGTGCCAACAAAGCCTGAGGAATACAGAAAAGCTGTGACACGTTACTGGTCTATCTGCATTGGCTCAGCAAGCGACACACGCTCATATATGTCTATATATGATGCGAAGGCTCGCTATGCCGATGGCAAGAAAGCAACATTTGTGGTTTGCCTGAAAAAGAATCCTAAGCTATCAGCCATACAGAGCAAGGTGAACGAAATGAATGCCAACGGAGAATATGTCAATCTCTTCGTTTGGGACAGTGAGAAAAAGAACATAGACGGCAATCCTATCGGAGAGATTGTGGCTGTCATGTACAGGAACATTCTTCCAGACAGGAAATGGATACACTCCATCGCAACCATGACACCTACTGCTTACAAGGATAAGACTGGCGAACCTATCGACCATGTGACCGATCCCGACAAGCAGCTTGCTCACAAAGCTCTTGGCGACTATGGACCACTTGGTGTAAAGGTAAGCAACGATGATTTCTTGCAGTAATGACCCCAAAGGCACAAAAAAAGGGCTAGCCCATTATCAGGACTAGCCCTCCGTTTTAATTATTTTCTAGGGTGCAATGAAATGTCATCCCGAAAGCTGCTTAGCACGTTATGAGTGATTACTTTACCTCAATGTGCTTAACATCGTCTTTCTTCTCCTCCTTGGCTACCTTAGGAATCTCAATCTTCAAGACACCATCGCTGACCTCAGCAGAAATCTTCTCGTGATTGGCATCCTCTGGTAAAGCATAGCTCTGAGAGTAGCTGCTGTAAGAGAATTCACGACGCAGGTAATGCTCTTCCTTCTTTTCCTCCTTCTTCTCGTTCTTGTTCTCGATAGATACATTCAGATAACCATCCTTATCAATGTTCATCTTGACCATATCCTTCTTCAAACCAGGTGCAGCAATCTCCATGGTGTAAGCTGTAGCATCCTCCTTGACGTTGACTGCAGGAGCAGTGGCGTTCATGTGTGGCATCAATTCAGTATCGAAGAAGTTGTCATTAAACCAACTATTCAACCAATTTGAAACACTATTATTTCTACGAGCTAACAACATAATGTAAAACCTCCAAATTATATTTTTCTCGTCCTCTCTTCGCCTTCTGGCTCTGTCGGGATTTCTAATTGTTTATTAATTTATCCTTTTTCTTAATGAACGCTTCGGCTTTCAGGACTCAAGGATTTCGAGAAACCCTCAAATGCCATTGCTTAGGGTTCTTAACGTTCCCCTTGCCCTTTCGGCTTCCGCTTTCATCTTAGGTATTAGCAAGTTATGTGCCAGGTGAATTTTTATATCAGGAGTGAACGGTTTTTGCCAGAACTGGCAATAAATGCTGCAAAAGTGGCATGAAAGTATAATTAATTTAATCATTTCTGCCAAAATATTCCGTTTTCCCTCCTCAGTTGTTCCCGTCTGTTGCTTGAAGAACGAATGTATGTTAAACTTTTAATGAGAATACTTTTTCAAGTGGACTCTATCCTTTCAAGTCCTTATCCACCATGGCGCAGACACAGGAGTCTGACCATACATTCTCTGCCGTCTCTACCATGTCGATAATGGTATAGATTGGCAGGATGATACCCATGATGCCGATAGGAGCATTGATGCCGGACATCAGAGATAGGGTCAAGAAATAACATCCCATCGGCACTCCTGCATTACCCACTGCTGAGATAACTGAAATGAAGAGCCAGAGAATCATCGTAGTCCAAGGTAAAGGCATTCCTCCATTCTGCATCAGGAATAAAGAGGTTACGAGGATAAACGCAGCGCAACCATTCATGTTGATGGTAGTACAGATAGGCAATACGAAGCGGGAAACCTGATTGGAAACTCCCAGTCTGTCTTCTGCCGTCTGCATCGTCACCGGCAACGTAGCAGCAGAACTCTTTGTAAACAGAGCCATTAATACTGCCGGCATCATCTTTCCCAATGTACGCACAGGATTCAAGCCTCTTGCCAAGAGGAAGAACGGAAGGATGATGAAGAATTGAATGACATTACCTCCCAGGATAACAGCTACGTACTTTCCTAGAGAAGCCATCACGATACCCGCAGAGAACTGGGCTGAGAGTTGTGCTGCAAAGGCAACGATACCCAGAGGCAGAGCCCAGATTAATCCATGAATGAGCATGAAAAGCAGATCCTGTAATCCAAACAATCCCTTCATCACGACTTCTTTCTTATCGCTTGATGGCATTTTGGTTAAAGCAATACCTGCAGCTGCAGCCAAAATCAGGATGGAGAGTACATTTCCGTCGGCAAACGGCTTGATGATATTGTTGGGTATTACCCCAAGAATATGGTCATAATAGCTGGTTTCTCCCAGCTTTTGGGGAACATCTGCCATACCGCTCTGTACCAAGGCTGTAGGTAAATTGCCTGGAGAAACGATGTTGTAGAGCACCAGTCCCACTGCTGCAGCTGCTATCGTCGTGAGTAGGGTGTAGGTGATGGCGTGGCGGAATATCTTACCGGTATCTGCCTGGTTGCCCAAGGATGCCAGGGTTGTGATGACTGCCAAGGCTATGGTTGGTACTGCCAGAAGCTGGAATAAGCGGGTATAGACCGTGGCGATGAAATTCATCAGGCCATCCAGCCAGCTGATGCCGAACATACCTAAGATTGCGCCTACTATCAAAGCGCCAATCCATAGTGCCAACTGTCGGGTTTGCTTATTTTTCACTCCTTTTTGCTTACTGCAGCCAGCATTGCTATCCGGCTGTCTATTTCCAATATTATTCATTGTTTCTACCATGATTTTAAACTATTATTTTCAAAAGGCAAAGGTATTATTTTTTTTCCTTGTCAGCAATCCCACAAATATGGTATTTTGCAATCTCGTTATTTTTTTCGGGCTATTCCTTTGCTTGTATCATTATTTTTTGTAACTTTGCCGAAAGATTTTAAAAAGGCAGCAATATGAAATATCCTATCGGCATACAGAGTTTCGAACAAATCATAGAAGATGATTATGTTTATCTCGATAAGACGGCATTGGTCTATGACTTAGTGACTAATGGTAAAATATACTTTCTGAGTCGTCCTCGACGATTTGGAAAGTCATTGCTCGTATCTACCTTGAAATGCTATTTCGAGGGTAAGAAGGAACTGTTCAAGGGGCTTGCCATCGACAAGCTGGAGAAGGAATGGAAGCAATATCCTGTATTTCATCTTGACTTTAATGGTAATAATTTCACTAATCCTGGAGAACTTGAGGTCATATTAGAAAACTTTGTTGCATCGCAAGAGATGATATATGGTAAAAGTCCTTTCAGGGATTCCTTAGGAGGCCGTTTTGAATATGTATTGAAAGCTGCTCATGAGAAAACAGGACTTCGTGCCGTGGTTTTAATTGATGAGTATGATAAGCCAATATTGGATGTGCTTGATACACAAATCAAAACATCAATAAAGGGTGAAGAACGGTTGTTAGAAGATTGGAATCGTGAGGTCTTGAAAGGTTTCTATAGTGTCTTCAAGGCTGCCGATGCTAATCTACAGTTTGTCTTGCTCACGGGTGTCACCAAGTTCTCGCAAGTAAGCGTGTTCAGTGGTTTCAATCAGCCTAACGACATCAGTATGGACGAGCATTACGAGGCACTTTGTGGAATTACGGAAGATGAATTGTATTCTACCTTTGATGAACAAATCAAGGCGATGGCCGTGAGATACAAGACGACGGAGGAAGGGATGAAATACAAACTGAAGAGGAAGTTTGATGGTTATCACTTCAGTCCTAATATGCTTGATATCTATAATCCTTTCAGTATCTTGAATGCTTTGAGCAAGAAGATTCTGGCAGATTATTGGTTCCGCACCGGTTCGCCAACCTATCTTGTTCGCCTATTGTCTCATTTTGATGAGAACATCAATGAGATGGTGAACAGGTTTTATCCTACGAGTAGTTTCATCGATTACAAGGCGGATGTGGAAGCACCGTTGCCGATGATTTATCAGAGCGGTTATCTTACCATTAAAGATTGGAATATGGATACCGATTCCTATCTCCTGGATTTCCCGAATGATGAAGTGAGGAGCGGTTTCCTGACGCTGGTAGCTTCCAGTTATCTGAAGCCATCGAAGTCAACGGATGCCTGGGTTATTCTGGTAATAGATGTGATGTCGAAGGGAGATTGCCATCAGTTGGAGAATCTGATGACATCCTTCTTTGCTAGCATTCCTTATAACCAGCGTCGTAAGGACGATGAGCGAGAGAAGGAGCGTTATTTTCAATACACCTTCTATCTCGTATTGAGAATGATCAGCTGTTTCACGGTGTTCATCGAAAAGCAGCAAAGCGAAGGTAGGGTAGATTGTGTGGTTGAGACCCAGAACTATATCTACATCTTCGAATTCAAGCGTGATGGTTCGGCTGAAGAAGCCCTGAAGCAGATAGAGGATATGGGCTATGCCAGGGAATATGCAGCAGATGGCAGAAAGATTTATCAGATAGGCTGCAACTTCTCGTCGAAGACGGGAACCATTGATGGGTGGAAGATGAAGTAGGTAATCTGTAAGAATAGCCCGAAGATGTAGTGATGTGGCGTTGTTAAGAATGAAACTTTTTTACATTAGCTTGCCTGAGATTCTCGTATTTTCAGACGCTTATTGTTTCTTTGAGAATATCGCAAATATGAAGAAGAATAGAAACTTATTGATAATCAGATGCTTGTAATTTCTTAACAAGAAGATGCCGTTGAGGAAAATCTATAGTTGTACGACTATAACCCCTATAGTTGTACAACCATAACTCTGCAGTCGTACAACCATAGCATGTATAGTCGTACAACTGTAACTTTATAGTCGTACAACTATAGGTCTTGTTCTTAATATAGAGCAGAAAACAAGGAATCCCAGCCTCTCAATCCTCTTGTTTTTATCGCTAGATTCCAAACTTGTAGGTATATGAATTTTGGTTATAAATATTGACGGGAGGTATGATGTTAAAAGATAAGTGTTATGAGAACAGTTCAAGATTATATAGCAATAATAAGGCAAAATAGTTCCAAGATTACTAAAGATTTTGGAATCAAGACCTTGCGCATTTTTGGTTCCGTATCACGAAATGAGCAAACAGAGCAAAGCGATTTGGATATTTGTGTAGAAACAGAAACTCCTAATCCTTTTTTATTGGCCGACTTGAAAGAATTCTTAGAGGGATTGTTCAAGTGCTCAGTTGATGTAGTGCGTATTCACAAAAACATGAATCCTTTCTTTAAATCAAGAATTGAACGGGATGGAATCTATGTAATACGATAAAATAAAGATTTTCTCTTATTTCTTTGGCGTTTACACTAGAATGTTGTATCTTTGCAGCTGTAATTTGAACTAAAAATGGAGGAATAAAGAATGAATACAACAAAGTTAACAAGAGAAGAAGCGTTGCGTCGTTGGAATGCTTCTAAGGAAACCAAACGTAAAATGGTTGAAAAGCTAGAAACCTTGGTAAGGAATAGTTGTCTTGAACGTACAGGTAAAGAACCTATTGGGATAGAAGTATGGTAGTCGAAACTTTGTCTCTAGACACGATAAATGCCAATTCTCCTTATGAGGTCAAGTTGGCAGATGCTGGTGATACGTTGTGTTTCATTACAGATTACGATGCAGAAATCTTTGTAACATTTGAGAGAGACGAATTGCTTCATGAAGGTTTGGTTTACCAGTTTGGTATCTCAAATCCTAAGAGAGTAAAGTCGCCTCGTGACCCAAAAGTGCGAGAGACTATTCTTGCTATCGTTGAAGAATTCTTTGCTAAGAATCAAGCTGCATTTCTTTATATCTGTGATACGAGTGGTGGAATGCAGAAGATGCGTAATCGCTTATTTCAATATTGGTTTGGAATTTATGGAGAACGCGAGGAATATGTTTTTCTACCTCAGACGATAACAGATGAAGAGGGGAATGATAATTATGCAGCTCTAATAATTCGTAAGGATAATCCTCAGTTTGCGAATTTGGTAAGCGAGTTTATGGCGACTGTCAATTTGCTGAATGCTAAACCTGAGGAGTACGAAGAATGATTTGTTGGCAATAAGGCTGTATAAGGCAGATGAGTCACCGTTTTCGATAATTTATCAGAGCGGTTATCTCATCATATGTTGCATATATCTCTGCACAGTTTGTATGGTTTGCTTCTAATATACTGAGTTTGTGGGGAGATTTGCAAAATCTAAAGTAGCACATGATGGAAAAGATTATTGTTGACGTTGTGTGGTGCGACAGAAATTATGGCGGTTCTCTTGGTAGTAATGTACCTGGAGCGGTGGTTTTTACAGCGCCAAACTTTGATGCTTTGCAAAAAGAAGCAAAGGATAGTTTGGAGTTTCATATTGAAGGTCTTGTGGAAAATGGGGAAGATGTTCCCGAATGGCTGAAGAATGGCGATTATGAGTTCGTGTATAATATTATAAGGTAAGATTAGTTGTGTGTCCTATTTTTGTAAAACGGATGCTTGATGAATATTGTCAAGCATCCGTTTCCAGTCTCAAAGGAGTAGAATTTGATCAACTATGGATAGTGGATGCTTTGTATATAGTCTAATTATACACTTATATAATAAAAGAACCATTCTAGTTAGCTGTTTAGACGAGAGGGGTGGCAGATTCTGTTGATGTAAAAGTAGGAAGTTTCTGTCAATGATGCCTCTTTTTTAGTAGAATATCCTAAATCAAAGGGAGTATTTGGGTTATTTTAGCCCAAATTAGCAGTCTGAATACATTTTTTTAGAAGTTCTTTCTCTTATTTGATGGAAAATATGTATCTTTGCAGCGTCGTGGACCACGTTGTGTCATCTTAAAAGAATGCGCTATTGGTTTGGACACTACATAATGTAAAAGCGTCATCGATGCTTTGTCTTTAGGCTTCTTGAACCTAGGAAATTCAAATCGCTTGCTGAGGACAATGTCAGAAATGAATGTTACGGGTATGCAAAATAACAATGTATCCCGGGGTGTGTGCGTGAGGGTATATTATATCCTCAAGGCACACTTTTTCCGGAGGTATATGCTACATACTAGCGTAGGCAGACATTCTACAAGTCAGCAAGCAGGTTTTCCTAGGACCGAAGAGCCAGACGAGTAGTGATGGAAGCCTACGTTTTTCGTTTTGTAGTTATCATTAATTTAAGTTTTATTCTTTTCTGAGGTTTCGAGAAGGTATTTAAGGACATATAAAATGGAGAATACCAAGATGGAAAATCCTTTCACAATCAACGTAACATACAGCTATAAATCTATTGTTCGTTCATTTCTTCTTTCAGAAGAAAGCTATCTTTATAAATACTTTGTTATGCACAATCATGTAATAACCCGAAATAATAAGCTGTGTAGAGAAGGCGACACTCAGTTAGATGAGCAAATTAAAAAACTAGTCCAGAGTAATATCGAGAAACAAAATGATTATAAGCATGATGGACACCCAATGGATATTATAGTTTGGAGAAATGATAAACCAGTATATTTCATGAAGAATTATTTTTCAGAAAATGAGATACAAGAAATAATAACTAAAATATTAAAAAAATGAAAAGGTTATCATCTTTGTTGCTTGCGTTATGGATTACTTCTATCTGTTTCGCAAAATCAGCCCTCCCAAACTACGAATACGATATAGTAGGAGTAGCGATAGCGAAGGAAGGATATTACTTAGTAGAGGTATCTGCATTGGTAGATAAAAAGAAGGAAGCAACGATTGATGTTGCGAAGAAGTGCGCTATCCTCGGTTGCTTGTTTAAAGGATTTGCTGTGGAACGATTTTTCCAAAAGCCAATCATTTCTTCTCCGTCTCAAGCTGAAGAACATTGTGAATACTTTGACAAACTGATAAGCGAACAATTCGATACATATACGAACACAACTCAACCCATTCAGATAGTTAAAGTGGGAAAGCGTTTTCGTGTAAAGGCTATTGTTGTAGTCGCCAAGGAAGCGTTAAGAAAAAATCTCGAAAATGCTGGTATTGTAAGAAAGTTAGGTTTATAAAAAACTAGGAGATATGAAATTAAGACTCATTTATACATTCTTAATGTTCGTAGTGGCATGCACTGTTTTTGCCCAAGGTAAGAACCCGAAAATCATGGTCGTTCCAATGGATACATGGTGTCAAGAGCGCGGTTTTTGGAATGTGTATGAAAATCAAGGAGAAATTAAAGGAGCACCTAATTATGAGCAAGCCGTGCAGGATAGCAGGGAACTCATGTTGGTAATCTCTAAAATCAACTCTCTCATGTCTGATCGTGGTTTCCCTCTTGCGGATTTGTCACAAACAATCAAGAATAATATAAGACGGACTGCAAGGAATACTCTTACAACATCGAAAACTTCAGGTAGTTCTTTGGTTGTTACGGCTCTTGATGAGCTTAACCGACAGGCAAAAGCAGATATTCTTATCGAAGTTGATTTTTCCTACAATACTGTAGGACCGAAGCATAGCGTAACATACAATTTACGAGCACTAGATGCTTATACGGGCAAACAAGTTGCGGGTGTAGATGGTACTGGTACTCCAACATTTACCTCGGAAATCCCCGTATTGCTGGAGGAGGCAGTAGTGGGTCATATGGACAACTTTATTTCAAGGTTGCAAGCTTATTTTGACGACTGTAGAGAAAATGGACGAGAGGTCGTTATTGAAATTGGAGTATTTGATAACGGATCTGGGATTAATCTTGAGAGCGAATATGGTGGTTCTGAACTTTCAGAAGTTATTGAAAATTGGATGGCTG
>NZ_JAHOEA010000027.1 GCF_019127135.1 Segatella copri | reverse complement strand
TCGTCATCCCCTGCCAGCAGAAACAGGCCCTCATGAAGGTTTCGTTCGTAGGCTACAAGACGATCTGCAAGCTGGTACCTATTGCCCGCATCGGAAATGTGAGGATGCAGGCGAATTCATACCTGTTGAAAGGTGTGACCGTTGAAGCCGCAAAGGTTGTAGAAAAAGTAGATAGACAAATCATCTTCCCTACAAAAGAGCAGGTGAAAACGGCTTCCAATGGTTATGATCTGTTGGACAACTTGTCTTTGCCTACCATTATCGTAAATCGAGCAGAACGCAAAGTTCTGTCATTAAAGGGCGGAGATGTGCAAATACGCATCAACGATGTCAAGGCTAGCATGCAAGATGTATTGGCTTTGCAGCCGGATGAAGTTACAAAGGTGGAATTCATCAATGTTCCAGGACTCAAATATGGAGACAGCAATCTGGATGCAGTCATCAACTACCAGGTCCGCCGACGTTATGCCGGTTATGTGGGTGGAGTTTCTACGATGCAAGGCACCAAGGCAGGTTTCAATAATAGCGACGGTTATTTCAAATACAATGTGAAGAAATCGGAATTCAGCATCAACTACAGTTTCTCCTATCGCTCGGTAGAGGAACGAAGCTATGAGAGTCTCGGTACTTATCATCTGCCCACAGGAGAAACTCTACATCGCAATTATTTAGGTTATGATTCTCCGTTCCTATACACCACCAATAATGTACAGTTGGGTTATAATCTTAGTGAGCCAGACAAATATACATTGAATGTACGGTTGAATTTCTACAATCACAACAGTCCTGTGAGAGGCATGAACCAGCTTTATCAGGAAAGCGGCAAGGCAAATCAATATCTGCAAAACAACAGAAAAATGCTGGAGCAGATTCCATCTCTGGACATTTATTATTCGCTCAACATGCCCCATGACCAGAACCTGGCTCTGAACCTGGTGGGTACTTACATCGGCACAGATTACCAGTATCGTATGAGGGAATATACGTTCAACAAATCGCCGGATGAATCTGTAAAGAACGCTCCGCTGACCGATTACAGTTATGATGCAACTGGTAGAAAGCGCTCTCTTATTGGTGAAGGAACATACAGCAAGAACTGGAAACAGATGGCTTTATCGGTAGGTGGACAATATAATATCAGCCACACAGATAACATCTATGTGGGAAGCAGTAATGCTGATACGGAATTGAAGTACAGCAATCTCTATCTTTTCACCCAGCTACAGGGACAGCAGAAGTGGTTCAGTTATCAGGTGGGAGTTGGCGCAACCAGGTCTTCCATCCATCAGGGGGAGAACGGATACAGCAAATGGCTGTTTCGACCACAGGTAACTTTACAGGCAAAGGCTAGCGACCGTCTGAGTTTTAAATGGAGCAGCAAAATCACGTCAGACATCCCAAGCCTTTCCGACTTGAGCGAGTTGCGCCAATATTCCAACAGCTTTGAGGCGCGTGACGGCAATAGCGGTCTGAAGCCATTTACCGGCTACAACAATACCTTGTCGGCTTCCTGGAACATTCCGCTGATGTCTGTGTACCTGGAGGGAAACTGGACGTATTACGACAAGCCTATAGCTACTTCTATCTTACCCGAAAAGCGGGAGGATGGCTCTTATCTCTTTGTGAGCAAACCTAAGAATCAGAAGAGTCATGATTACAAGCACCTGCTGTTGACTCCTGAAGTTCACCTCATCAAGGATCATCTGGATTTGAACCTTATGTGCGAGTATCAGAATGTTAAGACAAAGGGTTTGGATTATTCCCACGAGTTCAATTACTTCAGTTATGGAGCAGAAATTCGGTACATGACGGGCAATTGGAACATTGGCTATGGTGCCTATAAGGTGGAAAAGAGTTTTTGGGGAGAAAAGACAAACGGCGGAGAGCCGACCTCCAATCTTGCCGTAACCTACAGTTATAAGAACTGGCAGTTTGGCGTTCTCGGATTATTCGTATTCTATCCTCATGGCTGCGTGTATAAGGATGAACTTTTCAACAAGTATGTGCAGCAGAAGAACAAGGTACGCCTTGCTGACCAGGGCAACATGCTTGTCTTTGCTGCCAGCTTCAACTTCAGCCATGGCCGCAGATACCATACAGGCAGCCGTAAGCTGAACAATAGCGATAGAGATAATGGTATCAGATAGAATAGTTTTATATTTTCCTGAAATCACAAATAAGCAAAAGGCTGAACTTCCTAACCCGAAGTTCAGCCTTTTTGCATGTCATCAGTAATCCAAATACGCATTCAATCGTTTATAGACGACAAGCATCATTTTTAGGGCAATTTTGTGCTGGGACGATTACCCTTCTAAGAGAAGAAAATAATATTTCCAGTTAGGAAAATAAAAATCTCTAACTGGGAAAATATTTAGGATGAAAATGACTCAAAACAGACAGCTGAGACTCACTTTCCGGTTTTTCCGGCTCTAAATCGGGCAATAGTCTCAGTTATCCCGTTTTTACTTGCATTTTTTAGGAGAACATGATTTTGTATTTCAGCAAGGTCTAAATCTACTTTAAAGCAAAAAACAAAGCAATTTTGAGGGTTTGGGAGACCTAAAAAGAATGCTTTTGTAAAATCTTTCGAATAATCTATAGGGCTGAGACCGAAAATAAAAAACTGCGAAACCTTCATAAGTCGTTGCTTTCTAAGGAATTAGATTATCGCCTCTTTTCCTTTTACTTGCTTCCATAGTCTCAGTCTCAGAATCTCAGTTGTTTTTCAAGCACCCCCTCTTCTTCTTATATACTTATATATTATATATATAATAATATATAATTAATTAATAATCAATAAGTTATAAAGATAAAGAAAGAGAGATCGGAAGAATGGTACCCCCTTTATTTATAACTGAGACTCTGAGACTGAGACTCTCTGCTCATCCCGAACAAAAAAGCAGAAGTCTGCCAGCATCCCTGCCAGCAGACTCCTTTTCTATAAACCGAACCTAAATTTTACACTTTCTTTTTCTAGGAAATGCAATTACAATGTAAACCTAAATATAACCTATTACCTTGATGAAACTTCTAATACGCTTTTCTCTATTATAACGCTTTGCAAATGAATACCTTCTTAAGACTATTCAGCAACAGCCTGCTGCTCTACAGCCTTGTCCGCAACAGTCTGCTCTGTAGACTCCTGCTTGGCAGAATCCTCAACGCTAGCCTGAGAACTGATAGCTGTGCCTTCTACTGTTGAATCGGCTGGAGCTACTGTATCAACTGGAGCTACTTCAGAATTACCCATCATTTTGCTAGAAGCAAAAACATTACTTACTGAAACCATTACCATAGCTGCGATAGCTGCAAAAACGAACTTCTTCATAATCTTATCTTTTAAACTGTTATTACTAATATTGTTATTTACTTTCGTTGTGGATTCGTTATCGAACCCGCTATTCATTATCACAAGATGCGTGCCAGAAAATGAGCAAGCCGACTACTTCGCCTGATTATCAACTACTTATCATTTCCGTGTTAAAAACAGAGAGTGGGGAAAATGGGGAATGAGTGGGGAAAAAATCCACAAAAAAATGGGGATTCCGTTCCAGATAACTTCCATTTTCCCCAAGAAACAGTTTTGTTTCACCCCGAATCCCGGATTTCTTTATTGCTTCAGATTCATTCCCAGCCATACAAGAGAGCATGGTTATCCCAAAAGAAAGCACAAAAGCTAGAAAAATGAAACAGATATAGCCCTCAAAAACGCTCCTTTTTGGAAGATATATCCCTTTTTCAAGTTATACGGAAGATTGATGATTGCGTTAACCACTTGATAATAAACCTTTTAGAAGAAAGCAGATTAGAAAATCTTCCAGATTCCAAATCTTCCAATTATTTTTTCTGCATATCCCTCCTACCCTCCTTTTTATATATATTTATATATATTATATATATAATTAATTAATAATCAATAAGTTATATAATATAAAGAAGTAAAGAGAAAGGACAAGCGAAAGATGCATACCCTCTTAAAATTAATTGGAAGAACTGGAATCTGGAAGATTCAGCAGGTTAACTGGAACGCTAGAATTTTATTAACTATCTGATAATAAGCCTTCTAGAAGAAAAGAAAGCGTTCCAGTTCCAGGAAAATCCCCTTTTCTCTAGAAGACAAGACCTATCCATTTGCTTTTCCACTTAAATACTCTCTTCGATTATGCATGTAACTGAAACCACAAGGATTAGATAAAAAACAGATAAATTTCCTTTTCAAAAGGAAATAATTGCTGATTTCTTTCCTTTTTAGAAGGAAACTTTCTACGTTTGCAGCCGATTGTAGGAATCGACTATGATGGAATAGGCATCTCGTTCTGCGCCGTGATGATTTCCTGCAAGTTTGCCCTGCGGGAGAAGCGGAAGTGGATGCGCTTATCCATATTCCCAAAGGAAAGCAAAAAAATCCTTAAATAAAGCAACTTTTAGAATTATTTCGAAGTATAGTTAGAAATATTTTCGTATTTTTGCAAAGTATACTTTAAAATATTTCTGTATGGACAAGCAAATTATTAGAAATATCATCATCGACTATAGATAAATGCAGAGGATAACGCATAAGAGAATCAGAATTTCCTGGCTGCTGCTATTGGTTTACCTGCCGATGCTGCTGGCCGTTACGTTTCACCACCATGGTGAAGCGCAGGGAACTCATGCAGATTTCTATTGTGCCGATTGTGCCCATCATGTTCATCACGACAGCCATCTGACAGCCCTGCAGAATACCATGCACGACTGTGTGCTTTGCCAATTGCAAAGCACTCCTTATCTGGCTCCATCCCTCGTGGTTTGGGTTGCCATCGCCGTGCTCCATCTCTCCCCTCGCCGTGCCTTCTGCTCTCCTTGCCTGTGCAGGGCGAAGGGGGTAAAATCTACCCGTGCTCCACCTTATTCTCTGTTTTTATAAATAATTGAATATTAACAGAATAAGGTAACAAATAACATAATGAGAACAATATTGAAATCAATATTGCTGATGAGTCTGTGCTCATCGGCAACAGCCCCTGCTATGGCTATAAACAGAGCAAATCATGATAAGAAGGAAGCAAACATTCATGAAGAAGAGGCAAACGATTCTACCAGACACCAGCCGCTGACGGAATCGAGCGTAAAACTGAACGAAGTGGTAGTAACAGGATTGACGGGCAGCCAGAAGTTGAAACAATCGCCCGCACCTATCTCCTTTGTTTCTGCCCGCCAGCTCGAAATGCAACCTTCTACCAACATCATCGACGCCATCGCCCACCAGCCAGGCGTTTCGCAGATTACCACGGGAAGCGGAATTTCAAAGCCCGTGATCCGTGGCCTGGGCTATAACCGCGTGGTAGTGGTAAACGACGGAATCAGACAAGAAGGACAGCAATGGGGCGATGAACACGGAATAGAAATCGCCCCCGCTTCGGTTCATTCCGTAGAGATTCTGAAAGGTCCGGCAAGTCTCATGTATGGATCGGATGCGATGGCAGGCGTCCTCATCTTCCACTCCGCTCCTACCCTTGCCAAGGGCGACATGAGAGCAAATTTCTCAACGGGTTATCAAACCAACAACGGACTTTTTGATTATTCGCTCAACTTTGCCGGCAACCAGGGCGGATTTGTATGGAACACCCGCTACAGCGGAAAGATGGCGCATGCCTACAAGAATAAATACGATGGTTATGTATTCGGTTCATCACTCAGAGAGCAGGCATTCTCGCAGCTTCTAGGCTGGAACTACCGCCAGGGACATTCGCATCTCACACTCGATTATTATCATCTCACTCCGGGCATCGTAGAGGGAGAAAGAGATGAGAAAACGGGCGAACTGGAAGTTCCCGATGGCTACGATGCCAAGAGTTACGGCAAACCGATGCCTTATCAGCAGATTCATCATTACAAGGCTATACTTGATAATTCCTGGTTCCTGGGCGATGGCAATCTGAAGTTCCTCCTGGGTTATCAGCAGAACCGCCGTCAGGAGTTTGAGGAAGAAGAGAATCCAAAGGAATGCGGACTCGATTTCATGCTCCATACCACGAATTACGACCTGCATTATCTCTCGCCGGAAATGAATGGCTGGAAGTTCTCTACGGGCATCAACGGCATGTGGCAGCAGTCGGTTAATAAAGGTTCTGAATTTCTGATTCCAGCCTATCATCTCTTCGATTATGGTGTATTTGCCACGGTGAGCAAGGAGATAGGCAAACTGAACCTGAGCGGCGGCATCAGATACGATCATCGCCATCTGCACAGCGAGGCTTTGAGAGAAGAGGATGATGCAGAATCGAATGATTCTTTCCGCTTCCAGTCCTTTAAGCGCAGCTTTGAAGGAGTAACCGGAAGCATCGGATTGGCTTATGAAATCCTGCCTGATTTCAATCTGAAGCTGAACCTGGCAAGAGGATTCCGTGCTCCAAACATCAGCGAATTATCATCGAATGGTGTGCACGAGGGAACCCAGCGATACGAATTGGGAAATACCAGTCTGAAGCCAGAAAACAGCTGGCAATTCGACCTTGGTCTGGATTATTCTTCGCCTATCATTTCGGCAGAGCTCTCGCTGTTTGCCAATCGCATCAACCATTACATCTATAGCGAGAAGTTGGCAGATGAGAACGATCAGCCTGTCCTCATCGACGACACGCCAGCCTATCAGTTTACTTCGGGCGACGCCCGCATTCTGGGTGGTGAGGCGAGCATCGACATCCACCCTGTGGAGCATCTGCATATCGGCAACACCTTCTCGTATGTCAACTCGGTTCAGTTGCATCAGCCATCCGAATCAAAGTATCTGCCATTCACCCCAGCTCCTCGCTGGGTTTCGGATGTAAGGTATGAGTTTGTCTGCGACGGCAAGACTTTCGACCATCTCTTCGTAAAGCTACAGATGGATTGCAATCTCCGCCAGAACCATTATTTTGCAGCCAACGAGACGGAGACCGCTACGTCATCGTACACCTTATTAAATATGTATGCCGGTACCGATGTGAAGCTTCATGGCAAGCGCCTTCTCTCGCTCTATCTTTCGGGCGAGAACCTTACCAACCGTGCTTACCAGAACCACCTGAGCCGTCTGAAGTATCTTGACGTAAACCAGGTTACAGGCAGAAGAGGCGTTTACAATATGGGCCGCAACTTCAGCATAAAGATAGTGGTTCCGATAGAGCTGTAACTCCCCTTTTAGGATAAGCAATTCCTCATCAGGAATCAGAATTTTGAATAAACAAGTGCCGATAAGGATGCCAAAAGCTGCCGGAAAAGCCACTTTTGGCGCCATTATCGGCATTTTTTCGTCTAATTATTAGACAATCATTACCACTTTTCTATGATATTTCGTAACTTTGCACCATGATTAAGAAACAAGGAACGATATTGATTGTTGATGACAACCGCAACATTCTTACTACGGTAAGGATGCTGCTGGAACCCATATTCGATGGCATCATCACCATCGCCAACCCTAACTCCATCCCAGCCAAGCTGAGAGAGGAGCATCCCGACGTGGTGCTGCTCGACATGAACTTCTCCAGCGGAATCAATTCGGGAAACGAGGGATTGTACTGGCTCAGGGAAATCAAGAGCCTCAGCCCGAAAACCGAGGTGGTGCTCTTTACCGCCTATGCCGACATCCAACTTGCCGTAACAGGCATCAAGGAAGGTGCCGCTGACTTCATCGTGAAGCCTTTTGAAAACGAGAAGATGATCCGTACGCTGGTAGAGGCTAGGGATAAGAACAGGGCTGTGGATAACGTTATTAACAGGAATGGTGGAAAACCTGGTGGAAAAGATGCACAAAGTGCTATGTATTGGGGAGATAGCGAAGTTATGAACAATTTGAGAAGTATTGTGGAAAAAGTTGCTGCAACCGATGCAAACATCCTCATTACGGGCGAAAACGGAACAGGTAAAGAGGTGTTAGCCAACGAGATACATCGTTTATCCACAAGATGTGGGAAAAAGATGCTGCCTGTGGATATGGGAGCCATTACGGAAACCCTTTTCGAGAGCGAACTCTTCGGTCATGTGAAGGGTGCTTTTACCGATGCCAAGGTGGATAAACCGGGCAAGTTTGAGCTTGCCGACGGCAGTACCATCTTCCTGGATGAGATAGGAAACTTATCCTACGGTCTTCAGGCAAAACTCCTTACCGCCCTGCAACGCAGAAGCATCGTAAGAGTGGGCGGAAGTACGCAGATTCCCATCAACGTACGACTGGTTTGCGCCACCAACCGCAACCTGCAGCAGATGGTAAACGATGGCGAATTCAGAGAGGATCTGCTCTATCGCATCAATACCATCCATCTGGAATTGCCTGCCCTGAGACAGAGAAAATCAGACATCGTTCCGCTGGCAGAAAGATTCCTCCGTCAATATGGCGATTTATATAATAAGGTGAATCTCCGTCTTTCGGAAGAGGCTGAGAAAAAACTTACCAGTTTGCCATGGTACGGAAACATCCGTGAACTTCAGCACGCCATCGAGAAAGCCGTGATTCTATCTGATGGCGGAATGATTTCTGCCGAAGATATTGACGGCGGAAACCAGCAGAAAAGAGAGAAGCCCCTGGAAGAGGTTCAGACGCTCGACGAGATGGAGAGCCGAATGATAGAGAAAACCATCAGGGAATGTGAGGGAAACCTGTCGGTGGTAGCAGCAAGACTGGGCATTTCCCGCCAAACGCTTTATAATAAGATTAAGCGATACGGAATTTAAGTGAAGAACGAAAAGTGAAGAGTGAAGAATTCTATAGTTTTTGAGGTATGGATATTAATAAGGTGATTATTATCGTGCTTTTGCTCGTGGCTGTAGTGGGTTACATTCGCCTCTACCGCCACTATCGCCGGAATATCAAGAAGGTAACCTTCCTTTTTGATGCGATAGATAATGGGGATTTCTCCTTCAATTTTCCTACGGAGAAGAGGTTTAAGGAAGATAAGATCCTGCATCAATCCCTCAACCGAATCAAGCTCTTCCTGCAACATACGAGAGAGGAACAGATGGAGCGGGAGAAATATTACGAGCAGATTCTGAATGCGGTGGATACGGGCATCCTGGTGGTGGATAGCCACGACAACATCCTGCAGCACAACCAGGCAGCCCTCCGGCTGCTCGATACGGATGTGCTTACCCACATGAACCAGGTAAAAGGAAAACTGAAGGATGAACACCTGGCAAAGCATGAGACGCAAGCCATGCTGAAAGACAAGCACGTGCGCATCATCGCCCTGAGCGACGTGAGCCACGAGCTGAGCAACCAGGAGGTGGATTCTTGGATCAAACTGATTCGTGTGCTGACCCATGAAATCATGAATACCATCACGCCGGTTACTTCGTTGAGCGAGACTCTGCTTACCCGGGTTACAGAGGATAAAGACTTGAAGCAAGGCTTGGAAACCATCCACAAAACAGGAACCGAGCTGTTGGCTTTCGTCAACAACTATCGCCGTTTCACCCATGTTCCCCAGCCTCAGTCTGCTCTCTTCTATGTGGAACCATTCCTGGAAAGAATGGCGTTGCTCTGCAACCACGAAGTAGAGCTAGAAGTTTCTCCCAAGGATTTGTTGGTTTATGCCGATGAGAGCCTCCTCTCTCACGTGGTAACGAATCTTCTGAAGAATGCCGTAGAAGCTTTCAGGGAAAAGGAAAGAGAAGACAAGCAGGAATGCCGCTCCGCAGATTTGCAATCCGCGGCAAGCAAGAAGGCATTTATCCGTCTCAAAGCCTATGCCAACGCACAGGAATCCATCATCATCGACGTGAGCAACAACGCCGGTCTCATCCCCGAAGATGTAGCCTCCCACATTTTCATCCCGTTCTTCACCACGAAGCCGGAAGGAAGCGGAATCGGTCTCTCCCTCTCCCGCCAAATCATGCGAGTAAGCGGCGGCAGCCTCTCGCTCCATCAGGACAAGGCGCAGGGAATCACCACCTTCCGCATCATCATCCCATAACATAAGCACTAAAGCTGATTGCCCTCCGCCTCCACAATCTGTCCATCAAACAGGCGGATAGTGCGATGGGCTATCTTGGCATCATGCTCATTATGCGTTACCATGACGATGGTGGTGCCCTCGTGGTTCAGCTCGGTAAGCAGATGCATTACCTCGGCTCCATTCTTGGAATCGAGGTTACCCGTAGGCTCATCGGCAAGGATGAGCTTCGGACCAAAGACCACGGCACGGGCGATGGCTACTCGCTGTTGCTGACCACCCGAAAGCTGGTGAGGGAAGTGCTTGGCACGATGGCTGATGGCCATTCGCTTCATAATCGCCTGCACCTTTGCCTTGCGCTCCGCCTTCGGAATATTGAGGTAGGTAAGAGGAAGCTCGATGTTCTCCTCTACATTCAATTCATCTATCAGGTTGAAGCTCTGGAACACAAAACCGATTTCTCCCTTTCTCACATCCGTACGCTCCTTTTCCTTCAGGTTTGCCATCTCGTGATTACCCAGGAAATATTTTCCAGAAGTTGGGTTGTCGAGCAAACCGAGGATGTTGAGCAAGGTGGATTTGCCGCAACCGGATGGTCCCATAATGGCGACAAACTCGCCGTCTTCTACTGTGAAAGATACGTTATTTAAAGCAATCGTCTCCACATCTTCTGTGCGGAAAGACTTGCAAAGATTCTCTACTTTTATCATTTCTTCTAATGTTTAATGTTTAATTTGGGCATACGCCCTTAAATCTGTATCATCTGTGAAAATCTGTGGGAGACTTATTCATCCTTGAGATACTTCACTGGATTACTATTCGCCACCTTGTAGCAGTTGATGACGACGGAAAGCCCGATGATGACGAGCAAGATGATGGTAACGCCGATAAACAACAAAGGCGTCATCATAATCTTCTCGCTAAACGACATCAGCCATTGTCTGGCTATCAGCCAAGCCCCCAAATCGCCCACGATGATGCAAGGCAAGGCAATCTTCATAATGTCCTTCAGGAAGATGCGAAGAATATCCTTCACCTTCGCTCCGTTCACCTTCCTTATCGCAATCTCCTTGCGGCGGCGGTTCACCTCATCACTCGTATAACCCACCAATCCGAAGAGGGCGATGATCATCGTTACGATGCCGGCAACCAAGATTCCGTTGCGGAAATTAAGCTGGGAAGCATACTGTGCCTTGAACTCGGATTCATAGTCGAGTACCGTCACCTTGTTGTGAGGATACATTGACTGCACCTTATTCCTCAACTCAGTTAAGGCATCTTCCGTCAGATTATTGAACTTGACAAGCATATAAGAAGCTGTCCAAGGAGCATAGAAATATACGTATGATATATTCTTGAACTCTGCGCCCTCAGAAGTAACTGTTCCATATTTGATATTCTTGACAACACCACAAATCGTCATCGTTTCATCCTCATTACAATGTGAAGAAATCCAAATTCGTTTTCCTACAGCCCCATCTTTCCAATGTCCGAGTGTAGTTAATCTCTTAGCCAAAGCCTCATCAATAATCACTTGGCGAGAACTGTCATTACGTTCTGTAAAGAACGAACCTTGCACAAAGTCGATTCCCATCATCCTGAAATAGTTGTCATCTACTCCCCCTGCATCATGGATAAGCTGTAACGACTTTCTATCATCTGGCAACTGCACATTATTTCCACTTACTGCATAGCTTTCCAACGGAAGAGAATAAGCAGATGCTACCTCCTTCACGCCCGGCATACGCTTGATTTCGGACAAACATCGACTGCGTTGATCACCATTGATAGCATCCACATGTACGATAGCCACATTTTCATAATCGTAACCAGGATCCATATTCACCATCAAGCTATACTGACAATTGACAACAAACAG
Organism: Segatella copri; assembly: GCF_019127135.1. Lineage (GTDB taxonomy): Bacteria > Bacteroidota > Bacteroidia > Bacteroidales > Bacteroidaceae > Prevotella. The sequence continues at coordinate 41,737 of NZ_JAHOEA010000027.1, read as the reverse complement.
CAAACTAAAGAGTAAGCCCGAAATAACGAACTGCACACCTAAAAGAGCTAACTTCCAACGGTTACGGTTTTCATTATATCCTCGGAATGCAATGGCAACGGGAATCTTATTGTAGAGCCAACCTGGAACCAATCCACCTACCAACAATACCAATAAACAGATGGAAACCAATATCCAACTGCCACGATTGAACACCAACGTACTTATAGGGGCAGAGAGGAAATTCTCGATGGTTCCCTTGCAAAGAAACACGAGAACAGCAGCAAGGATTACCGCCAACCCCACATGCACCAAAGCCTCGGAAAAGATGATGGCATGAATATTCTTTGGTTCTGCACCATAACATTTTCGGACAGCCATCTCACGAGAGCGAGTCACGAGATTTCCTACGATGATAAGCAGATAGTTCATCACGGAAGTGAAGAGCAACACGAAAGCTATAATGCCTAAAATCCATCCCATCATCTTGATATAAGAATTCTGGGTAAACACCTCGCTGAGTATAGTAAATTCATAGTCAAGGGTGAATCCTGGCGTTTGAGTCGCCTCTGCAGTAAAATGGTCTTTCTTCATTTTTTTGATGTAAGGACGAAGTTCACTTATCTCATGTCCTTTTGCCAAACGGATGTAAGAGAAATAGTTGTCATTTCCCACCCATTGATTTCTGCCATCATAGCCCCAAAGGTCTCCTATACTGCATAAAGATACCAAAATTTGTCTGTTATGTAGAGATGCGCCCCAAGGAAAGCTCTCGAAAATGCCACCTATAGTGAATGTTTTGCCTGGATATTCAGGAATAGTAAAATGCTTGCCTACCACATTTCCTCCTATTTGCTCTGCCAATTTGGAATCAATCATGCAATATAGCGGACGAGATAAAGTTTCCTTTGCCTTTCCCATCAATATCTTTTGCGGGAAAATATCAAAGAAACAACTGTCTGCCATCAAAACGTTAGCCTCCATGCAGTTTTGATTTTCCAACTTGCATTGTTCTTTATCCATATCAACAAATCTTGTAGCAGCTTCTACCATTGGAGCATAATCCTTCACACCAGGGGCAATCGCTCCAGATGTCTGGTTAAAACTAAAAGGTTTACTACCATTGAAGCTTGGCATACTGCCCACTTCAGAAATCTGATACGTCCTTTCCCAACTAGGGAAATACGTATCGTAAGTCTGCTCGAAATAAATCTCGGCAATAATTACCGAACTGATTGCCAATCCGAGCGCCAGACACAAAATCTTCACGAAATTGTGCTGGCCCCTTCGCGGCAGATTCTTGAATGCGTTAATAATATAATTCATATCAAATATCCTGTTTCAAGGGCGTTAGCCCAATTTATCACTAATCACTACTAACTAATCATTACTAACTAATCACTACTAATTAAAAACTAATACATCATTATCCTTATAGGCCTCGTAGCCGCTAACGATAACCTGCTCGCCCGGCTCCAAGCCCTCAATTACCTCATAATACTGAGGATTCTGGCGACCGATGGTTATCTTTCGGCGATAAGCCTTCTTGCCACTCTTGTCTAATACAAAGATCCATTGACCGCCCGTTACACTATAAAACGTGCCCTTAGGGATGATTATTGCCTGCTTAGACTGGCCGAGCTGCAAATCTACATAATAAGTCTGACCGGTTCGGATGTTGCTAGGGCGAACGCCCTTAAAAATGAAGTCGATGCGGAATCTGCCATCTCTTACCTCGGGATAAACCTTGCGAACCTGCAGGAGATAATGCTTGCCGTTCTGGTCGAAGGTAGCAGTAAGTCCCGGTTTTACCCGGTCGATGTAATGCTCATCTACCTGCGCCTGCACCTTGAAATCGCTGAGGTCGTTGATGACTCCTATCTTCTGTCCGGCAGAAATGCTCTGTCCCAACTCCACATCGAGCAAACCGATTTCGCCCGAAATGGTGCTGCGGATGTTCAGCTTCTCCTTGCGCTGGCGAACCAGTTGCACATTCTTCTGCATGGCTTCCAGATTATCGCCCATCTGCTCCATCTGCGAACGGCGCAACTGGGCATCCTTCTTCAATCGCTTGCTGATGAGCGCATGCTTCTTGACGGCAAGGTCGTAATCTTCCTTTGCCTTGAGATACTCCTCGCGCGAATTGAGTTCTTCCTTGTGCAACGCCTCCTGATGCTGATAGGAACGGCGCTTGGTAATGACATCCTGCGAAAGCGAAAGTTCCTCGTTGCTATTGTTCAGACGGTCCTGCTCCATCGAAATCTGGGTGTTGCGAAGCATGTCCTGCTTTTCGGCAAGTTCGCTCTCGGCATTCAGAATCTCCAGATCGAGATTCGAATTGCTCAGTTTCACGATCACATCGCCCTTGTTCACGTGGGCGCCTTCATCCACCACTTTCTCCAGAACGATACCGCCTTCCTCGGAACTGATCTGCACCACGGAGATAGGAACCACCTGGCCATCCACCGAAACATAATCGTTGAACTGCGCCTTCTCCACGGTTCCGATGCTCAATCCCTTCCTGTCCACCTTCAGGGTGGAAGAGAAATTGCCCAATCCCAACCAAATGAGGACTGCGATCAAAACCGCTCCTCCGCCAATCCATGCCCAGTACTTGCGAGGCACGAGATATTTTTTCTTTTCTATCTTTATATCCATAATTTAAGTGAAGAGTGAAGAACGAAAAGTGAAGAATTCACTTGCATTCTCCATGTTTATTTAATTAAATTTTCTCCCTGATAATAAGCAACCAGCCTCTGTTTGATAATGAGCAGCATCTGCATCTGGAGTTCCTTGATTCTGCTTTCCAGAAGCGTCTGGGCTGCGGTATGAAGATCGAAGGTGGAAAGCATTCCTTCTTCAAACTTCCGGCTCGACATGTGATAGGCGAGCGAATCAGAGGCAACCTTCTTCTGCATCTGATGCAACTCCTTGGCGTAACCCTCTGCATCCATTACCGCCTGGGCTATCTGGTCGTGAAGCTTGCGACGGGTTTCCTCCAGATTCACCTGCGCCAGTTGCCAGTCGTTGCGTGCCTTCTTCACGCTGTGCCATCGGTCGCTATTATAAATAGGTATGGAAAGGGTCAACGCGAGGTATTCGCCCTGGTTGTTGCGAAACTGCGAGGCAAAACCATCGTATTGCCCTTTCTGAGAGAGATTCTTATAATAGTTGGTAGAAATGCCGCCACCGAGAGAGAGTGATGGCAGCAATCTGCCTTTTGCTATCTTGTAATCATACCGTGCCCGCTCCACTTCGTATTCTGCCGACTTTAAATCGGGAGAGATATTCTGAAAGCCCTGGAAAATGGCTTCGGAATTTGTATAAGAAGCTGAAACCTCTTTATTTTCTGCCTTTAGCTTCAGATTCCGCTCTTCAACTATCTGGATTTTCAGTTCTTCATCCACCGGAAAATTCATCGCGGATTTCAAGGCGAGCAGACTCTGTTTTGCCACATTCTCCTGATGAGTAAGATTGTATTCATCTTCTGCCACCTGCGATTCCATCTGCACCACATCCGGGCGCCCCTTCTCGCCCAGTTCATACAGGCGCTTCATCTTATCCAGCATCCGCTTGCTTTCGTTCAGTTTCTCGCTTGCTATCTGAATGCTTGCCTCAGCATAGGCAGCATCCACATATTTCTGCATCACGTCGATGGCTCTATCGTCCTGAATCTTCTGCATCGCCGTGGCAGAATAATCCCGACTCAGCTTAGCCTGCTTCAAGGCGTTGATGGTGGCGAAACCATCGAAGACATTCAGTTCGGCATAAAGCTGATAGTAGTTGTTGAATGTCGTTACATTATTATAAGTATTGGTTTCCGGGTCGATGTTTCGTCCCCAGGCATACTGTCCCTGCACGCCTCCCGATACAGTTGGCAGGAATCCTGCCACAGCATGCTGGTAATCCTGCTTGCGTTGGCGGGCGTTTACCACCTCACGCTTCACCTCCGTGGCGTGCTCCACGGCGTATTTCATGCAGTCGTCAAGGCTCCAGCTCTGTGCCGAGACGCCAGCCGCCCAGACCAGCCACCCTATCAATATTCCTATTCTTTTCATAATCTTCTTCATTTTGGTATGATTAGGACAAGAGCCGTGCCAAAATAGAACTTCTCCTGATAATCAAGCACTTAGACAAAAGCCCTTATCAAGCAAGCTGTCTAATAATTAGACACAGCCGTCTAATTGTTGGACAGAGTTTTGTAAGAAAAAGACAAAAAAGTTTGGTATTTCCAAAAAAATGCAGTATCTTTGCCATCATAAAATAAACAACGAAACGAGATAAAAATTATGATGACAATCGAAGAATACAGAGCAGCCATCTTGCAGGCTTTGCTCGAAACTAAGAACGAGGACGGCACTCCAGCCATTACTCCAAAGGAAGCACAGGAAGCACTCAACGGATTTACCGACGATGAGTTGCAAGACGGAATCCTATGGAATTCGCCCGAAGACGTGGCAGCTATTATCCTCGAGGGGTAATTCACGGAAGCAAAATCCAACATCAAGAAATGAAGTTAAATCCAACTATCAAATGATACGAAAAGGAGTAGAGACTTATTCATGGTCTTTGCTCCTTTTTCGCTTTTTCTATCTACTTTTTTCGTTTTTAGTTCCGTTTCTCTTTCCTTTCTTCCTAGAATCCTCTTATAAAAAGCCTCCTTCAAAAGCCTTGTAAGACTTCTTTTCTGTTGCAAAAGCAATAAAAAACTAAAGAATGCGACAAAAAACAAAAGAATGTGCTAACTTTTCTTTCACAATTCAATTATTATTTGTAAATTTGCAGCCGCATAAACGGAAAGGGAACTTGCAAATCCCTCTTCAATCAGTTTAGAAAGATAATTTTACCGGTAAAAAAGATATATTAAATAATGAAGATAGAAAACGAAATCATCAGCTCTGTCATCGCCGCGGTGAAGGAGCTTTATGGTCAGGACGTGCCAGAGAAGATGGTAGCCCTGCAGAAGACCAAGAGTAATTTCGAAGGTAACCTTACCCTCGTCGTATTCCCATTCCTCAAGATGTCAAAGAAAAAACCTGAGGATACAGCACAGGAAATCGGCGAATACCTGAAGAAAAACTGCGCTAATGTTATCGCAGACTTCAACGTGGTAAAGGGTTTCCTCAACCTTTCTATCGCTCCTGCCGCTTGGGTAGGACTCTTGAACACCATCAACGCTGACCCTAAGTTTGGCGAGAAGCCAGTTACAGAGAACAGCCCGCTCGTCATGATCGAGTACTCTTCTCCTAACACCAACAAGCCTCTCCACCTCGGTCACGTCCGCAACAACCTCCTCGGCTGGTCTCTGGCTCAGATTATGGAGGCTAACGGCAACAAGGTAATCAAGACAAACATCGTTAACGACCGTGGTATCCACATCTGCAAGTCTATGCTCGCCTGGCTCAAATGGGGCAATGGCGAAACTCCTGAAACTTCTGGCAAGAAGGGCGACCACCTCATCGGCGACTACTATGTAGCCTTCGACAAGCACTATCGTGAGGAAATCGCAGAACTCAAGGCTCAGTATATGAAGGATGGCATGGACGAGGAAGCTGCCACAGAGAAAGCTAAGGTAGAGGCTCCGCTGATTAAGGAGGCTCACGAAATGCTCGTGAAGTGGGAGAACAACGACCCTGAGGTTCGCGCTCTCTGGCAGAAGATGAACAGCTGGGTTTACGCTGGCTTCGATGAGACTTACAAGATGATGGGTGTAAGTTTCGACAAGATATATTATGAGTCAAATACTTACCTCGAGGGTAAGAAAAAGGTAGAAGAAGGATTGGAGAAGGGTCTCTTCTTCCGCAAGGATGACAACTCTGTTTGGGCTGACCTCACCAACGAGGGTCTCGACCAGAAGCTCCTGCTCCGTTCTGACGGTACTTCTGTTTACATGACTCAGGACATCGGTACTGCCGATCTCCGCTTCAAGGACTTCCCTATCGACAAGATGATCTACGTAGTAGGTAACGAGCAGAACTACCACTTCCAGGTGCTCTCTATCCTGCTCGACCGTCTCGGTTTCAAGTGGGGCAAGGACTTGGTTCACTTCTCTTACGGAATGGTAGAGTTGCCTAACGGTAAGATGAAGAGCCGCGAGGGAACCGTAGTAGATGCTGATGACCTGATGGCAGAGATGATCAAGGACGCTCGCCAGACAAGCGATGAGCTCGGCAAGTTCAAGGACATGAGCGAGGAAGAGCGCCAGGAGATTTCACGCATCGTGGGTCTCGGAGCGTTGAAGTACTTCATCCTCAAGGTAGATGCCCGCAAGAACATGCTCTTCAATCCAGAAGAGAGTATCGACTTCAACGGCAACACAGGTCCTTTCATCCAGTATACCTACGCTCGTATCCGCAGCATCATGCGCAAGGCAGCAGCCGAGGGCATCGAAATTCCTGCAGAGTTGGGTGCAGATGCTCCTATCAACGAGAAGGAGATCGACCTCATCCAGAAGATGAACGACTTTGCTACAGCTGTAGCTGATGCCGGCAACAACTACAACCCTGGCGGTATCGCTAACTACTGCTATGAGTTGACCAAGGAGTTCAACCAGTTCTATCACGACTACAGCATCCTGAATGCAGAGAGCGAGGCTGAGAAGATTACCCGTCTGGTTCTTGCAGCCAACGTGGCTAAGATTCTGAAGAACGGTATGTCTCTGCTCGGCATCGAGGTTCCAGAAAGAATGTAATATATACATAAGATATAATAACCTACAATTTAAAAATAAAAAAATATTGACTATTTGACATAATGAGCATGGCCCTGGAGCTCGACTCCAAGGTGCATGCTCATTTCAGTTTTAGCCAATCCTTTTTGTTTTCCAACCCCAAAAAGAAAAAAGATGAATAAAATGCCCGTAAATCCTCCTTCATGGAGAAACGATACCGTTTTGCCTCTACCCAACGAGGTAAGAGCCAACGCTTGGGCTGTGGATGCCGCCTGTTCCGGCAATCCCGGTCCGATGGAATACCAATGCATCGACCTTCAGACCGGTGCCCAGGTTTTCCACTATGGTCCTATCCACGGCACCAACAACATCGGTGAGTTTCTCGCCATCGTCCATGCCCTCGCCCTGATGCAGCAGAAGGGCATTACCGACAAGATAATTTATAGCGACAGCGTGAATGCCCAGCTATGGGTAAGCAAGAAACAATGCAAGACCAAACTGGAGCGCACTCCCCAGACCGAACAGCTCTACCAGGTCATCGCCCGAGCCGAAAACTGGCTCCGCACCCACCCCATCAACATACCTATTATAAAATGGGAGACGAAGAAATGGGGCGAGATTCCAGCCGATTTCGGAAGAAAGGGATAAAAAGGACATTTTTATGTGCCTTTCCCGAAATAATGCCCGCAAAAGCTTGCAATTTCAGATATTTTGTTTAATTTTGCAGCTATTATCGTATTAAACATACATAATCGCAAGAATGGAAATAGAAAAAGAAACAATATTATTAATGTCGAAAGGAGACAAGAAAGCATACGAAACGATGTTCCGCAGGTTCTATCCTAAGGTACACCGTTTTGTGGCCATGCTCTTGAAAAACGAAGATGATGCTGATGACGTCAGCCAGCTCATCTTCTTAAAGGTATGGAACAAACGCGAGAAGTTTGCCGATATCCAGGACTTCGATTCCTACCTCTTTATTTTGGCAAAATATACTGTCATCAACTATATTTCCTCCAAGCACATCATCCCAATAGATATTGACAGTCTGCCAGACAGATACGCCAACGAATCTTCGCCACATGACGATGTGGTGGCAAAGGATACCCAACTGCTCATCGACATGGTGGTAGAAAGCATGCCGCAACAACGCCAGCAGATTTATCGCATGAGCCGCGAACAGCATCTCAAGAACGAAGAGATAGCCCAGCGCCTGGGTATTCAGAAGAAAACGGTAGAAAATCATCTTAACCTAGCTCTTAAAGAAATTAAAAAAGCCTTATATTTGATGATTTTGTTACCTTGCCATTGGGTGTAACACCATTGAAACATGTCTTAAAAATAAATGAAGTTTTTATTATGGCAACAAAGATAAGGGATATCATAGATTATTATAGCGGGCACAATGTGCCGGATGAAATAAAAGAAAGGGTATTAGATAGGATTTCCAATACACAAGACGATAAAGAGGCGAACGAGGCATTTAGAGAATTATGGGACAAGGCTGATTCAGCCTATATGGAAGAAGAAGAAATTTCTGCTGCATACAACCGCCTCTTCGAAACAGAAGAAACAAGAGAAATAAAAAAGAAAAAATCGCTTCGAATCTTCAACTTTGCCAAACTGGCTGCCGTCTTCGTACCGCTGCTGATGCTGATTGTATTCGGCAAGCTCTACGTCCAGATGAACAACCAACTCAAGGATGCAAAACTGGCAACCATGCTCCAGGAGCATACCATCAACGAAGAGAGCAAAGTCATCGCCTTGGCAGACGGAACGAAAGTAAGACTCAGCCAGAGTTCCGTACTCCTCTATCCTTCCTCTTTCAAGGGAGCAGAAGAACGCAAGGTTTTCCTGTCGGGAGAGGCATTCTTCGACATCAGGCATGATGATGCACAGCCGTTCCACGTCAGCACTCCTCATTTCGAGATTACCGACTTGGGCACCTCTTTTACGGTTTCATCTTATTCAAATACAGATGAAGTATCTGCCACACTCAAAACCGGCAAGATTGAACTCCGCATCATAGGTCAGGAAAACAAGGTCTACAACATGAAGCCTAACGACCAGTTAGTATATAATGTAAAGACCAAGGCTGTAAACCTCCGCAAGGTTTCGGCCGAAGAAGATGGTACAAGCTGGCGCAACAAGGAGATTGACCTGAACGATGTAACGCTGGCAGAAGCTGGTAAGATTCTGGGTAATGCATACGGAGTGAAATTCATCTTCCGTTCAAAGATTCACCAGAACACGAAGGTTACAGTTCATTTCAACCGTGGCGAGACCCTCTCGGGAGCCATGTCTGTCCTGAAGAACCTGGTTCCTGGTCTGGAATATGAAGTGAAGAAAGATGAAGTAATCATCAGGTAGGCATATATTATAATAGGTAAACAAAAGGCGCATTATGTAAAAATGATGCGCCTTTTTTCATAAAAGAGTATCTCTGCACGGGATATGAAAACAGAAATAATAACATAAACGGGAAATATCATGATAAAGAATTTGATTTTTGATTTTGGAAAAGTACTCGTAGATTACGAATACTTTGAAACGCTTGACCAGATTTTCAAAACCCACGAACAGGCTGAAGAATTCTATCATCTCCTGATAGACGGCAAGTGGAACGAGAATATGGATCGCGGAGATTCTTTCGAAGAAACCTTCTGCAAGATGCAGCAGATCATGCCGCAATATAAGGAAGAAATAGCAACCGTAGCCCAGCGCTTTAACGAATTTGTAAGGGGCGAGAAGGAAGGAATGCGCACCTTGCTGACCCAGTTGAAGGCAGAAGGCTACCACCTTTACGGACTTTCCAACTGGTGTACCAAGGTTCACGAAACGATGGCCCAATATCCCATCTTCCAACTTCTGGAAGGACAGGTGATTTCTTCAGAAGAGAAAATCATCAAACCCGATAGGGCTATTTATGAAAGAATCTGCCAGAAATACAATCTGAAACCGGAAGAATGCCTTTTTGCTGACGACAGGATAGAGAATGTAGAAGCCGCCCAGCGTTTCGGAATGCAGGCCATCTGCTTTGAGGATGCAGAGCAGTACGAGCGGGAATTGAGAAAAATTCTGTCTGAGGAAAGAACGAAGTAAGTTCTGATTATCAAAAGCATTACTGCTATTTCCATACCCAAAGCATTACTTTTTAAAAAAAATCAAGGCTCTAAATTAGTAGCAAGAAATGCTAATTTAGAGCCTTCATCTTATGTATTTATAATTTCCAAAAGAAGAATTTTATAGGGTGTTTGCGAACACAAGATATTTTTTTTCAGAAAAACTTCATTTTAACAGTTTTGTAATTGGGTGTAACTCTCTTTCCCGTTGTCTTCAAGACGTAACAAGCAAATTATTATTAACTTAAAAAGATAAAGTATGAATCTTAAACGAATCTCTGCGTCATGCTTCTGTTTGCTCCTGGCAGGCCAGATGACCCTTTCGGCTCAGAACGTCAGCTTCAGCTCAAACAAGGTAACGCTTAAGTCAGCTTTTGAGAAGATTGAAAAGGAATCTAAGTACAAGATTGCCTACAACTCCTCACAGTTGAATGCTAACCGTTCGGTTACATTAACCAAGAAAAGTGATGATGTCTTTGGTATGTTGAACCAATTGCTCAAAGGTACTAATTTTACCTATGAGATGGAAGGCAACTACATCGTCATCAAGCCTCAGCAAAAAGCTAAATCTCAGGCTCATGGCAAGAAAATCAAGGTACGTGGTGTAGTGAAAGACGAAACTGGCGAGCCAGTTATCGGCGCTACCGTCATGGAGAAGGGTACCACCACCAATGGTGTTGTAACCGATTTTGACGGCAACTATACCATCGAGATTCCTGCCGACGGTATGTTGGCAGTATCATACATTGGCTGCAAGGACCAGGACATCAAGGTGAATGGTCGCGAAGTAATCAATGTAAACCTGGCAGATGATAATAAGGTATTGGAAGAAGTTGTGGTTGTAGGTTACGGCGTGCAGAAGAAGCGCGACGTATCTACCGCTGTGTCTTCTGTCAAGGCAGAGGCTCTTGCCAACAATCCTTCTACCGACTTCCGTCAGGCCTTGGCAGGTAAGATGCCTGGTGTACAGGTAACTGTACCTAGCGGAGACCCAGAGGGTAGCGTAAGCATTCGCGTTCGTGGTGTAAGTACCGTCAACGCCGGTAGCGACCCTCTCTATGTAGTAGATGGTGTTCCTATGGAGCGTGGTTTTGCCAACCTGAACACCAACGATATTGAGTCTGTTGAAGTTTTGAAGGATGCTTCTGCAGCAGCTATCTATGGTAGCCGTGGTTCTAATGGTGTAGTTCTCGTTACAACCAAGAAGGGTACCTCTGACAAGCTCTCTGTTTCTTACGATGGTTATGTAGGTGTGCAGAACGTATCAAAGAAACTCGATATGATGAACGCTTACGAATATGCAGAATTCGTAAAGGATGCACGTAACAACGCATATCTTTCTAAAGTTCCTGGTGCATCTGCAAGTGACCCAAACAGCGTACGCCCTAAAGGTTACATGCAGATTGCAACCGATTTGTTCCCATATCTGGAGGGTGTTAAGGGCTTGACAGATACAGACTGGCAGGATGCTATCTTCCGCACAGCGATGACTACCGGACACAACATTTCACTTTCAGGTAAGTCTAACAGCGTCAACTATTTCGTATCAGGCAACTATATGAAGAAGGAAGGTACTATTATCGGTTCTGACTTCGAGAAGTTTGGTGCCCGCATGAATCTCTCAGGTCAGCACAAGCGCTTGAAGTTCGGTGTTAACTTCGCTCCTTCTTATTCTGTTTCTAATACAGTAGATGCATCTGGTGCAGGTGGTATTGTTCAATCAGCTTTGATGATGCCTCCAACCTTCCCTGTATACAACGCAGACGGTTCATATAACTTCCAGGGTAATGGATATTGGCGAATTGGTACAGACTATGAGCACAACGAGGTGATGAACCCTGTTGCGATGGCTCGCTTGCAGTCTAATGTTACCGACCGCATGTCTATTACAGGTAAGGCTTATGCAGAATTGGAACTGATAAAGGGGCTTTCCTATAAGTTGTCTTTGGGTGGTGATTATTATGGTGCTCATAATGATAAATATCGCCAGTCTGGTTTGCCTTTGAAGGGAAAGGACTACTATGATTCTCCTTCAAACCCAACAGGTTACAGCTCTTCCAGTTTCTTTTTTAACTGGTTGGTTGAAAATCAGTTGACTTACACAACAACAATCAATAAGAAGCACAACATTACAGCCATACTTGTACAGTCTGCTCAGAAAGAAACCAAGAAGACCGACAACGTAACAGCAACCGATTACCCTAATGATTACATCCAGACCGTAAATGGCGGTACGGTAACCAAGGGTGGTTCTGACAAGACACAATGGTCTATTGCTTCTTACCTGGCTCGTGTTCAGTACAACTACGAAGGACGCTACATGCTTTCTGCAGCCATCCGTACTGATGGTTCTTCACGTTTCGGTAAGAACAACCGTTGGGGTTACTTCCCATCAGCCTCAGCAGCTTGGCGTATCAGCGACGAAAAGTTCTTCAAGAACATAAAGGAGTTGTCTTTCGTTAATGATATGAAGATTCGTGCCAGCTATGGTGTAACCGGTAACTTTGAGATTGGTAACTACGACCATTTGGCAACCATGTCAACAGACAATTACATCTTAGGTACCAATGGAGGTTTGTTGCATTATGGTTATAAACCAGACAACATCAAGCGCGATGACCTGAGCTGGGAGAAGAACCAGATGATCAACGCCGGTATCGACCTTCAGATGTTTGACGGCTACATTGGATTCTCTGTAGACTATTACAATACCAACACTTCAAACATGTTGCTTTATGTACCAGTACCTCTGTTGACAGGTTACAGCACCTCACTTCAGAATCTGGGTAAGGTAAACAACCGCGGTTGGGAATTAGCTTTGACATCACAGCATACATTTGCTAATGGCTTCGGCTATTCATTTAATGCCAACTATGCCAAGAACACCAATGAAGTGAAAGAGTTAGGTCCTGGTAATGCGCCTATCATTTCTTCGGGTAGTGTAGGACACGCATATTATATTACAGAGGTAGGAAAGCCTATCGGTAACTATTACCTCCTGGTACAGGACGGCATCTTTGCTACAGAAGAAGACTTGAAAAAGTATCCTCACTTCGACAACACAGAAGTAGGTGACTTCAGATTCGTTGATGTTGACGGAGACGGCAAGTTGGATTTGGATAAAGACCGTACAATCTGCGGCAACTACATGCCTAAGTTCACATACGGCTTCGGCGGTAAGCTCTGGTATGCAGGTTTCGATATGGACTTCAACTTCCAGGGTGTATATGGCAACAAGATTCTGAACTTGAACAAGCGCTACCTCGACAATATGGAGGGTAACACCAATGGTACCAAGATTGCTCTCGACCGTTGGAAGAGTCCTGAGAATCCAGGCAGCGGTTCGGTAAATAAGGCAAACCGTAAGCAGACAGGTTACAACAGCCGTACTTCTACCTGGCACTTGGAGAGCGGTTCATACCTCCGTCTCCAGAACCTGTCATTAGGTTATACTTTGCCTCGTGCACTTACTCAGAAGTTTAAGGTTGAGAAGATGAGAGTTTATGTTTCTGGACAGAACCTCTTCACTATTACCAACTACAGCGGCTACAACCCAGAGGTAAATGCCCGTCCTTCCAAGAACCTGACTCCAGGTGAGGACTATGGTACTTATCCTTTGGCAAGAACATATATGTTTGGTTTGAATCTCACATTATAAAGAATATAGCGACATGAAAAAGATATTAGTATTAGCATCATTGGCAACCCTGCTCATGACCTCTTGCGGAGACAGCTTCTTCGATTTGGAACCAGCAAGCAGCGTAACCATTGACAAAGTATATAAGACTGCGAGCGATTATAATGTAGCAGTTATCGGCTGCTACGCAAAATTGCAGTCACAGGTGAATTTCTATACAGAATGCTGCGAGTATCGTAGTGACAATCTTTCTTTGGGCGCCCCAACAGCAGGTACCCAGGACCGTTACGATATCGACCATTTCACAGAGAAACCATCTAATGGAATCCTCAGTTCTTACTGGGCGAACTTCAACAACAACGTTTATCGTTGTAATCTCTTGCTCGACCAGATTGATGGTGCAAACTTTGCAGAAAACCTGAAGAAGCAGTACAAGGGCGAAGCGATGTTTATCAGAGCTTTGAACTATTTTAACATGTACCGCATTTGGGGTGGCGTTCCTGCTACCAAGCATGTAGTAAGTGCTGCGGAGGCTCTGAAAGTTGCGAGATATTCTGATGAGCAGATGTTCGATTTGATTGCCGGAGATTTGAAGGAGATTGTTGACAACAACTATCTTCCAGAAACTTACTCTTCTGCAGATATGGGTAGAGCTACCTCTGGTGCTGCCAAAGCTTTGCTCGGTAAGGTGTATCTTACTTTCCACAAATGGACTGAGGCTAAAGACATTCTTTCTCAGTTAATCGGAAAATATCAGTTGGTAAGCCCTATCGCCCAAGTCTTCGATGTGGATAACAAGAATAATAATGAGATTATCTTCGCCGTACATTTCAACAAGGAAATAGAGGGAGAGGGACATAGTTACTGGTACAATCTCACCAACGCATCTGATGATACCAACCAGACAAGTTCTCTGCTCAACACATTCCCTACAGGTGATGATCGCAAAGACCTCATAACATACGTACAGGTTGAGAAAAACGTTCGTTTGATGAATAAATTCTATGATACAAAGAGCCCTACCTTCAAGACTGTAGGTAATGATCAGATCCTTCTTCGCTACGCAGATGTTCTTCTGATGTATGCAGAAGCGCTCAACGAGATTCAGTATGATGCATCTGAGGGTTCACTTGCCCTGAAGTATCTCAACGCCGTAAGACAGAGAGCTGGCATTTCTAATCTGACTGTAAAACAGTTGCCTACACAGGAGAAGTTCCGCAAGGGCATCTTGGTTGAACGCCAGAGAGAATTCCCTTATGAGGGTCAGCGCTGGTTCGACTTGGTAAGAATGGGATTTGCAAAGAGCGTGATGGCTGAGAATGGTGTTGAAATCAAAGATTATCAATTACTCTTCCCTATTCCTCAGCAGGAGATTGAAAAGGTAGGCGACAAGTCTATCCTCTGGCAGAACCCTGGATATGACAACAATTAATAAACGGTTAAAACATGAAAAAGATTATATATTTGCTGTCTTTAGTGACAGTTTTTATTCTCGGTTCTTGTAGCGATGATCTTCCAAAAGCAAGTTGGGACATTTGCCAGGTAGGTACTTTGAACGCTACGGCACAAGATGAGAAGGTATTGTTGGAATGGGCTCCTATGCAGGGAGCCAACCCAACAGGTTATTTGGTCAATTGGACACCGGAAGTTGCTACATACGAAGGTGGTTCTGTAGAGTTGGATGCAAAGACTACCTCATATACTATAACAGGTTTGGTTAACAAGGTTACTTATACCATCACCATCCAGGCCATCTATGGCAACCAGCGTTCTATGATTTCTACAACAAAGGCAAGACCTGTTTCTGATACAGAGCCTTTCAAGGTTTGGTCTACAGATATGCCTAACGGTGGTATGGTGAAGACTGCAAATGCAGTATTCTCTTCAGACGGAAATACATTCTACTTGCCTTCTGCAGGTGCTACGGGTGATGTTACTGCTTTTGATGCGATGACTGGTACTGTGAAATGGACCGCTTCCATCCCTAAGACTACTTATGGTGGTGGTGTAGCAGTAGGCAAAGACGGTACTTTGTATCAGGGTGCTCGCAACGCAACCTTGTATGCTATCAATAGCGATGGAACACAGAAGTGGACATACGCTACAGGAGCTGCCAACAAGAATCTGGACTGTTTCCCTGCTGTAACTGCTGACGGACAGACAGTTTATATCCTTGATGGCGACAACATTCTCCATTCTATCAATACAGCTACTGGTGTTAAGAACTGGTCAGTTAAACTGGCTGGTACAAAGAACAAGGCTGGAGCTGTAGCTATAGACAAGACAGGCAATATCTATGTAGGTACACGTACTACTATTTATGGTTTCAAGGCCGATGGCACTCAACTTTGGAAGGTAGCCGGTAAGGTAACCGAAATCGGTTCTTTCGCTTTGGATGGCGAAACTCTTTATGCTGCCCAGATTGGTGGTGCAGGTTTGCTGGCTTTGAACACAGCAGATGGTTCTACCAAGTGGAACGTTGAAGCTGCGGGTGATATCTATGCTCCTATTGTTGACAAGAGCGGCAATATCTACTTTACAGACAAGGGTGGCAAGGCTCTCAACTCTGTAGATAAGGCTGGACAGTTGAAGTGGAAGTTTACTATTGATGCTGCTCCTACTTATTGCTTCCCTGTTCTCGACGATAAGGGAACTGTTTATTTCGGTAGCGGCGCCGGTCGCATCTACGCAGTAAACAGCGCTAATGGCGAGGAACTTTGGCACATGGACTCAGAAGGTACAGATAATAATGCCAAGATTATGTCTGGTATGACTATCGGCGAGAACCAGATGCTCTATGTTTCTTATATCGGCGGTAATGTTGCTGCTATTAAGATCTTTGCCGGCCCGGAGAAATCTACATGGAGCTGCAGAGGTGGTAATATTCATGGTACAAACCAATATTAATATTTGAATCAGTATGAAAAAGATATATTTATTCATCGCATTATTCGCTTGCGCCCTCTGCTCTTGTGGAAGTGACGAAGATGGAATGACTTATGCGCAGCCTGTCGAAATAGGTGAAACTACCGACATGAAGACTGCAAAAGAGGTGGCTGAAGCTTTGTGGGCTACTACTCCATTACAGCAGCAACCTCTCAATGCGGAAAGATCTGAAGTTCTAAAGAAGATACAGAAGATGGCAGACGACTGCACTTCTGATTTCTTTGAAAGCTACATTGCTTCTTTGGACCAGTCTGCTGAAATGAGAGAAAAGTACGACCCTATGCTGGCGTTCTACCGTTTGTCTCTGGATCATGTAATTAATGCCATCAAGACGACTACCGTTGAGAATGGTACTACATGCATCTGGCAGCTCTACAATATGGGTTACATCGTAAAGACTCCTACCACTTGCTTTGGTATTGACATCAACCATCGCTGGGCAGAGAAACTGGAGCCTTACCTGGATTTCCTCTGTGTTACTCACAAACACCAAGATCACTACAACACAGCTCTCATCAACGCGATGCTGAATGCAGGAAAGCCTGTTTATTCTAACTGGATAAAGGGTGGCTATACTTCTAAGGTAAATACCGATTACCAGTTTAATAACATCAAGATTCATGTGTCTATTACAGACCATAACAACTCTGGCTTATCAAACTTCGTTTCTGTATTTACTTTTGAATGTGGCGATGATAGTGGCAACTTCACAATGCTCCATACTGGCGACTCAAACTTCAAGGCTGCTCAGTATACCAACATTCTGCCACACGTTAATGTTTTGATTCCTCGCTACGCACCTAATGCGCTTACCGAGAACAACATTATCGGTACTGGTGCCGGTCAGACAAAACCTGACTATGTATTGCTCTCACACATTCTGGAACTTTCTCACGAAAGCGAGGAAGAATCTAGATGGAGTTTGAATTCTGCCTTAGAAAGAGCCAGCAAGCTTAACTGCGAGAACTCTGTTGTTCCTTTCTGGGGAGAAAAGTTAGTTTGGAAAGACGGTAAATTGAATTAAAATGAAGAAGATTTATATTTTATCTTTGTTGTGCATGCTCACTTCGGTGAGCTTTGCACAAAGCAATCTGAAAGAGATTCTTAAGAATTTCAACAAGCCAGCAAAAGAAAATGTTATGGTCGTTTCTCATCGTGGAGACTGGCGTAATGCTCCTGAAAACTCTATTCAGGCATTCCAGAACTGTATCGACATGGGTGTTGATATGGTTGAGTTGGACTTGAAGAAGACAAAGGATGGCGTTCTGGTTCTGATGCACGACAAGAAGATTGACCGAACCATGAATGGTAAGGGATTCCCAGAGAATTATACTCTTGATTCTTTGAAGATGCTCCGTCTGAAGAATGGTGTAGGATGCAAGACCCGCCATCAGATTCCAACATTCCGTGAGGTAATGGAACTCTGCAAAGGCAAAATCATGGTGAATGTTGACAAGGGCTACGACTACTTCGACGATGCCATGAAGGTTTTGAAGGAGACTGGTACTGTTGACCAATGCATCATCAAGGCTGAACTTCCTTACGAGGTGGTAAAGGCTGAGCATGGTGATGTTCTCGACAAGATGATTTTCATGCCTGTAGTTAACCTCGGTAAGCCTGGCGCAGAAGAGGTAATCGACGGTTACATCAAGAACATGAAGCCAAAGGCTTACGAATTGGTATTCAAGACTGATGATGCCAACACTCGCCGCCTGATTAAGAAAGTACGTGATAGTGGAGCAAGAGTTTTCATCAACACACTTTGGCCTGAGCTTTGCGGTGGACATGATGATGATCGCGCCGTAGAACTCAAACAGCCAGAAGAGAGCTGGGGATGGATTGTCGGTCAGGGAGCTAAACTTATCCAAACAGACAGACCTGCCTTGCTTCTTGATTACTTAAGAGCCAAGAAACTTCATAAATAAAATTCAATAGGTTTCGCTATATATTAATATTTAAGAAGGTTGTTGGTTTTAAGAAACGTTGTGCATGCTTACGGTGGTAAGTCATGCACAACACTCAATAAACATCTCCTTAAATTATGTACGAGAACACAAACTTCATAAATAACAACTAAGGATTATATGTTTAAGAAAATAATAGACTTCTATAAGGTTTCGGAACCGATTCCGGCTAAAGCCTCAACACCTGAGGAAAACGAAAGAAAACTGAAACGTCTGCAATGGGCTACTTTCCTTTCTGCTACCATAGGATATGGTACATATTATGTGTGCCGACTCAGCCTGAACGTAATCAAAAAACCGATTGTAGATAATGGCGTATTCTCTGAAACTGAGCTCGGTATCATCGGCTCTGTCTTGTTCTTCACTTACGCTATCGGTAAGTTTACCAACGGCTTCCTTGCTGACCGAAGCAATATCAAGCGACTGATGTCTACCGGTCTGCTCGTTACAGCCTTGGTGAATCTGGCTTTGGGCTTTACTAATTCCTTCATTCTCTTTGCAGTTTTGTGGGGATTGAGCGGTTGGTTCCAGTCAATGGGAGCAGCCTCTTGCGTAGTAGGTCTTTCCCGCTGGTTTAACGATAAGAACCGAGGAACGTTCTACGGATTCTGGAGTGCGAGCCATAATATTGGTGAGGCGATGACCTTCATCTTTGTGGCTTCCATCGTGAGTGCCTTCGGATGGCAATATGGTTTTATCGGAGCTGCGATAGTAGGTTTGGCGGGCGTAGTCCTGCTCCTTACTTTCTTCCACGATACACCTGCCAGCAAGGGTGTTACCCTGCCGGGTATCAAGGTAGAGGAAAAGAAACAGGATACGGAATCTTACAACAAGGCACAGAGTGCGGTTTTGAAGAATCCACTCATCTGGATTCTGGCCTTAAGTAGTGCTTTCATGTATATCAGCCGCTATGCTGTTAACAGCTGGGGTATCTTCTATCTTGAGAACGAGAAGGGATATACTACGATTGATGCCAGCTTCATCATCTCTATCAACTCTATCCTGGGTATTGTGGGAACCGTATCATCCGGACTGGTATCTGATAAGATTTTCAAAGGCAACCGTTATCTGCCAGCCGTTATCTTCGGCTTGCTGAATGCGTTGGCGCTCTGTCTGTTCCTGCTGATTCCGGGCCATCATCTCTGGGTTGATGCTACGGCGATGGTACTGTTCGGTTTGAGCATCGGCGTGTTACTTTGCTTCCTCGGTGGTTTGATGGCGGTAGATATTGCGCCTAAGAATGCATCGGGTGCTGCTCTTGGCATTGTCGGCGTAGCGAGTTATGTGGGTGCCGGCATCCAGGATATCATGAGCGGTCTGCTCATCGAGGGCAACAAGCATCTGGTAAATGGCGTAGAGACTTACGACTTTACCTACATCAATTATTTCTGGATTGGTGCAGCCCTGATGTCAGTCTTAATGACTTGCATCGTCTGGAAGGCGAAACCAAAGGCTGTTTAAGAAATAAACGAAGCTATCATCAAAATACTCTTCACTCTTCACCTTTCGGCCGGAAGCCCCTGTGTTTATCGGCATTCCGAAGGGTGAAGAGTTGTTTTTATCTCTTCACCCACTCTTCACCACTCTTCACCTTCAGGAACGGAAACAGATGCAAAAGACAGATAGGAGGATTGCAAATCAGCCAGAACTGAAGGGTGAAGAGTGGTGAAGAGTAGGTGAAGAGTGCCCGAATACTCTTCACTCCTCGGAATGCCGATAAACACAGGGGATTCGGGGCTTTTGGTGAAGAGTGAAGAGTATTTGACAGGATGCCTATACGAAAAAAAAAAAAAGGAGTTTTCGATAACTGTTCCAGTAAAACAGCCGACTAGCCACTCATGCGCTAGTCGGCTGTTTGCGTTTTATTGGCTGTTCCCGACAAACAGCTAACCTAATAATCGGGCATAATAAAACGAATATAGCTGCGATAACAATCGTAAGTACTTTCATCGACCATCGTAAGTACTTTCATCGGCCATCGAAGCTACTTGCACTAGATTTTCTAATAATCCTCCATATAGCCCTTGGTAAACATATCGTAGGACAGGGCTTCCAGTTCTGAGAGCGTCATCTGCTCTACCGAATGCTCTATCTTACGTATCAGTTCGTCTCGCTTGAAATCATCGTCATCGCTCAGGCGCGATGTAAATCTGTTACTCATTTTCTTTACTTTGAACTTTGAATGTTGAACTTTGAACTTTATGATTAGCTTTATTGCTCCTATAAAGCTACTGGCGCTCATAGGTATTGATAACGTTTCCATCAAACGCCTCATGGCTGATTAACCGGACGTTATGAGGAAGCATAGGCGCTGGTGTTCCGGCAGTTACCACGTTTTCCACAGATGTGGATAACAACGTTTCTGCCCTGATTTCATCCCAAAGTCCGGCATCGAGGAATGCCTGATGGGTGATGGCGCCTCCCTCTACTATCAGCGACTGCACCTTATTATTATATAAGTACTGCATGATTTGCTGCAACACTTCCGTCTTGCCCCGTGAGAAATCCAGACCTTCGAAACAAGGATGATGGCGGTCGATGACCAGGCGCATCGGGTCCTTGCCGCTCCAATCTCTAACGTTGAGCTGACTGTGGTCGCGCTCATCGGTTACGCGGCCTATGAGGATGGCATCGTTCTCAGCACGCAACTTGTGGGAGAGCATCTTGGTGAAAGGCGAGGAAATAGCCATACCCCTACCCCCGTTGTCAAGAAAGCCATTCGCGGTCTGCGCCCATTTCAGGATGATGTAAGGACGCTGATGGGTGTTGAAGGTGATGAAGCGCTTGTTGAGTTCGAGACATTCCGCCTCCAGAACGCCTACTGTTACTTCGATGCCTGCCTCGCGAATCTTGCGGATACCGCGGCCCTGAACCTTGGCAAAGGGATCTACGCAGCCGCAAACGCATCGCTTTACTCCTTTTCTTACTATCAAATCGGCGCAAGGCGGCGTCTTGCCGTAATGAGAGCAGGGTTCGAGACTCACATAGATGGTAGCTTGGCTTAATAGATGCTCATCCTCGGGCTTAACAGATGCAAAGGCGTTGACTTCAGCATGCCCTTCTCCGCATCTTACATGATAGCCTTCGCCGATGATTCTGCCATCCCCACTCACGATAACGGCTCCCACCATCGGATTGGGTTTGGCATTCTCTCTTCCGTTTTTCGCCAGCTGCAGACAGCGGCGCATAAACATTTCGTCTATCTTATTCTGTTCCATTTTTTCTACAATTAGGGTTGTCTTAATAAAAAAGCCATATACAAAGGAATGGTAAGAAGTTGGTTGCTCCTACCCACATTATAATCGCCTAGTTTAATGGCATGAAATACATGATATTTGTCGGGATTGGCAAGAATAGTCTTCGTACTCTTGGTATTTCCATCCTTGGCCTTCACCTCCACCAATACACATTCTCCCTTGTAACGTATCACAAAATCAACTTCCAATCCGGAGTCCTTACGGAAATAATACAGTTTTCTCTTCATCTTCGTAAAGATGTCTGCTATCAGATTTTCAAAGATAGCACCTTTATAACCATAAAGATTACCCTGCAAAATATCAAATTGCGTACCATCTTCCAACATAGACACGAACAGACCAGTATCTACCATATAAACTTTGAATGCATCCTGCATAGCATTTCCATCCAAAGGCAACTCAGTAATATTAAGGTTGCGGCAACGGGTGATGATACCTGCATCTTCTATCCATTGAAGACTACCCTGATATTGAGAAGCTTTGCTGTTCTTACGCACAACGGCATATTGAAACTTTTTATTTTCCTTACTCAGTTGAAGAGGAATCGATTCAAAACATTCTCTGATTCTAGATTTGTCTGCTTCGTCTGCATATTTTACCATGTCATCCTCGTATCCCGCAATGATATTGCGTTGTTCTTCCAAAACTTTTCCCAAATCATGATATTGAAGAAACAGATTTACAGCTGCAGGCATTCCTCCTACAACAGTATATTGCAGGATCAACTGCCGGAAACGCAAATGTAAAGCATCAGGAACAGGCATCTCATTTTCAAAGCATTCTTTCACCTTATCAATAACAGGCTCCGTGATACCATTCGCCCATAGAAACTCCTCAAAATCCAAAGGATACATATCTACAATCTTCTCATATCCTACAGGAATTGAGTTTTTATATGTTTCACCAGCATCTTTACCGGCCCGAGTACCATACCCTCTCACTCCCAACAAGGATCCTGTGGCAATCACATCATACCGCCCATCCATCTGGAAAAATTTCAAAGCAGTACGAGCAGCAGGACATTCCTGTATCTCATCCAATATCAAACAGGTTTGCTTTGGCAGAAATACACTTCCCGGAATCATCGCAGAAATATTGATGACCATATCATCTACTACTTTTGATCCCTCGAAAGCTAGAGCATAATCTGAGTTGAGCATGAAGTTAAGATAAACCACATGCTGATATTTTTCGTGCGCAAATTTCATCACGCTGAAAGTTTTACCACATTGCCTACAACCTTTTATGACAATGGGCTTATGGTTTTCCTCTTGTTTCCAAGTTAAGAGAACATCTTCAATCTTTCTTTTTAGCATAAGCACCTTTCTATTAGAGTATTACAAAGACTCAAGACTATTTTTCAAGGGACTTTTCAGAACCTCGCGCCTATTTTCCAAGGGACTTTTCTCGAGTTCACGCCTATTTTCCAAGGGACTTTCGTGGGCAAAGATAATAAAATAAAGGTATCTTTGTATAAGAAAAAGGTGTTTCTTACGATAATTTAACACAGAAATAAGATAAGTAAATCAAGAAAAGCGTATCTTTGCGGTATGAAAACGTATCAACAACTTTGGCAATCCATTACCCCTCTATATGAGGCGGGCGAAGCACAGGCTATCGTCCGCACCGTGCTCGATGTGAAGTACGGAATGACGCTGACCGACATAATCTGCGGCAAAGTTAATGAATTATCTGCAGATGAAGAAAGAAAACTGGAAGAAATTATCAGAAGATTGCAAAAAGGCGAACCTGTACAGTATGTTCTGGGCGAAGCTGACTTTGCAGGAAGAACCTTCCATGTAGAGCCGGGCGTACTGATTCCGAGACCCGAAACGGCGGAACTCTGCGAGTGGATAGAAAAAGATGCGACTGAAAACAAAGGGATTACGGAAGGAGAGAATGAAGAAAATACCATCCGCATCCTGGACATCTGTACGGGTTCGGGCTGCATCGCCATTACGCTGGGACTGGACATCGGCGGCTCGGAGGTTACGGGTTGGGATATTTCGGAAGATGCCTTGAAGATAGCACAGGGAAATGTTGAGCTACTGAATGCCGGTAACGTAAAAATAGAAAATCAGGATGCCCTGAAGTTGGCGGAAACATCGGATGCCGGAAGATGGAACATCATCGTGAGCAATCCCCCGTATATCTGCGAAAAGGAGAAAGCGGATATGGAGAAGAATGTGTTGGAACACGAACCCGGAATCGCCCTCTTCGTGCCCGATGAAGAGCCTCTGAAGTTCTACAGAGCCATCGCCGAATATGCCTCTTCAGCCCTCAAATCCGGAGGTGCATTATACTTCGAAATCAATCCTATCTACGAAAAAGAAACAAGGGAAATGCTGGAAGGATTGGGGTTTAAAGCTATTGATACAAAGGAAGATGCCTTCGGAAAGCAGAGAATGATGCGAGCCGGCAAATCATAAAGTTCAATGTTCAAATCTCAAAGTTCAAAGTAAAATCATCATGTTCAAATCTCAAAGTTCAAAGTATAAAAAGCCGATGACCGAGCAGCAGGCGCTCCTGAAGCTCACCACCCTCTGCACCCAAGCCGAACATTGCTCGCAAGAGATGATCGACAAGATGAAGAAGTGGGAACTGCCCGAAGATGCCATCGCCAGAAACATGGAATTCCTGACCGAGAAGAAATTCATCGACGACGAACGTTTCGCACGCTTCTTTATCAACGACAAGATAAAATACAACAAGTGGGGACGCCGGAAGGTGGAACAGGCGCTGTGGATGAAACATATTCCGAAGGACATCTCCGACCCTATCTTCGAAGAGATTGAAGACGACCTGTATATGGAAACCCTCCTGCCCCTGATGAAAAACAAATATAAAACCATCAAGGCAAAGAACGACTATGAACGCTCGATGAAACTCATCCGCTTTGCCCTGGGAAGAGGATACAGCATGGAGGTTATCCACAAATGCATCGACCGGATGAAGGAAGAAGATCTGGGAGACATCGATTTCGAAGAGGAATTCTAAAGCAAAGCATCAAGTTCAATATCCAAACCTCAAAATTAAGAGTAAAGCCATGCCTACCAGCCTGTTAAGAGACATATTAGATTTATTCTTCCCCCGAACCTGCGCCATTTGCGGAAATGTGCTCGCTGGCGGGGAGGAGATGATATGCGTAAAATGTCTGTTCCGCATGCCGAGAACCGATACCTGGGAACAGCCCTACGACAACGAGATGGCAAAACTCTTCTGGCATCTGATTCCCATCGAACGCTGCTGCGCTCTCTTCCATCATATCAGCCATGCCACATCGGCTAGAGCCGTCTACCAGCTGAAATACATGCATCATCCTGAAATGGGAATCTATCTGGGCAGAATGCTGGCAAAGAAGGGGTTAAGCATTCAGTTCTTCGACGGAATAGACGCCATCATCCCCATCCCGCTCACCCGAAAACGAGAGAAAGAACGCGGCTATAACCAGAGCCTTCTCATCGCTAAAGGCATCCAGCAACTCACCCATCTGACCATCATCAAGGATGCCGTAAGAAGAAAAAAGTTTAGCGAAAGCCAAACCCACAAGAACCGGCAGGAAAGACTGGAAAACGTGAGCCAGGTTTTTGAAGCCGCAGCAACCTATCATGACGGGCAGGGCGAGCACCCCATCACGCAACTTGAGGGCAAACATATCCTCATCATCGACGACGTATGCACCACCGGAGCCACCATCATCTCCTGTGCGGAAACCCTGATAAAAGCAGCCGGAAAGATGAAGATAAGCGTGCTGACTGTAGGTTTCGCACACGACTAAAGGTTCTTTTTGCCGAGAGTTAAAACATTTTAACCCTAAATATAGCCGCCGTGTGCAAAAATCATTGTACCTTTGCAAAATAATTAATAATAATTTAATCCTTTAAAGATTATGGACAAACTGAAGAAAGAATTCGCATCTAAGTTATTGAAAGTAAAGGCTATCAAGTTGCAGCCTAATGATCCATTCACATGGGCTTCTGGCTGGAAGTCACCATTCTATTGCGATAACCGCAAGACTCTCTCATTCCCAGAACTCCGCAATTATGTAAAGCTTGAGCTCGTTCACGCTATCCTGGAGCAGTTCCCAGAGGCTGATGCTGTAGCCGGAGTAGCTACTGGTGCCATCGCGCAGGGTGCTTTGGTTGCTGACGAACTGAACATGCCTTTCGTATACGTTCGTTCTAAACCAAAGGATCACGGTATGCAGAACCTCATCGAAGGTCAGCTCGACCCTAAGGCTAAGGTTGTGGTAGTAGAAGACTTGATTTCTACCGGCGGCAGCTCTCTCAAGGCAGTAGAGGCTCTCCGCAAGAACGGCAACGAGATTGTGGGCATGGTAGCTAGCTACACCTATGGTTTCCCTATCGCCGAGAAGGCTTTTGCTGATGCTAACGTAAAGCTGGTTACTCTGACCGACTATGAGCACGTAGTGGCAGAGGCTCTGGAGACTGGCTATATCAAGCAGGAAGACGTAGAGCTGCTCCACGAGTGGCGCAAGGACCCAGCTAACTGGAAGAAGTAATCAAGCTGACCCATCAATAATGAGTACAAGTACATTCGAAAGTAATATCAAACAGATTCCTCACAAGCAGGAATCTGTTTACCGTACATTGAGCGATCTGAACAACCTGCAGATGCTCAAAGACCGCTTCGAGCAGGTGAAAGACCAGATTCCTGAGGACAAGAGAAAGGAAATGGAAAAGCTGAAGGACCTCAAGTTTGATAGCGACAGCATCTCTATCACAGCACCTATGGTGGGTGAAATCAAGATGCGCATCATCGACCGCGAGGAGCCTAAGACCATCAAGTTTGAAACAGAAAACAGCCCTGTTCCTTTCAACTTCTGGATTCAGCTGCTCCCTACCAGCGAGTTCTCATGCAAAATGAAACTCACCATCAAGGCAGAACTTAACATGTTTATCAAGGGTATGGTGAAGAAGCCATTGCAGGAAGGCATCGAAAAGATTGCTGATGCGCTTGCGATGATTCCTTACCAGGATTAATAAATAAAGAAATTATGGCACATAAACTTTGGGAAAAGAACTTCGAAGTAAACAAGGAAATTGAAAGATTCACCGTAGGAAGAGACCGCGAACTCGACCTCTATCTCGCCAAGTATGACGTGCTGGGCAGTATGGCACACATCACCATGCTCGAAAGCATCGGACTCCTGGAGAAAGATGAACTCACCCAGCTCCTTGCCGAACTGAAAAACATCTACGCCATCGCCGACAAGGGCGAATTCGTAATAGAAGACGGCGTGGAAGACGTTCATTCCCAGGTAGAACTGATGCTCACCCAGAAACTGGGCGACATGGGCAAGAAGATTCATTCGGGTAGATCACGCAACGACCAGGTTCTCGTAGACCTCAAACTCTTCACCCGTCATGAGTTGAAGGAGATTGTGGATGCCGTGAAGATTCTCTTCGACGAGCTGATTCAGAAGAGCAACCAGTATAAGGACGTGCTGATGCCGGGCTACACCCATCTGCAGGTGGCTATGCCTTCATCATTCGGTCTCTGGTTTGGCGCTTATGCCGAAGGACTTGCCGATGACATGCTCTTCCTTCAGGCTGCTTACCGCATGACCAACCGCAACCCATTGGGTAGCGCTGCCGGCTATGGAAGTTCATTCCCATTGAACCGCACCATGACCACCGAACTTCTCGGTTTCGACAGCATGGACTATAATGTGGTTTATGCACAGATGGGCAGAGGAAAGATGGAGCGCAACGTGGCTTTCGCCATGGCTACCGTGGCAGGAACTTTGGCAAAGATGGCTTTCGACGCCTGCATGTTCAACTGCCAGAACTTCGGTTTCGTGAAATTGCCTAAGGAGTGCACCACCGGTTCGAGCATCATGCCACACAAGAAGAATCCAGACGTATTCGAGTTGATTCGCGCCAAGAGCAACAAGCTCCAGAGCCTTCCACAGCAGGTAATGCTCATCATGAACAACCTGCCAGTAGGCTATTTCCGCGATCTCCAGATTATCAAGGAAATGTTCCTCCCTGCCTTCGACGAGTTGAAGGACTGTCTGCAGATGGCTGCCTACATCATCAACAAGATGGAGGTAAACGAGCATATTCTTGACGATCCTCGCTACGACCCTATGTTCTCAGTAGAAGAAGTGAACCAGCTTGCAGCCAACGGCATGCCATTCCGCGATGCTTACAAGAAGGTAGGACTGGAAATCGAGGCTGGCGAATTCAAGCCAAACAAGGATATTCATCATACTCACGAAGGCAGCATCGGCAATCTCTGCAACGACAAGATTCAGGCGCTGATGGAGCAGACCCTCTCTGAGTTCCACTTCGAGCGCATGGAGAATGCCGAGAAGAATCTTCTGAAATAAAGACTGAAAGGTTTCTGCATGAAGAATAGCATATATAATAAGGTATATATATATAATAAGGTGAAGAGCATGGTTGGAATAGCTATGCTCTTACTTTGTTCGTGCAATGCAGAAAACAGTATCAGCACCAAATATCCCTGCCAGTTCTATTTCAAATCGCAATACCATCCGGGCACAAGTCTGGAAACAGCCCTCAACGGAACGGGCGTCTACACGATGGTTAGCGCCAAAAAGGTGAATGGAGCCTGGAATATCTATTCTACATTAAACGATGGGAAAAACCAGACGGAAACCATCATCCTCTCTACAGCCAAGGAGAATTATGCCAACTATACCTATCTGGGAGCGGGCAACGACCCTAAAGATGCCAGGAAGAATGGCTTCATCATGGGACTTACAAACTTCAGCGGACCTGTAGCCTGGGACCGCCAATGCCCCAACTGTCTGGAACAATATGGCGGCACCAACTATCCGCTGGAATGGACCGGCAACCGCCAATCGGTAATTTGCGACAAATGCAAACGCATCTACAGCCTGGAAAACGGAACCATCACAAGCGGCGGAAAGAGCAAAAGCGACAAGCCGCTGATGCAATATCGGGTAACCTACGGCGGCAAAGGAACCGATATATACGTGGGAAACTAAGCAGAAACAGAGGGCAAACGAAAAAAATGGCAATTTCTTGTCTTAAAAAATGTAAATCGTTTGGATATTTAAAGAAATAGCATTACCTTTGCACCCACATAACGCGGAAATAGCTCAGTTGGTAGAGCACAACCTTGCCAAGGTTGGGGTCGCGGGTCCGAGTCCCGTTTTCCGCTCAACTCTTAACGTTTACCATGCCGCAATGGTGGAATTGGTAGACACGAGGGACTTAAAATCCCTTGGCCAGTAATGGCTGTGCGGGTTCGAGTCCCGCTCGCGGCACCTTAAAGTTTTTCCTTATGAAAAAATTTGCTTACATCCTCATTTTATTCATTACGCTGGTCTTAACATCATGTGGTGTTAGCAGTGGGCATTTCAAGTTTGAAGGCAAATTTCTCAATATGAATCAAGGCGAGTTTTATGTATACAGTCCTGACGGGGGCTTCGAAGGCGTTGACACCATCAAGGTAGAAGGCGGCCGTTTTACTTTCGAAACCGAATGTAAGGAAGATTTTACCATCATGCTTGTTTTCCCTAATTTCTCTGAGCAGCCTATCTTCGCAAAATCGGGCAAATCAGTAGAAATCAAGGCAGATGCTTCGCACCTTAAGGAAATGGAGGTAAGCGGAACCGAGGATAACGAACTGATGACAAAATTCCGCCAGAACATCCTGAAAGATACGCCACCTGAGGCTAAAAAGCATGCTGAAGACTTCGTCAGAGAACATCCGAATTCTGTGTGCAGCATCTATCTGATCAGAAAATACTTCATCACTTCTACACAACCTGATTACCGCAAGGCGCTCTCACTCATCAATATCGTTGAGAAAGAACAGCCTAAAAACGGACAGTTGGCTAAGATGAAGCAATTGGCAGAAACCATGAAGAATGTAGGCACCGGTGCAACCCTGCCTTCATTTACAGCATACGATATCAACGGAAAACTCGTTTCCAGTACAGAAATGAGCAGCGCTCCGGTTGCCGTACTCTACACCTGGGCTACCTATAACTATGACAGCCAGGACATGCAGCGCGAACTGAAGAGCCGTCAGAAGAAATCGAACGGCAAGCTCAAGCTGATGGCTTTCTGTCTGGATGCCAGCAAGAGCGAATGCAAGAACAACATCAAGCGCGACTCTATCACATGCCCTATCATCTGCAACGGCGAAATGCTGGAAGACAAGACCTTGAAGATGTTGGGATTGGGAAACCTTCCTGACAACATCATACTTCAAAATGGTAAAATCATCGCCCGAGGCATGAAAAAGCAAGAGCTTTACAATAAGCTCGACCAACTGCTAAAATAAATACTTTCGAGCTAGTCAAAAACCCATAAAAAGCACGCCTATATGTTAGTAAAGACATATTGTGCAGCAGTTAACGGACTAGAAGTAACTACTGTAACCGTAGAAGTAAGCCTCAACAGAGGCGTCATGTACCACCTCACAGGCTTAGGCGACGAGGCGGTCAAGGAGAGCCGTAACCGAATTTCAGCAGCTCTCCAGTATAGCGGCTTCAAATTTCCGATAGCCGACATCACCATCAATCTGGCTCCAGCTGACCTCCGGAAAGAGGGCAGCAGTTTCGACTTGCCGCTTGCAATCGGACTTCTAGGCGCTAACAACAACATTCCAGAAGATCATCTGAAAGAGTACATGATGGTAGGCGAGCTGAGCCTTGACGGTACGCTCCAGCCTATCAAAGGTGCCCTGCCGATAGCTATCAGAGCCAGAGCAGAGCACTTTAAGGGACTGATTGTGCCGGAACAGAACGCTCGGGAAGCGGCTGTCGTAAACAATCTTGAGGTTTACGGCATGAAAACGCTTTTCGAAGTCATACAATTCATGAGCGACAGAAGCAATCCTTCCCCTACCATTGTTGACACCCGCAAGGAATTCTACGAAAACCAGGCACATTGTGAATACGATTATTCCGACGTCCGCGGTCAGGAGAACGTGAAAAGAGCGCTCGAAGTGGCTGCGGCTGGCGGACACAACCTGATTATGGTAGGTCCTCCAGGTTCCGGAAAGTCGATGATGGCAAAACGTTTGCCGTCCATCCTCCCCCCTCTCACGCTCTCTGAGAGTCTGGAAACAACACAGATTCACTCCATTGCAGGCAAACTGGGCAAGAATGTATCACTCATTTCCCAACGCCCGTTCCGGTCTCCTCACCATACCATCTCTCAAGTGGCTCTGGTAGGCGGTGGAACATCACCACAACCGGGAGAAATATCGCTCGCCCATAATGGCGTTCTGTTCTGCGATGAACTTCCGGAGTTCAACAAAACCACCCTGGAAGTACTCCGCCAGCCATTGGAAGACCGCCACATCAACATCAGCAGAGCAAAATATTCTACAGATTATCCTTGTTCATTCATGTTTGTGGCAAGTATGAACCCTTGTCCATGCGGATATTATGGTGATCCGACACATCGCTGTGTCTGCACGCCAGGCCAGATTCAAAGATACATGAACAAGATTTCGGGTCCGTTACTCGATCGCATCGACATCCAATGCGAAATCAGTCCCGTTCCTTTCCAGGACATATCGAAGGCAGCACCAGGTGAGCCAAGTGCCAAGATCAGAGAAAGAGTCATCAAGGCAAGAGAAGTTCAAGCCGAAAGATTCAAAGATTATAAAGGCATCCATTGCAACGCCCAGATGACAGAAAGAATGATTCATCAGTTTGCCGAACCCGATGAACAAGGCATAGAACTGCTCCGAATGGCTATGGAGAAGCTTTCGTTGTCAGCAAGAGCTTACAACAGAATCCTGAAAGTGGCACGAACCATTGCTGATTTGGCAGGAAGTGAACAGATTAAGCCTGACCATATAGCAGAAGCCGTGGGATACAGAACCCTCGACAGAGGCGATTGGGCAGAAAGAGGACATATATAATAAGGATAAAATCTGATTTTTCCTATCCTTCTCTCTAAAAAGTTGGATTTATAAAGAAAAAAAGGGAGAAAAAAAGAAGAATAGCCATTCTAAAACAATTACAATTCTGTTTTAGAATGGCAATTTTCTTTTGTTACTACAAAAATATTACCCCATAAACTCAAAAATACTATTAAAATCGGACAAAGACGAATACTAAAATCGTCCAATAAAGGGTAAATTCTGTTCTCTATGGTGGAATATTTGATTTAAATTAGCTTTTAAAGTTATGAAAATCACTAATTCTAATAAAAATTACCCCATACAGGATAAAAAAATGCATTACCTTTGCAAACGTAAAAAGAACGCTAGCACAACGCTAGTTCAATTATTAACAACAAAACTATTAAAATTATGGATTGCATTTTTAAAATTACAGACGCAGTAAAGAAGATTGGTTTCGTAATTCTTCTTGCAGAGTTGGCCGTTATCGCCTATATGAACGTAATGTAAGAAATCTCTCTATAGATAAAAATATATAAGGAGGACGTTTTCTACATACTAAGGTAATTAGATTGTAAAAGGTCAACAACATAAGTTGTCAGAACGAATAATCGTTCTTAGAAAGGTAAATGATAATGTTAGGTACAATCCTATCAGGGAGGAGTCTGAAGGAAATGTACAAGATTTGAGGCTCTTGCAGAGATGCAAAGAGCCTTTTTTCGTATCCAGTCCTCCCCTTTCCCTTACCATAAAAAACTAAAGAACCCAGCTTTTTTACACCTTATTATATATAAAAGTAAGAAAAAGCGACGAGAATCCTTTCTTATCTCCAACATTTTTTGTAATTTTGCAGCCAAATAACAAAAATATATTAGCTAATATGGAACAAAAGAACTTTAAACGTACTACCGTGACTGCGGCTTTGCCTTATGCCAACGGTGGTGTGCACATCGGTCACCTGGCAGGTGTATACGTGCCAGCCGATATCTATGTTCGCTATCTCCGCCTCAAGAAGCAAGATGTTGTCTTCATCGGCGGTAGCGATGAGCATGGTGTACCTGTTACTATCCGTGCCAAGAAAGAAGGAATTACCGTACAGGAGGTGGTTGACCGCTATCATAACCTCATCAAGAAGAGTTTCGAGGACTTCGGTATCTCTTTTGATATTTACAGCCGTACCACTTCGCCTACTCACAATAAGTTTGCTTCAGACTTCTTCCGCACACTCTATGACAAGGGCGTATTGGAAGAAAAGGTAGAGGAGCAGTTCTGCGACGAGGTAACAGGCGAATTCCTTACCGACCGTAATATCGTAGGTACTTGCCCTCGCTGTGGTGCAGAGGGTGCTTATGGCGACCAATGCGAGAAATGTGGTGCTACCCTCTCTCCTGAGGAACTCATCAACCCTACCAACAAGAATAACCCTGGTCATGGTCTCGTAAAGAAGCCTACCAAGAACTGGTATCTTCCATTGAACAAGTATCAGGATTGGTTGAAGAAGTGGATTCTGGAAGGCCACAAAGAGTGGCGTACCAATGTTTACGGCCAATGCAAGAGCTGGTTGGATATGGATCTTCAGCCACGTGCGATGACACGCGACTTGGATTGGGGTATTCCTGTTCCAGTAGAGGGTGCAGATGGAAAGGTGCTCTACGTTTGGTTCGATGCACCTATCGGCTACATTTCTAATACCAAGGAACTCTGCGATGCTCATCCAGAAAAGTGGGGAACATGGCAGAAGTGGTGGCAGGATCCAGAAACTCGTCTTGTTCACTTCATCGGTAAGGACAATATCGTGTTCCACTGCATCATCTTCCCTACTATGCTGAAGGCTCACGGCGACTATATCTTGCCAGACAACGTACCAGCCAACGAGTTCCTGAACCTGGAGGATGATAAGATTTCAACATCCCGCAACTGGGCTGTATGGTTGCACGAGTATCTCGTAGATTTGCCAGGCAAGCAGGATGTATTGCGCTATGTATTGACAGCCAATGCGCCTGAGACCAAGGACAACAACTTTACCTGGAAGGATTTCCAGGAGCGCAACAACTCTGAGTTGGTTGCCGTTTACGGTAACTTCGTTAACCGTGCCCTCCAGCTCACCAAGAAGTATTGGGGCGGCGTAGTTCCTGCCTGTGGTGAATTGCAGGAGGTAGATGAGAAGGCTATCGCTGAGTTTAAGGACGTGAAGGAGAAGGTAGAGCAGTATCTCAACGTATTCAAGTTCCGCGAGGCTCAGAAAGAGGCTATGAACCTGGCTCGTATCGGTAACCGATACATCACAGAGTGTGAGCCTTGGAAGGTTTGGAAGACCGATCCTAAGCGTGTGGAGACCATCCTGAACATCTCCCTGCAGTTGGTTGCCAACCTCGCTATCGCCTTCGAGCCATTCTTGCCATTCTCTTCTGAGAAGCTCCGCAAGATGATCAATATGCCTAACTTCGAGTGGACTCAGCTCGGCAGCACAGATTTGCTCAAGGCTGGTACCCAGCTCGGTGAGCCTGAATTGCTCTTCGAGAAGATTGAGGATGAGGTTATCGAAAGACAGCTCCAGAAGCTCGCTGACACCAAGAAGGCTAACGAGGAAGCTTCTTATCAGGCTGCTCCTATCAAGCCAGAGGTTAGCTTCGATGATTTCGAGAAACTCGATATCCGCGTAGGTCACATTCTGAACTGCGAGAAGGTAAAGAAGTCTAAGAAACTCCTGAAGTTCACCATCGACGATGGTTCTGGCGTAGAGCGCACCATCTGCTCAGGTATCGCAGCCTACTACGAACCAGAGCAGCTGATCGGCAAGGACGTATTGTTCGTAGCCAACTTTGCTCCTCGCAAGATGATGGGCATCGAGAGCCAGGGTATGATTCTGAGTGCAGTCAACTTCGACGGCTCATTGAACGTAACTTCTCTCCTTGGCAAGGTTAAGCCAGGAAGTCAGGTTGGATAAAGAATCATAGAATCATCTGATTATCAGATAAGGTAAAAGCCTCAAATCCTTTGCGGATTTGAGGCTTTTCTTATTTCTATCCAAATATTCTTTTATAATGTAAAACGATAACCCACGGTAAAGGTCAGAGCCTTGTTCTTACAGTTATCCCAATCACCCTTGCTAGCCTTCGTCAGGCTCACGTTGTAACGGGCATCCAGAATCACATTCATATATTCATAGCTCAAGCCCAGAGGAATGGCTACATCCACCTTCTTGGCAGGCCAAAGAGCTTCGGTTTCATGCATATTCTTGTATGTAATAGACCCGTTCTTGTCCTTCTGAAGGTCGGTTTCCTCTCTTTTAACCTTGCCGTCACCACAAAGGAATCCCACCTGAACGCCTGCATTCACCGACAAGCCCTCTACAAGATAGGCTTTCAGCATGAGCGGTACCTGGATATAATCGAGGTTCACATGATGATTCTTAATACCTGTATATTCCCCTTTTTCAGCATTCTCAGTCAACTCACAGTCAGGGAAGCGCATACCCTGTCGGGCATAATAAGCACCCAGCGTAATACCCAGGCTCTTATTTATGCGATATTCCACATCTGCGCCACCCATGAATCCTGCCTGATACTTAGACTCTAGCGAGGTTCCATCCAAAGTTTCCAGAGTCAACCCGCTCCAGTTAGCCAGAGTTACACCGATACGGGGAATTACCGAGAATCTGCCTACCGGATTCTCCACTTCTTGTGCCTTTGCTCCCACAACAGCAAGCAGCAGCACCATCATTATAACTATTTTCTTTTTCATTTCCACAACAGTTTGTATATCATAATAACAAGGAACAAGGGATAATATTGCATCCTACAGCCATTTTTCTCCATGAAAGACCTGTTCTCGTAAAGTGTTATACAATGTCACTCGTTTAAACAGTAACAAAAAGCAATATTTACCCTTCTACTATCTTCCATTCACCAATGGTTCGCTTCTGGCTGTCGTAGTTGATTCCTACTTTTACCATTCGTTTGCCGTCAGCTGAATAAGGAATGAGATAGCCTTTGTCATCAATCTGTTTCAAAGCTTCCTCAGCCGTCTTATCAAACTTCAATTCCATCACATAGATTGTATCCGGCATGTGAAGAACGGCATCTGCTCTGCCAATTGCACTATCCTCCTCCACCAAGATGTAAGCACCCATCAAATTAAAAATGAGATAAAAGACCGTTTGGAAGTCCTTCTCGTTCTTGTTGGCAAGTCGATTGGAGATACTGGCGAGATAAGCCTGCATTTTCTGCAAAGCACCATCCATATTATTGTTATATAGTTGCTCCAAAAAGTCGAAGATGAAACTATTATTGTTCAACGATATTGGAGAGAGATAGTTAGGAGCCAAGGAACGAACCATCCCTACACGCACTTCCTTGTTTGGATAATCCAGCTGATAGCTCTGCAAGATAGGGTTATACTTCTTGATGGTGAGATATCCACTCTGATAAAGCAATGGTAAAGCAGAAGTCATCTGCTCAGGAGAGACATCGAAATCATCCACCCCTACGGATTTCTGTTCTATATCCATCACCCCCACATGATGTTTGCGTAAAGTGTTGATAATGTATGCAGGAGTACCTGAACTAAACCAATAAGCTGCTATTTCCTTACTTCTCAACGCTTTAACCAGACTAAACGGATTAAACACATCTTCTGATTTTTTACTGAAATGATAACCATCATAATATGAACTCAACTCGGCAACCGTTTCATCAAAAGTTTTTCCCAAAGACTTGGCTAGCAACTCAACATCAGGCTTCATCACCGTCAGTAGTTCTGTCTTGCTGATACCACAGATAGCAGAATACTGATCGAACATGCTGATATTATCCAAATTATTGATCTCGCTAAAGATACTCAACTGAGAGAACTTGGTGATACCCGTGATAAAGGTAAATTCCAGCCAAGGGTCGAGATATTTCAATGGGCTATAGAACTTCCTCATAACCAAGCGCAATGGCATCAAACTTTCCTTCTCATGCACGACATCCAAGAGAGGAGCATCATATTCGTCTATCAAAACGACCACCTTTTGCCCCGTCTTCTTATAGGCACGCTTTACCAAAGACTGCAAACGCTGGCTCGGCTGCACCGCCAATTCGTCACGTCCATAGACCTGCTCGTATTCTGAA
The DNA here is from genome assembly GCF_019127135.1 of Segatella copri. GTDB lineage: Bacteria > Bacteroidota > Bacteroidia > Bacteroidales > Bacteroidaceae > Prevotella. The sequence continues at coordinate 5,166 of NZ_JAHOEA010000027.1, read as the reverse complement.
AGCATGTAGCCCAGCATCTCTTCTAACCCTTCGGGTGTCTGATTTTTGGCAGTACTCATGTCGAAGTGAAGAACAGGACGTTTCACCCATTCTTTCTCATATTCGCCAAGTGCCAAACCATCAAACAGTTCCTTCCTGCCCTCATAATATGCCTGGAGCGTAGAGACAAAAAGCGACTTACCGAATCGTCTTGGACGACTCAGAAACACATATTTAGAACCATTACGCAAGAAATCGACAATATACCTTGTCTTATCTACGTACACATAATTACCCTCTCGTATATCAGAGAACGTTTGCATTCCTACTGGGTATTTTCTTATCTCTTCCATAGCCATATTACTTTAGACGGTGCGAAGTTACGAATAAAATATCAGATACGCAAATAAAAAGACAAAAAAAAGAGAGGCGAGCTTCACAGCCAGCCTCTCCCGAGAGATTTATAGAAAATGCCACTCATGGCATTCCTATATCGTTGATTAAAAATATTATCTTATTAAAATATTCCATTACAGCGATTACTCACCGTAACCCGTATTCTGCTTGATGTTAGGGTTGGCGTTGATCTCTGCCTGCGGAATGGCAGCAATAGCCTTGAAGTAATCACGGTCGAAAGACTGAGCATCCTTGCTCAATGTCTTGTGCCAACCCTTATCAGCTTCACTTGTATAACGGGTGATAGTCTCGTTATTACGCAAAGCATCAAAGTAACGCTGTCCCTCGCCAATCAACTCCTTACGACGCTCAATCAAGATACGCTCAAGTGTGATGTTATCCACTGTAGCCAAAGAAGCCACTGTTGTGGTACGATTCTTTACCAAATCATTCAGATACTCTACAGCCTTAGTCTTGTCATTATTTCTAAATGCACACTCTGCAGCTGTCAAGTAAACCTCAGAAAGACGGATAATTGGAACGATAGTAACATTACGAAGATTACCACCTTGACCACGCAACTTGTTCAGATATACCTTGTTGGTACCATAAGTTGCCACCTCTTTGGCTGCAGTTGCAGGCAAGAACATCTCGTTACGAACATCTTCTGGGTCTGAAGTAAGCATGTCAACAAACTTCTTAGTAGCAACCATTTCCTTGTAGCCCTCACGCTGCTGAAGGTTACCGATACCATTCAAGTCATTGCTGTCTGTAGAACCTGCCACATTGAGACGGAACAAGAACTCACTCTCATTAGGAGTTGAAGCATCCCATGCCTTGAAGTATTGGTCACGAGTCCACAACGCTGCGCCAGAATTCTTGATAATATCCTCAGCAACAGACAAGGCGTTAGCATAATCACCCATATTCAAATAAACACGAGAAAGGATTGCCTTTGCTCCCCAAACGCTTACATAACCTGGTTCTGTCTCTGTAGCAAGAGCATTAGAGCTGATAGCCTCAGTCAAATCCTTCACTACTTGGGTGTAAACCTCAGCAACAGTGCTACGAGCAGGTTTTGCATTAGACTCCAGCACTCCTGTTACCAATGGTACACCAAGAGATGCACCCTGATCCTCTGTATATGGCTTACCATAGATACGAACAAGGTCAAAATGAGCAAGGGCACGGAGTACCTTTGCCTCTGCCGCATACTGGTCGATAGTAGCCTTAGCCTCTGCTGCATCGCTCAAAGCACCACCTTCTGCAGCAGCGATGATACGATTAGCACGGCCAATAACAATATATGGTGATTTCCAAGTTACGTTACTGGAAGAAGTACTTGATGAAAACTCAGATGCAGTCTGATAGTTCATGTCATAGTAGAAACTTGCACGGTTAGAACCACCAAGATTATTATACTGATAATCATCACCTGCATGAACATCACCATAAACGAAGAATTGCTGACCATAGTAATCTACCAAGTTGCTGTTTCCCTTCAAAGCCGCGTACATACCCGTTCTCGCAGCAGCCAAGTCTGAACTGCTGGTCAAGGCTGCATCGGCATCTGTACCATCAGAAGGAGCTACGTCCAACCAATCATTGACGCAAGATGACAGGCTGGCTGCCAAAATAGCGCAGCCCATTACCTTATATATTGATTTTAATACTTTCATTGTATTTCGTTCTTTTATAAATTAGAAACTAAGTTCGATACCAAATGTATAAGTTCTCAAAGCTGGCATTTCGAATGTACACAAGCCATCCACTGGTGTCTCTGGATCAACAAAAAGATCCTTAGACTTCCAGGTCAACAAGTTGTTGGCAGAGAAATATACACGAGCCTTGCTCAAGCCAAGGTTGCTGATCCACTCCTTTGGTGCTGAGAAACCTAAGGTAAGGTTCTTCAAGCGAAGATAATCGTTAGGCATCAACCAACGAGAAGACAACACACCCTTACCATAACCAGCCTGGAACTTAGGCAACTTAGCATTATCGCCTGGCTTCTGCCACATATCCTCCAACTTATAGTAAGAAGGGATTGCTCCATAGAGGGCGTATGTACCACCATTATCGTGCAACCAAGTAGCAGCATCGTAAGAGTCACCGCCCAACTTATAGGTCAAAGTAAAGTTGAAGTCGATAAACTTCCACTTGATGAAGTTAGACAAACCGCCCTCAAGTGCTGGCTCATGATGACCAACAATAGTCTTGTTTGCCTCAGCTACATTAGTAGTGGTCTTGCGAGCATTCTCAGTTCCATCATTGATGTAATAGCTCTCCAAACCTGTCTCAGGGTCAACACCTGCATACTCATACATATAGTAAGAATAGTAAGGCTTACCTACCTGATGAATCATGGCACCGCTGATAATCTTGTCATCATCACCTGTCAACTCTGTTACCTTGTTGGAGTTATGACCAAAGTTCAGAGAAGTAGTCCAAAGGAAGTCCTTCTTCTGAATGTTGGTAGAAGAAATGGTCACCTCAATACCTTGGTTACGCATAGAACCTACATTCTGAGCCATGGTAGCCAACAGAGAAGATTCATCATAGTAACCTGGAATCATAGAGATAGGACGGTTCATAATCAAATTGGATGTATTACGAACGTAGTAATCCAATGTTACAGAGATACGGTTGAGGAATGTCAAGTCAAGACCAAAGTTCCAAGCCTTGTTCTGCTCCCACTTCAAGTCCTTGTTGGCTACACCAATGATACCCATACCATTGCTACCATTGTAGTACTCACCATACTTATAAAGGTTCATGTAACTATACAAGCCAGATGGAAGAGTTCCGTTCACACCATAAGATACACGAATCTTACCATCGCTCAATATATCCTTGATAGAATCCATGAACTTTTCTGCACCAAAGCGCCAAGCACCAGATACAGACCAGAACGAACCCCAACGATTCTCACGTGCCATACGAGAACTACCATCACGACGATAGCTTACACCAGCATAATACAAATCGTTATAGTTGTAGTTGACACGACCCAAGAAAGAAGTCATCTTTGAGTCATACTTGTAACTCTGCATAGAGGTATCGCCAGAGTTAGCGAACTCATACAAGTTACCAGGGAAGTCTGTACCGGAAGCGTATGAGTTGTTGTTATGCCATGCCTCTGTCTCGAAACCAAGCAAAGCATCCACATTGTGGGCACCAAAAGACTTATTGTATGTCAACTGTGTCTGAGTGTTCATGGTTGTCCACTCATTGTAAGTACGCTGCATCACACCATTTGAGCCAGAACCATTACCACAGAATTTGTCCCAAAGCACATCCTCGGTAGAGTTGATGTAGTCGTAAGCTACCTTCTCACGCAACTTCAAGTTGTCCCAAATGTTCCATTCGAGAGCCAAGGTGCTGTAAGAACGTGTCGTGTTGGTTCTATCAGACATGTGCTGGTTCTCATAAATAGGGTTATAACTATTGTTATAAGCACCATCAGTCTTTGTCAGCAAATTACCATTCTTGTCATAGATAGCATTAGAAGGGCCGAGGAACCATACTGCACTTGAGACGGCACCAGCAAAAGAAGCGCCACCATCCATGGCAGAGTTCTGATGCATAGATGAAATCATTGTGCTAGCATCCAACTTGAACTTACCAAAACGATGGGAAACGTTTACATTACCTGTCATACGTTCCAAGCCTGAACGGTCAACAATACCATTCTGATTTGCATATGACAAAGATGCATAGAACTTGGTCTTATCATTACCACCAGTTACACTTGCCTGATAGTTCTGGCTAGAACCATTTTTGAAGAGAGCGTCACGCCAATTAGCCCAGCCATTCTCTGGTTTTGCTGCATAATCATCAATATTAGCATCAGCAAATGCTGCAGCCGAAGCATCGGTTGTACCATCAACATTATCAAAAGCATAGTTTTTCAAACCTTGATAAATCAAGGCACGACGAGAATCACCATCCAACGTTGGACGATAGTTGATAGCCATGTTAGAGAATCCCCAGTCGCTACGGAAATCAACCTGGGTCTTACCTGCACTACCACTCTTAGTTGTAATGACAAGCACACCATTGGCTGCACGAGAACCATACAAAGAGGCTGCGGCAGCATCCTTGATAACAGTGATAGATTCGATATCGTTGCTGTTCAATGTAGAAAGTGCATTGGTACCAGAACCATTGTAACCAGCTTGTGTGGAACCATCATTGAAACCACTCAAGTTACCAGAGTTCACAGGAGTACCATCAATCACAATCAATGGATCGTTACCTGCATTGATAGAACCCATACCACGAATACGGATATAGTTCATTGCACCTGGCTGGCCAGAGAAAGAAGAAATAGAAACTCCTGGGATATTACCAGAAAGCTTATCTTCAACAGAAAGTGAAGGAACATCACTCAACTTAGCTGTTGACATGGAAGCAGCAGCACCTGTAAATGAGGATTTCTTGAAGTTACCATAACCTGTAACAATCACCTCATCCAAGGATTTGTTGTCAGAAGTCAAAACAATCTTCATATTAGAACTTGCTTTGACAGTTTGTGGATTCATACCTATATAGGTAATCTCCAACTTGGAGCCGGCTGGAACATTCAAACTGAAGTTTCCATCGACGTCCGTAACAGTACCCGTATTAGTACCAGCTACTTTGATTGATGCGCCAATAACAGGCTCACCATCCTCTGAAGCTACTACCTTACCGGTAACAGACGATTGGGCAAAGGCTACTCCACAACTGAAAATTGCCCCCCCCAGCCCGTCCGAGAACGGCCGTTTTGGGGTGTATCACATAGGGTAGAAC
>NZ_JAHOEA010000026.1 GCF_019127135.1 Segatella copri | reverse complement strand
ATATGTATATTTATAAACAAGCAAGTTGATATTTATTCACTTGCGAAACTTCAGTAAAGAATATAATATAAAGTTTAAAATATACCCTTCACCCTTCACCTCACAAAAATCACATCAAAAACAGTTCTGTAAGCAACAGAAAATCATCTGCAGCAATCTCTGCCGGAATATATAATCGGGAGAAAATTCTCTTTCGGAGATATTTTCCTATTTATCGGAGATATTATTTTATCCTTCGGAGATAATTTTCTATTCTTCGGAAATATTTCTTCGAATTTCAAGATAAGGCATAAAAATATAAATTTCGCCAACTTTATTTCCCTAATCCACACAATTGTCACAAATCGCATAGCTATGAAACAGAAAAGAATGTATCTTTGCTGCATCAATCATAAAGGTTGATGTAGTTATGGTCTCGTCATGACTGCCAAATCGGGCTGACGCAAATGCATTACAACCAGTGACATTCATCAAAACTTGCAACCATCTACAATATTTTTCAGTTTCTCTCGTTAATAAAAGTATGAAAAATAGATTATTGATACTCACAATATGCCTCATCGCAACCATTAAGATGATGGCGCAGGAGTTTACCCTTCACGGCAAAGTGGTAGACGAGAACAACCAGCCACTGGAGTTTGCCATCGTTTCGGTGGCTAGCCAGGGAAAAACTGCCGTTACTTCGCTCAAGGGAGACTATAGCCTCAAACTACATTCTGCAGACAGCGTGGTTGTCAAATTCTCATATATAGGCTTCAAAACAAAAACAAAAGTGCTGAGAAGACCGCGAGGAAAACAAACCCTGCTGGTAGTACTTCGCGAAGCAACCACCACCCTCGATGAGGTAAATATCAAGGGAGAGAAAATACAGTCGGATCAGATACAGGAACTGAAGACTAAGGATATGAAGATGACGCCATCAGCCAACGGAAATGGGGTGGAAAGCCTGGTTCAGCAACAAGCTGGCGTGAGTACCCACAACGAACTCTCTTCGCAATATAATGTGCGTGGCGGTGCCTTCGATGAGAACTCCGTATACATCAACAATGTGGAAGTATTCCGCCCATTCCTGGTTCGCAGCGGACAGCAGGAAGGCCTCTCCGTCATCAACCCTTACATGGTAGATAAAATCGGTTTTTCTACCGGAGGATATGCTGCCAAATACGGAGACAAGATGAGTTCGGCTCTCGACATCACCTACAAAACCCTGAAAGCAAAAAGCAAGAAGCCGGTGGTTGAAGGCAGTCTGGCTGCCAGTCTGCTGGGCGCTGACACATACATCGGGCTGGGAACCCAGAAACTTTCATGGCTCAATAGTGTGCGCTATAAAACCACCTCTTACCTGCTCGGTTCGATGGAAACCAAAGGCGAATACAAGCCAAACTATCTGGACTATCAGACCTATCTGAGTTACCAGCCCAACAAACGATGGAAACTCGACTTCATAGGCTACATCTCTGATAATCACTACAACTTTGAACCGGAAGACCGAGAAACGAAGTTCGGAACAATGGAAAACGTAAAGAGCTTCAGAGTATATTTTGACGGTCAGGAGAAAGACCGCTTCCTCACCTACTTCGGTACACTCGGCATTACCCGCCAGTTTACCGCCAACACCAGTCTCTCGCTTCTGGGCAGCGCTTTCTACACCAAAGAACAGGAGAAATATGACATTCAGGGACAATATTGGCTCGATGAGACCGAAACCTCAGAAAACCTGGGTGTAGGAACTTATTTTGAACATGCCCGAAACTATCTTACGGCTCGCGTGATGAGTGCCAAACTGATGCTCAAACACAAGGTGAAGAAACATCAGATGGAGGCCGCAGTAAGTCTGAAGCGTGAACATATCGAGGAGAATTCAGTAGAATATGAGATGCGTGATTCCGCAGGATACAGTATTCCTCACAATGGCAAAGACCTCTATATGATTTATTCACTGAAGGCTCGCAACGAACTGAATGCCAACCGTATGGAAGCTTATATCCAGGACACCTACCGTTTCGCGGGAGGAACAGCCGACAGTACCGGGAACGGACAAACACATTACACCCTGAACTATGGTATCAGAATGAGTCATTGGAACTTCAACAGAGAAACCATCGTGAGTCCTCGTCTGTCGCTCGCCATTATACCAGCCAACCACGAGAATACAACACTCCGTTTTGCGGCAGGTCTGTATTATCAGGCTCCATTCTTCAAGGAATTGAGAGATACATCTACGGTGAATGGCATAACCATCGCATCGTTGAACGAGAAAATCAAGAGTCAGCGAAGCATCCACTTCATCGCCGGCTACGACTATAGGTTCAAGATAGGAGACCAACGCTATAAATTCTCTGCAGAAGCCTATTACAAGGCTTTGAGCAATCTGGTTCCTTATTCTGTAAGTAACGTGAAGGTAGTTTATTACGGACAGAACGAATGCAGCGGTCATGCTGCAGGACTCGACTTCAAACTTTACGGAGAATTTGTTCCGGGTACCGATTCCTGGCTCAGTCTTTCGCTCATGGATACCAAGATGAAACTGGGTGGCAAGAGCATCCCTTTGCCTACCGACCAGCGTTATGCGGTAAACCTCTTCTTCACCGATTATTTCCCGGGCAGCAAGAAGTGGCGCATGTCTTTGAAACTCGCCTTTGCCGATGGTCTTCCTTTCGCAGCACCCCACAGAGAGTTGGAGACCAACAGTTTCCGTGCCACCGCCTATCGCCGTGCAGATATCGGTATGAGCTATCAGTTGCTCGACAACAGCCGCCATGAGAAGAAGACCTTCCTGAAGAATGTGATGCTGGGGGTAGATTGTCTCAATCTCTTCGGCATAGACAACGTAAACAGCTATTACTGGGTGACAGATGTAACCAGCCAGCAATACGCCGTACCTAATTATCTTACCGGCAGACAGCTCAATGCCCGTATTCTTTTGGAATTTTAGAACCAAATAATAGTGATTTTTCACATTATTCTAAATATTTAACCGTAGATAGTTCGCTATCTGCGGTTTTTTTCGTATCTTTGCGCCCGAATTATGCGATGACGGTTCGTCCGCTCATCCCATGGATTCAGGAAAACATTCTATAAAGAATAAAGAAATAATACATAATAATCAATTATGAGCAAACAAGTAGAAAAGATTAAGGAGCTGATCGCTAAGCGCGAACAGGCTCGTCTTGGCGGTGGCGAGAAGGCCATCGAGAAGCAGCATGCACGTGGCAAATATACCGCTCGTGAGCGTATCGAAATGTTGGTAGATGCTGGCAGTTTCGAGGAGTATGATATGTTCAAGTTGCATCGTTGCACTAACTTTGGCATGGAGAAGAAGCAGTACCTCGGTGATGGTGTTGTAGCTGGTAGCGCTACTATAGCTGGCCGTCTGGTTTACGTATATGCTCAGGACTTCACCGTAAATGGTGGTTCACTCTCTGAGACTATGGCACAGAAGATCTGCAAGGTAATGGATATGGCTATGACTATGGGTGCACCTGTTATCTGCATGAACGACTCAGGTGGTGCCCGTATTCAGGAAGGTATCTGCGCCCTCGCTGGTTATGGTGAGATCTTCGAGCGCAACATCCTCGCTTCTGGTGTCATCCCACAGATTTCTGCTATCATGGGCCCTTGCGCCGGTGGTGCCGTTTACTCTCCAGGTTTGACCGACTTCATCATCATGAAGGAGCAGACTTCTTACATGTTCCTGACTGGTCCTAAGGTTGTCAAGACCGTAACTGGTGAGGACATCGATGCAGAGCACCTCGGTGGTGCATCTGTTCATGCAACCAAGAGTGGTGTTACCCACTTCGCTGCTAAGACTGAGGAAGAGGCTATCGAGATGATCAAGAGCCTGCTCTCGTACATCCCTAGCAACAATACAGAAGAGGCTCCACGCGTTGAGTGCACAGACCCAATCGACCGTATGGACGATACTCTGAACGAGATTATCCCAGACGATCCAAACCAGGCATACGATATGTATAAGGTGATTGGTGCTGTAACCGATAACGGAGAGTTCTTCGAGGTTCAGCCTAAGTTCGCCAAGAACATCATTACAGGTTTCGCCCGCTTCAATGGTCAGAGCGTTGGTATCGTAGCCAACCAGCCAGCAGCTTACGCAGGTGTACTCGATGTAAACGCTAGCCGCAAGGCAGCCCGCTTCGTTCGTTTCTGCGATGCCTTCAATATTCCTATCGTATCTCTCGTAGACGTACCAGGATTCTTGCCAGGTACAGGTCAGGAGTACAACGCTGTCATCCTCCACGGTGCACAGTTGCTCTACGCTTACGGCGAGGCTACCGTGCCAAAGATTACTATCACATTGCGTAAGAGCTATGGTGGTAGCCACATCGTGATGGGTTGCAAGCAGTTGCGTGCTGACTTGAACTTCGCTTGGCCATCTTCAGAGATTGCTGTAATGGGTGCCAGCGGTGCCGTTGCCGTTCTCTGTGGCAAGGAAGCTAAGGCTAAGAAGGAAGCTGGCGAGGATGTAAAGGCATTCCTGGCTGAGAAGGAGCAGGAGTATACTGACAAGTTTGCTAATCCATATCAGGCTGCTCAGTATGGCTACATCGATGATGTCATCGAGCCACGTAACACCCGTTTCCGCATCTGCCGTGGTTTGGCTCAGCTCGCTACCAAGCGTCAGAGCTTACCAGCTAAGAAGCATGGCTGTATGCCAATGTAATGATATAATTAAACATTAGAATAAATGGATAAGAATATTTATGCTGCGATTGCCATGGCACTCTATGAGTACCAGGGCAATAACGTACACGACAAGGAGCCTGGCATCATCACTATCAAGCCACGTCAGACGATGTGGAACGCCAAGTTCTTGAGTTTAACAGCTAAACCATAATGTAATAGAAATGAAAGAGTTTAAATATACAATTGACGGAAAAGAATACAAGGTTCAGATTGACGCTGTTGAGGGTAACATCGCAAGCGTGAACGTAAATGGCGAAGCTTACAAGGTTGAGATGGAACAGGAGGCTGAGCCAGAGAAGAAGAAGGTTGTGCTCGGTCAGCCAGCTGCTGCATCTGATGATGCTGAGGCTACTCCAGCAGCCAACGTAAATACAGCCAACGCTGTAAAGGCTCCTCTCCCTGGTACTATCACCAGCATCGAGGTGGCTGTTGGTCAGGAGGTAAAGGCAGGCGATACAGTTGTCGTTCTCGAGGCTATGAAGATGCAGAACAACATCGAGGCTGAGAAGGATGGTAAGGTAACCGCTATCTGCGTTAAGCCTGGTCAGGCTGTGCTCGAAGAGGATGCACTCGTGGTTATCGAGTAAATCAAGAATTTGAGAATGAGAGAATTATACTTCCAGATTCGGGATTATAATTCGGGTTCTTATAAAGAATATCAAAGGTCGCAAGCTGTTAATTGTTTGCGACCTTTTTCTATACTGCTGTATGAGCATAAACTGCTATACAAAGTAATTTTTTACTAAAGAAAAAAGACATAAAGTACAATAGAATGATAGATTTAACAGAAGAACAGATAGAAAGATACAGCCGCCACATCCTCCTTCAGGATGTAGGCCTCGAGGGGCAGGAAAAGCTCCTCAATGCCAAGGTGCTCATCATTGGTGCCGGAGGATTGGGTTCCCCAGTTGCCCTCTACCTCGCTGCGGCTGGCGTGGGACATATCGGTATCGTAGATGCCGATGTGGTTGACCTCAGCAACCTGCAACGACAGGTCATTCACCAGACCAAGGACTTGAACACCCCTAAGGTGGAAAGCGCCAAGGAGAAGATGATTGCCATCAATCCTGATGTGGAGGTAACAACCTACCATACCTTCCTCGCCTCAGACAATGCCGAGGAAATCATCAAGCCATGGGATTTCGTCATTGATTGCACCGACAACTTCCCGGTGAAGTTCCTCATCAATGATGCCTGTGTGCGACTGGGCAAGGCATTCTCGCATGGCGGCATCCTGAGATTCCAGGGGCAGACCTTCACCCATCTTCCAGGCACGGCTTGTTACCGTTGTTTCTTCAAGGAGCCACCTCCAGCAGGCACTGTTCCTACCAGTAGCCAGGCAGGAGTCCTTGGTGCCATCGCTGGTATGCTCGGAACCATCCAGGCTGCCGAGGCGTTGAAGTACTTCCTCGGTGTGGGCGAACTGCTCACCGACCGATTGCTCACCTTCGATGCCAAGACGATGAACTTCCGCACCATCAAGGTAAAGAAGCGTGCATCCTGCGAAATCTGCGGCGACCACCCTACCATCGATCATCTCATCGACTATGAGCAGGCTGCGTGTGATTTGAAACACCACTAAGATTTAGTGATTATTTTCGAATAAACACATATAACAAAAAGCAAAGTCACAATACTCAGCACCATCAGCTAGGTATTGTGATTTTTTTTCAGAACCGTCCCCAAGCCCAACAAAGAACAAAAACCTTGATTATAAGATACTTTATAAAACATTTCTCCCATTTTTCTTGCATGATTCAGATAATAATCGTAAATTTGCAGCAGATAAAATACGCAAGCTTATGAAGGAGAAAAGATATCCTATTGGCTGGCATCCGGCTAATGAAGAAGAAGCCGTGGCTAGGATTGAAGCCATTGAAGCGGAATACGAAAGGACAGGCAAGGCTACAGATTTTGAAGAATTTATAGAAGAATTAAAGGCAGAAGGATTATGGCTTATCCAATAAAAGCAATACCAGCACTCTATGGTGAGGAAGCTCGTCGTTTCCAAGAAATGGCAGACGAAACAGAGCGCAAATATGATATTAGTCCCAAGCGAGACATCAAAAAAGATCCTCACTATCGGGCTGTGCGCACAATACTCGAAAGATCTAACATAAAATAGGACATTGCAGGTGGTTCAAGAACGGGCTGAAAGCCCAAAAGCTCTTAGCCCAGGGCAGCGCCCTGGGTACACTCGCAGTCAGCAATGCGCCCTGCAAGGGCAAAAGCTTCGTATAACACTCTATATTAGAACACATAGGAATAGCGTTTAAGGTCACAATTTGTGATCTTAAACTATTGGTTTTCAACTGTTTTATTTATTTTCCTTTCCCCCTTATCACCTCCAACACCTTTCCGAGATGATAAGTTACCAAGCCATCCTCATAGGTGGTGTCCAATACCTGAACCACGGCACTATCCCTATCCGAATGATAACCCACATAAAACCTTATCGCATCGAAACGACGGAGATAACGCTTGCCATCAGCCTCATCAATATAAGTATATTTGTTAAGCGTGGTCTGCTTCAACGAACGGTACTCCTCGGTCTTCACACCAGATACTATCTCCTCGAAATATACCTTCTCGATAATCAGCGTCAAAACCTTCAAGCCCGACAGATTTAACTGCGATGGCTTTTTCTCTATCCGCTGCTCCAGACATTGCTGTTCTTTGTTGTAGGCAAAGTAGATGATAGTGCCATTCATGATTTTCTGAATGATACTGTCGATGATTTCCAGCGGAACCTGATACCATTCCGTAGCCTCATGCATCTTTCCCTTATCATCAGCCACCTTAAAACGGAAGTTTACCGTCTGCAACACCTGATGCACCAGGTCCTCAAACTTCTGGGAGTGCATGTTCACTATCTTGTAAGTGCTTACAATCTCTACAGGTGCCATCAGATAAGTAGGCTCGTGCTCAGCATTTGCCACACGTTCCTCTACCCGATTCGTAGAGAAACCTATTTTATAGAGATTCTTGATGTTACGAATTTCCGGATTCTCAGATTTCGAACGAAGCACGTAGATATACCCCGTCACCTGGTCTTCCTGCTTCACATCCTCAGGATTGAAGAAATGAGCATCCGTCTCCTCCAGAGTTTCGGTGATGGCATAGCCACTTGCCACCACACTCTTGCGAAGCGTCTGGAGATAGATATCCGACTCCGTACCATTTTCATAGATACAGCGGGTTCGCGCATCCAAAGCCCTACTTGTACCTATTGCCTTCTCGCCTACTTTCTGCAAATAAACCATCAGACCATCCACTATATAGAAATGTCCTTCCTGCATATTAGTCGTCTTCGAGATTCTCTGCAACTGTCGCTTCCCGGTCTTCAAATCCTGATGCACCTGTTCGAAGAGCGGCTTAAACTGCGCAAAATTCTCACACAGTTTTCTTTGCGCCACATGGTCGGGCGCATCCTTCTTCTGAGCCATCACGCCTTTCATGTCGGCAGGCACATCGAAGAGTTTTGCCTCCTGATAGGAAACATCCATCAAGGGATCGCTGAATATATCTTCTAATTCTTTATCTATATCCATATCACTATATATATAATAAGGTGAAAAACTATAGCCTATCCCAACAGTTGATACTCATCATACTGTCTGAGGCTATCTGTTGCCTTGGTTCGCAGAGCCTTGAGCGATGCAGCAAGCAACTTTTCTTTCAAGCCACCATCTGCTGTGGATTCGCTACCATGCTCTGCCACCCACTTGTTGACTTCGAGCAATTTCTGTGCCAGCCTGTCATCGGGCGTTGGCGCCTTCGGTTTCGGACGTACATCCACCAACAAGGGGTCATCAAATATCTCTAATAATTCTTCTGGCCAATCCATTTATGTTAATGTTAAATGTTGAATGTTACTTTTCCGGCTCATACTCCAATCCCATCATTTTTCGAATCTTCAGGTTCTTGAGTTTCTGGAATGCAGCAGCCAGTTCCCTTACCTTCGGGTCAGGGTCGTTGATGTCTGGACGCAGACCGTCATGCTCTGCCACCCATTGCTTATAGGGTCCCTTGAACAGCATCATCGCCTGTTCGATGGTCATATCGAATTTCTGTTCAGCCATCGTATCCTGGATAATCTTCAGGGTCAGCTTATCCACATTCTTCGACAGCACCTCGTAAGCACGCTGGAAAGGGTTGATGGAATCAATCAGATTGATGCTCAACTGGTCGATGTTAATCATTCGGTTTGCCAGTTTGATGAGGCGATTACCTTCCGACTCCTTCTCCTCATCGTTTGCCGAAGCATCAAAGTCGATAGGATTTCCCTTATCATCCACCACTTCACCACCCTTGACAAGGGTATCAAGCAGCAGGCGCTGACGAACTTCTTCCACTTCGTCCTCGCTCAAATCCGGATACTTTTCACGAATCACTTTCGGAATGAGCGTTTTGGTGATGGTTTCAGCCGTAGTACTTCCGCTGATGGCTTTCACCACCAGTTCGTCTTGCAAGATAGAAGCCTTCAAATCATCCAACTGCTCCTCTACAATCATCTTCGTCTTCTCGCTCGACAAAGGTTTCAAACCCTCTATCACCAGGGTACGGGCATCCAGCGGACTACCCTCATCACTATCCACATCCTTCACCGTCTTGAAATGCCAACTAGGCGCCATCACCTGCTCCATCAGAAGCGATGCGGTAATGGCTTTCAGAAAGTCGTTCACCGCCACCTTCACATCGGGCTGATTAGCATCAGGCATTCCTATCATGTTTACAAACTTGGCGGTTTCCTTGCCTTCGCAATCACGAGTGCATCTTCCGATAATCTGCACCACTTCGGTCAGCGAGCCACGCACACCGATGGTCAGACATTCCTCACACCATTGCCAGTCGAAACCTTCCTTGGCAGTACCCAAAGCGATGATCATATCTACATCATCACGCTTCTTTATTTTCTGCAAAAATCCCTGCACCAGGTTGCGGGTCTCAGCATGGTCTTCCACCAAATCAGCAACCTTCAGCAGTCTGCCGTCCTTTGTTCTGATGTGATAGATGCCGCCATTGTTGTAATCCCGTTCCTCTACCTTACCGATAATCTTGATGATTTCATCCACCTCCGTGTATTTACCCAAACCGCTGGATGCTCGGGAGTTGACACTCGGAATATGGATGATGGTCTTCTTGGTAGTATCCAGCACCTCGGCAATATGGTCGAGATAACTGCCGTGATAGAAGTGATAGCCCAGGACGAGGTTCTTGAGATAGCGATAACCGTTGAGTTGCTGATAATAGTTGTAGGTTACCGGGAAGAAACGGGCCTCATCCTCTGCCCTCAATACAGGAACACCATCGCCTCGGAAGTAACTGCCCGTCATGGCAACAATATGACCGGTGGAATTATTCATCACCCGGCGCACAATATCGCCCAGTCCGCTGTTCACATCAGCACTAGTATGATGGAACTCATCTATCGCCAAGAGGCAATCATTAAACTCCTCGTCACTTATTTCCTTCATACCGTTTCGGAGAGTGGCATGGGCACAAACCAGGATATTGTTTTTATCTTGATGGAAGAAATTTTTAAAGCGTACCGCCTTATCTTTCTCGTCGGTAGTATCGCAAAGATTATACTGTTGCGCCACCCTCCAATCGGCGAAGAAGCCATACTTCATCAGGTCGGTGTTTTGGAAAGAGCGGCCGATACTCTTTTCCGGTACAGCCACTACAACCTTCTTGATGCCCTGATTATTCAGTTTATCCAGGGCGATGAACATCAAGGCGCGACTCTTGCCAGATGCAGGTGGCGCCTTGATAAGCAGAAAGCGATGGTTGCGGGCTTCGTAAGCCTTGGCTTGCATCTCTCGCATACCGAGTTCATTGGTATTACTCGATTTACCCGTTTGCTGATACTTGATATCAACGATGTTATCATTTATCTTGTTCATAAGCATTTACATTTTTATTATTCCATAAATATTCTCCAGCTTCGAGTTGTTTTTCTATTGTTGTAAAATGTTGGTCTCCCACATCATAGGAAAAGTTATCAAACTCTTCTTTAGTCATCAACTCCCCCATTTCCAATGCATTTTGCATATACTCATTAGAAGCCCAATCTTTCTCCAAGACTTTCCCATCCCGATTGGTGACAAAAGCCTTTAATTTACCTTCTATATTTTGGAAACGAACTATGATGTCATCTTCCCAATAATAGACATAAACAGAATCGCCTCTTTTTAAAGTATGCGATATGTAACTATCTCGTTTTGACATAAGCGTATGATAAAATTATTTCTTAGGCCATAACCCTATTTCTTTTTCAAATTGTCTTCTTAGTCCAGGTCCTTCCGAAGACCAAAAGCCATCAAGCATAAAACCATCAGGATTTTCTAGACGATCTTTTATTTCATCTTTCAAATCCTTGAGTTCCTCGGCTGAGAAATCATCACGAGTGAAACCATTTTCTTTTAATTCTTCATCTACCTGCTTTTCTATTTCATCGAGTTCTATATTCACATGAGTTAGTTTCTTACCAAAGAAATAAACACATAGTAGTCGTTCTATTGGCTCATCTGTAAAGATAGAACCATAGAGCAAATGTTTCATATCTTCGTCTACATCATAATAAGAAGTAGATGACTTACCATCAACTTCGAATCTCAGGCTTTTACCCTCACATTCCAAACGAATAGATTGTACAGGGAGCAAGTCGTATACATCCGGCTTGCACAATACATCTGCTACGTTTGGAGCTATATCAAAAGTCAAATAAAGCTCATCGTTATTATCTTTTGTCTTTGCATATTCTTCCCAATTAACCTTTGACAAAGGTACAACCAACTCATCGCCTTCACGCTTAGGCATACGGATTTCAACCTTATGAGCAGCAGGAAGATTATTTTCATCAATAGGATAATCAAACAAATGCAGTTTCCCCTTAACACCTTCGATAGGTTTATCGAACATATAAGCATCTTTGAGTACCCACTTATATTGCGACTCATCAGGCGAAGCCCAAAGAGAATCAGACTCTGTTTCTATTCTGTCTAACGTCACATATCCAATGATAGCACCATAAGGAAACTCATTTGCTTGTGGTAAATTACCAAAGAGAATATCGTTGCTTATAGTTGACGCCCATTCCAAAGGCATTCCACCTAGCATATTCATACTAAACTTCTTGCTGGCATGTATGAGTATTCTACCAGGATTTTCTTTCGGTTTCCATGTTCTATTCTCTACATCCTTAATACCAGAGCAAATCATTGTTGCCCAAGGCTGTTGTACCGATAATACTTTCATAAGTTTAATATTTTAAAGGTTATTATTTCTTGTCAGCTGTCATTTTCTCATAGAGTTTGAAGAGGCATTCCAATCGAGCCTCATCATTTGGGAACGGAGCGCCAGGATAGCAGCTTTCTACGATGGCATCCAGTTTCTCATGTGCAGCACGCAAATCCTCCGGCATCTTTTCTGAGTCGTAAAGATCTGCAAGCGTCTTCTCGGGATAGTTTTCACGAGCCAGAAGCACATTCGTTGCCGCCTCTTCTATCTCAGACTTCTTGGTGTCGGAGATGGATGGGAAGGGGAAAGTGTTGTAGCAGAGATTTGTATATCGATAATCCATTTTCAACTTTCCACCTATCGTATTAACCCAAGTCATATTCATTATAGAAGTTATAACTCCAAAAACCCAAAGGGCAGCATTATTAACCATATACATTGCATTATTTACTATCATATGATTATTTGCATAGCCCATAGGAATGTATTTTCTATTTGAAGATGACGTAGAAGGAATTACCAATGTCGTATCTTCACAGTGATTAAATTCCCTAAACTGGTAAGGCTTTTCTGCAAGTTTCCTTGCACCTTCATCAGAACTATTTAAACGCATATCCCTTGTTTTATTAATTCGATTAGCTATAGGTGACAGATGCATTGCTTTAACATAATCTTCATCCGAAATCCACAAACAATATCTCTTAACTCCTTTTATAAAATCCGCTCCACTGTACAATTCTCTTATCCAACACTTTACTTGGGGATACTCGGAGAGCATCTGTTTCATTTCAACTTCATCCATAATCAAATTACCTCCATCATAAGGCATACATCCTCGAATAATATTCGGAAAATCAGAAATAGGAGAAGTCGCTTTGGAAATAATACCACAATTTCCATCAGTCAAATACGGCGTTATATTATCAACCTCCTTCTTTCCTCGCTCCGTAAAGAGTTGCTTTTTTATTTTAGATGCAGAATCTAAGCCTATTATGACACAATATACAGCCGCATTTTTCTTTGCATTATTATTCCATTTAAACGAAGTGTAAGCAAAAGAAATACACACTTCATTAGAAAGTATTATATCCCACAATGGTTCAACCATTTCACCTTGACAAATCGAATTAGTACTAACGAAAGCACTTCTAGATTTTGTATGCTTCACAAATAAAGCAGCCTTAACAAACCAAATACCTATATAATCAATCTTGCCAAAGTTTTTAAATTTTCCCAGTACAATTTTTCTATCTTCCTGCTGTCCAGAGTCGAATTTACTACTCCCCAAATACGGTGGATTTCCAAATACAAACACTTCTTCATCCTTGGTATGTGGGCATACTACCTCCCAATCCATTCTACAGGCATTACCACATTTTATCTGGTTGATATTATGCAAAGGCAAGGCAGCAACATTCACACCGAAATCGGCGTGAAACTTGTTGTTCATCTGATGCTCGGCAAGCCAAAGCGAAAGCATGGCTACCTCGTGAGGAAAATCGAGTAGCTCTATTCCATAGAACTGCTCCAAACGGATGCACGAACCATCGATAAAGTCGAGCATCTGCTCCTGCGTACACTTCTTGCGGAGATGCAGAATATCCATTTCGAGCAAGCGCAACTGCTTATAAGTGATAATCAGGAAATTACCACTACCACAAGCTGGGTCGAAGAACTTCATCTTGCTCATTCTTACCATCAACCTATTGCAACCATTAATGATTGGTTTGCACTCGTCAATAAACTGATTTTGAGACAAGGCACTCATATCAAGCAGGTTCTTCTTCTGCGCATAAAGTTCTTCCAGTTTTTTATATTCCCCTCTCAAATCATCCATAAAGAGCGGATTGATTACCTTCATGATATTAGGCACACTGGTGTAGTGCATACCTTCCTTGGCACGCACATCAGGATTCACCACCGCCTGAATCATACTACCGAAAATATCCGGATTGATGTCCTTCCAATCCAAGTCTCCGCATTCGATGATAATCTTTCTAGCCTTATAACCCATCTTTGGGATAGGAATGTCTGAGGCAAAAAGACCGCCATTCACGTAAGGAAACTGATTGATTTCCTTGGTAAGTTCTTCCGAACGCTCCTTGTTTGGTACATTCATCACCTGGAATGCCTGACCTAGCATCTCGCCGAGATCGGAACCATCTTCCTTGGTAAACTGCTTGATAAAGTTGGTAAAGAGATTTTCGGCAAAGATACCTGTGTCTTCGGCAAAGAAGCAGAAGAGCAGACGGGTTATGAAGATATTGAGGTCGTGCAAGTCGTCATCACTATTATATTCGTTATAAGCACGAATCTCATCATGCAGTTTGGCAAGTTTCTCAGCAGCCTTCACATCGGCAGGGTTTTCTGACGTAGTGTGTACTCGCTCTACGTTCATCAAAGGATAGAAGAAGCCAAAGTCGCTGTGCATCTTGACAAGTTTCTGCTCGTAAGTATCATTCTCACGAGTATCATAAGCAAGGAGGGTTTCACCATCGCTCACCGCAATAATCTTTGGCGCAGCCTTCTTAACCTGAGCATCAGTCTTCAATGCCTCCAACCTGGTGGTAAGATGCAAAGTATCTACAGCCAGATAGCAGAACAAGCCTTTGATAAGCAAGCCGTCGAATGTTTTCAAGATACCCTTTCCTTCCTTGTATCTCGATACATCCTTTTCGCTTTTACCAAAAGCCTTCAGTATCTCGTAGCCAACCTCAGAGGCTGGCACCACTTTAGTTTTAAACGATTCTAATCGGGATTCGATTTCCTTATAGCTGAGTTGCAGTTTCTTTGCCATAACTTCCGTTGCCGATGGGAGCATAGCAAAGCCTTGCCATCCTATTACTCCACCGATTCCCGAAAGCAGAAACCATCTGATTTTAAAAGATTATTTTGATTCTAGTCCAGCCTCATCGCAAGATAAGGAATAGGATAACTGATTTACTATCAACAGAAATGGCGTAGGGAATCTATCACTCGCATTACCCTTGCCTATTGAGGTTCTGGTAAAACCCTGGTGTCAAGGATAAGAAGCAATAGAGCCTACGCCAAGCGGGTATATATATGATAGCACAGAGCGTACCCCTCCAGACGAAGGGGCACACCTATGCCATGTGTATATACACAGTGGGTAGACGCCCACTGCTGTCTCCCTCTGAACACCTTTTGTAATTTACCAGATTTCAATAGGTCAGAAGAAAACGTAGAGAACGTCTTTCTTAATTATGATAGGCCAAGCCATGGATTTTTACCTAGCCAGCGACTCATCGCCAGCCATCCACAGCAAGACAACTGCAAAAGTACGAAAAAGAATTGGCTTCACAAAATTTTGGGTCTTTTTTCTTGCATATCTCATTTACTTTTCTTATCTTTGCCACCAAATTAATAACAATAACATTAAAAAGGAGGTTATTATGCAAGCAACAAAGAACAATACAAAGGAGGAAACCATCAGAAAGTTTAAACAACTCCTAAAACATAAAGAGGAGATGCTCGAAAGAGCAAAACAATATGATGGCATTGACATTTATGCTAAAACAGAAATCCACTATTAGATGATATCAAAGCTGATTTCGAAAAGTCGGCAAATGACTTAAAAGAGAAATAGTTTCTTGCAAATCACAATAAAATAGTTGATGATTTACTTCTTAAACAAATCAGAATGGGTTCCTGTATCAAGTAAACATAGGATTAACTCATCATTATCATACTTCCATACCAAAACCCAATCAGGAAGAATATGACAATCATTCCATCCTTCATAATTTCCATGCAAAGGATGATTCTTATACTTTGCTGGCAATGGTTCTCCTCTCAACAAAATAGACACAACTTCCTCGAACAAGGACTTGTCGTATCCTCGTTTGATACATTTCCTGTACGATTTTTTAAACCTCCCAGAAAGCTGTAACTTATACATAACTAAGCCTCCAGATAGTTCATCATATCCTCCAAAGTATCGAAGTTTTTGACATTTCCCTCCTTTACATCGAGAATTGCCTTATCTAACTCTGACATTTTAGAGTTAGACTTCACTTTGCTAGCAACCCATCCCATTCTTTTAGCCAATTCTTTCAAAAATTGCATATCGGAACTAGGAAGTTGCAAATTTATTGTTTGTAATGTTGCATCCATAACACTATCATTTTAATAACACCGCAAAAGTAATAAAAAGAATTGGGATTTGCAAGAAAATCGGAAAGTTTCTTGCAAATCCCAATAAAATAGTATAAAAACTCATTTGCATTTATTCTTTCCTCTTCACCCAAACCTTATGGCTGCCGCGGCCTAGTGAATCTATCAGCGAAGTCTTGTCATTTGTCAGCTCCTTCAGTTCCATAGAGGCGGCAGTACGGCTCAGGTTGTTGATGGAGGCATAATCGCCTAGGGTGAGGACTCCGTTCTTCTCTATCACCTCCAGGGCTCTGGCAATGCGCTCTTCCTTGGAATAGAGATGCTTACGGATAACCTTTACACCACCCATATCACGCTCCAGGTCACGGTCGGTTTCACGCTTCACATCCTTGACAAACTCTGGAGACGCCTTGAAGTTGATGTCCTTCACGCCCACCTTGCGGTACGTCATCTTATCATCTGGATTCAGAATTTCCCTAGGCTTCTCATCCTCGAAAGCGAGGGAGAGGGAGAAGGTGCCGAAACCTTCCAGATTCACGTTGTACCCCATGGAGAGCATGTCTGCCAGCATATCAACCACATCGGTCAATACAGCCTCCGTGGTACTTTCCGAAATACCGCGATGGTAATGCTGCATCATCTTGACGAACTCTTTTCGGGATAGTGTACGGTTGGTCACCATCTTGGGATAAACTCTGCGCTTGCCTTCATCACGCAAATCATTCAACTCTTGCAACTTGTACTTAGCCATATCAGTTTCCTTTCTTATTAAGATTGTTATCACTCCTTATTGCAGCAGCCTTTGCATCCTACAGTATTTATGATCATACCTAAGAAGAAAAGACCACAAACCTAGGAAGAAAAGTATTTTATCCTAGGAGAAATCTCCGTTCACCGACGCTGAATGTCCGTTCAACGTCGATGAACGGCGGTTCAACGTCGGTGAATGTCGGTTCAACGTCGATGAACGAAGATTTCTACCTTGCAAAGATACAACTTTATCAGATATAAAACAAGACTTTTCCTGAATATCTTCACTTTTCCGGCCATAATTCTTCGTTTTTTGAGCTTATTTCTTTGCGTATCCCAAATAATTGTGTTAACTTTGTAGTCAGATTGCAAACCAAAGGTCAAAGGATTGCAAGACAAAGAAAAAGAAAAAGACTAAGATTAGACATTCTTATGAGTATGAAGATATTAGCAACCAGCGACTGGCACCTGGGCAACCTGTTTCACGGCAACGACCGTCTGCCGGAACACAAGCATTTCCTGAAATGGCTCCTGGAACAAATCGCTGAACAAAAGCCCGATGCTCTCCTCATAGCAGGAGACATCTTTGATAACGGAAATCCATCGGCAGCGGCACAGACCGTTTATTACGAGTTTCTTGCCGATGCTACCCAACTGTGCCCGAACATGCAGGTCATCATTACCGCCGGCAACCACGATTCCGCCAGCCGACTGGAGGCTCCCCGTCCGCTGCTCACCCGATACCACGTGGAAATAAGAGGAAACGTAAGGAAAATCTGGAAGCAGGGAGAAAGCGAGGACGATGATAAGACCGGCGGACATTGGATCTATTCCTTCGATGACCTCATCATCCCCGTAACCAACGAGGAAGGAGAAGAAGTCATCATCCTCGCCGTACCTTTCCTAAGAAGCGATGTGGTGCAGAACGCCAGCTACTCGCAGGGAGTCAACGACTTTCTGAGAGAACTGACGGCTGAGGCTCGAAAGAAATACCCGGGCAGGAAGTGCATCATGATGGCACACATGTACGCCAAGGGTTCGGATATCGCCAAAAAGGATGCGAGCGAGAAAATCATCATCGGCGGACAGGAGGAAGTGGACCTGGAAGGATGGAACGACCATCCTGACTATATGACTTGCGGACACATCCACAAACGGCAACATATCTGGAACACCGACTGGGCAAGATACACGGGAAGTATCCTCCCGATGTCGTTTGCCGAGAAAGACTACACCCACGGCATCGACCTCATCACCATAGAACACGGAGAAGAGGAGGAAGGAAAGGAAACCGGCAAGAGCAAGGAATGGAAAGTAGATTTCCTGGAATACAAGCCTCAGAACGCCCTCCGCATCCTGCCCGAAGATGAGGAAGAGCTGACCTTCAAGAAATGGCAGAAGCTCATCAATTCAGAACTTTCAGAGAGAACAGACGGCAAACTGAGCGACCACTTCGACTACGTGATGCTGAAGGTGAAACAGGAGAAACTGACCAGCGATGACATCAAGGAACTGGAGAAACTCGTCAACGAAAAGGATGCCGTGCTCTGCAAAATCCAACGCATCATCCCGCAGCTGGACCTCTCCACCATCCAGGGTTCCCAGCACATCACCAGCATAGAAGACATCATCAACCGTCCTCCGCTCGATACGCTGAAGGAAGCCTTCGCCATCAGACACAACGCTCCGATGAACGAAAGACAGGAGAAAATGTTATCCGATTTATTAACGACATCATCATTATGAAATTCCTACAACTCGAAATACTCAACCTCGCTTCGCTAGACAAACAGGGTGGCGAGGTCATCAACTTTGAAGAAGGTGCCTTAGGCGAGAGTACCATCTTCAGCATCGTAGGTCCGACGGGAAGTGGCAAGTCTACCCTACTCGATGCTATCTGTCTGGCTCTCTACAACCGCGCCCCTCGCTACCCTAGGAAGAAAGGAGACAAGAACCAGAACATCGAGATTTTCGGAGCTGCCGATGCCAGCGAAAGTAACCGACTGGCTCCTACCGACAGCCGAAACATCCTTACACGTGGCAAGAAGGAAGGCTACAGCAAACTCACCTTCCTTGCCAACAACGGCAGCATCTACCGCGCAGAATGGCACGTCAGATTCCAGAGAGTGCGCTACGAGAACGCCAAGACTGCGCTTTATAAAATCACGAGAAACGGAGAAGAGATAACAGAGGAAGCTGCCGACTGGAACGAGCTGCCGGACATCATCGGACTCGACTACGACCAGTTTCTCCGCACCGTACTCATCGCCCAAGGCTCGTTTGCCAACTTCCTGACGGCGAAGGAAAACGAGCGGTACGAACTCCTGGAAAAACTCATCGGATGCGAGGAAACTTATACGAACATCGCTACTGAAATCAAGAAAGCGAAAGACCAGGCGACGGATGCCTACAACCAGATGGCAGCATCGGTGGAAGCCGTAAAACAGAACCTGCTGAACGATGAAGAACTTGCCCATCTGAAGGAGGAAATCGCCCGGTTGGAAAAAGCTGAGAAGGAACTCGACAGCCAGTTGCAAGCCATTTCGAAAGACCTGCAATGGTTTGAGGAAAACGATAAGCAAATCAAACAAATCGCTATCTACCAAACAGATATGAAGCAAGTAGCAGATGCCATTAAAGAGATGCAAGCCCAGATTCTCCGTCTGCAGTTGCACGATGAAGTACAGCCTGCCGTCAACCAGCTGCAGGAAGTAGAGCGACAGACGCAAAGCATCCACGAACAGGAAGAAAACATCCTGAAAGCGGAAGGAAACATCAAAAGTCAAGAGTCTGCCATCAGCGAAAGCGAGAAAACTCTCGCCAGTCTGAAGGAAGCAGTCGGCAAGGCACAGGAGCAGCTGGAAAAGGCGCTGCCGGTCATCGCTGAAGCAAGAGCGCTGAAAACCAAAATGGAAGCGGCTATGCCGAATCTGAAAGAAAAGAAAGAGGCATTGGAGTTGGCTCAGAAAGAGAATCAATCTGCCCAGAAAGACGTGGAGGAAAACGCCCGAAACATCCAAAAATGGGAAGCAGAAACGGAGAAAGCGAACCTTGCCCTCAAAACGACAAAGGAAGAGATTGCCAAGCAGAAACAGGTTCTGCACGAAGCGACGCAAACCGCTGAACAGGCTTGGGAGACGGAAAGAAATAAGACTGCCGGACAGAACATAGAGGAACTGCAGAACAGCAAGACAATAGCCGACAGGAAACTGCAGGATGTCCAGCAAGCCATCAAGGTTGTGGCTCATCTCGATGCTGCCACAGCAGAAAAGCAGAAGAATGAGGAGCGCATTCTGGTCTTGGGCAAGAGAAACGCGGAGATAGATGAGACGCTGGGCAAGTTGACCATCGAGGCTCTAACCCAAGAGACCCTGACGCTGAGAAATGCCTATACCCTCATGGTGAGCGAGAAATGGGAGATTCATCGTGCCAACCTGACCGAAGGCAAACCTTGTCCGCTTTGCGGCAGCACGACCCATCCTTATCATACCGACAACAGACAGTTTGAGGAAGCCACCACAGAACTCTCGCAACTTCTGAAAGCCAAGGAGGATTTGCTGAAACAGCAGCAGAAAGAGGAGAAGAACCTTTCCGGCGAAAGAAAACAGAACGACGGCGAAGTACAGACGCTCCAGAAACAACAGGAAAAGCTCTCGGGAGAAATCGCAACTTACGAAGAGGAATGGAAGGCGCTCATCGCCCAGTATCCAAAGATTCCGAAGGCAGAGACAGAACTGAAATCGCTCTTGCCTATCTATGAAAACAAGGCGAAAGATGCGAGCAGCAAACTGAGTCTCTTTAACAAGATTCAGAAAGAGATAGAACGGCTGACCCAACTCAAGGATAAGGCTGTAAAGGATGAAGCTGCGTATGAAAGCAAGGCTTCTACTATACAGAACAAAGCCCAGGAAAATACTTCAACCTGCACCACAAAACTAGCTGAGCAGAAAGCACTTACCATCAACCTCATCTCACAGCAGAAGAGTAAGGAGGAGGCTTACGGGAAAGCCCTTCAGACATGGAATAGCGCCAAGAAGGAAATGGAGGAATGGCAGGAGAAATATAAGCAGATTCTGAATGGCGAAGAGCCTGATGCGGCAGAACAAAGACTGACAGCAGCAAAGGATGAGGCAACGAAAGCAGCTGATACTCAGAACGAGAATATCAACAAACTGAAGGCGGAACTCGCCAACAGTAAAGGTTCGCATCAAACCATGCTATCTCAGAACAAGACGATGAAAGAGAATCTGCAAGAGAAGGAAAAGGAACTCGACCTTTGGATTGAGGAATATAACAAGCAGCTTGAAGAAAAGAGCATTGAAGGAAAAGACTCCGAAGAGGAAGGCATCGAGGAAAGAAGTATCGAACCAAGCCTTATCGACCGAAATACCATCCGGGAGATGCTTCACTCTGCCGAAGACTGGAATGCCATCCGACGGGAAAAGGACGAAAAGGAGAAAGCCATGGCTTCAACTACCGCCCTTTACCAGAGTGCAGAAAAGGCGCATCAGCAGCACTTGGAACATCAGCCTGCCCAAACCCGTGATGCTCTCTTAGCCATTCAGCAGGAGTATCAGGAGAGAAGCCAGCGCAACGAACTGATTGCTGCCAAAGCCAGGATGCAGAACCATCAGGAAGCCGTGAAGCAGTTGGGTGACAAGGCTGAGGCTCTGAATTTCGTAACACAGGAAAAGGACGACTGGACAGCCATCACGGATGCCATCGGAGCAGACGGCAAGACGCTGCGCAAGATAGCCCAATGCTATACGCTCAGTTTCCTGATAGCGCACGCCAACCAGGAAATCAGAAAGTTCAACAGCCGTTACGAACTGCAACAGGTAAAGCATTCGCTGGGCATCCGAGTCATCGACCACGACCGTGCCGACGATATCCGAGACACCACCTCCCTATCAGGTGGCGAAACCTTCATCGTGAGTCTCGGTCTCGCCTTGGGCTTATCGGCGTTGTCCTCCCGCAACATCTCCTTCGAGAACCTGTTCATCGATGAAGGCTTCGGAACCCTCGACCCCGATACCCTAGCCACCGTCATCGACTCCCTCGCCATGCTGCAAAGTTCGCAAGGCAAGAAGGTGGGCGTCATCAGTCATACCGACACGATGAGCGAGCGCATCACCACCCAGATAAGGATTATCAAGAATGGCAACTCCGGCAGCAGCCATATCGAGATCTATCCTTAACCCATCGCAATTATACCTTCATAAAATTGTAATTACACCATTATATATAGGGTACACATACATTATCCATCCGTGAACAGGGCATCACCATCGATGTGGCTTACCGCTATTTCCCCACACCGAAACGCAAGTTTATCGTCACAAAACAAATATGCGTTCCTACGGATTCATCTATCCACAGGAACGCATATTCTTTATGATTATCATACTAGATTATCATTCTTTATACAATTCTATATCATCATACGATATTTAAACCTTATTTCCCTCTTTAGGGAAAACCACGGTTGGCTGGAAGGTCTTAGCCTCCTCAAAGTCCATCAGGGCATAAGCGATGATGATAACGGTATCTCCCACCTGCACCTTGCGGGCTGCAGCACCATTCAGGCAGATACAACCACTGCCACGCTCACCCTTGATAATATAGGTCTCCAAGCGCTCACCATTGTTGTTATCTACGATCTGAACCTTCTCGCCTGCAATCAGATTAGCAGCGTCCATCAAGTCCTCATCGATGGTGATGCTACCCATATAATTCAGGTTAGCCTCAGTTACGGTCACACAATGGAGCTTACTCTTCAATACTTCTATCTGCATTGTTCTGTTATTACTTGATCTGTTACGGATTAAACTTAATAAAGAATATCTATAGAGGAATTTATCCTTTATACTTGATATGGTCGATGAGACGGATAGGAGTCTTACCGCAATAAACGGTGATGCAACCTACCACGTATGCACTATCCTCCCATGAAGACACATCCTGCAGGCTGTCGCCATCCACAATCTGGAAATACTCTACCTCCAGACCCTCTACAGCATTGATATTGGCAACCACCTTATCGTGAGTTTCCTGTACGGTATGAGTCTTGGCATACTCCACACTCTCCTTCAGGGCCTTATAGATGTTTGGCGCAATGGCACGCTCATCAGGAGCCAGCAAAGTATTACGGCTGCTCTTAGCCAAACCATCCTCATCACGGATGATAGGACACTCAACAATCTGCACATTGCTGTTGATGTACTTCACGAGCTGCTTGATGACAGCAATCTGCTGCCAATCCTTCTCACCGAAATAAGCACGGGTTGGTCGAACGATATAGAAAAGACGGCTCACTACCTGACATACACCATTGAAATGACCCGGGCGCTTGGCACCCTCCATCACGGTAGAAACAGGTGGAAACTCGAAGTGGCGCGTATCTGGTGTAGGATACATTTCCTTCACCGATGGTGCAAACACATAGTCTGCACCACAAGCCTCCAAGAGCTTGCAGTCAGCATCGAGGGTACGAGGATAGCGATCCAAGTCACCCTGATCATTAAACTGTGTAGGATTCAGGAACACAGAAACCACAGTCACGCCATTTTCCTTTACACTGCGCTTAACAAGAGAGGCGTGACCCTCATGCAGCGCACCCATAGTTGGCACAAGGCCGATTTCCTTTCCCTCCTTACGACACATGAAGAGTTCGTTCTGGAGGTCAACAATCTTATTGAATACTTTCATCGTCATAATCTGTTTTCGGGTGCAAAATAACAACTTTTTTCTCAAATGAGAAAGAAAAAACCTAAAAATATGCGAATTATTGCCGAAAATAATGAATTTCGGAGAAAAAATGCCCTAATTTGAAGTTTTTTTTGTACCTTTGCACGTAATTCGTAAGAATAAAATTTAAATTTTATGGCAAAAAAAGTATTATTTATCAATCAGGAGATCGACCCATACGTAGCCGAGTCTCACATGTCAATCATGGGACGCGAACTGCCTCAGAAGATGCAGGAAGCAGGTTTTGAGATCCGCACCTTCATGCCTAAGTGGGGTACCATCAACGAGCGTCGCGGACAATTGCACGAGGTCATTCGCCTGTCTGGTATGAACCTTATCATAGATGATACAGACCATCCGCTGATCATCAAGGTTGCATCTATACCAACAACACGACAGCAGATTTATTTCATCGATAATGACGACTATTTCAAGAGCCGCCAGATGGGTACTGATGAAAACGGAAAGGAATATGCCGACAACGGAGAAAGAGCTATCTTCTTTGCACGTGGCGTATTGGAAACCGTGAAGAAGCTCCGCTGGCAGCCTGACGTAATCGTCTGCCAGGGTTGGGCTAGCGCAGTAGTACCATTCTACGTAAAGACTGCCTACAGCGAAGAGCCTTCATTTGCAGAATCAAAGGTGATTACCGCTCTCTATACCAACGAACTCAAGGGTGAACTGGGTACCAACTTCAAACGTTGCGTTGCCTTCCGTGATGCCAAGTCTGAACTGCTCGACGGCTATCAGGACGACTTCAACTTCATTGAGCTCGGCAAACTCGCCATCGACTACAGCGACGGTGTGGTAGAAGGTGAAGAAGAAGCTAACCAGATTCTCTTTGATTATGCGAAGGAGAATAATAAGCCTGTACTGGCTTATCCGGGAGAAGATATCCAGGAGCCATACGCAGACTTCATCAACAAGGTTTGTCCTGACGCAGAATAAGATTCCGACAACAGAGACACATACATACAAGGATAATGAAAATTTTAAGACTCTTAACAGTATTAGTAATAGCAGCGCTTACTTTCGCTGCATGTGATGACACCACCGAGGGAATCGGTGGTAGCATCACTAACGATATTGACAACATCAACATCTCTAGCGCAGTATTTCCTGTAGCAACAAAGTCTATGGTTTCAGGTGCCGTATTGAGCCGCAACAACAGCGGTCTCATCGGTAAGATGAAAGACCCGGAAACCGGCAACTATGTAAAGGGTGACTATATGACCCAGTTGGGCGTACTGTCTTCTTTCGATGTAGATACAGTTGCCATCAAGCAAGCCAACAACGGCTCTATTGAAGCTTATGGTTGCTACTTGTTGATTTCATATAATGCCAACTATGGTGATACTATCGCCCCAATGAAGGTCACAGCCTACGAGATGACCAAGCCAATGGCAGAAGATCAAGAGTATTACTCTGATTATGATGCATTCAAAAACGGCTGGGTAAGCGAAAGCAATCAGCATTGGAGCAGTAATTACAACTTGAGCAACACATCAGATGTAAAGAACTTCCAGATTAGTTTGAACAAGCCATATACCAAAGATGGTAAGACTTATAACAACTACGGCTCATATATTCTGCAGACATACGCAAAGCATCCAGAGTACTTCAAGACCAACTACAAGTTCCTGCACAATGTTTGTCCTGGCTTCTATATCAAGAATGTAGGTGGTACAGGTAACATGGCTAAGATCTGGAATACAGAGCTCATCTTCCAATACAGACGCCAATATACGACCAAGGCAAAAGATGGCGTTACAGATAGTATCATAGTAGATAGCCTCTACAACCGTTTCGATGGAACAGAAGAGGTATTGCAGCTCAACAAGATTGAGAATAAAAACATGGAGCAGTTGGCAAATCAGCAGAAATGGACTTACCTCAAGTCGCCGGCAGGTATCTTCACCGAGGTCACCCTCCCTATCGAAGATATCATGAAGGGACATGAGAAGGATACGCTCAACACAGCTACCATCTCTTTCCCACGACTCAACAATGAAAACGAAGACAACCCATACAACTTTGCTACACCAAGCACCATCTTGATGGTTCAGAAAGACAGTTTGCAGTCGTTCTTCGAAAAGAGCAAGTTGGCAGATAGCCGTACTTCTTATACCACAAGCTACAGCAATACAGGTACTTATAAGAATGCCTATACATTCCAGAACATCGCCAACCTGGTTTCTGCCATGTATAAGAACAAGGGCAAGAGTGAAAACTGGGATAAGGTTGTACTGGTTCCTGTAAGCATCATCACGGTTACACAGGGCTATACTACAGTCATCACCAAGATAAATCACGATATGGCGCTCGCTTCTACCCGACTGAAAAGAGGTGTAATAACCACCGACAGCAACGGCAAGGAGACAAGTCCTATACAGATAAAGGTGATTTACAGTAAGTTTAAAGAAAAAGAATAA
The DNA here is from genome assembly GCF_019127135.1 of Segatella copri. Classification (GTDB taxonomy): domain Bacteria; phylum Bacteroidota; class Bacteroidia; order Bacteroidales; family Bacteroidaceae; genus Prevotella. The sequence goes on along the minus strand of NZ_JAHOEA010000026.1, from coordinate 29,368 downwards.
ACATTCATCACGCAAAGTAAAAAGGAACGAAACATGGCAGATAATTTTTTGGAGCGTCACCGCGAAGAATACGAGATACGCAAGGCTGCATGGCTCAAGAAAAAGAAACTATTTATGAAGTCAGGCAAGAAACAGAAGCCCCAGACACAGATGCCACGTCCTGAAGACGAAGCGCTATAGGCACGAAAGTGTTCTAACTCCTACACAAGAGGGTGTATCATTAAACATTTGATTGTTTATGATACACCCTCTTGCTTTTTACCGCATATTCCTTAAAAATGACCGCATAAAACTACAGGGACGCCACTTAGCGCAAAATAAAACTAAACTCATTTGGAAGTTACCGTTTTTTTTTATATCTTTGCAGCGTAAATTAAAATATTGAATAATCAAAAACTGACAAGATAAAAATATTCAAGATATTGGGTAGAAATACCGGTCTATGGATTTAACTTTTCTAAGAACTTACAATGTAAAAAATGTATATGAAATACTTGGTTTATGTTTATAGATAAAGGAGCTTTTGCTCTCTCTCTTTAAAAAGATTAGTTTTTAAGTTTAACAAAATGCTAAAGTTAGATGTTAGTAATATAAGTTCCCGTAGTGACCGTGAGGCTACTGCGGGAACGCTTTCAATTTATAGTATATAAAATTAAAAAGGGCAAGACCACTAATGGTCTTGCCCGAACTATTTTTATAAATCTTTATCAATATTATAAGATTCTACCTGTAAGAGAGAACTTCAAAACAGGATAAACTTTCAAGTCTTTTACGAACTTAGAGAGATCATCCTCGCCAGCATCTTCCAATGCCTTATTGATATCTATCTCGTTACCATTCTGGTAAACCTTGAGCTTGCCCATGAACTGGCAACCCAACTCAAAACGGCAACCGATACGGTTCTTCGGAACAAGACGACCGAAACCTAAACCAAGGTATGGACGAACATTCTTGCAACGGATATCGCCCTGAACATTGTAGTTCTCATCGAGCTCCAAATTGTAACCACCCAAGTTGGCATTAGCTGTAGAAACAACAACCTGATGGAATTGATCCTTCATATCCTGAGTAGGCAACTTCTGAGAGATTTCACGAAGTTCGTCGCATGAACCGGTAACCTCTGCTATCTTCTCTCCACCAATTGACAAACCTGCAGCGATAAAGAACTTACTGCCTCCACCGAAAGGATACAAATTAGCCTTTACATTAAAGGTGGTACGACTGAAATCTCCATCAACATGAATGGTAGCAGGATTAGGATAACTAACTCCAGATACCTGAGGCAAAGAACTAGAATCATAATCTACATCCAAATCACCAGACAGTTTGAAAGATGGCATGACATTCACACCCGCTTCAACCTCAAAGAAACTAGTAACTGGAGCTGCCAAACCTACACTAATACCCTCGGTACCTGCGCCTACATTAAGACCTACATGGTTAAAGATACCACGCTTGTACTCATTCTGCGCCATTACACTCCCTACACTAGTAAGCAGAATTACTGCCACCATCATTAATTTTTTCATAATCGTTCTGTTTATTAGTCCTTATATCAAATTATTTTTTTCATATCGTTCTTAAAAACAAGTGCAAAAGTAAACAAAAGTTATAAGAAAAACGAATAACAGGGGTAAAAATTAAGGCTCTTTAATACTTTTACGTACTAAAGAGCCCAATATCTTGTTAAAAACCTAAAATTACAGACAAAAGACATACCCGTTGCCAATAAGAACAGATGTCTGTATTTCGTACTTACTAAAGTAAAATACGAGGCTTAATCTACAACCGTAAACTTGGCAAATTTCAGCAAAAGCTGTTTGGTACCAGAATGAACAAACTCTACTGTAGCCTTCGTATTCTCACCTGTTCCCTCAATCTTCAGTACCGTTCCCCGTCCAAAACGCTGATGCTCAATCTTCATTCCCTCTTGCAAACCGCAAGAAGAACTGCCAGCAGATGATGCTGCAGAAGAAGAAACTGATGATGCAGCAGATCCGGTACTGCGAGAAGCAGGATGAGAAGAATGCGTCTCCATGTAACGTTTAGCAGCATTCAGCGCTCTTACAGACTTGAAATTTCCTTCAGAAAGAGAAGGCTTAGGATCTGCCACAAACTGAGATGCTACCGGTTTCGAATTCTGATATCTGCTACTGTATCTAGGCTGACCAGCATCCTCCCAAGGTCTGCGAGGACGTTGCGCTCTCGCCCACTCCGGCTGGTCAGACGAAGAATCAGCTCTAGAGCCAAACAAGCTTCCACCAGCCTCATCCTGACTATCTATCAACTTGCTGTCAATCTCATCAATAAAGCGACTCGGATTATCAAACTCCATCTTGCCATATCTCCAGCGGTTCTTGGCGTTCGTCAGAATACAATGTTTCTCAGCTCGCGTAATGGCTACGTAAAGCAATCTCCGTTCCTCCTCCAGTTCTCTGAGCGAAGCAGCAGAAAGCGGACTCGGGAAGATATTCTCTTCCAATCCTACCACGAAGACCGTAGGAAACTCCAGACCTTTGGCTGCATGGACCGTCATCAGAGATACACGAGGTTCATCCTTATCACCATCGCTGTCAGCATCGGTTAGCAGCGCCACATCCTGCAGATAATCCTGCAGGAAGAGTTCATCGAACCTACCCTCTTCACGGCGTTCCTCCACAAAAGCAGACATACCGCTCAAGAATTCCTCCAGGTTCTCCTGACGTGCCAGATCATCGGCATCCTTGCCCGACATGATATCCTGACTGATACCACTCTCCTTAATAATAGCATCACCCAATTCATAGACATCTATAGTTTGAGCCCGGTCGATAAACGAAGAAATCAGCAATCTGAAGGTTTCCAGCTTGTTCATCGTACCCTTGTTAACCGCCAGTCCATACTGCTCAGGAGCACCGATTACCTCCCAGAAACTCACCTGGTTCTGATGGGCACAGTCAGCAATCTTCAGCACCGTAGTAGCACCGATTCCACGAGCCGGATAGTTGATGATACGCTTGATAGCCTCTTCATCATCCGGATTCGCCACCAGACGGAAATAAGCAATAATATCCTTAATTTCCTTGCGCTGGTAGAAACTCAGTCCGCCATAGATGCGATAAGGAATACCCTGCTTTCTGAACTCCTCCTCGAAGCTGCGGCTCTGGGCATTGGTACGGTAGAGAATGGCAAAATCACTATACTGGCAGCCATCCTCGCGCCGGATACGCTTCACATCCTTCGCCACAATCACCGCCTCTTCCTTGTCGCTGTAAGCAGGCTTATACTGAATCTTCTCACCCTTCGCATTCTCGCTGAACACATCCTTAGGAATCTGGTTGCGGTTATGCTTGATCAGACTGTTAGCCGCCTCAACGATAGTCTGGGTAGAACGGTAGTTCTGTTCCAGTTTGAAGAGACGCGTTCCCTGAAACTGGCGCTGATAGTTGAGAATATTATCGATATTGGCACCACGGAAGCTATAAATACTCTGCGAGTCATCACCCACGGCACAAACACGCTGCTTCTCCTGACAGAGTTGCATGACGATAGACATCTGAACGTGGTTGGTATCCTGATACTCATCCACCAGGACATAATCGAAGCGGGCGGCATATTTGTGGCGAATATCCTCATGCTCCCTGAAAAGCTGATAGGTAAGCGTCAGCAAATCATCGAAATCCATGGCATTAGCCTGCTTGCAACGCTGCACGTAAGCCACGAAAATCTTACCAACCTCAGGCATCTGCGCACGCTTGTTCTGCTCGAAGATTGCCGCATCACTCTCATAAGCCGCAGCACTCATCAGGTTGTTCTTCGCCATCGAAATCTTGGCATGAACGGCAGCAGGCTTATACTTCTTATCATCCAGTCCCATCTCCTTCACAATCGCCTTGATCAGCGAGCGCGAATCACTTTCATCATAAATGGTAAAGTTGTTGTTGAAGCCGATATGCTCGGCCTCCGCTCTCAGGATTCGGGAGAAGATGCTGTGGAAAGTACCCATATAGAGATGCTGTGCGAGATCATTTCCCACCAGTTTTCCGATACGTTCCTTCATCTCTCTTGCTGCCTTGTTGGTAAAGGTGAGCGCCATGATACTCCAGGGTTTCATGCCCTGGCTAAGGAGGTAAGCTATCTTATAAGTAAGTACACGCGTCTTACCCGAACCAGCACCGGCTATCACCAGCGAAGGTCCGTCAATATATTCTACCGCAGCACGCTGCGCTTCGTTCAAGTCGTTCAGTAAATCCATTAATCAATATTTAGCCGGAAAAAATAATCACTAATCACTAATAACTAATCATTAATAACTAATCACTACTCACTCATTACTTTCCCCTATATCCGCCCACAGCCGTGCCCGGGTCGAAATCTTCACCCTCACGAGGGAAGGTAGGGATAAATCTCATCTGATGTTCTATCTGTCGCTGGCGCTTTTTCATATAAGCGCTAGGATGCAGCGAACTGAATTTGCGCGGATTAGGAAGTGTAGCTGCTATCAGCGCACACTCGCCACGAAACAGGTCTTTCGCTTTCTTGTCGAAATGATATTCTGCAACCGCATCCACACCATAGATACCAGGTCCCATCTCAATGCTGTTGAGATAAACCTCCATGATGCGCTGCTTGCTCCACATCATTTCGATGAGGAAGGTAAAGTAGACCTCAAATCCCTTGCGGGTCCATGAACGGCCAGGCCACAGGAAGACATTCTTAGCAGTCTGCTGACTGATGGTACTTGCTCCATGCACCTTTCCACCACGTGCATTATTCTTCGCCGCACTCTCGATGGCATTGAAGTCGAAACCGTGATGCTTCAGGAATCTCGCATCTTCGCTCGCCATCACCGCCACAGGCATGTGAGGCGAAATCTTATCCATCGAAACCCAATGATGATGCATGGTAATACTCTCGCCATCAGCTACTTGCTGAAAGCATCTGATAAACATCAGAGGAGTGACATACACAGGAATGAACCTATATGCCACTACAGCAAGAATGGTGGTACTGAAAAACAGCACCACCACCCATTTTACTATATTCTTGATTTTCTTCAAAATCATCTATTTAGTTTTTCCCTTCCAGGATCATGAAAGTTATTACTTCAATGTACCATTGTTGGCTGCGTTAACCATAGCTTGGCTAGCGTACATATAGACCTCTACACGACGGTTCTGGGCGCAAGCAGCAGTAGTATTAACTACAGGGTTAGCAGAACCAAAACCCTGAACATTCTTTACCTGACGGCTGGTAACACCGCAAGAAGCAAGATAGTTGTAAACTGCCTCAGCACGCTTCTGGCTCAAAGGCAAGTTGATACCGTCATTACCTGTAGCATCAGTATAACCCTGGATAGAAACCTCGCAGTCGGAATTGTTCTTCAATACACCGGCAAACTGAGCCAAATCAGTCTTTGCGCTACTGCTGAGAGTAGAACCGTTAGTTGGGAAGAGGATACCAGAAGCAAATGTTACCTTAACGGCAGACAAGCCATTGGCATCTGTTACAGTCTCAACCTGTGCATTCTTCACCTGTTCAGCCTCAGCCTTTACCTTATCCATGTGCTTTCCGATGAGGTTACCAGCACCGCCACCAACAGCTGCACCGATAGCAGCACCTACGAGAGCACCTGTACCACGATGGCTATTATTGAGCAATCCACCAACGAGAGCACCCAGAGCTGCACCAGAACCGGCACCTACTGCTGTACCAGTTTTCTGATTGGTTCCACAACTTGAAAAAAGCAAGCACAAAGAGAGGCCTGCAACTGCAAAATTAGTCTTTTTCATTTTAAAATCTCCTATATTTATGTTATTTAATTGCAAAGATAACTCTTTTTTCTCCATAATGGAGAGTTTTCTAATATTTTTTTGTATTTTTGCATGCAAATTTAAGGGTATTTGTCGAAATAGAGCTAGGAAATCACCTATTTGGGGGTGGAAAATCCCTAAAAGTAGGATTTCAGACACCTGCAGACAGATGAACTGCCGGCAGCAGATGATGAAGGGGCTCATGCTTATACCTTAATATATATAACAGAAGAAATAAAAAACAAAATAAATAGAATAAAGCAATATGGCTAAAGAACTCAAGAATTTAACCAAGCGCGCTGACAACTACAGTCAGTGGTACAATGATTTGGTAGTAAAGGCTGATCTCGCTGAGTTGTCACCAGTTCGTGGTTGTATGATTATCAAACCATACGGTTACGCTATCTGGGAGAAGATGCAGCAGCAGCTCGACAAGATGTTTAAGCAGACAGGTGTACAGAACGCATACTTCCCTCTCCTCATCCCGAAGAGTTTCTTCTCTCGTGAGGCTGAGCACGTGGCAGGTTTCGCCAAGGAGTGTGCCGTAGTTACCCACTACCGCCTCCGTTCTACAGAGGATGGCAAAGAGGTTGAGGTTGATCCTAACGCAAAGCTCGATGAGGAGCTCATCATCCGTCCTACTTCTGAGACTATCATCTGGAACACCTATAAGAACTGGATCCATTCATGGCGTGATCTCCCTATTCTCTGCAACCAGTGGTGTAACGTAATGCGTTGGGAGATGCGTACCCGTCCGTTCCTCCGTACTTCTGAGTTCCTCTGGCAGGAGGGTCATACCGCTCATGCCACTAAGGAAGAGGCTGAGGCAAAGGCTCAGGAGATGCTCAAGGTTTACGCTGATTTTGCAGAGAACTACATGGGCGTTCCTGTATTGCAGGGTGTGAAGAGTGAGACAGAGCGTTTCGCAGGCGCCCTGAACACTTATACCATCGAGGCAATGATGCAGGATGGCAAGGCTCTCCAGAGCGGTACTTCTCACTTTCTGGGTCAGAACTTTGCAAAGAGCTTCGATGTTACCTACTTGAACAAGGAGAACAAGCCTGAGTATGTATGGGCTACTTCATGGGGTGTTTCTACCCGACTGATGGGTGCCCTCATCATGGTTCACAGCGATGACAACGGTCTCGTATTGCCTCCAAAGTTGGCTCCTATCCAGGTGGTTATCGTTCCTATCAACAAGGGCGACGAGCAGTTGGCTCAGATTACTGCTAAGTTGCAGCCTGTCATCGATCAGCTCCGCGAGTTGGGCATCACCGTGAAGTATGATGACAACCCTGCCAAGCGTCCTGGCTTCAAGTTCGCTGACTATGAGTTGAAGGGTGTTCCTGTACGTCTCGCTATGGGTGGCCGTGACTTGGAGAACAACACCATCGAGATTATGCGTCGTGATACCTTGGGGAAGGAGAACGTAAGCTTCGACGGCATCGTAGAACGCGTAAAGAATATGTTGGAAGACATCCAGAAGAATATCTTCGAGAAGGCTCGTGCTTACCGTGATGCTCACGTTTACGAGTGCGACAACTACGAGGAATTCAAGGAGCGCGTTAAGGACGGTGGTTTCTTCCTCTGCCATTGGGACGGTACAGCCGAGACCGAGGCTAAGATCAAGGAGGAGACTCAGGCTACCATCCGCTGCGTGCCTTTCGCTTACGAGCAGACTCCAGGTGTAGATATGGTAAGCGGCAAGCCAGCCGTAGCCCGTGTCATCATCGCAAGAAGTTATTAATCATCCCCGGTGTCAGGAGTTCATCCTGACACCATAATATATTTAATATGAGGCAGTTGATACTATACATCCTTTTTCTGGTGTCCATGGTCTTTTCAGGCTATGGAGAGGTATCTGCTGCCTCTATTTCTTTTACACCCGAGGATTCTTATACCGAAGATGCAAGCCATAAGAAAGATGGTTTGACAAAGGTTGAGTATGACAAGAGCCAGCCTGAGGCACAGCTTGAAAACGCTTCACAGCTTGCTTACCGCATCTGTAGCAGCCGTCCGCAGCGCTTATTGCCAAGTGGCAATATGCACAACAGTCAGACTGCCAGTAGATTGCTTACAAATAGAATCCGTTATTTATCATCCCTTTTATCAGCTATAGAAGGTGGCATGGAGCCTTTCCGACAGGAAACTGCCCCAATCCACTTTGATGTCGCCAGCAAGTATTATGTCATTTGCCTGCGACGTCTGCTCTGTTAGTGCTTATTCTTTTCTCTTTTTAAAATTTCATATAGGTTTATCGCATCTTTCCTAAGATTTGCGATAAGACTGGTTACACCCCTATTCAAAACAAAAAACAGTTCAATATATATTATTTTTCAAGAATTAAGAATAAGCAAATAACAGTATAAAATTATGGCAAAGATTAATCATTTAGAGATGGGTGCTGATGTTTTGGCACTCCAGGATGTACAGGTAAAGAAAGGGTTCATGGGTTTGACAGTCAAGCTCATCTATCAACCTACCAACAGCGTGATTAAGATAAAAGAGAAGGAATATTCTGCAGAGGATGGAAGAAAGCTCGAGAACATCCTCAGTGCAGCCCCTCAGGATGTAGAAGCAGCTATCAGCAAATTCCCTGTTTCTGCCATCAGCATGGGTAATATGAAGTTACAGGCTTGCATCTCTGACGACCACCAGTTTGTTGCCACACAGCTCCTTGCCTTCAAGGATTTCGGTTACAAGCCGGTTACAGAGATGAAGACCTATACAGGAAAGACAGCCGAGGCTTTCGCTCAGTTGTTTTAGTTATATCACAGTTTCGGGACAGGGGACAGAACAATTCCTCTGTCCCTTTTATTTTATAGGTATAGGATGAAATCTTTATTTGAAAGAAGGCGGTTCATTCCCCTCTTCCCAATTACGGTAATGCTTAGGCGACAGACCAGTATGTTTCTTGAAGAAGGTTCCGAAGGCTGAAGCATTGGGAAAACTGAGTTCATTGGCTATCTGCTGTATCGTCTTCGTGGTGTTCTTCATCAGATAGATACTGCGACGGATCATCGCCTTGAAAAGCAATTGCTGGACCGTCTGACCGCAAACCGACTTGACCAGTACCGACAGATATTTCGGTGTAAGACAGAGTTCATCTGCATAGAAAGCCACACTGCGCTCACGCATATAATTCTTCTCTATCAGCAGTACCAGCGACTCAAAGATGGCTATCTTCCGCTCCATCTCCTTGCCGGCAGCCTTGAACGATGCCGAGAAGATACTGCACAAACGGTACGTAACAGCCATCAGCAACAGTTTCTGCTCATGCACACAATAGGCATCCAGTTCACCACTCTTCTCTTTTTCCAGCTCCAGTTTCCTCAGCATCATGGCATAGGAAGTAAGCATATCCTCATAGCCCGTCGTCCTGACATGGCAGGGTTTGGGATAAATCGTAGCATAAAGACGCATGGTAACCACGGTATTGCCCAACATGTGACGAATCTGTTCAGCACGGTAAAAAAGAAGGGTATATTTAAGGTTCTTGCCCGTTTCCTGCACATGAAACATCACTCCTTTGGAGAGGAAAACGGTCTCACCCTCAGATGCAACAAAGGATGTTCCGTCTACGCAGAAACGGAACATCCCCTGATGACAGATTACGATTCCGACATAGTCGGAGTAGAAAGGCTGCATCAACAGCTGAGGAAACTCATGAGCCTCGTATATGATGATATTATCTGTTATTTTCATGATGAATATGGGTCTGTTATCTTCAGATTTAACTGCGAAGATAACAAAAATATCCATTCATCAGATGAGCAGCCTGTATCTTTTATGATATTTTAGCACTCCCTTACCTTCTTCCCAGGGATTTCACATCAACATTCTTCAGCAGATATTCGCGCGTCAGTTCCCTGATATTGCGCTTGCGCCAAGGGAGAACGAGCATCAGTCCGGCACACAGCAGACAGCCGTAGAAGGTCCAGCCTGCCATCTCCTTGATGCTCACCAGCGTGGCCTGTACCTGTACCTTTCCCTTCGTACTCATGGCAGCCATGTTCTGTGCCTCGGTTACACTCTTGCCCTGATATTGCATGCCTCTCACCGTCTGGTCGTAAGTCTTCGCCGTCTCTATGCTCGTACGATCGTAATCCTGGGCAAAGCGGGTTACATAATACTGCTGTCTGTGCTGCAGCACATTGGTATAGAGCGCCGAGCCGATGCAAGGGGCAATGACCATACGAACGGTAAGCATGATGCACACCCAGGTTGACATGAAGCGGTAAGGCATGCGTTGGTTGGCTATCGTGGAGATGAGCGAATAGAGCAGCATCATTCCCGTAGAACGGATGATGATAGGCCATTTCATACGCTCATACATGCCGTCGTTCTGTACTTCGAAATACATGTACAGCGCATAGGCTCCGATAAAGAGGAAGCCCAGACTGTACATCCACTTCAGGTGAACATTCTTGGCTCGGGCGATGACGGCGAATATCAGTCCCACGGTGTAGCCCACCATCACCCAGTTGCCCAAGGTGGCGTTCTGCCAGTTGTCTATCTTCATGCTCACATTGGTGAACACGTTGACAAGCATGGCGCTCGAATTGCAGACCATCAGCAGGAAGAAGAGCAGGATGCCGTAGTTGATGACCCTGAGCTGGAACACCTCCATGATGAAATAAGGTGAACGCCGCGTCTTCTCCAGATAGATGAACAGGGCGGTAAAGATAAGACAGACCACCGAAGAGAAGCGGATGGTAGGATCATCAAACCAGTCGAGTGTCTTACCGAATACCATGACATAAGCAAACGAACAGAGCATGATACTGAACACCGTAACATTGCCAAACTTCGACATCGTTATCGGGAACTTCGGCATCGGATACTTATGATAAGGCATGGTGAAGAACACGATGATGATGCCCGCCAACATGAATGCCATCATGAAATGATAAACATACTGCCACTCATAGGCATAGGCAAGCCATGCCGTAAGCCAGGTTCCCAACTGTCCGATAATCATGAAGAAGAGATAGATGACCGGCTGCGACACCATCTTCTCCGAATCTACCGCATCCCATGCTTCCTCGGTAGTAGGCTCGCATCCCGGCGTGATATTCCTCGTAGCCTCTATTCCGAAACCGTATCTGATAAGCACAAAGAGATGCGCCATCAGCAGCGTCTGGCGGACAAAACCCATCAGCAGACTGCACAGTCCGAGTATGAACAGCGAGTCGGTCTGGGCACACACGAAACTGAGGATAAAGAGAATGGAGAAGCCCACGATACACATCATCTTCTCTCTACGGATGCACACCAGATCATAGAAGAACGGCGAGAAAGCCGCCATTCCTATCGAGGTGCAAAAGCCCGCAAAGGCGATGTATTCCGACTGGATGCCGAGCCCGCTCATCATCTCGCCGCTGTTGGCAGAATAGACACCACTCATCGTAATCATCGGCACGAAGAGGATGATCATGAAGATGATGCCGAGCGGTTTGGGCACCCAATCATAAAACGGATAATTCTTATATTCTTCTTCCATATATTACTTCATTTCCATCTAGCTGTTTTTTACTTTCTCTCAGCCTTGACAACCACCATCATGCCGGCAGCAAGATGCTCATTATCCTCTTTGCTGAGGTTGTTGAAATCGATTCTTACAGGCACACGCTGCTGAATTTTAACAAAGTTGCCAGCAGAATTGTCTGTAGGTACCAGCGAATATTTCGAACCGGTAGCACCAGAAATGGCGGTCACCGTACCCTCAAACTCCTTGTTACTGATGGCATCTACGGTCATACGCACCTTCTGTCCTACATAGAGATTCTCTATCTGGGTTTCCTTATAGTTGGCAATCACCCATTTGTTGTTGGTTGGAATGATGTAGGTAATGGTGGTTCCTGCATTCACCATCTGTCCCTCCTCGATAGAGCGGCGCCCCAGTTTACCATCACAAGGAGCCACTACCACACAGTAAGAGAGGTTCAGCTTTGCCATCTCTACGGCAGCCTCGGCACGTTCGATGGAGGCAGCCACATTCTGCTTGCGGGTAGTTACCTCGTTTACTCCCTTATAGGCAGCAGCCTGCTGCTTCTTTACCCCTTCGAGTTTCTTCTTGGTAGCAGCATATTCTACCTCCAGCTGTTCGAGCTGTATAGGAGTAGCCGCCTTCTTTTCTACCAGGTTGCGATAGCGTTCGCAGTCCTTGGCAAGTTTGGCTAGTCGTACATTTATTTCATCGATGGATGCCTGATAGATAGAAGCTGATGTCTCGGTGGTCTGCTCTGTAGCGTTGATGACATTGGCTCCAGCCTTGGCATCCTTGAGGGCAGCTTCAGCCTCCATCAGACGGATACGATACTCCCGGTCGTCGAGCACAAGGAGGGTATCTCCCTTGTGTACTTCCTGATGTTCTCTGAAGCATACCTTGGCGATATAGCCGGATGCACGGAGATTAACCGGTGAGAGATATTGCTCTATCTGAGCATCATTGCTCGTTTCGTTAGAGCTATAATCGAGGAAGAGGCATACGATCTTCCAGAGTCCGAAAGCCAGGATAGCAACACCTATCAGACTGGCGATAATCTGTCTTACGCGCTGTTTCTTGAGTTTTTTCCTGGTTTCTTCGTGAGATACCTGTGTAGCCTCTGCAGTTTCTACATTTTTATTTTCGTTCTGTTCCATAGTTTTATTGTAATTTGGAATCAGGGAATATGAAGTAAAGTTTTTTACATCCCGTTTTCCTGTTTATGTTTTATTTTTTAATGATTTATTCTTCTCTGTTATTTAGCAACCGAAATCTGGTTGAGCTGTCCAGTCAACTTGAGCAGCGAGAGATTGGCAACCTTGTAGCGATAGTAGGCTGTGAGATAATTGTTCATTGCCTCGCTCATACGCATCTCGTCCTGCAGCACCGCTGTCATCGAAGCCACACCCTCCTTATACTGGTCGGCTGTTACGTTGTAAACATCCTGCGCCATGGTATAATTATCAAACTGCTTCTTGTAGTTGCGCTGACTGTTGTTCACCTCGCTCACCGCATTCATATAGTTTGCCTGCAGTCCCTTCAGGGCGTCCTCGTAACCGATGCGTGCATTCTCCTCCTCTATCTTCGCCTTTCTGATTTTAGAACGCTTTTCAAAGCCATCGAATACAGGCACTCTCAGCTGGATGCCCAGACCGTTGGAACCATACCAGTGGTTTGATTCGCCCGAATGAATCCAGTGATCTATCCTATCGGTAAAGGCAGAATACATCAGGTTTCCGGTCAGCGAGAGCGATGGCAGATAGCCGTCCTTGGCAAGTTTGGTCTGCTTCTGGGTGAGCAGTTTCTTCTGTTCCAGCAACTGGAGTTCGTAGAGTCCCGTATCCAGTCCGTCAGCCTTCACCATCTCAATCTTTCCCGGATCTACGGCTGTCACCTTCATCTCCTTCTCGGCAGGATAATCTATCACATACTTGAGCATGGTATACTGCTGTTCGAGCATGGCGATGGCGTTATCGCGCTGCACGGTGAGGTTCTCGATATTGAGATTCACACGCTTCAGATCGACCTCCAGACTCATCTGGTTGTCATAGAATGCCTGGGTGATGTTTCTGAGTTCTACCAGTCGCTTGATGTTGTCATCCGTCAGACGAATCTGCTCAGATGTGTTCTGCGCCATGTAATACATCTTGGCAGTCTGGACGATGAGGTCTTCACGCGCCTTCTCATAAGAGAGTTGGTTGAGCTTATCGGCAATCTTGGTAATGTCGATGGCGGTAAGAATCATCTGGTTATACAGTGGCATCTGCAATTGTACACCCGCCGAAGCATTATACTGCAACGTCTTGGTTACATTATAAGGCTTGCCGTAAGCCGAGCCGTCGGTAACCGAAACAGGCGGCGTAAAGTTGTCGTTGAGCTGTGCCACCGCATTGATTTGCGGATAGAGTTTAGCCTGATTTTCGCTGATAGCGTACTTTCCCTTAGCTATTTCGTTTCGGCTGCTCTGGAGCGACAGGTTGTTATCCACTGCCATCTGCAGGCACTGGCTAAGCGTAAGCGTCTCCTGTGCGCCAAGTGTATGGAAAGCTCCGAGCGCGAAACATAAGATGATTATTTTCTTCATTTCTTCTTAATGATTTCTATTGATTTACGTTTCATTCATTATCTGGGTGCAAAGGTACGGCTTTTCGGTGATAAATGACTATTCACATCTTATCACAATATGTTCAAAATTTCCGAAAATAACAGGATATGGTTCAGTATCAGCCTCATCGGCCTACTGACTTTCAGCTATGCGCTTCTCCAGAACCTTCTTCAGGTTATCAGCAGAGCCCATTCCCAACTTCTTTCTGATGTTGGCCCGCTGGGTAGTGATGTTCGATTCCGACTTGTTGAGCAGCGTGCAAATCTCACTCAGCTTTCTGTTCTGCAGGATAAGGTAACAGATTTCCTGTTCAGAGGCACTCAACTCGGGAAAGACGCGTTCAATGTTCTGTTTGCTCAATTCGCGGGTCTGGAGATATTGCATCACATTGTCTATGACATTCTTCTGCGAAGCCTCACCCAGAAGATCCAGCAAATGCGCGGTAAGTTTAACATCATGCCTTTCCTTCGCCAGAGCCACGTATGCCTTAATCTGCTTTTTGTTTATCTTCAGCACCTGGAGCAGTTCTTCCTCATCACGCTGCAACGTTCTGTTCGCATTGACAAGATACTCACCGTTTCTGGCAACAGCCAGACTCAGCACGCTGATAAAAAGCAATATGAGCATCATCATGAAGAAATAATCCATGAGCGATTCATCCCCCGTTACAATCACACTCAATATATAAACCCCAAAAGCTATTCCCACCAGCCAGCGTGTGAGACGCGCCTGATAAGCCGCCAGCGAGAAAAACATGTTGCCTGAAAGGATAAGCATATTGATGAGAATCACCATTCTGTTATCTTTCAGCGTAGGCATAAAGGCACTGTAGAGGATATCAGCTCCGATAAAACACTGGGTGGCGATAGCGATACAAACGATTGCCCTCACCATTGGGATTTTCCCGAAGAGATAAGCCGTGAAGGAGGATAACACGACTATCAGAAAAACGATGTTAGACACGGTAAAAAACGGATCAAAGGCTCCAGAAAAGCCCAGGATATTTGACAGGATGCCCAAAGAGAGCATCACGGAGAAACACACAAGGATAGCTTGACGTTGGCGGTCCAAGTAATTAGATTCTCTCTTCAGGAAAGAGAACCCTAACTGATGTATCTTAGATATCTTTGCGTTCTTTTCTTTCATATTCATAATGGATAGATAAATTATTTCGTATTGACAGATGAGGCAGGTTTGCCCTGACTGACGAATCATTTTGCACAGACAGACGAATCGCTTTTTCTTCTTGCAAAAATAATAAAAAAGATTGGTTTTGATGTATTTTGAGGGATATTTTTTTATAATTCCAGAAAAATCAGCATTTTTCAGTGTACTTTTCTCCCTACCGAGAGTGGTTTTCCATTACTTTTGCATTTGAAAATTCAAATCATTTATCAATCATTTAATACTAATTACGTATGAAAAAGAATATCACTTTCAACAGTAAGCACATACAATGGTTTCTGTTTTTATGCTTAAGTTTCAGCATCACATTCTGTATGTTTCTGCTATCTTCATGCAGCGATGATGACAGCCCAGAAGTAAACAATAAGGCACACTATCAGGACGTACCAGCCAGTCTGTTGACCGATGCCAAGAAACTGGAGATGGTCCGGTCTATCCAGGACTTGAAAGACGGAAGATTCTTCTATCTTGACTATACGGAGGATTACAAACTCTCTACCATATCAGGCTATAATCTTACCGACAACACCCAACTGATTGGTGCCGTATTGAAAACCCTCTGCGACAAAACACCATCCTGGCTCAAGGCAAGAGTCAAGCTGGATGCCGGCTGCAGTGCCTTTGCTGTTACGACACCAGATACTGGTGATTATCTGATGGGGCGCAACTTTGACTACTCTCACGATAATGAACCGATTGCAGCAGCCCTGGTTCGCACGGCTCCAGAAGGTGGACTGAAATCCATCAGTATGGTAGATGCCTACTGGATAGGTTACCGGCAGGATCTCTGGCATTACATCCTATATAACAAGGAACAGTTTGAGAAACATAAGACACAAGACCTGTCCTATATCATGGCATTTCCATATCTTCTGATGGACGGCATGAACGAGGCCGGCTTTGCCGTATCCGTACTCCATCTCGACGGCAAGCCAACCCAGCAGGCAAGCACGGGCAAGAAACTGACTACAACCCTGGCCTTACGCATGATGCTGGATCATGCAAGAACTGTAGATGAAGCTCTCAAGATTCTGGACGGATATGACCTCTGGATACCGGATAATGACGGCAACTATCATTTCTACATGGCAGATGCCACGGGCCGTTATGCCATCGTAGAATTCGTATATGACAAGGATCACCAAAGCAAGATTTACATCGACGATGAATATACGGGAGAGGACGGAAAGACTCATTTCAAATATCCTGACGTATTGCCAAACACCCGCGAGGTGATAGAAAAGCGCTATGCCAGCAACTTCTATGTATCTGAAACCATGGCATGTTCAGATAAAGGTCCGAAACTCTCGAACCACGGCAAGACCCGCTACGACATGATGGAATTTGTCATCAAGCAGAACAGTAACCAGTTGTCAGAGGAAGGAGCCATGAATCTGCTCAATGGTGTGAGTCAGGCAGAAACTCCAGGCAATCCAACGAGCCATACCCAGTGGTCGGTGGTATACAATCTCTCCCAGCGCAAGGCAACCGTCTGCGTGAACAGAGATTACAAGAACAAGTTTACGTTCTATGCAAAATAACACATTAACTGGTAAATGGACAAGATTATGAAAAAAGTAACATTATTTTTAAACAAGGCTACTTACTTGGTGATGCTTCTCATAGCTTCGCTGACTATGTTTACAGGCTGTTCGGATGATGACAAAACGTCTTCTGCGGAAAACTTTCCACCATCAGATGAAGAAACCCATTTCAACAGCGCTATAACTGGAGTTCAATATAAGGGCAATACTGTAATGCTGGGATTGGGCGAAAAGGCTGAAATGACGAAAGCCTGTGAACTCCTCTTCCCTAAC
Organism: Segatella copri; assembly: GCF_019127135.1. Lineage (GTDB taxonomy): Bacteria > Bacteroidota > Bacteroidia > Bacteroidales > Bacteroidaceae > Prevotella. Next base: position 12,481 of record NZ_JAHOEA010000026.1, on the reverse strand, counting down.
AGACAAGCCACGGTTTCGGAATCAACCGACCTGCTGATTATCCCTGCTGGGGAAAAATACCAGAAGGAAGCTGAGCAAGTTATGGAGCAGGGCGGAATTGTAGCAACCTACCAGCCTTCTGATGATATTCTGCTATCGGCTACGGACGGTCAGGGGTATAGCTACAAGGTATATGAACCTAACCTGGACGAGGTATTCGTTGACAATAGCCAGGAAGCGGCTGAAACCCAATCATATACCAATCTGTTTGATGACGTGGAATGGAATCAGCCAGAACTGCAGGAAGAAGACCAGAATAATGACGGCTCCGGTGATGAGATGGCCGACCTGGATGCTGTAGACCCGGAACTTGGGGACAACGACATCTATACCTATCTGAACGGATGGGTAGCAGATATGAACAAATACGAAGAAAAGAAAGTAGAAAATTCAAATGGGGATGATGACCTCAGCAAGGATTTTACCCAGTACCATTATGGTAAGACTTTTACTTATAATGACAAAAAGGAAGTTCGCCATCTGGCATTGTCGAAACGGGATTATATCGAAGGCAGCGGAGCCATCAATGTTTCGTTTGACATCTATCAGGTTCATTGCTATGAGGGCCAGGCAGGTTCGGGCGATTACTATATAGTGAACATGTCGTCAAGCGTAAGCAATAATGACATGTACAAGGGTAGATGGTCGAACAGACACGGAGGTACATATGTACGTATTTGCGGTTTCTACGGCAAAGCATTCGCCATGGAATGTATCCCGTTGAAATGTGAGACAAAGAATGGCAAAAAGGTATATACGGAATTGGGTACAGACAATATATTTTTTACAGCGAGCGGAACACCTAGTCCACAAACAACGATTAACCAGGTTACCTATACCTCTTCTCATACTCATGGTGTAGAAGCTGGGCTATCCGTAGCAGCAGGAGCCAAGGGAGACATCCCATATGCTGAAGCAAAATACACCATGAAGGCTGGATGGTCATGGACTCACTCCAAGACCTATACCATTAACGACATGGACATCAAGAATACGCAGAGGAAGAACATTGCAGCCTATGAGCTGGTATTCAAGAACCTGCCATATTTCAGATGGAAAAGTAAGAATGGATTTGAGGAAGGAAATTCCAACATATATAAAGCTACTGCCGAAGTGAATGCTGCATGGGCATGGTATATGCCTAAAATGGCAGACAATTCGGATGAATCGCCTATAGCCATCAGGTTTATCGCTAGGCCAACCTATGGTGCCATGAGTTTTATCTCAACCGGAGCAGATCTTCATACACTTACCTTTACAGACATAGGAAATGTTAATCACATCTTCGACCTGCATCCTTTCACACGAGATCGCTATGCACCGCTTCAGTTCACAAACAATCTGAACGACAAAGTTGCCATCTCACACGTTGAGATTTACAAGAAGGGAGAACAGAAAGCTATCTGGAGCTATAAATCTACCCTGCAGAATGGTTCCAGCATTACAACTCCACCATTGAGAATAGCAGATAATTACGAGGTTGAGTTTACCACAGTAAATGGCAAAACCTATAAATACAAGAAGTACAATCAGGAATTGTCTCTCCAGTGGGATATCTCCAACATCGATTGTAACAAGATTTATGCAAAAGAAGATTTTGCCGAGAAATAATATAAAAATAGGTCTAGCAACACCGTGCTTTGCGGGGTCGCTAGACCTATCTTCTTATAGTTCTTCCTTCAGTTCATTATACAAGTCCACAGGACCTAAATGCCAATATTTGGTACTTTCTGTAGACAGCTTTTTATATAGTTGTGAATGATATATACGATTGATGGCATCTGTAAGACTTATACCCTTGTCTTGCGAGAGCCAAGGAGCAAGCCATCCAATCTTCAATGGCAACAACATATAAAGATTGTCTTGTGTTATTTTTGCACTCATAACTGTATGATTTCTGATTCAACAAATTTAATGGCAAGCAGTGACTTCTCTGTATGGAAAAGATACTGGTCAACTAATTTATAAGTTTTCAACTCTTTAATGAGAGTAGGCAAACTGATGATGCCGCCTTCATAGAGTGCGAATTGGGTGTAAACGCTATCGTTTGCTACAGGCCCATACACAACATCATAGTCGTGGATAAATTGTCTATCTGTACGATTCCTCATAACAAAATTCACCCATTCTTCTGTTGTTTTTTCGAAGAAGAGTGATTTCATATTCTTTAGAGCGTTATCATCCAACTCGTAGATATTTATGTATCCGACAGCTACTCCCTTATCTTTCATTCTTCTCTCTACCCATTTCTTTGCCTGTTCGTAAGAAGTAGTTGTATAGAAACCGAACCCATAGTCAAGAGAACGGTTAGGTTGACGTATTTCCGGATTTCTAACTTCCTCAATACTTCCATGATAAATTATGCTCATTTTCTTCTTTCGTTTATCATTTTGTCAATTTCTTCTATCAGCCACTGACCACCTTGTGTATGAAGCACTTCATAGAATTCACAGAAATGCTCAGCTATGCCATACTGTTCAAACAAATTCACTACATCTTCTGTAGACATATTCTTTGCCTTAGCATATTGTTCTATGCAGAATGACACAAATACAGCCTTGCCTTGTTTTTCTTTATTCATTATTATTCTCCTTTCTGTGGCTCAGCCACACATAGTTGATTTTATATTGCTATAATCTGATAGTTTCATAATCATCTCTATTTTAAAACCTTTCTGCAAAAATACGGTAATTATCTGATAATTCAAAGAATATTCGATATTTTAACACAAAAATGTATCACAAAGTATTTGCTTATCCAGAAGAGAACAAACGAAGAATGGCGAAACCAGCAGACTGTCAGCCTACTCATTTCGCCACTTACATATTTATTTATCTCGCAAAAAGATGAATTAGTCTTCATCAGCAAACTCATTCAGAGTATATGCGCTGCTGCCATCGAAACAATGGGTACATACCTGGCACTTTGGAAGACCGATGGCCTCTACCAGCTGCTCGATGGTGTTGAACTTCAGGGAAGTCAAGCCCAACTGGCTGGCAATCTCATCTACCATCTTCTGATACTCAGGAGAACCGGTGGTAGCGTATTTCTCAAGATTCTTGTTGGCATCGCCCTCAAACTTCTCGATGATGCGACGGGTAATCAGCTCCATATCACTCTTTGAAGAAGTGAAGTTGATGAACGGACAACCATATACCAATGGAGGACATGCAATACGCATATGGCACTCCTTCAAGCCTGCCTGGTCGAAAAGCACCTTCACGTTGTCGCGAAGCTGGGTACCACGAACGATACTGTCATCACAGAACAATACTCGCTTGCCCTTCAGCATCGCCTTGTTAGGAATCAGCTTCATCTTGGCTACCAATGAACGCATGCTCTGGTTGCTAGGAGTAAAGCTACGAGGCCATGTAGGAGTATACTTGGCAATACAGCGCTGGTAAGGCACACCCTTGCCGGCAGCATAACCCATCGCCATACCTGTACCCGAATCAGGAATTCCGCTACAGCAGTCTACCTCCACATCATCGGTCTTGGCGAGATTAAAGCCATTGGTAAAACGCGCCTCCTCTACATTCTTGCCCTCGTAGGTAGATGTAGGGAATCCGTAGTAAACCCAGAGAAAAGAGCAAACCTGCATCTTTTTGTTGGCAGGACGGATCTGCTCCATGCCATCAGCTGTAATCTTCACGATTTCGCCTGGTCCTACCTCATATGCTGTTTCATAATCGAGGTTAGGGAACGAGGTGGTTTCGCTGGAAGCCGCATAAGCACCTTCCTTCTTGCCGATGATGATTGGAGTACGTCCCCAACTGTCACGCGCACAGATAATGCCATCCTCGGTAAGGATCATCATGGTGCAGGAACCTTTGATGTGATGGAAAACGTTTTCGATACCTTCTCTGAAGGTTTTACCCTGAATAATGAGCAGAGCCACCAACTCAGTAGGATTGGTACTACCCGAAGACATCTCTGCAAAGTGCATGTTCTTTTCGAGCAGAAGCTGAGTAAGTTCATCCTTGTTTACTATCTTAGCTACAGTGCAAATGGCAAAGCGGCCAAGATGAGAGTTCATGATGAGTGGCTGGGCATCTGTATCGCTAATCACGCCGATGCCCGATGTAGCTCCTTCAAACTTGTTGAGTGTAGGTTCAAACTTCGTTCTGAAGTATGAACTTTCCAGATTGTGGATAGAGCGCACGAAGCCCTTCTCACTACTGTAAGTTGCCAAACCGCCCCGGCGTGTGCCGAGATGTGAGTTGTAATCTGTGCCGTAAAAGAGATCAGCGACACAGCTTTTCTTGGAAATAGTTCCGAAAATGCCTCCCATAAGAGTATAATTATATGTTATAATTTTGTAATATGGGTGCAAAGGTAAATAAAAATCAGAAAATATGCAAGTCTTTTTGCTTTTTTTCTGTAAAAACATGATAATGAGGGTAACTTGCTACCCTATTTCGAGAAGAATAAACGGCTACTGAAACGAAAAGCGCTCCGGCAATAATTACCGGAGCGCCATGATATGATTTCCTATGAAATTAATCCAACTTCAGGCTCTTCTTGATAGCCTCGATCTTATCCATTGCAGCAGCTGTGCAGCGGTTGTAGCAGCCAGCGCACTTGAATGAAGGATCCTTAACCTCAATATAGAACTTAATCTTAGGCTCTGTACCTGATGGACGGACACTTACCTTGGTGTTGTCATCGCAGAACCACTGGAGTACATTGCTTGTAGCAGGCATATCGAGCTTCTCTACGCTGCCGTCAGCATGCTTAGTCTCCAGGCTCTGGTAGTCCTTCCAGGTTACCACCTTGCTGCCACCCAACTCCTGTGGAGGGTTGGCACGGAAGTCTGCCATCATCTGCTTAATCTCGTCAGCACCAGTCTTACCTGGGCGAACTACGTTTACAGTGAACTCCTTGCTGAAGCCATACTCTGCATAAATCTGCATCAGGAGGTCGTAGAGAGTCTTGCCCTGATCCTTAGCCCATGCTGCAATCTCGCAGATGAGGCAGATAGATGCTGGAGCATCCTTATCGCGTACCTTATCGTATGGCAAGAAGCCGAAGCTCTCCTCACCACCACCGATGTACTGCTGCTTGCCCTCAGAGATAGCAATCTCACGTGCAATCCACTTGAAACCGGTGTAGCAGTCGCGCAACTCTACGTTGTTCTTCTTGGCAATCTCAGCAATTACCTCTGTTGTAACGATGGTCTTTACGAGGAAGTCTGTTGGCTTCAACTTACCCAACTTCTTCTTGTTCTCGATGATGTAGTAGCAGAACATCATGGCTGTCTGGTTACCATTGATGATCATCCACTCACCCTTGTCGTCGCGGCAAACGATAGCCAGGCGGTCAGCATCTGGGTCAGTAGCAACCACGAGGTCAGCGTTCAGCTTGGTACCGAGCTTCATACCGAGGGTCATAGCCTCTGCATTCTCTGGGTTTGGAGAAACTACTGTTGGGAAGTTGCCATCTACAACCATCTGCTCAGGAACTACATTGATGTTCTGGAAGCCCCAAGAACGCAGACAGAGAGGAACGATGACGCGACCTGTACCATGCATAGCTGAATAAACGATGTTGAGGTCTTTCTGACGGTTGATGACATCCTGGTCAATCATAGCAGAATGAACGGCTGTCATGTAGTCGTAATCCATCTCACCACCGATAATCTTGATCTTATCCCAGTTAGCCTCAAACTTCACCTGGTCGATAGTCACCTTGTTCACCTCCTCGATGATACCAGTATCGTGTGGAGCCAGAACCTGAGCACCGTCGCTCCAGTAAGCCTTGTAACCATTGTACTCCTTAGGGTTGTGAGAAGCAGTTACGTTGACACCAGCCTTTGCACCGAGCTCACGGATAGCGAAAGAAATCTCTGGTGTAGGACGGAGGCTCTCGAAGAGATAAGCCTTGATGCCATTGGCAGAGAAGATGGCAGCTACGGTTTCTGCGAAGAGACGGGAATTGTTACGGCAGTCGTGACCTACCACTACAGAAAGGTTCTCCTCACCAGGGAAAGCCTTGAGGATGTAGTTAGCAAAGCCCTGAGTAGCCATACCAACGATATACTTGTTCATGCGGTTGGTACCTGCGCCCATGATACCGCGCAAACCACCAGTACCGAACTCCAAGTTCTGATAGAATGCATCAACGAGAGCAGACTTGTCCTCTGCGTCGAGCATTGCCTTTACTTCCTTACGGGTTTCTTCGTCAAAAGCAGGTGTGAGCCACTGCTGTGCTCTTTCTTCACACTGCTTGATCAATTCTGCGTTATTAGCCATAGTTTGATTATATTATGTTATTAATTAATTCTTATCGAGAATGATGTGCACGAAAACAATGCATAATTTCTCTATTTGCGTACAAAGTTATATAAAATATTTGATAAACCAAACATGTTTGAAGTTTTTTTTGTATTTTTGCACTTTGAAATGGTATTGAAAATAGAATAAGGCTAATATTTAGCAATATTGTATTGGTAAGATAGCAATAGTTGAATGAACAAAATATAAAAAGATAGAATATGGAAGTATATTACACGGGCGTCATCATCGCCGTATCCACTTTTTTAATAATAGGTATCTTTCACCCTATCGTTATGAAGACGGAATATTATACGGGCACCCGGTTCTGGTGGGTGTTCCTCGTTGCGGGCATCATCTGCATAGGAGCTGCCTTCCTGGTTGCCAACGTGCTCTTCTCTGCCATATTGGGCGTAGTAGGTGCTTCATGCCTTTGGAGCATCGGTGAACTCTTCGAACAGAGACAACGCTGCGAGAAAGGCTGGTTCCCGAAGAATCCGAAAAGAATAGGAACAGGATATTACAGGGACGAGAAGAAGTGAAGAACGAAGAAACAACGTTCGACGGACGAAGTGAAAGTCAATTCAAGTGTAAAGTGTATAGGAAGAAAACGCCAACGAAATGAAGACAGAACTCATTCTGGTCGGAAAGACCGTAAACAAGCATTTCATTGCGGGCATCAAGGATTATGCTGAACGCATCACCCATTACATGCCTTTCAACATAACAACCATTCCTGAGCTCAAGAACACCAAGAGTCTCAGCGAACAGCAGCAGAAGGAACGGGAAGGAGAACTGATTCTGAAACTCCTCCAGCCTTCGGATACCGTGGTGCTGATGGATGAACATGGACAGGAATTCCGAAGCATCGAATTTGCCAAATGGATAGAGCGCAAGCAGGCTACTGCCCGCAGGCTCGTCTTTGTCATCGGCGGTCCTTACGGCTTTTCACAGTCTGTCTACGACCGCGCCAACGAGAAGATTTCCCTCTCCAAGATGACCTTCTCGCATCAGATGGTGCGCCTTATCTTTACCGAGGCGCTCTATCGCGCATGTACTATTATAAAAGGTGAACCTTACCACCATGAATAAAGGTAAAAAAAAAGAATATGCCAAAAGATAAATATATAGAAATAAAAGGGGCAAGAGCCAACAACCTCAAGAATATCGATGTGAAGATACCTCAGGGCAAGTTTGTTGCCATTACGGGTGTCTCCGGATCGGGAAAATCATCGTTGGCTTTTGATACCTTATATGCTGAGGGCCAGCGCCGCTATGTGGAGTCGCTCTCTTCATACGCTCGCCAGTTCCTGGGACGTATGAGCAAACCGGAATGTGATTTCATCAAGGGATTGCCACCGGCCATTGCCATCGAACAGAAGGTGATTTCGCGCAACCCACGCTCTACCGTGGGCACCAACACCGAAATCTACGAATACCTGCGACTGCTCTACGCACGCATCGGAAAAACCTATTCGCCTATCAGCGGACAGGAGGTGAAACGCCATACTACCGAAGATGTACTCGCCTGCACCCGACAGTATTCCAAGGGCACCAGGTTTGTCATCCTCGCCCCTATCCACGTCATCGAAGGGCGCAGTCTGGGCAAACAGCTGGAGATGTACAACCAGGAAGGTTACGCGCGTATATATATAAAAGGTGAATTCGTACGCATAGAAGACTTCATGGAGCAGGCTGACAAGGAACTGCTGGAAGTAAGCGGCGACAAACTGAGAAAGAGAATGCAGCAGAAGGATGAAGAAATCTTCCTGGTCATCGACCGTGCTTCGGTAAGCGATGAGAAGGATGATATCAGCCGACTGATGGATTCTGCCGAAACTGCCTTCTATGAGGGAGATGGAGCCTGCCGCCTCGTCTTCCTGCCAAGCAATATCTGCTACGACTTCTCTACCCGGTTCGAAGCTGACGGCATGCAGTTTGAAGAGCCTACCGACAATATGTTTGCCTTCAACTCCCCTCTCGGAGCCTGCCCTACCTGCGAAGGTTTCGGCAGCGTAATAGGCATCGATGAGAAACTCGTCATCCCGAACACTTCGATGAGCGTCTATGACGGATGTGTGGTTTGCTGGCGAGGCGAAAAGATGGGTATGTGGCTCAAGGAATTCATCCGCAGAGCTGCAGAATACGACTTCCCTATCTTCAAGCCTTATTTCGAACTGACTCAGCAGCAGAAGGACTGGCTGTGGCACGGTCTGCCTGGCGAGAAGAAACGTAAACAGCAGGAAAGGGTGAGCATCGACGATTTCTTCAGAATGGTAAAGGAGAACCAGTACAAGATACAATACCGCGTGATGCTTAGCCGATTCCGTGGAAAGACGATTTGTCCTAACTGCCATGGTACGCGACTCAAGAAGGAAGCCAACTATGTGAAGATTGGCGGAAAGAGCATCACCGAACTGGTTGAGATGTCGATTGTGAACCTGAGCGAATGGTTCAAGAAACTGGAACTCTCTGAGCATGAGAAGGAAATCAGCAAGCGTCTGCTCACCGAAATCACCCACCGCCTGCAGTTCCTCCTGGATGTTGGTCTGGGTTATCTTACGCTCAACCGACTCTCCAACACCCTCTCCGGCGGTGAGAGTCAGCGCATCAACCTGACCACCAACCTGGGCTCATCGCTCGTGGGTAGCGTATATATCCTCGATGAACCTAGTATCGGACTCCATAGCCGCGATACCGCCCGACTGATTAAGGTGCTGAAAGAACTGCAGCAACTGGGCAATACGGTGGTTGTGGTAGAACACGACGAAGAGATTATGCGGGCAGCAGACTATCTCATCGATATCGGTCCAGATGCCGGCAGACTGGGCGGAAGAGTGGTCTACGCCGGTCCGTCATCAGAATATTCTACCACCGACAAGGCTGAACAGGAAAAGCTGCTGGCTGAATATCCGGAGAGTTATACCATCAAGTACCTTACCCACAACGAGGAGATAAAGGTGCCAACGAGCCACCGTGCCTGGAACCAGTATATCGAAATCAAGGGAGCCCGGATGAACAATCTGCGCGGCATCGATGTTAAGATACCGCTCAATGTTTTCACCTGTGTAACCGGTGTATCAGGCTCAGGCAAGAGTTCGCTCATCAAGGGAATCCTCTATCCTGCCATGCGTCGCCGTCTGGACCTCGTAGCAGATGCCCCAGGCGAATATACATCGATGGAAGGCGACTGGAAGAGCATCCATCATGTAGAGTTTGTTGACCAGAACCCTATCGGAAAGAGTACCCGCAGCAACCCTGCCACTTATCTGAAGGCATACGATGCGATACGTGCCCTCTTTGCCAACCAGCCATTGGCTAAGCAGATGGGATTCACGCCGCAGTACTTCTCTTTCAATACCGAAGGCGGAAGATGTGAGGAATGTAAGGGTGCGGGATATGTTACCATCGAGATGCAGTTTATGGCAGACCTCACGCTGACCTGCGAGGCTTGTAAGGGCAAGCGGTTCAAGCACGACATCCTGGAGGTTCGCTATGGCGGAAAAGACGTCAATGATGTGCTGAACATGACGGTAAACGAGGCCATTGAGTTCTTCAGCGATGAAAAGCTGCAGCGTAACGAGGGCGACTTCGACAACTGCCGCATCATCGTAAACCGCCTGAAGCCGCTTCAGGATGTAGGTCTGGGTTACATCAAACTCGGTCAGAATTCAAGTTCGCTTTCGGGTGGTGAGAATCAGCGTGTAAAGCTCGCCTTCTTCATAGGTAAGGAAGAACAGGAGCCTACGCTTTTCATCTTCGACGAGCCTACCACGGGTCTTCACTTCCACGACATCAAGCGTCTGCTCCATGCCTTCAATGCCCTGATAGAAAGGGGCCATTCGCTGGTAGTGATAGAGCACAATCTGGATGTCATCAAGTGTGCCGACTATATCATCGACCTCGGTCCTGAAGGCGGCGATAAGGGCGGCAATCTCGTTGTAGCCGGAACTCCGGAAGAAGTAGCTGCCTGCAAGGCAAGCCTTACCGGAAAGTTCTTGCGTTAAGAGTTGGGGATATAAAATCTGCGAAAGCCCACCCGCACAGGGTGAAAATACGATATCAGTGGAATCCGGCAACTGCCGGATTCCACTTTTTAATTTAAAAATCCAATTCAAAAGTATTATTTATTAAAAAAGTAACCATCATCGAAGGCTGCTTCGATAAGTCGTTGCTTTACTCGGTCGTATTCTGCCGGATCTTCGATAAAGTACCGAAGAGCAGAAACAATCCTCACATAAACACTGAGCCGATAATCGCCCTTACCCTTTTAGATTGTAAAAACGTTTTCCTTATGCATCCCAGCATAAGACATCAGATCAGAACCAGATACACGATGGTTCTTCATCACTTCACTCAGAACAACGCCGAAACGGCTGTTGTCTGCGATAAAATTAACAATCTTCATTGTTTAATTTTTTTAAATTGTTTATAATTATTGTATACGAGTTCCCACTACGGGAACTCTTTTTTATTTTCTTTTTACTATCTTTGCAGAAGATTTATAACAGAACGAATAACCGATACATATATTGTATCAAGACCTAACAATTTTAAGAGAATATGAACATCAGTACATTCATTAATATGGCCAGCAAGATTCCTTCACCTGGCCAGTTGGAAGGCCTGGTAACCTTCATGAAGGAAGATGAGAAACTCAGGTTTTTCACCGAGTCTTACCGGAAAACGGGGAATAAGTCGTACAAGCACGATGCACCCCTCTTCGCCGTAGCCTGCATCTTCGAAGGCGGAAAAGGCAAGGACAACATCCGGAACCTCACACATCTGTCACTGGTCGACTTCGACCACATCACAGAAAAACCGGATGACGGCACCCTGCGCTCGCTCAAAGAGAGAATCTGCCACGATGCCCACACCCTGCTCTGCTACGTTACCATGAGCGGCAACGGACTGCGCGTCATCTACCGCTACGAAGGCGAGGATTATCCCGCCGCCTTCGCCATGGGAAACGACTACTACGCGCATCTCATCGGCAAAGAAAGCGATCCGCTCTGCAAGAACATCACAAGGCTCAGCGGACTCGCCTACGACCCCGAAGTCTATTTCAATCCCGAAGCCACAGCTTTCAGCGCCGAGGAAATCAGCCATTTCCATTCCGCTACGCTCAAGACCGCCCAGAAGAAAAAGAAACAGGAACGCATCGCCGACTACTATGAGCAGATCATCAAACCCAAGCTGGAAAACGAAAAGATAAAGTACGAACCCGGCAACCACAACCAGTATGTGATGCGGGTGGGCTACATGATGGCTAAGAAACGGTACGACAGGAAAGAAGCCACCCAGTGGGCTATCAGGCAGTTTCCCGAATACGACGACGTAGAACAGGTGTTCAAATCATGCTACGAGAACACCACTCACCCACAGAAGACGAAGGCTGAAACCGGAAAGATTCCCTATGCCACCGTAGATGAAATCAAAGACTTCCTCGACGGACATATCAAACTCCGCTTCAACCTCATCACCCTGCGCTACGAGTATCAGAAGGAGAAATGGCGAATCCTCCAGGACCGCGATCTGAATACGCTATGGAGCAACATGTCGCTAACCGCAAGGGTGAGCAAGAGCGACATGATCAATGTCATCGAGAGCGACTATAGCCCGCCCTACAATCCCTTCACCGATTATCTGGAGAATCTCCCACCCTGGCAGGAAGGCGACAAGGACTATATTGCCGAACTCGCTGCCACGGTAAAGCTGAAGGGAGACCCCGTGATGCCCTTCAGTGAAGCTCTCAGGAAATGGCTCGTGGCGATGATAGCAGGATGGATAGACGAAGGTGCCGTCAACAATGTCATCCTGGTGTTCATCGGCAGACAGGGCGCCTACAAGACCACCTGGTTCAACTATCTCCTGCCGCCGGAACTGAAGCAATACTTCTATACGAAGGCAAATGCCAGGCGCATGACGAAGGATGATATCATCGCCCTTTCGCAGTATGCACTCATCTGTTATGAAGAGCTCGACACGATGAGTCCGTCGGAACTGAACCAGCTGAAGGCTGTGGTAACGATGCAGTATACCAACGAAAGGGCGGCATACGGCCATTATGCCGAGCAGCGCAAGCATATCAACACCTTCTGCGGCACGGGCAACAATCCCGAGTTTTTGAGCGACCCTACCGGTAACCGTCGCTGGCTGCCCTACGAGAT
>NZ_JAHOEA010000025.1 GCF_019127135.1 Segatella copri | reverse complement strand
CTGTGAAAAGGCAAAAAATAAAAAGGGGTGCGTCACAGACTTATGACACACCCTCTTGAAACAGCCAAGAAATTCAGGGGTGTAGCAGTTCCCCAAAGTGGACACGAAAAAGCCAGAAAAAAGAGGGTGCACCATGAACTGATGGCACACCCTTCTAAAACAATTAACAATTTCACCAAGCTTATTACTTACCAATCTTCTTCATTCTGTCTACCTGCGTCTTTACTACATCCAATGTAGATTTATCGGTAGAGAAAACAGAATTCAGACCTTGCGCTTCCTGAGCAGGATCACCGGTGTAATCATCACCTACCTGCCACTGCTCATGCTTAGGATTGGCAAAGCCGCCCCATCCCCAGAAGTTACAACCGGCAAAGTAACCGCCGGATGCAGCATTGTCGCCAACAAGACTGAACACGTACTTATAATATCCGTCACGTGCTTCTGTTGTAGAAGAAGTTGAGAAAGAGAAACCATCACGAGGATAGCCGAACTCCTCCATAACCAATGGCTTCCTGATACGTCCGCATACCTCAAGATGTTCATCAATATACTCCTTGGTGTTCTGGCAGGAGATTCCCAAATCTTCCTGCAAATGGTCTTTTCTCGCCCAACTCCAGTTGTATGGCCAAAGATGAATGTTGCAATAATCCACATTCTTGTCGGCACAGATCCGTTCCCAACAGTTCAGTTCACCTTCGCATCCCCATTTGCCTTCGCTACCGATAGAAATCAGATGATTCTTGTCGAGCGAACGGATCAGCTTGCTTGTTTCACCCAGCCACTTTTCAAAAGCAGGCAACTGCTCTTTGCTGAAAGCACGAGGCTCGTTACCTATCTGCCATGACATGATAGCCGGGTCATCCTTATACTTCTTCTTTGTATATCTGTTGGTTCTCGTAAGTATGAATCTCACATAATCATAGAATAGCTGATGCGCCTTTTCGCAGGATGCATATTTGGCAACGAAGTTCATAAAGGCAGAATAGCCGTCGATACTAGGAAGCGGAGCCTTACCAAAACCAGCCTGCTCCAGATAATAGCCATAACCGCCACTCCATTCCCAGGAGTTGTTCAGGTAGAGCACGGCTACCATCTTGCGTTTGCCCATCTCCATCAGAAGATAGTCGAGACCGGCAAGAATCGTATCGTTATAAACGCCCGGAGCTTCCTGCAGCGTCGGTTCCACCTTGGTCTTCACTCCTCGCTTTCCATCAGAGCCCACCAGGATGCGGAGATTATCAATGCCCATCTCCTTCATCTTATCGAGTTCCCTACAGAGACGCTCACGGTTGCCGCCCTGTCCTTCTGAACCGAGGATTGCACCATACCAGAAATTGGTACCTACATAATAATAAGGTTTACCATCACGAACAAAATGTCCGTCCTTCACCTGCACAAAGTTTGACTTTGCAGAGATATTGCATGTAGCCAAAGCCATCATCAATAAAATAAATATCTTCTTCATTTATTATTTAAGTTTACAGTTTAAAGATTCATTTTCGGTTGCAAAGATACTAAATAAGGGCAAAAAAGCATGATACTTTTTTGCCCTTTCTACATATAAATCTAAACTATGCTTATTTATTATTGCTTTTTCTGCTTTTTTCTAAGGTTTCGGATAGATTTTCAGGTAATCTTCCATCCCTTCGGCTGCTCCCTGCATCACACCTTTAAATATATAGGAGTCGGAAACCACCTGCTTCTTTCTGTCGAAGATGGTCATGTGAGGAAGAGGCTGCACATTGATATCCCAGACGTATGGGATAAGTCCTGCCTTCATCATTTCGGCAGTCACAGCACCATACCATGCCATCATACTCTCATTATGCTTCTCCTGATTACCACCGAAGAGAGAGGCATCCTTACGGTTGGCACCATATTCACCGATGACTACCGGATACCCCTGGTCTACAAATTTACGTTTCATCTTCATCATCTGATTGGTGATATGCTGGTAGGCATCCACGTTCTTATTATTATACCAGATGGTGTTTATGGTTCGTCCCTGGTCATCGGCAGGCGCATGTCCTTTCCAATAAAGAGCCACCTTGCCCCAATCGGCATCCTTGTCCATCAAGGTAAATATATAAGGATCGTAGAAATGAACCTCTGCCATCAGGCGGTTCTTCGCCTTATCCTTCAGACGGGTGATATCATAAGAATCCTTGGCAGCCAAATCAATCTCGGTCTTTGGAGCCTGAACGATGAGTACACGGCTAGCATTATTACCACCGGTAGCACGGACGGCATCGATAAACACCTGTTCGTATGCCAGGAGCCGGTCGGCAAACTCCTTGCTTTCGGGAGCCATCATGTCGCCCTGAGCCTGCGGACTGGCACCTCCCACTCCCGGTTCGTTTAGGGCAGCAAAGAGAACCCGCTGGTCATACGCTTTGAATTCCTTTGCAATATTCGTCCACAGCTTGCGGAACATCTCCTTATGCTCTGCCACATTCACCCCACTGGTAAAGGCATCATGCTCCATCCATCCGCCATCCCAGTGTTCGTTGATGATGACACAGAGACCAGCATTGAGACCATAGTTTACGATTTCCTTGATTCGTTTCATCCAGACAGGATCTATGGTCATATTCTCCTTATCCGTAAGATGCCCAGCCACCCAGGATGTAGGGATGCGAAGACTGTTGAACCCCTGCTGCTTCAAGCTCCGGATATAACTTTCTGAAGTTTTATCATTCTGCCATGAAGTTTCCGACTTCAGTCCAGCCTGATTGGTAAAGACATCGTTCCAGTCGCATGCCTCCATCGTATTACCCAGGTTAACTCCTGGAGCCATATAGTGAGCCAGTTCGGTAGCCGTAAGTTTCATTTTCGAGATACGACCATCCACTGGTTTAACCTGTGCGCCAGCCCAAGCGAAATGAGCGGCAGCCAATATAATCATAACTATCTTCTTCATATATCAATCTAACGTATTATCGGGTTTTGAAGTTATCATGTTGCAAAGATAGCGAAAAAACAGTAGCGTGAATGTATATTTTTGATAAAAGGATAGGTATATTATGTTAGGATGTACGATATTTGCACAAAAAAAGGACGCACATCAGAGAAAGATTCCCCGATATGCGCCCACACCTACTTTATATCAAACCTAAAGACTTAATATCTCGTTTTTTATTTAGCAGGCCACTTTGCTGCAGCAACAGCAGCCTGGATACTCTCAAGCATATTAGCATTGCTAACACTTGCACCAGCACGGTTGAAGATGGTCATGCTAGGAAGACCGCTATTGGTATCCCATGCCATTGGAACACAACCATTATTGATAGCACTAGTTACAACAGCCTTGTAATAGTCCTTAACTGATGCATCATGAACAGCATCCTTACCGATGGCCAGACGCTGGTTGGCACCAAACTCACCAATCACTACAGGATAGCCCTTGTCGAAGAACTTGGTCTTCATCTTCTTCATCTGAGCCTCTACATAATCCTCGTTGTATTTGGCATCAGCTGTACGACCAGCCTCAGAACCATTGGTGTTATTCTTGCCCCAATAGAGGCAATACTTGCCCCAATCCTTGTCTTCACTCAGATCGGTAAAATTATATGGATCATAGAAGTGAACCTCTACCATCAGTCGGTCGGTAGCAGAATCCTTAATCTTAGACATGTAGTTGTTGGCTACAAATTTATCGATATCGGTATTAGGGCCCTGAACTATCAGAACTCGCTTGGCATTGTTGCCACCTGTAGCACGCACTGCCTCAATGAAAGTCTGCTCATACTCTGCAATTCTATTGGCCAAATCCGCAGTGCCCAGCAATGCATTGTCATCACCGCCACCCACACCAGGCTCATTCATACCGGCAAAGATAAGACGCTCGTCATAATTCTTGAAACTATTGGCTATCTGAGTCCAAATCTTGGTGAGTTTTGCCTTGGTAGCATCCACATCAGTAGCAGCAGTGAAGCCATCATGCTCAATCCATCCACCATCCCAATGCTGGTTGATGATGACATAGAGATTGTTCTTGATGCAGTAATCTACCACCTCGTGAACACGGGTCAGCCAATCGGCATCGATGGTGCAAGCCTCAGCATCTGTGATGTGACCCATCACCCAAGAACAAGGAATACGGACGCTCTTGAAACCGGAAGCCTTCACCAGGTCGATGAGCTGCTGGGTAGTCTTTGCCGACTGCCAAAAAGTTTCAGAACCGATACCGGCATTCTTCCAGTTATTGGCAGCATTTCCTGCCTCCATCGTATTACCCAGATTCCACCCCGGATACATCAAGGCAGCAATATCCATAGCTGTCTTGCTCATATCACCAGTAGTAGTACCCTGCTCCTGGTTAATGGTAACAGCTTCGGTGATGGAAGTACTGTCGTTTACCACCATGGTATAGCTGATGGTTGCCGAACGGGCATTGCTGATGTTGGCAGCCACAGAATAGTTGTGGGTGTATTCCACCATGTTGGCACGAGAAGTAATCTCACTCACCCAGTCATTGCTGATTACCTGAGAATAACTTGCATTTGCCTTCAGGGTTACTGTAACCTGACCACCGGCAGCCCCCACATTCATGGTTTTACCTGATGATATGAGCAGTCCCTCGGTAGAGTTCTGGCTCACGGTGATAGTTTTGGTATCAGAACCAGCCGCTACGGTGATAGTTGCCGAACGGTCATCATTGGCAGTATTTGCCTCTGCCTTGATGAGGAAATGATGGGTAATACTAGAAGAGCCAGCCACTGGAGTTACAGCCAACCAAGCCGCTTCGGTAGAAACCGTTGGTACCTGAGCCGCCTTGACATATAAATCAGTCTCACCACCATTCTTCGTAAACGCCATATCAGAACGGGAAACCACGAAGTCCTTAGAGAGTCCTTCACCGCCTCCGATGGTATCCTCATCAGAACAAGCTGAGAAACTGACCATGGCAAAAGCCATGATCAGAAACGATAAAATTGTTATTTTCTTCATATTCATAGAATATCAAAATAATACGTATGATTACTTACTTGGAGTCAAGACATGATTAATCTTAACCTTAACCTGAGTAGGATCAACCAGGTCTTTCCACAAATCGTAGAGTTCGATGGACCAAACCACTGCACCCGAGCACTTATCTGCCAAAGAAGCGGAAACCTCGTAGGTGCCATCGCCCTTCACATAAGTGCGACCGAATTCAGAACCGCCCCAGTAGCTAGGATACCAGCTAGGTGTGGCATAAGAAAGTTCTGTCTTGTAGTTCTTGGAAGCAGAATCCTTCAGGTTGCCGTCGATACCTGTGATGGTAAAGTTGACAATCAGATTACCAGTGAATGACAAGGCTGAAGCATCCACTCCATTTGCCTTGGTATTACCATACTCATTGTAGATTTCAATGCGACCGTCTGTGCCCTTGCCATCCTTGTTGACGAACTCTGTCTTGGAGAAATCCATAGAGAATTCAGGATCCACATCAAACTTGATGCTCACAATCTCTGCAGTAATCTTGGATGCATCGATGGCATCAGCTGCCAGATTGTTGATATCCACACAGAATACCGCTGCACCTTCTGCCTCGGCACCACCTGTCTCCATCCAAACCGTATAGAGACCATCGCCAGTAACGTTGGCATCATACTTGGAATTATCAAAGGCTGACCAGCGACTTGGATCCCAAGAAGCATCACCATATTCCAAACCAGCCACATGACTGCCCGCACCTTCCTTCATGTTATCTGTCAAACCAGAAAGACGGAAAGTAACCACCATGTTCTTGGTAAACTTAATCTGAGCCTGGTTGATGCCAGGATTGCTGCCCGTAGAACCATACTGGTTGAAAATCTCGATACGGATTCTACCATTATTTTCAAGGTCACCGACAACCAATTTGGAATTATCAACCTTCAACTCAGGTGACATACGAACAGGACGAATCGCCAAGCCCAGGTTGCGGGCCGAAACACCAGATGAAGCAGTACCATTGCTCAGATTGAGCGTCTGGCTATAATCCGTAGCGATGCTATAGTTATTGCCGCTCCAATACAAGCCCTGGTTGCCCTCACCTACCTTGGCAGTTCCATTGCGGTAACCGGTGTAAGGCATAAAGATGCTGTTGCCATTGGCTGCAGTAAATCTGATACCCTTCACGCCCTTCACCTCAACTTCTGTCTGAGTGGTATTGGCAATCAACTCACTCATCTGATCAGCTGTAGGAGTAGAACTGCGCATCAAGGCACCCGCATCCACGTTCACCTTCTTCAAGATATCCTTATCCGTACCGGCGATATCTTCCACTGTATTGTAATCGATGAGATAAGTACTCTGATTCACACCAGTCAAATCACCATAGCCCAGAAGGGTACCTGTCTCTTCCTCTGATTCTGCACCCAGGTTGCATTTAGCCCAAAGGATGCTCAAACCCAAGTCAACATATTCCATTGTCTGAGCAGGAGTGGTAAAGCTCTTGGTCTCACCATAGACAAAACCATCGCCCAACTCGAAATATGATGTATAATAGTAAGTAGTTCCAGGAAGCAAACCTTCCACACGTTGACTGATGGTCTTGGCACTGGCAGAGATTGGATAATTGATACCATTCTCTACATCTGCCTCAGAGGTTGAAATCTTGAAACCATAGTTCATCTGGGTCTCTCCCTCTATCAGGATGCCTTCCAAGCCATTGGCTGTAGCACTCAGGGTAGCCTTGGTAGCCGTAACATCCGTGGCTCCGGCTGTAGCAATCTGGGCATCGGTAGCCACGAAGCTCTTCACCTCACCAAACTTGGTTACTATGCCCTGCAACTGTACGTAGGTGGCATAATAATAGGTATTACCCTTGGTCAATCCCGAGAGAGTAACGGTTACATTACCTTCGGCATCAATAACGCCTGGCTGCTTGGTACCGGCTGTGGTAGGATCGGGGTTGGTACCGTAAACAACACCTACCGCATAGGCACCTGCATCCTGCTTACTCAAGTCCAAGACCTTGCCGCTGACTACTGCCGAAATAGCAGTAACAGAAGCATCTCCCGTCTCAATGGTGCTAATCACATTTCCTGTGGCTGCAGAGTAGTCATCATCATCGCTACAGGAAGAGAGCGAGCAAAGACCGGCCATCAGCAGCATCACACCTGCTAAATATTTCATTTTCATAATCTAATCCACATTAAAGTTTCTAATCTTATTTACCCTCTGATGGTGTCACTACAGGAGCACCTGTATCCATCTTCACGGTGATAACCACTTCGATGCTTGAAGAACACTTGAAGTCGGTAAACTCATTTTTGCCGGAATCAAACTTGAAGCATGCGGCAGGTCCCCATGGGTTCAATACATAACGACGGAAGGAGTTGGTACTTGGGTCGTCATCTGTATATCCTCTTGGGATGAGTGTATCATCAAAATCAACACTCTTGCCATCTACCTTGATGCTCTTGATGGTGATATCGCAGTTTGGATTGTCCTTCAGAATCTTGTTGACGTCGATGTAGAGAAGATATGGATTGCTCTCTGCACCCTCAAACTTCAAGGAATAGTCGCCATCGCCTGTGATGAACACATTGGTGCTCATATAGTTGGCGATATCGCCATCGTGCTTCCAGCCCCAACCGGAGTTGTTGAAGAAGAGGTTTGCCTTATACTTAGGACCTGATGCAGAACTTGCGCTCTGGGCTACCCAGTGGTATGCCTGATACTGATAGAGATTGCCCTGGTCATCAAGACACTGGCTACCGAGCCACAGATCCTTCAGATGTCCGGTATAATCATCCTTGCTGACTTTCAGGATGCGCAGGGTGTTGTCGGCATTGGCATGCATGTTGTAATTGCCCGTTGCAGAAAGCTGGGTATTTCCGAAGCCCTTGTCGAAGGTGAATACGCCCTCATCGGTCAAGGTATATTTACCAGAAACCTGACTTCCATCAGGAGCGGTATAGATATAACTCTTTGACTCGCTGTTCATCACGAGGGTTGCATCCTCGATACCACTAGCTGCTGTAAGCTGAATGCCCTTGGCACTACCGTCGAGGTTGCAATAGTCAAACTGCCGTCCCTCTTCATTATCAGGGTTAGCCAACTTGTAGGTGATTTCCTTATTGGTCTTCTGCTCTACCCAGTCGCGCCAGTCTGTCATCAGCGTTGGCTTCACCTGGGTGTTCTCTGGCGCGGAAGGAGTCCAATTGTCCCAGTATTCCTCTGAAACGAAGTTGTAGCAAAGCAAGCACTTGCCCTCATCAGAATTGTCTCGAACTGTTGCTATCTGCAAACGGTCGTCGGCAAGTCCCATCAGTTTCAGTCCGCTACGCCAGTTGGTAGCAACCTGGTCATGTCCCGAATTGTGGAGCAGCTCCGCATCCGAGAAGGTGATGGTATGATTGTCTGTATCCAGCATGTAAGTACCCTTAAGGGTCTCACCTGTCTCAGCATTATATACGGTGACATGGGCACCGCCAATCAGGTCGAACTCCATATAACCATAGTCGATAGCCGACATCACCCAGGAGTTGCCTGCGATATCAGGAGTCCAGTTCCAATGGTCGCCGGCAGAAGCGATCTGTCCCATCATACAGGTACTCCAGTCATCATCCATACCCCAGAATCCGAGCGGACCTGCCCAGAGGTCAGAATGCTTGGTGATGGTATTGGCATCGATATCCAACTTCCATCGCTTCGATTTGCCTACACCTCCGCTCAGGTAGGTCCAAAGAGGATCGGTAACGAATTCGGCACAGAAATCATCTACCTTGAACTCGGCGTAGGGTCCCCAGAGGAAACCGCCGCGGGTTTCAACACCGACACGTGCCTGATAGGTACCATTGAAAGGAATCTTCAGGCTCACCTCATCCTGCTGGAAACGTCCCTGAGGCGTATCAAAGACCACCGAATAGCTCGATGGCAACAGACTCTTGAACTTGACGATATTAGGATTGCTTTCGTCGTGAGTAATCGTGAAGGCGATGTTCTCTGCCAAATCCTCAGAAGACAAGTTCTTATCGCCCAGATCAAACTCGTCTGGAGAGCAGCTCGCCATGATGAGAATCATGACAGCTGCCAAAAGCGAATATATTTTATTTATAATCTTCATAAAACCAATACTTTAAAAAGTTAGAATTACCAACCTGGATTCTGCTTCAGGAGACCATGAGAAAGTCCGATCTCGGTGATAGGAATCTGAATCAAACCACGTTTCTTGATGATATTCTCGGCACTGATGGATACGGTGGTTTTCTCGCCGCCATCCTTCACTTCCCAGGAACCGGCAATCTCCCTGGCTGCCTGCTCCACGCCCTGACGGAGCTGATCCCAATAGCGGATTCCCTCGAAGGCAAACTCAAGCTTGCGCTCTTTCAGGATGTTCTCCTTGGTGGCTGTCTGCTGAGAATAGTTGCCACTCAGGGTGGTGCCATCATCCTCGGTATAAGCACGCTTGCGAACCTGGTCGAAGTAAGACTGGGCATTAGGACTGCCCAACTCTGCTGCCATCAACAGGACATCGGCGTAACGGACGAGGACCCAATCCTGGAACTGACTGATTTGGAAATCGCCTGCACCCACTGTTTCCGTGTAATGCTGCAACTTGCCATCACCAGCAGTTTCGTGCTTAGACAAAGGGGTATATTTCTTAACGAAATATCCGGTGTATTCACGCTGGTCGGCAAGATAGGTGTTCTCGTAATCCTTCAACTGTGAAGCATCGATGATAGAGGCTGAACGGCGGGTATCACCCGTAGCATAGGCTGAAGCAATGGATGGTGTAACAGTGCATGCACCCCAACCCTGGCCATAGCCTTCGTAAACCAGACTACCGGTACGCATTCCTATCATTACCTGGAAACGGTTACCATCATTGTTGCCATTATAATCGGCTGTGTAGTTGAACTTCATCGAGAGTATGGTCTCTGGGTTTCCAGGACCAGCCCAGGAAGAGTTCTCATGTGCCCAAAGTCCTACGTGGTCACCGCTCTTGTCATCAGCAGAAGCTGGCCACAAATCTCTGAATCGAGGTACCAGACTGAACTCGCCACTGGAGATGATATCCTCGCAGGCTGCCAGGGCATCCGCCTTGGTCAAGCCCAGCTGATCAGGCTCCTTGCCATAATAGCCACTATAGAAGAGGTATGCGCGAGCCAGAATTGCCTCGGCACCATACTTGGTGATATGTCCATCGTTGGTAGCCGCATCCTTCTTAGGATAGGCATTGGCAGGAATATGCTCGATGGCATACTTCAAATCTCTGAATACCAGACTATATACAGAGTCAGGAGCAGCCTGAGGAACCACTTCGCTGGTGGCATGTTCCAGCAACGGAATATTCTCCCAAAGGCGAAGCATATCGAAATAGCACAAGGCACGAAGAGCATGAGCCTCACCCAGATAGGTGTTCTTTGCATTCTCATCATCCCAGGTAATGCCTTCACCCTTATCGATAAACTCATTGCAGCGGAAGATGGCTGCATAATAGCTCTTCCACAAGGTTTCGTGCATATCGGTATAAGACGGTGCCTGATTCATGTCGAAACGGTCGAGAATCTGCGTGTTGCGGCCATCGGTGTTACCCGTACCGCCAAAGCACTCATCACTCATCGTCTCGGTCAACTGATAGACGGTGAACGAAGGACCATCTGAAACGGTACGCTGCCAACCATCGTAGCAGGCATAGAGCGAGCGAAGTCCATCTTCCTGACTCTTATAGAAATTGCCGGAATTTGATTCTGTCTTGGAAGCCACATCCAGCCAACTGTCGCTGCAAGATGCCAGACCTCCCATAGCCAAAATACCCAAAGCGGCTATCTTTATTTTATTTGTCTTCATAATGATATCTCCTTTAAATTAGAACTTAAGATTCAAACCTACCATGAAGGTACGTGGACGTGGATAGTAACCCAAATCTACGCCTGATGCCCAACTATTGACACCATAACCGATTTCTGGGTCCATGCCGTCATACTTGGTAAAGGTAAACGCATTCTGAACCTGGAAGTACAAACGGGCCTGAGATACGAACTTCTGATGAAGCAGCTTGGCAAAATCATAACCTAAGGTGATGTTGCTGATTCTCAGGAAGTCACCATCCTGGATAAAGAGGTCGGAGAACTGATAGTTCACATTGGTCTCTGTTACACGTGGATATTTGTTGGATGTTCCCTCACCTGTCCAGCGCTGCAGAATAGCTGAAGTGTAGTTGGCAGTCTTGGCACCTACATTGCGGTAGCTCTGAACGATGTCGTTGCCTACAGAACCGTTGGCGGTTACAGAGAAGTCGAGTCCCTTGTAGCCGAAGCCGAGTGAGAAACCATAGGTAAAGTCTGGCATACCATTGCCCAGGTTTACCTTGTCGGCATCATTGATGGTACCATCGTGGTTGACATCGTAATACTTCACATCGCCTGGTTTTACAGAAGACCCCTGAAGTACGCCATTGCCTGCCGCTACCCACTCGTTGATTTCTTTCTGGTTCTGGAAGATACCAGCGGTCTTGTAACCCCAGAAGTAACCGATTGGTTCGCCATTGCTGCAACGGTAGAACTCGGTAGAGTTATCATAGAGCTGACCATTACCATCGGTACCATGAATGATACCATCGGATGTAGGGATGCTTCCCACCTTATTCTTATTATAGGCACCGTTGACATTCACATAGTAGTTGAAATCTCTACCAATGTTGTCGTTCCAGCCCAAACCGATTTCTATACCGGTATTCTCTACGTCACCTCCATTGAAATAAGGGGCTCCCGTACCGGCTGTGCCTGGGATAGGCTTAACCAGCAACCAGTCTTTGGTGGTCTTCTTATACCAGTCGATGTTGACATTCAGCTTGCCCAGGAGACGCAAATCCAAACCGAAGTCCAACTGCTCTGAAGTTTCCCACTTCACATTCTCGTTAGACAGACGGCTTTCGTAAGCACCATAGTAATTTGACTGTCCGTCAGCACCCAAAGCCGTACCGAAGTTATAGTAAGCGCCCGATGTTGAGATAGGAGAAATAAACATCAGGTCGCCAATATTCTGGTTACCAACCTGTCCCCAGCTTGCACGCACCTTGGCATAATCAAGCACCTTGAGCAGAGGCTTCACCCATTTTTCATTGGTTACAATCCAACCGGCAGAAACAGAAGGGAAGTAGCCCCAGCGGTTGCCACGGGCAAACTTAGAAGAAGCATCGGCACGCAGGGTAGCTGTTGCCATATAGGTTTCCTTCCAGTTCCAGCTTACACGACCAAAGTAGCTCACCATGCGCTGTGACAGAGAAGGAGCACCGCTGGCACCCAGACCATCGGTAGCGGTGGCAGCGGTACCATTGCTTACATAAGCATGGTTCCAGTCGGCAAAGCCACTCTTCAGGGTGGCATTGGATGCACTTACGCCTACGCCATCAAAGCGCCAGGACTCCATACCTGCCAAGGCTGTGAAGCTATGATCCTTTACCTTGAAGTCGTAAGACAGGGTGTTGGTCCAGGTCAACTGCCAGTTATGTCCCATATTCTGGTTCACACTGGTACGGTTGGCTGTGTTGTAGCTATAGATAGAGAACTGATAGAGAGGAGTAAACGAACGGTAATCGCTTGCATAATATTCGTAACCTACTACGGTGCGATACTTCAAGTTCTTGATAGGCTCAATCTCCGCATACACATTACCGGTGAAACGGGCTGCATTCGACTGATTGTTATTGTTCGTCATCATCAAGCCGTATGGGTTGCCATCGGCATTATACCAGTCGCTGTTGCTGGTATCATTAAAAGGAGAATCATACTTGTTGTTGTCGCTATAGACTGGCGACAATGGAGAGGTATTGAAGGCACTGCGCAGAGTGTTGTTGTAAGCATTGCCCACAGCGATACCCGTATTCTGGGTATAGATGAAACTGATCTGCTCACCCACCTTCAACCAGTCCTTCACCTTCCAGTCGGAATTGACACGGAAGTTGTAACGTTCATAATTGCTGACGTCCTTGCCGCCAACAATACCTTCCTGGTTCATATAACCCAGCGTCATGGCATAATTGGCAGTCTTGCTACCGCCATTTACACCTATATTATAAGAAGAAGTTTTGGCATTCTTCACAAACATCTGATCTACCCAGTCGGTGTCAATCAAATCGCCATTGGCATCATAGATACTCTTGTATTTACTCCAGTCGTAGGCGTTCTTACCCGAGTTGATGGCAGCCTCATCCAGAATAGTCATATACTCACTGGCATTGAGCATATCAATGCTGCGTGGCTTGTTCTGCCAACCCACATAGCCGTCGAAGCTAACCACGGCACGGCCTTCCTTACCACTCTTGGTAGTAATCAGAACCACACCATTGGCCGACTGCGAACCATAGATGGCAGCCGATGCCGCATCCTTCAGCACATCAATGCTTTCGATATCGGCAGGATTCAGAGAAGCGATGTCACCACGTACACCATCAATGATGTAAAGCGGATCAGAACCACTCACGGTACCCATACCACGGATGTTTACCTTCAAACCGGAACCCGGCTGACCGGATGTTGAGATGATGCTCATACCAGGAGTCTGTCCCTGGAGCGCCTGAAGCGGATTGGAAGTGTTCAACTTGGCGATGTCATCACCCTTCACGTTGATGTTAGCACCCGTCACCAGCTTTTTCTTCTGAACACCGTAACCTACTACGACAACTTCATCAAGTGACTGCTTGTCTTCATTTAAGGTTACGTTGATTGTCGAACCTGTAACTTTAATCTTTTGGGTGATAAAGCCAAGATACGAAACTTCGAGTGTTTGTCCATTCTTTGCTTCAATGGTAAAGTTACCATCCAGGTCAGTAACGGCACCCGTCTTTGTACCCTGCACCATGACACTTGCACCAATCAATGGTTCATTGTCACTGCCAGAGATGACAGTACCCTTAACCGTCTGAGCATTGAGGACACCCGCTCCGATTCCTAACATTGCCTGGAACACCAACATGATGGCTACCAGAGCAACTTTGCAGAGCATGTGGCTCTGCGAGAATTTCTGAGATGTTTTTCTCATAATTACTTTAGGTTTAAATTAATAATTGTTGCTTCTAGGTGTAATATAGGGCCTATGTAACATAGGTCGAATATTGCCTTTATATAAATAAGGTATAAGCCTCGGTTATGAGGATTGCCTCGATTTATCGTTGTTTACATTTACTTTTCGGGGGCAAAGATAGATAAAAAACAGACACAATGGGGTATGTTTTGGTTAATCAATTACGTATAAAATGTTGCGCAACCTACATTTTTTAACGAAAAAGCACCAAAATGTAGCATAAAATACATTTTGGTGCAAAAATTGCTTAATTAATATGATATTTTATCAACCCCGGCATCGGAGCTTTCAATATCTGGGAAATCTTGAGATGAAACTCATCCTCCATCACATTTCTCAAAGGTGATTCAAAGTAATGAGCTATGCTTCCAACAAAACCAAGCATCGGGATTTCTTCTTCCAAGGATGAATGCCATGCCTTCATGCCTGGCTCCAACTGACTTATATCTTCGGTGCTCGCCTTGACATATTTAATATAAGGTGTGAGATTCTTTGCATAGAACTGATTGAAGCTCTCCAATATCATACGATAGAGAGCCATCGCTTCGTTCAGTTCGTCGGTTCCATTCTCATGTTTCTCACCTTCTGCTATCTGTTCTGAGATAAAAGGACAGATGGAAGCCAGGAAGCGATTGGCAAGCGGCTGTCTGTACACCTTATTAATAATAGTAGGATAATCCAAGCCCGACCAGGCAAGATATTTATTCTTTAGCGATACAGGCAATGTGCCCTTGAAGATACCATTGAGGAAAAGTTTGCCGATTACTGCCCCACTACCCTCATCGCCCAGGATATATCCCAACGGAGGAGTGTTCATCACAATCTTCTCTCCATCGTAAAGACAACTGTTGGCACCGGTTCCCAAAATACAGGCGATACCCGGTTTCTTGCCAAACAGGGCACGGGCTGCTCCCAGCATATCACCTTCAGCCTCAACCTTGGCTTCGGGGAAAGACTGCTGCAAGAGTGATTTCATGCGAGACTTCATCGCCTCGGTTACTCCACTGCCATAAAAGAAAACCGCCTGAGGCTGCTCTGACAGAACAAGTTCCTTACACAACACATCCAATATCTCGGCATCACTCTGATGAATCGGACTGATGCCCTGCGTCTTACAGGTAACCATCACGTTACCCTGTTCATCAACCAGAGCCCAATCGGTCTTGGTACTGCCACTATCTGCTATGAGTATCTTCATATTCTTATCTGATTAATTAACGTATCCTTTGACGTTGCAAATATAATCAATTTATATGAAAAATGGAAAAGATAACCCTAAAAATCGAACGTAAAGGTGCTAATATATCAAAAAAGGCGATTTTCTCTTTGCTTTTTCACGAATTATTAATAACTTTGCAGTCAAATTTACCAAATATGAAGAAGAGACTATACATCATAATTCTGCTGATGATGGCATTCGTGCTGCCAAGCAACGCTGTGCTCAAGGAAGCTAACCTGGACACAACGCTCTATATGCTGCGCACAGAATTGACCAACTATCATATAGACTTGGAGAGACAGAACCAAGCTGCCAAGGCCCAACAGTTGGCTGTGATTCAGGAACTCATCAGTATTGTGAAACAGGCTGACCAGAACTCCATCATGCTCTATTCGCAGCGCAATGGGTATATTTTCGACATGACGTATGCCTGTCATGAGGCTACAGAGCAGTTTAAGAAGTTTAAGTCGAAGGCTGTTCCTTTCCGCCAGATGATCAAGAAGAACAATGTTGAGGTGGCGCGTTTCGATTCGCTCATCAACTATCTCTACGGCATGAACACCATGTTTCTCAGCGAAGAAGCACAGGTGAACCGAAACGTTGACCTGACTCTGGCAGTCAATATCCGCCGCCAGCTGGTAGAGAAACAGAAACAGCTGCAAGCCTATGTACAGGCTTACGACAGAACCGACCGTAAGCTACAGGCACTCAACGACTATGCCAACCACAGATACGAAGATATCCAGAACAGCATCTTCAATAATGGAGGCGACAACTATCTGCGTATACTCCGCAATATCAGCATGAACTATAAGGAGGCGAAGACGTCTGTAACCGAGAAATACAAGCCCGTACCGGGCATGATGTCGCAATGGGATGTACGTATCATCTTCATTCTCTTTGGTATCATCATCTTCTGGGGGCTCATCTCTATCTTCCTCAATCTCTTTACCATCCGCATCGTGATTACCCAACTCATGAAGCATGGTATGTTCGAGAACAGAAAGGAAAGTTTTATGGCAAAACGACCATGCCTTATCATGGCGATGACGGTAGTAACCTTCGCAGTCATTCTGGGTATCGTAAGAATGGCGGTTACCCAGAACTTCGTGATTATGGCAAGCCAGTTGTTGGTAGAATATTCCTGGCTGGTTGGCGTTATTCTGGTATCCATCCTGCTACGTGTAGACAACGATAAGATCAAGAATACCTTCCGTATCTATTCGCCATTGATGCTGGTAGGTTTCATCGTTATCGTGTTCCGTATCATCCTGATACCAAACGACCTGGTAAACCTTATCTTTCCACCGGTCCTTCTGCTCTGCGCTCTCTGGCAGTGGAATGTGATAGGCAGAAAGCACAACCAGGTATTGCGCACCGACAAGACATACGCATTCATATCGCTTGCCGTATTCGGAGTAAGTACCATTTTTGCCTGGACAGGTTTCACACTGCTTGCCGTCCAGCTTATCATCTGGTGGACCATGCAGCTTACCTGCGTGCTTACCATCACCTGTTGCGAGGGATGGCTCAGCGTATATGCCAAGCGTAAGAAGTTGGCAGACAAGGCGATTACCGATAAATGGCTGTATCGCTTTATCTATAAGGTATTGCTCCCTATTTCAGGCGTGCTCTCGTTCATCATCTCTATCTATTGGGCAGCAGATGTATTCAACATGAGTGATACGACTTGGGAGATATTCAACAAGGATTACATCAAGACCAGCAACTTCACTGCATCGCTTTTCAGTATTTCAGAGGTAGCTTGTCTGTACTTCCTGTTCAACTACATCAACATTACTTCTGTAGACTTCATGCGCCATCACTTCGAGAAGGCAGACCCGACTTCTGCTGCCTCAAAGATTGTGATGTTCAAGAACGTGATGCAGGTGATTATCTGGGGTATCTGGCTGATGATAGCCCTGAACGTGTTCCAGGTAGGAAAATCATGGCTGCTTGCTATCTTTGCCGGCTTATCAACCGGTCTGGGTTTTGCATCAAAGGATATTCTCGAAAACATCTACTACGGCATCTCTCTGATGATGGGCCGTGTGAAGGTGGGTGACTATATTATCTGTGACGGCACCCGTGGTAAGGTGAGCAGTATCAGTTATACCTCTACGATGCTGGAGGCTACCGATGGTTCGGTCATAGCCTTCCAGAACTCGCAGCTCTTCTCCAAAAACTACAAGAACATGACCAAGAATCATGGTTATGAGCTGGATATTCTGGAGGTAGGTATTGCTTATGGCAGCAATGTGAAGGAAGTGAAACAGATTCTGATTGATGCCCTCATGAAACTGGACTGTATCTATCAGGACAAAGGGGTGAAGGTATTATTGAAAAGTTTCGATGACAGCTGCATCACCCTCAGAATTGTGGTATGGGTGAACGTGCTTACCCAAGCCATCGACGATGCCACCATTATGGAGTGCATCTACGATACGCTCAACGATCACAACATCGAGATTCCGTTCCCACAACGTGAGATTACAATCAAACAAGTTAATAATTAACAGGTTATAGTTTACAGTTAATAGCAGGTTAGCCCCCTATTAACTATAAACAATTAACTATAAACTATAAAAAAATATGGCAA
The DNA here is from genome assembly GCF_019127135.1 of Segatella copri. GTDB lineage: Bacteria > Bacteroidota > Bacteroidia > Bacteroidales > Bacteroidaceae > Prevotella. Next base: position 39,856 of record NZ_JAHOEA010000025.1, on the reverse strand, counting down.
CATTCATAGCAGGTCCTTGCGTCATCGAGTCAATGGAACTATTGGAAACAGTAGCTCAGGAACTCGTCCGCATCAACGAAAAGTTAGGAACTAAAATCATATTCAAGGCTTCATTCGATAAAGCCAACCGTACCAGCATCCACTCTTTCCGTGGTCCAGGACTGGAGAAAGGTCTCCAGATGCTGGGAGATATCAGGGAGAAATACAACCTTCAGGTTACAACAGATATTCATGAGAGTTATCAGGCTTCAGCAGCAGGCGAAGTTTGTGATATTCTCCAGATTCCAGCCTTCCTCTGCCGACAGACCGACCTTCTGGTTTCTGCAGCCAAGACTGGTAAAACCGTCAACATCAAGAAGGCACAGTTCCTGAGCGGTAGAGATATGAAATATCCTGTAGAAAAAGCATTGGAGAGCGGTGCCAAGGAAGTTTGGCTCACAGAACGCGGCAACTGTTTCGGCTATAACAATCTCGTGGTAGATTTCAGAAACATCCCTGACATGAAGGAGATTGTGCCAAATGTCATCATGGACTGTACCCATAGCGTTCAGCGCCCGAGTGCAGGTGACGGCAAGACGGTAGGCGACCGTAAGTTCGTTCCAGCAATGGCAAAGGCGGCTAAAGCTTTCGGAGCTACCGGCTACTTCTTTGAAGTACATCCAGACCCAGACCAGGGCAAGAGCGATGCAGCCAATATGCTGGAATTAAACAAGTTGGAATCACTTATAGAAGAACTTTTGTAAGTGAAGAGTGAAGAACGAAGAGTGAAGAATTCAAATGATTTAGAAATGCCCGATAAAAATAACAATATAGATGATAAGATTGTTCGCGGTTATGGCGAACAGGCTCTTAAAGACGAGGCGCAAGCCATCCTCGACCAGATACCTTATCTGAACGACAACTTTGAGAAAGCTGTAGACATGATGTATCATTGCCAAGGCAAGATTATCGTTACAGGTGTGGGCAAGAGTGGACACGTAGGTGCCAAGATTGCCGCTACACTTGCCTCTACAGGCACACCAGCCTTCTACATCAATCCACTGGATGTCTATCACGGCGACTTAGGTGTGATGACCGACAAGGATGTGGTTCTGGCACTGAGTAACAGCGGTCAGACCGATGAACTGCTCCGTTTCATCCCGATGGTACTCCACATGAATGTTCCTATCATTTCCATCACCGGGAATCCAGATTCCCTGCTGGCAAAATACTCCAACCATCATATCACCGTAAAGGTAAAGAAGGAGGCTTGTCCGCTGAACCTCGCCCCTACCAGCAGTACTACTGCAGCATTGGCTATGGGTGATGCACTGGCTATCGCCCTGATGCAGGTACGCCACTTCAAGCCTCGTGACTTTGCACAGTTCCATCCTGGTGGAGAATTAGGCAAACGACTGCTGACCACAGCAGAAGATGTGATGCGCAGTGATGATATGCCTATCATTCCTAAGGAAATGCACCTGGGCGAGGCTATCATCCACGTAAGCAAGGGCAAACTGGGATTGGGTATCTCATTGGATGAAGACAACCACGTTATCGGACTTATTACCGATGGTGATATCCGACGCGCCATGGAGAAATGGCAGGCAGAATTCTTCAACAAGACTGTAAGCGACATCATGACCACCACTCCGAAAATGGTGACTCCGAAGACGAAGATTTCGGAGATTCAGCGCATCATGCACAAGTATAAGGTGCATACGGTACTGGTTGTAGACAAGGATAATCATTTAAAGGGCATTGTAGATCACTATGCCTGCATGGTATAATTTTTTAAGCACGGATAACACAGATTACACGGATTTATAGATAACACGGTTATAGATAAGATGAGATATTTTTTATTAATAGCGACATTATGGCTGTCTTGTTCGCTGTGCAGCGCACAGACCAGCGATTCACTGATTGTTAATCAGCTTCGTGGGAAAGGTGTGAGTTTTTCTCACGATAATTCCGTGACCCTTCTGATGAATGGTCAGGAAAAGTTTGATGATATGTTCCAGGCAATCCGACAGGCTAAACATAGTATACATCTGGAATACTTCAACTTTCGTAACGACAGCATCGCCTCCCTTCTCTTTGATATTCTTGCACAGAAGGCAAAGGAGGGAGTAAAGGTGAGAGCCTTATATGATGGTTTCGGAAACTCTTCCAACAACAAGCCTCTGCGAAAGAGACATCTCAAGAAAATCCGTGCCAACGGCATAGAGATTTATGAATATAAGCCCCTGAAGTTTCCATGGGTACATGCAATCTTCAACCGTGATCACCGTAAAATCGTTGTCATCGACGGGCAGATAGCCTATACGGGCGGTATGAACGTAGCCGATTACTATATAAAAGGTACAAAGGTGGTAGGAGAATGGCACGATATGCACTGCCGAATCGACGGCAGTGAGGTAAATACCCTGCAGAAGATATTCCTCAAGATGTGGAACAAGGTGAGCGGACAGCATATTGATGGCGAAGAGTACTATCGCAAAGAAAAAGAAGACTACCTGGTAGAGAATCTCAAGCCAGACACAACAGCAACTGCCTACAGAAAGATGGTCGGCATCATCAATCGTGAGCCTCATATAACAAAGGATATCATCCGATATTTCTATGTGAATGCCATCAATGATGCACAGGACAGTATCAAGATTATCAGCCCCTACTTTACCTTGAGTCATAAACTTAAAAAGGCATTGAAGAATGCTGTGAAAAGAGGAGTAAAGGTAGAAATCATGCTCTCTACCAAGAGCGACATTCCTCTGACTCCTGACTGTGGTTTCTATAATGCGCACAAACTGATGAAGGCAGGATGCAATGTCTGGATGTATACGCCGGGCTTCCACCATACCAAGATTATCATGGTAGACGGCAAGTTCTGTACCGTGGGTAGTGCCAATCTCAATGCCAGAAGCCTGCGCTGGGACTATGAAGAGAATGCAGTGATTGTGGATTCTTGCACTACACAACAACTGGTACAGCTCTTTGATGGGGAAAAGAAAGACAGTTTCTTACTCAATGAGAAGAACTGGAGAGAGTGGCGTACGGGCTGGCAAAGATTCAAAGGATGGTTTGCCGCAAAGGTACTCACTCCATTCTTGTAAAAACAAGATATAAGTATAACCCAACTTTCACTAGTAGAAGTAAAACAAACAGAGATGAATGAAGAAATGATGAAAGCCATGGCTGGCAAACAGATGCCAGAAATGGCAATAGTAGAGAGCAATACACTCGCCGCAATGGGACTCAGACAACTGCTTGAGTCGGTGATGCCCATGATGAAAATCTCGACCTTCGGTTCGTTCCGTCAGTACGAGGCAAACAATCCAGACCACTTTGTTCATAGCTTTGTATCTATGCACATTGTACTGGAACACCGCTACTTCTTCACACAGGGCAACAGGAACCGCCACGTGATCGTTCTGACACCCAGCAACGATCCCAATTCGCAACTTGCTGAATTTCATTGTCTCTGCGTCAATGTACCAGAAGGATACCTGATAAAAGAGCTTCTCAACCTGCAGCATTCCGGGCATCCTCATGGCGAACATATCCCTGCCATGCCCCCCGTCACTCAGGAAAAAGTTCTGTCGGATAGAGAAATAGAGGTATTATCTCTGGTAGCACAAGGGAAAATCAACAAAGAGATAGCCGACCAACTCTGTATCGGACTGACTACAGTGATTACCCATCGCAAGAAAATACAGGAAAAACTGGGATTAAAAAGTGTGTCTTCACTCACCATTTATGCTGTGATGCATGGTTTTGTGGACATCAATATGATTTAGCCTTCACCATAAATAGTGATGCAGAATCATCACATACCTAAATATAATGATAACGCCTTCCCCTCATGTGAGAGGAAGGCGCTATCATTTTAGAAAAAATAACATTATTTAAACTGATATTCCACAGATAAACTACAGCTTTACAGAAGAAATATCAACCAAATTGTTCACGATGGCATAAATTGTAAGACCTGCAGGAGAGTGAATCTGCAGCTTTCGGGCGATGTTTCTGCGATGCGTAATGACCGTATTGATAGAGATAAACAGGTGGTCAGCAATCTCCTTGTTGGTCATTCCCTGAACCAAAGCAACAATCACATCTTTCTCACGGTCGCTCAACTGTTCGTCACTCATCGGAGTCTGATTAATCATGCTCGAAATCTTGGCACTCACATCGTTCTGCTTCAGTTTACGCTCTGCATTTCTTACTGCAGGAATAAAGATTTCTTCCTCAACCTCAGAATGATGTTTCAGCCATTCCTCATTATTATATATATCATAAAGAGTGGCACTGAGCTGATTATTATGCAAGCCATCAGAAGGCAAATACTTGATAATGATACTCTTGAGTTCCTTTAACTTCATATCTACCTGAGCATGGTGCTTTGAGAAGGTTTCTATATCAAAGCTTGCATTGGCATTACCATCTATAAGTGCCTGAACATAAGGGAATACCATCTTTTCTTCATACCGCATGTGATTGGTTATACTATGGGCATAATCATCATAAAGTTTGAGGATAAGACGTGCCAGATTATCTGTTTCATCCAAAGCCTCAACGAGTTCCTTACGGATGAAAGGCAACTGGAAATCAATATAATAGACATGGGATGCCTTGAGATAATGCAAAAGGGTCGGTAACGACAAACGGTCGGCATTGTCATACTCTTTATAACCATTGATGGTATAATTGACCACAGCCAAGAAAGTATAGGTATCCACCTGCTGTTCTTCGCAAACTTCGCGCACAGTTTTATCACCAAAGCCCAGGTTGATGCCGAAGCTGCCGAGGCTCTGTAAAATGTTATAATTGTCTCTAATGATGCTGATCATCTTGTCATCAGCTTCATACATCTTCTGATTTTTCATCTTTCTTTCTCCTTAAATGAAAACATCCTTGTATCAAGAACATTCATAATGTTTCTATTTCGGTTGCAAATATACAAAAAAGTTTCGAAACTCGCAATACCTAGAAATGGGGATGCCGTAGTTTACCGATTTTTAGGTATTGCAAGATATTTTAAAACTCCGTACCTTTGCACCCGAAATCGAGAAAGAGCGCAGTGATGATTGCCACTCCCGAGCGGCAGAGCTGCGTAATTCCTTATCAAGTCAGATTGGCTTTAAGGAGATACTAGGCCTCTTAAGTATCGAGACCGCAAGCAGATATCTGCGCTCTTTTCTTTATATATATAGTGTAAGGATAATACGAAAATAATAATTCTAAAAAAAATAAAGATGAACAGTTTAAGAATTGGATTGATGTCCGCTGCCCTTGTTGCCGGTTTGGCAACGGCAAGTGCACAGACTGTGGCTGCCGATAGTGTGATGCAGCATGTAAACGGCAAGCGCCTCAGCGTGGGTGGTTATGGCGAGGTGGCTATGAGCCGCAACTTCTATAGCGACGCTGGCAAACGCTACTCTAACGCTACTGCTTATAAGAACGCTCCCGACCACGGACGCTTCGACATTCCTCATGCAGTCATCTACCTGGGTTACGACTTCGGAAAGGGATGGACCATGGGTACTGAGATTGAGTTTGAACACGGAGGTACCGGACAGTCTATCGAATACGAGGCTGAGGAAGCCATCGAGTATGAACAGGAGGTAGAGAAAGGTGGCGAGGTGGAACTTGAACAGTTCTGGATTCAGAAATCATTCGGTCGATGGGCTAACATCAAGGCTGGTCACATCGTGGTACCTGTAGGTTTGACCAATGCCTATCACGAGCCATTGAATTTCTTTACTGTTTATCGTCCGGAAGGCGAAAATACCATTCTGCCCTGCACCTGGCACCAGACTGGTATCAGTTTCTGGGGAAAGAGCGGTAAGTTCCGCTATGAGGCACAGTTTCTGGCTGGCTTGAACGCCTATCGTTTCAGTCGCAGCAACTGGATTCAGGGCGGTGCCAAGAGTCCATACGAGTTTGAGGTAGCCAACAAATATGCCGTAGCTGCCCGTGTAGATAACTACAGTATTCCTGGTCTGCGCATCGGACTGAGCGGTTACTACGGCAAGGCGATGGGCAACACCACCCCGCTGGATACCCAGCACAAAAACATCAAGGGAAATGTATATGTAGGTGCCTTAGACTTCACCTACAACAAGTACAACTGGAAGATTAGAGGCAATGTGGATTATGGCTATGTAAGCGATGCTACAGCCATCACCAGCATCGTATATCCAGGTACGGCGAATGTCAAGCCTAATGAATCTGGTAGCGGCAAATACTTCGGCAGTCATGCCATCGCTACCATGGTGGAAGCAGGCTATGATGTTTTCTCCCAGATTTCCAAGTTGCGTGAAGACAACCAAAAGCTGTATGTGTTCGGTCATTTCGAGTATTACGATTCATCGGTACACAACACCACCGCCAAGTGGACCAACCGCAAGATTGTGGCAGCAGGTATCAACTACTTCCCTCTCCCACAAGTCTGTGTAAAGGCAGAGTACAATCAGCGCATCTTCCACTCTAAGTACAACAATGAGCCAGCCGTAAACATCGGCATCGCTTATCAGGGCTTCTTCCTCTAAATCTAGGGAAGCAGCCGTATCATAGTTTATAATTTTCATATTCAAACATAAAAAACAAAGAAAAAATGAAAAAAGTTTTCCAGAAGGCATTCTTGTTCGTAGCAACAATGACCTTATCTTTGGGTTTCGCTTCTTGTAGCGATGATGATGACCCAGTAACAGAGGGTAACGTAGTACCAGCAACAGAATTATCTGCTGTTGCCAACACTTATGTAAACGACATTATCAATCCTACCTACAAGGATTTGAGAGACTATGCCAAGGTTCTGAAGGATGCATGCGACAAGGCATACGCCAACGCCAAGGCTGGCAACTTGAGCGATGCAGATATCACCGATGCCTGCGAGGCTTTCAAGAACGCTCGTCGTGAATGGGAGCGCAGTGAGGCATTCCTCTATGGTGCAGCAGCCAACAACGAGATTGACCCACACATCGACTCATGGCCACTCGACCACGACCAGATGGTAAAAGCACTCAACAATCAGAGCATCATCTCCGGTATCAAGGGTTCAAACCCTGCTCAGTTTATCTATACAGAACACCAACACTTCGAATCAGTAATCGGTTTCCACGGATTGGAGTTCGTACTCTTCCGCAATGGTGCTGAACGTACTGCAGCCATGCTGAATGCCAACGAGACAGAAGCAGGCATGACATCTGTGAAGGGTATTGATGAGTTGGCATTTGCTGCCGCTGTAGCTGGCGACATCTACAACATGACTTCACTCCTCCAGTATGGTTGGAATGGTGATGCAACCCTCGGTTCTTGGTTGACATCCAATTGCAATTGGGTGATTGATGGTCTTAAAGATCTGGAAGATAGCGCAGGTGCCCTTTCTTCTGCAGGTATCAGTTACGGTCAGTTCCTCCTCAATGCCACAGGCGAAAAGGCTTGGTTCCCAACATGGCAGGAGACCTTGGAGAATGTATTCGTAGGCGGTTGCTCAAGTATCTGCCAGGAGGTTTACACCCAGAAGCTGGGCCAGGCTTACCGTGTAGCTACTGGTAATGGTGGTACAACAGAGGATGGCGAAGCTGAGTCTCGCGACTATATCGAGTCTCCATACAGCAAGCGTTCATTCATCGACTATCAGGACAACATCTACTCTATCAAGAACTCTCTCTATGGTACACGTGATGTAACTGCTACAACTCCTGTTGCTAATTCATTGATGACTATCATGAAGAAGTATAACTACAGTGGCTACAGCGCATTGAACACAGCTCTTGATGAGGCAATTGCTTCATTGGAGACAGCCAAGAAGAGCGGTATCGCCTTCGTGGATGATCCAGCCAATGCTCAGGTAAAGACTTGCATCGACAAGATCAACACCCTGGACGATGAGTTGAACAATGCTGGTTCATGGTTCCGCGCATTGAAGGTTTCCAAGTAATCTATCCATTACAGCAGAAACAATAAGAATAAAGGATAACGTAGCTTTGCTTTCTTCAACAGAAGCAAAGCTACGTCATTTGGGTTAAAGAGAAGATATTACTAAACAAAGATACATTATGAATAAGAATTTTAAGAATTATGCCTACATGTCGTTCGCCCTGGCTTTGGCTACGACAATGGCTAGCTGTTCTGACGATGACAACAAAGTTGAAATTCAGGAAACAGATGCCGCGTACGTAGGTAAGGAAGTGGGTAACTTTACTGCCGACGAGTGGTATCCTGGCGGTAAGCTGGGTACAACTGAGAACACAGGTTCCAGCAGTTATTCTGACCAGACACCTGCAGTAGATAACGACCCAGAACTCTTCAAGCAGTTCTTTATCGGCGAGCAGATGTTCGAGCGCCAGTATTCATGGAACACAGGTGCATTCAAGGGCTTAGGTCCTGCTTCAGTCCGCTCATCTTGCTTTGATTGCCATCCAGAGTATGGCCATGGCAAGCGCAAGGCACAGTATGAAACCCGCTATGGTAATGGTAACGGCTATCTGCTCGTAGTATATCATCCTGTAGATGGTGCCAACAGCAATGATGGTGGCTATGTAGCTGAGGTTACAGGTATGCCTCAGACACAAGCACAGTCTCCATTCTTGCCACCTATCGATGAGAGCAAAATCAATATGAGTTGGGAGCACGTCAACAAGATGGAAACAGAAGAGATACCATCCATGCAGTTCCCTGATGGCGAAAAGTTTGATTTGATTTATCCTGAGATTTCTATCCCTAAGAGTGCCTTCAACACCAGTCCTACTCCATACGAAACCGGCAATGGTGCAGTAGCTGTAAGATTGGAATCTACCATCGGTATTGGTGGTACAGGACTGGTAGATGCCATTCCTAACGAAGCTATCAAGGCACAGTACGCATCAGAGGCATCTTACTTCAAGAAAGCTGGACTTGACGTAAAAGAATACATCAATCCAGCATTTTGGGATGCCGACAAGAATGACTTTACCGACGGAGCATACTATACAACATTTGGTAGAGATAGCAAATACGCTACTGGGGGCGTGCATGCAGATGGCAGCACATTCGATCCAAACACCTCTGAATTGAACAAAAGGATTGTCAAGCGCTTCACTTATGCCTTGACCCGTGGTAGTTTACAGGATGGTCCTGGTGCTAACGCTATCTGGAACATCACCAACGTAACCCGTAAGGATCGTCCTTGCCTCTATACCACGGCCCCTTGGGCAAAGGCAATGTCAGAGAATAAGGATGTGATTGCAGCCATCAAGAAGGACCCTACCTCTCCTTATTATGCAGATGGTACTGACGAGGGAATCAAGGAAGCTGTAGCAAACCTGTTGGATCCAAAAACCAACCAGTTTGACAACCAATGGCACAACTTCAAGCCTGAGCAGAGCATGGACGATTTCTATGCCTTCATGGTATGGCATCGTGGACTTGCAGTACCTCGTGCCCGCAACTTGAATGATCCACAGGTACAGCAGGGTAAAAAACTCTTCATGGAATGGGGCTGCGCCAACTGTCACAAGCCATCATGGAAGACCGGTGACGATAACTACGTAACATCCAAGTACATCGCCGACAAGAAGTTGCCTCGTTATCAGAACCAGACCATTTATCCATATTCTGACTTCATTCAGCACAAGCTCTATATGATGAACGACATCCATGGATCATGGTGCCGCACCACTCCACTTTGGGGTCGTGGCTTGAGCTACGTGAATACAGGTGCTGAAGACCGCCTGCACGACTGCCGTGCCCGTAACGAGGTAGAGGCAATCATGTGGCACTGCTACAGCAAGAAGAGTCATGCCTATAGTTCAGCCATGAACTTCTACAAAGCATCGAAGAGCGATCGTGATGCAGTGGTTAAGTTCCTGCGTTCTATCTAATCATAAGATATTACAAGAAGAAACAAAAATAAGAAAAGCTGCCAGGCTATCAAAAGCATTTGGCAGCTTTTTTTATCAGAACCTCTAAATATACGTATAAAATCTTGCTTGTCTCCGAATAATATCGTAATTTTGCAGCGGAAATTCTATCAAGATTCCAACTAAGTATGGTTAAAAAGATTATATTCATTCTTTACATCCTTGTGCTCGTATGCATGGCTTCCGCCACCATCGTGGAAAAAAGCCAGGGCACGGATTATGCTCATGCCCACTACTATGGGGCATGGTGGTTCATTCTTATCTGGGCAGTACTTGCTGCCCTCGGTGCTTTCTACATCATCAAAAGAAAAGTGAAGTGCGCTTCTACATTGGCACTCCATCTCTCCTTCATCATCATCCTTGCCGGGGCATTGCTCACACATATATCGGCTAAACGGGGCATGATTCATCTGCGAATCGGTCAGCCTACAGATACTTATATGGCTCAGGATGAAGAGCAGGGTATGAAGGAAGAGAAACTCCCTTTCTCGCTCTGCCTGCAGAAGTTTGAAGCGAAGATGCACGATGGAACCAACGCCGTGGCTGACTATTCTTCAAAATTCACCGTAATAGACGGAGATGATAAGAGCGAAGGCGAAGTTTCGATGAACAACATCTATTCCCACCGGTCGTACCGTCTTTATCAGTCATCTTACGATGAAGACGGCAAGGGAAGCGTGCTCGCTATCAATGCCGATCCATACGGCATACCAGTCACCTATACTGGCTATGCGCTGCTCTTCATCTCCCTCGTATGGATGCTCTTCGACCCTAAGGGCGGTTATCGCAAACTACTGAAGAGTCCTTTGCTCAAGAAGGGAGCCTTGATGACAGCACTCATCCTCAGCATGGGCAATATACAGACACTGCATGCAGAATCTGCAACAGGCAATCTCCAAAATGCTGTATTGCCAAAGGAAACTGCAGAGAAGTTTGGCGAGCTTCATATTCTCTACAACGACCGCATCTGTCCGGTACAGACCTTTGCCCTCGATTTCTGCAAGAAGATATATGGAGCCAGGAGCTATCAGGGATTGACTGCAGAACAGGTACTCTCTGGTTGGGTATTCTATGGAAATACTTGGGCAAACGAGCCTTTCATCAAGATCAAGAGCGGAGAAATGAAAACAGCGATGAATCTGCCTGACTATGCTTCGCTCAATACTTTCTTCAATCGTGAGATGGGTGGCTATACCATCGGACAGTATGTTCAGGAATACTACAATGGTCAGCAGGACAAGTTCCATCAGCAAGCCGCTGATATCGATGGCAAGATACAGATCATCATGGAATTGCGTGAAGGTGTTTCATTGAAGGTTCTTCCTTACACCTTCACCAAGAACGTGAAAGCTACCAAAGATCATCCTTTCATCAAGGCGGGTACCACCACCTGGTTTTCACCTGTAGATAAGTTGCCACAGGCCGTGGAGCACCAGCATGCGCTCTATATCAGGAATGTATTCTCTCTGCTGAATGGTGATGTAAAGGCAGGCAATACGAGCCGTGTAAACGAGTTCTTCGTCAAGATGAAGAAATATCAGGAGGTTAGTAGCGGTAATTCGCTGCCAACAGCTACACAGTATAAGGCAGAACGCATCAATAATGCCTTTCCTTTTGCAACCATTCTCTTCATGGCAAACCTCACATTGGGTTTCATTGCCCTCTTCTACACCATCTATCGCATGACGAAGAAGAAAGATATCAAAGTATTGAACATCGCTTTGCCTATCCTGCTTGGCGTATCCTTCCTTGCCTTAACCTTCGGATTGGCATTGAGATGGATTATCAGCGGCAACATACCTATGTCTAACGGATATGAAAGTATGCTGACTGTAGCCTGGTTCGTGATGCTTATCAGCATTTTGATGCAGTTGCGCATCCGCATCGTGATGGTATTCGGCTTTCTGATTTCAGGATTCTTCCTTCTGGTAAGCCATATCAACCAGATGGATCCTGCTATCGGACAGATGATGCCGGTATTGAACAGTCCATTACTCAGCATCCATGTCAGCATCATCATGATGAGCTATGCACTGCTATCCTTGACTTTCATCTGCGGCATCATGGGTATCTGCCTTCGCTCTCATGGCGAAGAGCTTCAGGCACTGAGCCGCATCTTCCTATACCCTGCCCTCACCACGATGGGATTCGGAATCTTCATCGGAGCCATCTGGGCTAACGTGAGCTGGGGTAATTACTGGAGTTGGGATAGCAAGGAGACGTGGGCGCTCATCACCTTTATGATTTATGCAGTAGTAGTGCATACGCAGAGTCTACCGGTTTTCCGCAAGCCGCTGGTGTATCACATCTACATCACCCTAGCCTTCCTGAGTATCGCCATGACCTACTTCGGTGTGAACTATTTCCTCACGGGCATGCACTCTTATGCATAGCCCATCAGAAGACAGAATATATTTAGTCTTAAGGCAAAATTTATTTTCCCTTAAGGATAAATATATGATGGTGTTGACATCAATCTAATCATCATACTCTTCAAGAAGGGAGAAATCCGTTCCCCCACACTCTTTTTATGTTTTTTTAATATCCTACGGTCACAATTGTTACCGTAGGATTATTTTTTAAGCCGTAATTTTGCAGCCGGAAACCAGGAATGGCAGATTGCCGCCTGGAAGAAAACATTAAAATAACTCATTAATTTATAGCAATATGGCAGAAAACAAGATGTTCTGTTTCCAGTGTCAGGAAACAGCTAAGGGTACAGGCTGTACCATCAAGGGTGTTTGCGGTAAGGAGGCTACAACTTCCAAGTGGCAGGATCTGCTGCTCAGCGTGGTTCGTGGCATAGGAACCATACAGCATAGCATAGGCAAAGAGCCGACACCAGAGGTAACCCGTTTCCTCACGGATGCACTCTTCACCACCATTACCAACGCCAACTTCAACGACCAGGATATCCTGCAAAAGGTAGATAAGGGCATCGTACTGAAGAAACAGCTGCTGCAAAAGGCAGCAAACATGAATATTCACCTCCCTGCCTATCAGGAGGTAACCTGGGGTGGCGAGAAGACAGACTATGAGGCAGAGGGCACCCGTGAATCCGTGCTCCGCCACGAGAATGCAGATATCCGCTCGCTCAAGGAACTCACCATGCTCGGTCTGAAGGGCATGGCAGCATACTACGAGCATGCAGCCCATCTGGGAGAAGAGAACAGCGAGATTATCAGCTTCATCTGCCGTGCTCTCGCCACCATCAGCAACCCTGATGCTGATATGAACACGCTGCTGGGCATGGTGCTCGAAACAGGAAAGTACGGCGTGGATGTGATGGCACTCCTCGACAAGGCCAACACCCAGGCATACGGTAATCCGGAACTCACCCGGGTGAACATCGGCACAGGCAGCAATCCGGGCATCCTCATCTCCGGTCACGACCTGAAGGATATCGAAGATCTCCTCATCCAGACCGAAGGCACGGGCATCGACGTCTATACCCATGGCGAGATGCTTCCTGCCCACTACTATCCGCAGCTCAAGAAGTACAAGCATCTGGTGGGCAACTACGGCAATGCGTGGTGGAAACAGAAGGAGGAATTCGAGAGCTTCAACGGTCCTGTAGTCTTCACCACCAACTGCATCGTACCGCCATCGCCATCGGCAGGCTACAGGAACCGCGTCTTCACCACCAACTCTACCGGTTTCCCTGACTGGAAGCATATCCAGGCGGGTGCCGACGGCCACAAGGACTTCTCCGAGGTGATTGCGCTTGCCAAGACCTGCCAGCCACCTAGGGAGATAGAGACAGGCGAGATCATCGGCGGTTTTGCGCATGCCCAGGTCTTTGCCCTGGCAGACAAGATAGTAGAGGCAGTGAAGAGCGGAGCCATCCGCAAGTTTGTGGTGATGAGTGGCTGCGATGGCAGAATGAAGAGCCGCAACTACTACGAGGAGTTTGCCAAGGCGCTGCCTCAGGATGTAGTGATACTCACCAGCGGCTGTGCCAAGTTCAAGTACAACAAACTCAATCTGGGCGACATCAACGGCATTCCTCGTGTGCTGGATGCCGGTCAGTGCAACGACTCCTATTCCTGGGCGGTTGTGGCATTGAAGCTGAAGGAGATCTTTGGAGCCAGCGACATCAACGAACTTCCTATCTTCTTCAATATTGCCTGGTACGAGCAGAAGGCTGTCATCGTACTTCTTGCCCTGCTGCATCTGGGCGTAAAGAACATCCATCTAGGTCCTACGCTCCCAGCCTTCTGTTCACCAGCCGTACTGAAGGTACTGGTAGAGACCTTTGGCATTGCCGGAAACGGAACGGTAGAAGAGGACATCAAAAATTATATAGGATAAGAACAGCAGCTACTGAGTTAAGGGAGAATCTGTAAAACTCGGGTAAAAAATCAAAAGATAAGTTTTCATGTTTAAAAGGCACTTTGCAATAACACTCTCGATAGTGTTGCAAAGTGCCTTATTTTTTGAGCGAACAATAAATCGGGGGAAAATGCGTTATTGAATATAAAACTTAAATGTATGAAAGAATCAATATTCGTTACCTTGCAGAAATGCACGGTGTTTGAGGGGTTTACTCCAGAGGAAATCAGAGAGGCACTGTCGATGGTAAGCTACCGGATGGTGGAGCTTGCTGCCAGGGAAACCTATGTGCTGGCAGGAATGCCCTGCAGATATGCCGACATCATTGTCGAGGGGGAGATGATAGCCCGCATGTCGGGATTGTCGGGCAAGCAGGCTCAGATAGAGCGGCTGGGAGAATCGATGCTGATAGCCCCTGCCTATATCTTCGCACATAATAACGAGATGCCCGTAAGCGTGGAGACAAGCAGGAAGACTACCCTCCTGCGCATGAGGCCTTCGGAACTGAAACTGCTGATAGATACTGATGAGCGCATACGCTGGAACTTCATCCAGCACCTGTCAAGGATAGATATCTTCCTTTCGCAGAAAATGCGCATGCTCTCCCTTTTCTCCGTCAAGGAGAAGGTGGCGCAATACCTCATCAAGATGGCTACCGAACAGCAGAGCAGAACCATCCGGCTGGATGTCAGCCGACAGGAAATGGCAGATATCTTCGGTATCCAGAAGTTCTCGCTCCTCCGCTGCCTGTCCGAATTCGAAGAGAAGGGCGCCATCAGGATTGATGGCAAGACCATCACCATACTCAACTCGGATGAAATGAAATAAGAAGCAAGAATGAGAAAGCCTTGGAAATTGCTAAGAACATGCTTGCCGATGGTGTTGACATCAATCTAATCAAGAAGTATTCCGGTCTAACCCAGGAACAAATACAATAGGCTTCGATGGCAAATGAAGCCTATTTCATTGTCCAACGAAAGTACTTTCATGTGCTCATGAAAGTACTTTCGTTTTTTATTGCTTTTCTACTATATTTTATTCCATAAAGACAGAGCGCCAAAGACTGTAACGCGCCTCTAGATTCAACTGTTCCAAATGCTGGAAGACGGCTTGCATATCCGCACGGCGGGTAGTCTCTTCGTAAGGACATAGTGCCTTCTGCTTAGTGAAATGCAACTCTTCTGCTACCTGCCGGATATCCGCCTCATGCACCAGACAAAGGGGGCGGATGATGGTGAGGGGATAATGTTTTAAAGGAAGACTGGGCTGCATGGTGGAATGCGAACCCTCGAAGGTGATGTTCATCAGCAGGGTAACGAGGATATCATCCATGTGATGTCCCAGAGCTATCTTATTAAACCCGTGGCTTACAGCAAACTCGAAGAGCGTCTTGCGGCGGTTCCAGGCACAGAGGAAACAACGGGTCTTGCGGGGATCGGTGGATTCATCGAACGAACTATGCAGGATATGGAGTTTGATGCCATTCTCTGCACAAAATGCCTGCAGATAAGAACGGTCGGTCTCGTAAGGGATGTTATCCATAATGATATGCGCCGCCTCTACCTCGATATGCGGCTTATAGATGCGAGCACGCTGAGCCAGCAAACGGACCAGTTCCAGGGAATCCTTTCCACCACTCAAGGCTATAAGAATATGGTCACCATCTTCCAAAAGCCGGTAATCGACACATCCTTTATTGAATCGCTTTAATACTTTCTGTTCTGCTTTCATCATATTCTGAAAAGGGAAAAGAAAAGCCGCACCCTTTTTCCAGAGTACGGCTTTATCAAGATACATCTCTCTACCTTGCAGAAGAGAAACGACAATTTAAACTTCAAATATAATTCTATCTTACTTAGCGTAAGCTACACTACGAGTCTCACGAATCACAGTAATCTTAACCTGACCAGGATAAGTCATCTCATTCTGAATCTTGGTTGCGATTTCATCAGAAAGTTTGATACTCTCTTCATCGTTCATCTTATCCGCACCCACGATGACACGGAGTTCACGACCTGCCTGGATAGCGTAAGTCTTGGTTACACCAGGATAACTCATGGCGATAGCTTCGAGATCATTCAAACGCTTGATGTAAGCCTCTACAATCTCACGACGGGCACCAGGACGAGCACCAGAGATAGCATCACAAACCTGTACGATTGGAGCCAACAAAGTATTCATCTCAATTTCATCGTGGTGAGCACCGATAGCATTGCAGATATCTGGTTTCTCCTTATACTTCTCAGCAATCTTGGCGCCATACAATGCGTGTGGCAATTCACTCTCCTCATCAGGCACCTTACCAATATCGTGCAAGAGACCAGCACGCTTAGCCTTCTTAGGATTCAAGCCCAATTCTGATGCCATGACAGCACAGAGATTAGCTGTTTCACGAGCATGCTGCAAGAGGTTCTGACCATAAGAAGAACGATACTTCATCTTACCGATGATACGAATCAACTCTGGGTGCAGACCATGGATGCCGAGGTCGATAGCTGTACGCTTACCAGTCTCGATGATTTCATTATCCAACTGCTTCTTCACCTTGGCTACCACCTCCTCAATACGGGCTGGGTGGATACGTCCGTCAGCTACCAACTGGTGGAGAGCCAGACGGCAAACCTCACGACGAACAGGGTCGAAGGCTGAGATAACGATTGCCTCTGGAGTATCATCCACTACGATTTCTACACCAGTTGCAGCTTCCAAGGCACGGATGTTACGGCCTTCACGACCGATAATACGTCCCTTCACCTCATCATTATCGATATGGAAAACGCTGACAGAGTTCTCAATAGCTGTTTCAGTAGCAACACGCTGGATTGTCTGAATCACAATCTTCTTAGCCTGCTGGTTAGCATTGAGTTTGGCATCATCCATAATCTCATTCACATAGCTTGCAGCATCGAGTTTAGCCTGATCTTTCAGACTTTCAATCAATCTCTGCTTAGCCTCTTCAGCACTCAGACCAGAAAGTTCTTCCAGTTTAGCCTGTTCCTGTTTCTGCATCTTATCAAGTTCCTGCTGCTTGACAGACAAGAGTTTCTTCTCGTTGTCAACACGCTGCTGATACTGATCAATCTCCATCTTGCGTCGACCGAGGTCTTCCTGACGCTGATTGAGAGAAATCTCGCGCTGTTTCAGCTTATTCTCATTCTGCTGGATGCGAGAATTACGCTGCTGCACTTCTTTTTCGAGTTCCGCCTTCTTATTGAGGAATTTCTCCTTCACTTCCAAAAGTTTCTTCTCTTTTACTACTTCTGCCTCTTTGTTGGCAGCATCTATCATTTCATTATATTTTCCCTTAATGACATAACGGAAAATGAAATACCCTGCAGCACCACCTATAACAAGGGCCACCAAGGCTGCTATAATAGTTACTATCATTATTATATATATGTTTATTAATATTCTTATTTCAAAGCGTCTTCAATCTCGGAGGTAAGCTTCTCAAGAATATCGTCATAAGGTTTCGTATCATTCCGATCCGATTCCTTCTCATATCTCAATGCCACATCAATGAGCGCCATATATAAGATTTCCTTATCGCTTTTTCTGCCTTTGAAAATCTTGGTATATGAGTTTACAATATCATCTATCAGTTTGGCTGATTTACGATAATACTCCTCGTCCTCTCTAGGTATTCTTACCGAGAGATCGGTATCATAGACGTGTAATCTTATGAGTAATTTATCTTGTTCTTGTTCTGCCATCGTTCCGATTTTTATTTTTCACCCAATAGCGTAATACACTTATTGACATCTCTAATAAGTTTGGTGATACGTTTCTGCGTAGTTTCGATATCTGCATCAGAAATCGTCATCATCTTTGCCATCTTCAAGCTGTCGTAATCATTCTGCGCTTGAGCCAACTTTTCCTCCAATGCCTTGATCTTGGCATCGCGCTCATCCACCATCGCATAGAGTTCTGCATTCTCCTGCTTGACCTCGTCAAACTTGAGAATCATCTGCCTTACTCTTGTGGCAAACGTATTGATTGTTTTCTCATTTGCACTCATGACTATTATTTTTTGGCTACAAATTTAAGAGAATTATTTGAATAAAACAAATATTCTGCTATTTTTTTTTATTTTGGGCGCAACATTTGTTACTTTCCCATCTTCTGCTTCGCCTTTTCTACGTCTTCATCTGATGGACGTGGCTCTTTTTTGGCAAGCATCAATACCTGGAAGGTAAAGTCGGTTACCCATTGCTGGCTGAATGCCAAACGCTTGTTGAACTGGCGTAACTGAAGCACGGTTTTCAGCACACTGGCATCAGAGAAATCGTTCTTGGTAAAGATATCTTCTACTGTTTTAGCAGTCATCTTATATAGCGAATTCTTCATGAAGCTAGGCAAACGGAGTTTAAACTTCATCAGATTGCCCATCAGCATCATCAGAT
The DNA here is from genome assembly GCF_019127135.1 of Segatella copri. Taxonomy (GTDB): domain Bacteria; phylum Bacteroidota; class Bacteroidia; order Bacteroidales; family Bacteroidaceae; genus Prevotella. The sequence continues at coordinate 21,234 of NZ_JAHOEA010000025.1, read as the reverse complement.
CCTGCGTAAAGTTTTGGAACTGGATAAGATATACGTTTACATCCTGCAGTTTGTGACAGTTCTTACGGATACTGGAATCTATTTCCTTGAAGAAGACATCATCCGTATCATAGATATTCTTCATCATTTTCTTCACCTGTGCCTTTTCGCCAATACCCAGACGATTGTTGACCGTCGGAACATGCAGACTTGTCTTGAAGACACGCAAGTCTGGCAACATGGCCAAATTGGTGATACCTAACTGAGAAGCAAGTGCTGCCTGAAAGTATACACGGACCAAGGTCATGTAATCTTCCATTCCACCTACCTTTTTATCGTCGTCTTTACGACCGAATAGTTTAGCAAAAATTCCCATTCCTTTATTATTTTATTTTCTATATCTATTTAAATTGTTCTGCAAAAATACAATAAAATCAGTAAATACCCAAATCAAAGCGATGTTTTTTCTCTAAAAAGGTGTTTTTTTAAATAAAAAATGCAATTTTATGTCTTTTGATTTCCCACATTCAACTTTTTTTAGTAACTTTGCCGCGTTTTTAAGACAATACTTTTCAACTCAAACAGTTTAGAAATAGAGAAGAATATGAAAGGAATCGTATTAGCAGGTGGTTCGGGTACAAGACTTTACCCTATTACCAAAGGTATCAGCAAACAATTGATACCTATCTTTGATAAACCAATGATATATTATCCTGTTTCCGTGCTGATGTTGGCAGGAATCAAGGAGATTTTGATTATTTCTACCCCTTTCGACCTACCAGGCTTCAAGCGGTTGTTGGGCGATGGCAGTGAATTGGGTGTACACTTCGAATATGCAGAACAGCCTTCGCCAGATGGTTTGGCACAGGCATTTATCATTGGAGAGAAATTTATCGGCAACGATTCTGTCTGCCTGGTTCTGGGAGATAACATTTTCTATGGAGCCGGTTTTTCAGGACTGCTCAAGGATAGCGTAAACGCTGCTGAAGAAGGATTGGCAAGCGTATTTGGCTATTATGTCAACGACCCAGAAAGATATGGTGTGGCAGAATTTGATGAAAACGGCAACTGCCTAAGCATTGAAGAGAAACCAGCAGCCCCAAAGAGCAACTATGCGGTTGTAGGTCTCTATTTCTATCCTAACAGCGTGGTGAATGTAGCTAAGAACATTAAGCCTAGTGCAAGAGGAGAGTTGGAAATTACTACTGTAAACCAGCACTATCTGGCAGAGAAAACGCTCAAGGTAAGAACTTTGCAGCGAGGTTTTGCATGGCTTGACACAGGTACACACGACAGTCTTTCTGAAGCAAGTACCTTTATTGAAGTCATAGAAAAGAGACAAGGTTTAAAAGTGGCTTGTCTGGAAGAAATTGCATTCAAACAAGGATGGATAAATAAAGAGCAATTGTTGAAACTGGCTCAACCGATGCTCAAGAACGGATACGGACAGTATCTGAAAGAACTTGCTGAAAGCAAATAACGAAAACTCTATCATTTAAAAAGAGTATTATAATAAGGTGTAAACACAATAGAACATTTAATAATGGAAGAAACAAAGAACTTAGAATTGGGAAGTGGACAAGAGCAAGAAGAGAAGTCAGCTATCGACTTTCAATTGATTTACTCTACACTTATCCTTAACTGGAAATGGTTCGTTCTCTCACTCATTGTATGTTTGGGAATGGGGTATCTCTACTTGCGCTATGCAAAACCTCAATATCAGGCTACAGCAAAGTTGTTGATTAAGGATGACGACCAGAACAAGAGCAGAGGTATGGGTAACAGCATGATTCAAAATGCCGCGAACCTCGGTTTTATTTCAAACTCAAATGGTATAGACAATGAGATTGAAATCCTTTCTGCACAAGACTTGGCCACTCAGGCTGTAATAGACATGAAGTGCTATGTAAACTATTATCACAAAGGCACATTCAAGGATCAGCTGGTTTACAAAGAGCAGGAAGTCAACGTAGATTTAGACCTGGCTCATCTCAAGAAACTGAATGCTCCTATCAAACTCAAAATTGAGAAAGACGGCAACCAGTATTTGGTTACAGGTTCATACTATATTCCTGTTGATGCATTCTCATTTCAGAAGGAGCCTGTAAAAATCGAAAAGACTTTAGCAAGTTTACCTGCAAGCATCAACACCCGCGTCGGAACGCTCAGTTTCACAAAGAATGGCAATTTCAAGTTAAAGGACGGAGAAAGTCTGAAGGCTATCATTGTTTCTCCAGAGATGGCGGCTTCAGGCTATGCTAAAGCATTGGCTGTCAGCCAGACTTCCAAGACGACAACTATTGCCGAACTTGTATTGAAAGACGAAGATCCTCAGCGCAGTATCGACTACCTGAATACATTGATAAAGGTATATAACCGCCAGGCAAACGAGGATAAGAACGAAATTTCTTATCGCACAGAGCAGTTCATCAACCAGCGTCTGGAGAAAATCAACAGCGAGTTGGGTAGTACTGAAGGTCAACTTGAAAGCTACAAGAAGCGTAACAATGTAGTAGAGATGAAGCTCAACGCTACAGCAGCTATAGCAAATTCTGATACATACGCCCAGAAACTCCAGGAGGCCAACACACAGGTTGAACTGCTGAACGAGCTCGGCAAATATATGAACGAGCCGGGCAACAAGTACCAGCCTATCCCATCAAACGTAGGTTTGACAGACGAAAGTTCTACAGAGTTGATTAATGAATACAACAAGATTGCATTGAACCGTAATCAGATGTTGCATTCTGCCAGCGAGAGCTCTCCAACCGTAACCCCATTGACAGCACAGTTGGAAGACCTCACAAAATCTATCAAGCGTGCTATGCGCCAGGCTAAGTTGGGTATGGAAATCCAGCGCAACAGCATCGCTCAACAGGCAGCTATGTATGCTAACCAGATTGGCAACTCTCCAGAACAGGAAAGAGTTCTTACACAAATTGGCCGCCAGCAGGAAGTTAAATCAGGACTTTACCTGATGCTGCTCCAGAAACGAGAGGAAAACTCTATTTCGCTTGCTGCAACAGCAGATAAGGGTAAGGTAATCGATGCACCTTCATTGGTAGGCAAGGTGAGCCCTAAGAGTTCTATCATCATGCTCATCGCATTGGTATTAGGCCTTGCAATCCCAGCAGCCATCCTCTTCCTGATTGAATTCTTCAAGTATAAGATTGAGGGACATGAAGACGTCATGAAGCTGACTCAGATTCCTGTCATTGCCGACATTCCTGTGGCGAGCGATGCTGCCAAGAAGGAAGGCAAGGCAGATATTGTGGTTCACCAGAATGTAAACAACCTGATGGAGGAAATCTTCCGTGGCTTGCGTACCAACATTCAGTTTATGTTGAAGGAAGGCGAGAAGGTAATGCTGTTTACTTCTTCTACCTCAGGTGAAGGTAAAACATTCGTGGCATCAAATGTCGGTATCTCGCTCGCCTTGCTGGGTAAGAAGGTTATAATGGTCGGTCTCGACATCCGTAAGCCTCGTCTGGCAGAGCTCTTCCAGATTGACAACCACCATAATGGTATCACCAATCTGATTGTACACGACCATAATACATGGGATGACATTCAGAAACAGATTCTCTCTTCGGGCGTTAACAGTAACCTCGACCTCCTTATGGCTGGTCCTGTTCCTCCTAACCCAGGAGAGTTAGTAACCAGAGCAAGCCTTGACGACATTATCAGTCAGTTGAAGGAACATTACGACTATGTTATCCTCGATACGGCTCCTGTAGGTCTTGTAAACGACAGTTTGCAGCTTGGACGTCTGGCTAATCTCTGTGTATACGTCTGCCGCGCAGATTATACTCCAAAGGCAAGCTTCGGCATGATCAATGGTCTGAACGAAGAGAAGAAATTGCCTAACATGTGCTTAGTACTCAATGGCGTCGACCTCTCTAAGAAGAAGCACAGTTTCTACTATGGTGTAGGTAAGTATGGCAAGTACGGCAAATATGGCAACTATGGTTCTTATGGCTCATACGGCAAATATGGCAAATATGGAACTTATGGTCAGTATGGCAGCTATGGTAACTACAGCAACAGCCACTATGGCAACGCCAACGACAACAGTATCAAGAAGTAATCAAGAACATATATACAACCAAAAAAGAGAGTCTTTCTATCTATATAGGAAGACTCTTTTAGATTAAAACCCTTCATAACTATGGCAACAATTGCAGTAGATTTCGATGGTACTATCGTAACCCACGAGTACCCTAAGATTGGTACAGAGCTACCATTCGCAACAGAAACATTAAAGATGTTGATAAAAGACCACCACAAGCTGATTCTCTGGAGCGTACGCGAAGGCAAACTCCTTGATGAGGCAGTAGAATGGTGTAGAGAAAGAGGAGTTGAATTCTGGGCTGTAAACAAGGATTACCCTGAGGAAAACCTGGAGAACAACAATCACTTCTCACGCAAGCTTAAAGCCGATTGGTTCATCGATGACCGAGGTATCGGCGGTTTGCCTGACTGGGGTGAGATTTATCAGATTATCACCAACCATACAAGCTATCGTCGAGTACTGAAACAGAAGTTCGGTGAACAGCAAGAAGCTCCTAAAAAGAAACATTGGTGGAGCCGCAGATAACAGATAAAGAAGATATTTCTCCAAAAGATATCATAATAGATACAATAAAAGATATCCCAATAAACAAAAAAGGTGTATTGCTCATTGGCAATACACCTTTTTTTATTTATTGGAATGAATTACTAGTCTGAATTAGAAGAACAAGTAGCGGTTATCAACTACATGAGCGTTCAGATAAAGCTCATTCATGAAGTTACCTGCATACTGCATAGCCTTCTGACGGCACTTCTGCTCGTATGTCTTGTCATCGAACTTAACAGGACGGTTAGTCTTGTTTACAACCTGGAAGAGATAAACACCAGCGTTACCCTTCACAGCGTGAGCAGAGAAAGCACCCTTCTTAGTACCAGAAACAGCACCAGAGAGAGCTGGCTCGCTAGCACCTGTAGCTGCAACAAATACAGGAGCAGCAAAAGTAATCTGGTTTACAGAAGAAACCTTACCGCCCTTAGCCTTAGCTGCAGCAATGTTCTTAACACCATTCACCTTAGCCTCAATCATCTCAGCCTTCTTGTCTTTGATAACCTCAGCCTTAACAGTCTCCTTGACAACAGCATCGTTCAAATCACGATAACCGATGCGATGAATCTTATCAAGAACTACAACCAACAGGTGGTTGTTGTCACCACACTCATAGAGAGGTGAAATCTCACCTTCCTTGCTATCGAAGATCCACTTCAAAGCCTCGCGTGTAGAATGGATGTTTGCTACATAATGAACAGAAGTTGTAATATCCTTCAAGTCCTGAACCTTGTAACCTTCCTTAGCTGCATTCTTCAAGAGATCCTCTGACTTAGGATTTGCACTTACGAAGCTAGAGAACTTGTTGTAAGCTGTACGGTAAGTACCCTGAGAGAAGTCGATAGGCTTCTTGATAACGGCAGCAGTATACTTGCTGACCATTGCCTTGCGGTCAAGAACCTGAAGAACTACATAACCCTGACCCAGCTGAAGCTGGTTCAAAGAATTGACAGCAGCCGTGTTCAATGTATTGATGAATGTCTTATTGTCCTTATCCATAGACTGAGCATACTCATACTGCTTAGTAGTCATCCAAGCCTTGTCACCAGTCTGACCATACTTCTTAGCGATAGCCTCGAAATCAGCACCACCGGCAATAGCGCCTTGAATAGAATCTGCCTTAGTCTTAGCCTCAGCTACAGAGTTTGCAGCAACCTGGATAACACGATACTGTACAGAATCTGGCAATTCCTGCTTAGCTACCAACTTAACGATGTTCAATGTATTGTCACCGGCATTAGCCTTTACAGTAGAGGTAGAACCTACAGCCATAGAATCGAGCTGAGCAGCGATATCACGTGGGAAAGCATCCTTTGAAACAGGAATACCAAGATAGGCTACAGTAGAAGCTGACTTACGTACAACCTCTGTAGGATCTGCAGCAGCGGCCAACTGTGAGTGATAACCTGCAAATTCCTTGTTAAGAGCAGCACGGTCTGCATTTGAAGCCTGAACCTCGATATCAACAAACTTGATGTCACGGCTCTCAACAGGCTGCTTGAAGCGTGCCTTAATCTCATCATACTTAGCCTTCAGATCGCTTTCAGAAATCTTCACCTTATCATCCTGGATATCAGAGTATGGGAAAGCTGCCAACTGAATCTGGCTCTCTTCATTCTCCTCCTTGAAAGCCATCTTAGCCTCTACAGGATTTGACAGGAAGCAACCGGCGAGAAGAGCCTGATACTTCTGAGCCAAAGTCTGCTGACGAAGTGTCTTCTCGATGAATGACCAGTAGTTGTAAATCTTGGTATACTGATCCATCATCTGTGCGTTAGCAGATGGGTTAGCTTTCTGTGCCTTGTAGTCTGCCAAGAACTTCTGGAGAGAAGATGCGTCGAAACGACCAGTCTGCTGATTAACGAAAGGAGTCTGCTGAAGCATAGGGTTAGTACCTGTCTTCAAGATGTCCTGAAGTTCAGCGTCTGTTACTGTAAGACCCAACTTGCTAGCTTCCTTTGCGATAATCTGGTTCTGGATGTATGTATTCCATACCATATCCTTCACCTGATTCATCTGCTCTTCAGGAAGATTTTCCTGACCCTGTTGCATTTTAATAACTTCTGAATACTCATCAACGAGCTTCTGGAAATCCTGCACGCTGATTTTTTCGCCCAAAACCTCACCTATCTGCTGGCGCTCATTATTCTTTGCAGAATCGCAAGAGCGGAAAGCTTCCTCGGCAATAAAGGCGAAAAGGCCGAAACTGATGATACAAACCAGTATCACGCCTCTTTTTCTAATTGTTCCTAATGCTGCCATTACGTTTTAATTATTATTATTATTTTTATTTTTTTCTAAGTTTAGATTGAACCACTTTTAATGCTAGTAGCCAATTGTCTGCAAAAATACAAAAATAATACGAGAAAAGGGAATTTTTTGCTATCTTTTTTGACTATTACCTCAAAAAAAGCAAAAAATTCCCTTTTCTCGCTCAGCTATTTGATGATGTGGAGTTTAACAAGCTCTATTTTACGCGATGTTGACTTGATAATCTTGAACTCAAAGTTATCAAACTTAATCACCTCGTTGAGTTTAGGAAAACTCTGATATTCATGCAATATCAAACCGCCTACAGTCATATATTCATCACTTTCCGGCAGCTCAAGACCAAACATATCGTTCACCTTGTCAATCTCCAGTCGTGCAGAAAGGAGATAGTCACCATCATCGGTTTTCTTAGCTACATATTTGGCTGAATCGTGCTCATCTTCTATATCACCGAAGATTTCCTCCACGATATCTTCCAGACTCACCAAACCGCTGGTACCGCCAAACTCATCTACAACGATACCTAAAGACTTCTTCTGCTGCAAAAAAGTCTGCATCAGTTTCTGCGCCTGCATCGTTTCCGGCACAAATGGAAGTGTACGGATATGATCCTGCCAACGTGAAGGATGGTGGAAGAGTTCGGAACTGTGAATATATCCCGCAATATGATCTATATCCTCTTCATATACAATGATTTTCGAATTACCGCTCTCGATGAATTTCTGCTGCAGTTCTTCGAGAGAAGTATCCATTTCAACTGCCTGAATCTCCGTACGGGGCACCATACAGTCGCGTACTTTAGTATCGGAGAAATCAAGGGCATTCTGAAAGATCTTCACCTCGTCATTAATTTCATCTTCATTGGTAGCATTATCGATACTTGACTGAACAAGATAATCAAGATCTACCTTAGAAAAGCCTTCATCTGTCCCCTCTGCATCCATCTTCATACCCACCAGACGCAATAGACACTTACTCAAGAAAGTACTGAATTTACTGATAGGCCACAATACCACATAGCACAGATAAGCTACCGGACTGAAGATAGAAAGCAAGCGGTTCGGGTTAGACTTGAAAAGCGTCTTTGGCAGAAACTCCCCTGTAAAGAGTACTATCAGTGTAGACAGGATGGTATCTGCAGGCACCGTAAATGCTGCATCAAAGCCTGCGAAAATCGTATTGTCGAAAAGACGGGCTATCAGGATACCATAAACCACAAGGGCTATATTGTTGCCCACGAGCATGGTACTGACAAAGCCATTCGGGTGATTATAAAACAAAGATAACAGTCGCTGCGTAAGGCCATTCTTCTCCTTATCCATCTCCGCCAACATACGATTGGAAGAGACGAAGGCAATCTCCATTCCGCTGAAGAATGCAGAGAAGACCATCGTAATGAGAATGCCTACGACTAAACTCATATCCACCTGTTCATTCATTATATCTTTTTCTTTTTAATTAGTGCATGATAGGAATCGTAGTGGCTCTGACAGGTGTAGCAGGCTGACGGAAGTTATTCTTGACAGAATCAGGCTGGCTGCTCAACGTATCGGCACCACCACCGCCTCCTGTCAGGTCTCCCTTTTCAAAGCTACCCTTCGAATTGCTCACGAAATAGCGCGTCATCTTTTCATCACTCCAGAAATGAGAACCCTGAAGCGTTCTTTCCGGAGTAACAAGTTTGCTGAACACGTTACTTGACAATTCGTGCTTGTTCTGGTCCCAGGTAAGCTGCTCACTGTTGAAGCGCAAGCCTTCCTTGGTCAAGATGCTCACCCTACCATAGAGTTTCCATATCTTCTGTTGATCATAATAATAAGCTGTATCACACTGGATATAGCTATTAATATGGAATTTCTCATCAAACTGCTCCAGCAAAAGTCCCTTATCAAAAATCCACAAGGACGGATTCTTGCTGGTATTCACCTCCCACCGCTCTGTAACGATGCGATATTTGATAACTCCCGAGTCGCTAACCAATGTGTTTACACCATACGACGTCATCATCGCCACCGAGTCTTGCGGACGGATGGCGGGCGCAGTATGTTCTACCTGGTTCTGGCAACCTGCCAAAATCAGGAACATCAGAATACCGACAATATAAGAGCCTTTTATTCTATACATTATTATATAGAGATTCTATACATTATTATATATAAGTGGAAGATTAATCCATCTTCCACTTCTTAAACCAATCCTCGTTGAATGTGAATCCGATATTGATACGGAAAGAATTTTCCTTAATCAGATCCTTAGCCGAACTCTTCACCCACTGACCGCTGATATTCAGCATAGAGCGGTTGTTGTAAGCGTTCATGATAGGAATACCGAAACCGGCACTTACAGAGATTTCCTTCGGACCATCAACACCATTCATCTTATAATAAGGTGTGGCGTAGCTGGCACCTACACGATACTGAACACGCTTGAAGAAAGCACGGCTACGCTCTCCATAGCAATACTGGGCACCAAGATTAAACTTGCTTCTATCTTTGTAGATGCCATCCTGCAAAGTGTAATGGGTACCATCAAAACTAGGATAACCCAAGCTACCCCACTTCTGCAGACTGTAATCAAAGCCAACCTTCCACTGGTTGTTATGATTCCACATCACACCCGCACCAATCATGGTAGGCAACTTGTAAGCCTTGCCGATAGAGTAAGCGGTGGTATCAGTAACACCGTTCTGGGTATCATTAGAAATGATTTTCATATCAGCAGAAGCTCCCAGACCATGTCCTGGTGAGAAGGTGACACCTACGGTAGCCCAATCTTTCTTTGAGAACTGATGGGTATACTGTACACCGAAATCAACCTTATAGCTGTTCACCTGCATAGAATAGTAGCGGGTGAGGGTCTTGTAATAAGAATTGCTGTAGCTGTTTGCTACACTTCTGTCTATACTACCCCAGAGATATGAGAAGTTGGCACCTACGGACAAGCCCTTGACCGGTTCCCAACCCGCACCGATGTATGCCTGATGCAAACCACCATCGCCGGAATAAGTATTAGTATAGTAAGCTTCCTTGTCAGCATTCACCCATTCTGATGCAGAATAATTATAGCCAACATTGGTAAAAGGAATGATACCGAAGCTCATACCTACATGTGGCAGCAAGCGGAAGCCTGCAACAACATACTCAAAATTTGAGTTGTTGGCATTCTTCTTCACACCATTCTCTTCAAAATTTGTCACCTGACCAGAGATACCGGCATCAAGGATAAAAGTCATCGAATCAATCGAAGCATAAGATGCAGGGTTGAGATAGTTCACCTGATTATGCTCATGAAAGCCAAGACCGACTCCATTCATACCGCGATTAAAACCAGAAGTCTGGTCCGACAAGATGCCAAGACCATACTGGCTGTATGGCGAATTAGTACCACTTTGGGCATTAACCATAAGGGCTGACCCCAACAACAGGGTTGCTAAAAAAAGCTTTCTCATTCTTTAATAATCATTCAAAATTATATTCAGAGTGCAAAAGTATTAAAAAAAATCTAGAAAAAAGAAGGATAATTGAAAATAATAAGGTATTTTTGCATCGTGAAACGTTTTAAGCATATTTTTAGTGCCATTTTAGCAGTAATTTTAATCAATTTAACTACTGAAGTGGCTGCGCAGGATTTTTCAAGAGACAAGGACTCTGATATTTCTGTGCAGAACAGTCGTGTCAATGAAGAAGCTACTGCGTGGCTCGATTCTGTTGACATTTCTCTCCTGACTTGCGGACCAGGTCAGGAGGTGTGGTCGTATTATGGACATACCGCTCTACGCATCCAGAACAAAGCTATGGGAACGGATGTTGCCGTCAACTGGGGTATGTTCAGTTTTAACCAAAGTTGCTTTGTACTCCGTTTTGTTTTCGGACTCACCGATTATCAGATCGGCATCTACCCGATGAGCGACTTCATTGCCGAATATGCACATGAAGGCAGATGGGTAAGACAGCAGCGCCTCCGTCTCTCCCGTACAGAGAAACTGGGAATTCTGAGAAGCATCGACAAGAATGCACAGCCGGAGAACCGCGTATACCGCTACAATTTCTTCTATGACAATTGTACGACCCGGGCACGCGAGATGATTCTCTCCAACATTGGGAACCAGAGTACCAACTTTAAAGATATTCCTACCACTTCTACCTACAGGGAAGAGATTCACAAACTCAACGGACAGCACCGCTGGGCAAGATTCGGGAATGACCTCCTTTTGGGTTGTCAGGCAGACCGCCCTATCACACAAAGAGAATGGGAATTCTTGCCAGACAATCTGAGCAAAGACTTCGCCACAGAAGGAAGAACCGACTTTATTGATGCATCTCAGACTACAGACGGCAAAACCAATGCAACAAGTGCCAGCGGCTATATCACTCTGGTAGATGAAACATCCGATATAATCCCAGCCCAGGCACAAATAACAGACGATGCTCCTGTTACACCGCAAATGATAGCCATAGCCCTGTCAATCATCATTATAGGAACAACGGTAAGAGAATGTATAAAAAAGAAAAACTACTGGTGGTTTGATGCCATTCTGCTCGTCCTGACAGGATTACCGGGACTGATTCTCTTTGCCATGATCTTCTCGCAGCATCCTACCGTACAGATAAATTTCCAGATTCTGATACTGAATCCGCTCAACCTCATCTTCGCCTGGAAGACGGTCAAGAGGATGAAAGCAGGTCATCTGTATTGGTATTACGAACTTCTGGGATGGCTTCTGCTCATAGCCCTGTTCTTACAGATATGGCAGAACTATGCTGAGGGTATGAGTATTTTGGCACTTTCTTTGCTAGCGAGATACTGCGTCAAGTCGACCATGATGGATTTAAGTCCAAACAATTATGGTTTGCAGAAGCATATCGTAAAGAAATTCAGAAAGAATAAATAGACATTAAAATATACGTAAGGAAACGATTGGCACAACATCGTTTCCGAACAGAAGAAGATAAACAACAATGATGGTAAACAGATATATCACAGCCCTTTTGGTTGTCCTGGCGGCAACCGGCATGGAGGCGCAGACTTATCAGCAGGCGCTGAAGTTTGCGCTTACGGATATATCCTACGATGAATTCATCCAGCAACCGGAGGCGAAGGCATTGGAGGAGGACATTCTCTGCGTGCTCAAAGCCATCAAAGCGGCTTCAGAAGATGAAAGCATCGCAACGCATCATCCTACCTTGTCGGCAATACTAGCCTCCAATTCTTCTGACATTCTGACAGACATTCATTCACATATTTATTATGAATCCCCTACGGAGCACAGACACAAAGTTCCGTATGGGAGTATCGTTATTCGAGGTCCAGACTGCTGATTTTGTGCTTTCTGTAAGCAAAACTCAGAAGATTTGCCATAAAAACAGGTAATAATTGGCAATTTCTTGCAGATTTACGGATATTTTTAGTAAATTTGCAAGCTAGTAAACAAACAACAGGAAAAAGCAGAAGAGGAAAAAGGACTGACAGAGCAGCATTTGTCTTCACTTCTTTAACTCCTTAACTTCTTTTACTCCTATATTTCGAATAATAATAAAAAATAAATATACAATGAACTTTAACAAAATTCTCCAGTCATTGTTTGGCAACAAGTCAACACGAGATATGAAGTTGATTCAGCCAATCGTAGAAAAGATCAAGGCAGAGTATCCTAAGATGCAGGCCTTAAGCAATGACGAACTTCGTGCAAAAACAAAGGAAATCCAGAAGTACGTAAAAGAGTATGCCAACGAGGAAAAGGCTAAGATTGCTGAACTCAAGGCAAAAATCGAAGACACTCCTATCGATGAGCGTGAAGGTATCTTCAACCAGATTGATAAGTTGGAGCAGGAAGCACTCGACAAGTATGAGGTAGCCCTCAACGAGGTTTTGCCTCAGGTTTTCGCTATCGTTAAGGATACTGCTCGCCGTTTCGCTGAGAACGAGGAAACAATAGTTACTGCTACCGACTTCGACCGCGAGTTGGCTTCTAATCCAGCTAACGACTTCGTTACCATCGATGGCGACAAGGCTATCTATCACAACCACTGGACTGCCGGTGGTAATGACATGAAGTGGGAAATGATCCACTATGATGTACAGCTCTTCGGTGGTGTTGTTCTCCATCAGGGTAAGATTGCCGAGATGGCTACCGGTGAGGGTAAAACCCTTGTAGGTACTACTCCTATCTTCCTGAACGCCCTCACAGGCAATGGTGTTCACGTCGTTACCGTGAACGACTACTTGGCTAAGCGTGACTCTGAGTGGATGGGACCTCTCTATATGTTCCATGGTCTCTCTGTAGATTGTATCGACAAGCACCGTCCTAATTCCGACGAGCGTCGCAAGGCATACCTGGCAGATATCACCTTCGGTACCAACAACGAGTTTGGTTTCGATTATCTTCGTGATAACATGGCTACCAACCCAGCCGACCTGGTACAACGCCAGCACAACTACGCCATCGTCGATGAGGTCGACTCTGTGTTGATTGATGACGCCCGTACCCCATTGATTATCTCTGGTCCTATTCCAAAGGGCGATGACCAGATGTTCGAGCAGTATCAGCCATTGGTTGAGAAACTTTACGAGGTACAGCGCAAGCAGGCTACAGAATTGCTCGCCGAGGCTAAGCAGAAGATTAACGAAGGTACAAAGGCTAAGAATCAAGAACTCCTTGACGAAGGTTTCCTCGCACTCTTCCGTTCTTACAAGGCATTGCCTAAGAACAAGCCATTGATCAAGTATCTTTCTGAGGAAGGTATCAAGGCTGGTCTGCTGAAGACTGAGGAGTACTACATGGCAAACAATAACCGTGAGATGCCTAAGGCTACTGAGCCATTGTACTTCGTAGTAGACGAGAAAATGAATTCTGCCGACCTTACCGATAAGGGAACCGACTGGTTGGCTAAGCAGGTAAACGACAAGGAACTCTTCGTATTGCCTGATATCACAACTGAGATGAGCGAACTCGAGGCTCGTACAGACCTTTCAGACCAGGAGCGTCTTGACAAGAAAGACGAGATGCTGGCTCACTATGGTGTACAGAGCGAACGTGTTCACACCTTGCAGCAGCTCTTGAAAGCATACACCATGTTTAATAACAACGACGAGTATGTCGTGATGGACGGACAGGTGAAGATTGTGGATGAGCAGACAGGACGTATCATGGAAGGCCGTCGCTGGAGCGATGGTTTGCACCAGGCTATTGAGGCTAAGGAGCATGTAAAGGTAGAGGCTGCTACACAGACCTTCGCTACCATCACACTTCAGAACTACTTCCGTATGTACCACAAGCTCGCCGGTATGACCGGTACTGCAAGTACAGAGTCAGGTGAGTTCTGGGATATCTACAAACTCGATGTTGTTGAGATTCCAACCAACCGTCCTATCCAGCGTAAGGACTTGGATGACCGTGTATACAAGACAGCCCGCGAGAAGTATCGTGCAGTTATCGACGAAATCGAGGAAACACGTAATGCTGGCCGCCCAGTCTTGGTAGGTACTACATCTGTCGAGATTTCTGAGTTGTTGAGCAAGATGTTGAAGATGCGCAACATTCCTCATAATGTATTGAACGCTAAGTTGCACCAGCAGGAGGCTCAGATTGTAGCCGAGGCAGGTCGCTCAGTTAACGGTAAGGGTGCCGTAACCATCGCTACCAACATGGCAGGTCGTGGTACCGATATCAAGCTGACTCCTGAGGTAAAGGCTGCAGGTGGTCTTGCCATCATCGGTACAGAGCGTCATGAGAGCCGTCGTGTAGACCGTCAGCTCCGTGGTCGTGCCGGTCGTCAGGGTGACCCAGGTTCTTCTGTATTCTATGTATCATTGGAGGATAAGCTGATGCGTCTGTTCGCTTCAGAGCGTATCGCCAAGGTAATGGACCGTCTCGGTTTCGAGGATGGCGAGCGTATCGAGAGCCCAATGATCAGCAAGAGCATCGAGCGTGCTCAGCGCAAGGTTGAGGAAAACAACTTCGGTATCCGTAAACACCTCTTGGAGTATGATGACGTGATGAACCGTCAGCGTACCGTTATCTACGAGAAGCGTCGCCACGCCCTCATGGGTGAGCGTATCGGTATGGATATTGCCAACATCATCTGGGACCGCGTATTGAACATCGTCAACAACAACGACTTCTTCGGTGCCAAGGAAGAGTTCCTGAAAGTTCTCGCTATGGAGATTCCATTCAACGAGGATGAGTATGAGAACGGCAGACGTGAGGATTTGGCAGAGCGCGCTTTCCAGGAAGCAATGGCTACATTCAAGCGTAAGACAGACCGCATCCAGACTACAGCTATGCCTATCATCAAGCAGGTATACGAAAACCAGGGTGCTATGTACGAACGTATCATGGTGCCTATCACAGACGGCAAACGCATGTACAATATTCCTTGCAACCTCAAGGAGGCATACGAGAGCGAGGCTAAGAACGTGGTGAAGGAGTTTGAGAAGAGCGTTGTTCTCCAGATTATCGATGACGACTGGAAGGAGAACCTCCGCAAGCTCGACGAACTGAAGCACTCTGTACAGAATGCAAGCTACGAGCAGAAGGATCCTCTCCTCATCTTCAAGTTGGAGAGTGCCAAGGTTTGGGATGCCATGATCAATGACATGTACGACCGTATTGCAAGTATCCTGATGCGTGGTCAGATTCCAGTAATGGAGCAAGAGCAGCCAGTTCAGGAGGCAGCTCCTGAGCAGCGCACTCAGCAGAACTATGTTGAGAGCAAGGTTGATTTGGATGCAGAGCGTGAGGCCCAGGAGGCAGCTGCTAACCAGGATACCCGAGAGGGCGCACAAGTAAACCGCACTCCTTACCGTGCAGAGCACATGCCACGTCCTAACGACCCATGTCCATGCGGAAGCGGCAAGAAGTTTAAGAACTGCCACGGCAGAAACCTGTAATCACAGAAAATGATGATGCTCTTATATATAATAAGGTATAAGAACATTCATCATCAGAAATAATGATAAGAATACCTAGATTTGATGATACTCTCATCATTTCTAGGTATTTTTGTTTTAAAACTACATTATTGCTACCAAGTTGCAAAAAATTATTAGTATTTTTGCAGTTGAAAAGAAAAAATAGCTGACCATGAGGTCATGCTCCAAAGAAAAGAACAAGATTAAAACAAGGAAAGATATATGAAATTATCAGAACTTAAAACAGGTGAAAGCGCCGTTATCGTCAAGGTATCCGGTCATGGTGGCTTCCGCAAGAGAGTCATCGAAATGGGATTCATCAAGGGCAAGAAGGTAGATGTGCTCCTTAACGCCCCACTCCAGGACCCAGTGAAATACAAGATTATGGGTTACGAGGTGTCACTCCGCCACAGCGAAGCCGACCATATAGAGGTGGTTTCCATTGATGAAGCCAAGAACGATGCAAAGCTCAGCAAGGCGGAAGAAGAAGACCGCCAGCAGGTAATTGACTCAAAAGTAGTAGATTCCAACGATAGCGACGAGCAGGCGCTCGGCGACAAGATGCTCGTGGCTGAAAGAAAAGACAATGCCAGCAACGAAGCCCTGGCTGAACAGGAAGCAGAAAGACTCCACCACGTCATCAACGTGGCACTGGTGGGAAATCCAAACTGCGGTAAGACTTCCCTCTTCAACTTCGCATCGGGTGCTCACGAACGTGTTGGAAATTATAGTGGTGTAACCGTGGATGCCAAGGTAGGTGAAGCCGATTTCAACGGCTACCACTTCAATCTGGTAGATTTACCGGGCACCTATTCGCTTTCAGCCTATTCTCCAGAAGAACTCTATGTGCGCAAGCAACTCATCGAGCATACGCCGGATATCGTCATCAACGTCATCGACACCAGCAACCTGGAGCGCAATCTCTATCTCACCACCCAGTTGATAGACATGCACATCCGCATGGTCTGCGCCCTCAATATGTTTGATGAAACCGAGAAGCGTGGCGATAACATCGACTACGACAAACTGGGCGAACTCTTCGGTATCTCGATGATTCCTACCGTCTTCACCAATGGTCGAGGCGTAGATAAGCTCTTCGAAACCATCATCGAGCTATACGAAGGCAAGGAAGATGCCAGCGCTCACTATCGCCATATCCACATCAACCACGGACATGAGATAGAGCATGGTATCGAACATATCCAGAAATATCTGAAGGCAGATGATTCCATCCGCCAGCGCTACTCTACCCGATACCTCTCTATCAAGTTGTTGGAGAATGATAAGCACGCCGAGGAATACGTAAGCCATCTGAACTCTGCCAAGGAAATCTTCGCAGCCCGTGATGAGGCAGCCAAACGTGTGAAGGAAGAGAGCCTGGAAGATAGCGAAACCGCCATCATGGATGCCAAATACGGTTTCATTCATGGCGCATTGCAGGAAGCAGGCTATGAACCGGGCAAGGCGAAGGATACCTATCAGGTAACCCACCTCATCGACAGCATCCTGACCAATAAATATGTAGGCTTCCCTATCTTCATTCTCCTGCTGTTCATCATGTTCTCAGCCACCTTCGTACTGGGCGAGATTCCTAAGGGATGGATTGAGGACGGCGTGGCATGGTTGGGAGAATTCATCAGTACCACAATGCCGGATGGACCAGTGAAGGATATGCTGGTAGATGGTGTGATTGGTGGTGTAGGTGCCGTGATCGTGTTCCTGCCACAGATTCTGATTCTGTATTTCTTCATCTCTTATATGGAGGATTCGGGATATATGGCTCGTGCGGCATTCATCATGGATAAGCTGATGCACAAGATGGGCCTGCATGGCAAGTCATTCATCCCGCTGATTATGGGATTCGGATGTAACGTGCCTGCGGTGATGGCAACGAGAACCATCGAGAGTCACCGTTCGCGTCTGATTACGATGCTGATTCTGCCATTGATGAGCTGTTCGGCTCGCCTGCCAATCTACATCATGGTCATCGGAACGTTCTTTGCCATCCAATACCGTTCACTCATCATGGTATCGCTCTATCTCATCGGCATCTTCCTAGCCGTGATATTGAGCCGCATCTTTGCCAGTTTCGTGGTGAAGGGCGAAGATACCCCATTCGTAATGGAGCTGCCTCCTTACCGTTTCCCTACCTGGAAGGCGATAGGCCGACATACCTGGGAGAAGGGTAAGCAGTACTTGAAGAAGATGGGTGGTATCATCCTTGTAGCAAGTATCATCGTATGGGCTTTGGGTTATTTCCCTCATAATGAAGAACTTGATAACCAGGCTCAGCAGGAACAGAGCTATATCGGCAGAATCGGTAAGACCATCGAGCCTATCTTTACCCCACAGGGTTTCGACTGGAAACTGGATGTGGGCTTGGTTTCCGGAGTGGGTGCCAAGGAGATTGTAGCCTCAACGATGGGTGTGCTCTACAGCAACAACGACAGTTTCTCTGACGATCAGGATTACAACGATGAAGACGGGAAATATGAGGTTTTGAAGAAGCAGATGACTTCTGATTTGAAGAAGACCTACGGTTACAGCGATGCCGAGGCAGCAGCGAAGGCAACGCTCACCGCCTACTGTTTCCTCCTCTTCGTATTACTCTACTTCCCTTGCATCGCCACCATTGCCGCCATTAAGGGTGAGACGGGCAGTTGGAAATGGGCAGGCTTCGCCGCCGGCTACACCACGCTCCTGGCATGGGTAGTATCAGCCCTGGTCTTCCAGATAGGAAGTTTGTTTATCTAATCAAGGTGTCTGCTTTAAGAAAACAAACAAAGAGAGCGCACAACACCTGAACGACAGCCGCACAACAGCTGAACGACGCTCGCACAACACCTGTTGTGCAAGCGCACATCAGCTGTTGTGCGGCTTACTATATAATATATCCAGAAGACTTATTCTATATATCTGAAAGACTTCAAGTAACTATTCGGAAGACTTTAGGCATATACAAGAACGATATCAGTCATATACCTGAACGACATCAATCATATCATTAGAAGACATCAACCGTTTCCTTATTCAAGATAATCTCTTTCCTACCTTTGCGGCAACAAATGCTATCATCAGACCCAGGCAGGCTGCGATGCTGATGGCGATGCGGAGTCCGGTGGCCTCAGCAAGCCATCCGATAACCGGAGGTCCTACAAGGAAACCGAAGAAGCTGATGCTCGAAACGATGGTAATAGCGATGCTCGCCTTGATGGTTCCCAGTTTTCCGGCGATACTGTAACAGATAGGAACCGATGAAGAGATGCCGAAACCTACCAGCAGGAAGCCCAAGGTGGCAGGAATCAGATAAGGCAAGGCAGCAGCCAGCCACAAACCAGCCAATATCAAACCACCACAAATCTTCAAAACCCTAGCTGGGCCGTATTTCGTAACAAACCCATCGGCAAGGAATCTACCCAGAGTCATCGCTCCCATGCCAGCCACATAGCCCGCACGGATAAAAGCCTCATCGGGTTTTACTACTGATGAGAAATACACACCACTCCAATCATAAACGGTACCTTCACAGAACATGCCGGCAAATCCCATCAGTCCCAAAAGGAACAGAATCGGGTCGATGGTCTTGAAAGAGAACTTCGGAACATCCTCCTCTTCTGCTTTCGCCATGGCATCATTAACAAGAAAGCGGAAACCGACAGCAACGATGAGAATACTCAGAGCCAGAATAGTTCCAAAGTGGACATCTATCGGGAGTAAAGTATTGGCAAAGATGGCACCGATGATACCACCGGAGAATCCCCCCAAACTCCACAGACCATGAAACGACGACATGATGTTGCGCCCATACATCTTCTCTACCAGACATGCCTGCGTATTGGTGGCAATGTTCATCAAATTCGCCATCATTCCGAAAGCAATAAGACTCAAAATCAGATGAAAAACCGTAGTACTGCTACCGATGCAGAAAAGAACCAGAACATAGAGCAACTCAGAGAGAACCAGCATCTTCTTGCTGCCAAATCTACTCACCAGGATACCCGAGAAAGCCATCATCAGAAGCTGGCCGATAGGGATGGCAAAGAGCACAGTTCCCAGCTGTCCGTTGCTCAGATGCAACATCTGTTTTACATCCGGAATACGGCTTGCCCAACTGGCAAACACTACTCCCGGTACAAAATAATAAGCCGCAACCGCCACTCGCTTGCGCGCCAAATCACTCAAATTACTTAAATTACTCAAACTGATTGTCATCCTTAATAATATACCTATTATAAATACTTATTTCTATTAGCGGCTGCAAAATTACAAAAAAAAGCAGAAAAAGAGTGATATTTGAACAAAAAATATAGCTCGGTATGAGATTTTTGACGTACCTTTGCACTCAGAAAAAGAATTAAAAACAAACTAGCAATGAAGAAACAAACAATGATTACCCTGGCACTCGCCTTGACTTTGGCGATGCCAACCATGCCCGCCTTCGCCCAAAAGGCGATGAGCAAGAAAGAAATCGCCGAAAAAGAAAAGGCTTTCAAGAACCTTCAGCATCCCTGGAAGGGAAAGAAGGTGGCTTACTTCGGTGACTCCATCACCGACCCAAGAATCAAGGCATCGAAGGTGAAATACTGGGGATTCCTGCAGGATTGGCTCGGCATCACTCCATACGTTTATGGCGTGAGCGGCAGACAGTGGAACGACATTCCCCGACAGGCTGATCTACTCCAGAAAGAGCATGGCGATGATTTTGATGCCATTCTCATCTTTATGGGAACCAACGATTACAACAACGGTGTGCCTGTAGGCGAATGGTATACAGAAACTTTCGACAGCGTGAGAGTAGCCCGCCACAAGCCAAGCGAAATGGTACAGCGCCGCCACCGCCACTTCTGTATGGACAAGAATACATTGAAAGGTCGCATCAACATCGCCATGTCGAAGCTGAAGCAGATGTATCCTACCAAGCAAATCGTGGTGATGACTCCTGTGCACCGTGCCCTCTTTGCCAGTGGTGACAAGAACATCCAGCCAGATGAGATGTACGAGAATGCGCGTGGCATCTTCTTCGATGAATACGTGAAGGCGATTAAGGAAACAGGCAATGTCTGGGCGGTTCCGGTCATCGACCTCAACTCCCTTTCGGGTCTCTTTCCTCTTTATGATGCTGGTGCCCAGATGTTCAACAAGCCGGATACCGACCGTCTTCATCCTAATGATGCCGGCCACTCCCGCATGGCTAAGACCATCATGCAGCAGCTCTCTGCATTGCCTTGCGTCTTCTAGAAATCCACATCATTTTCTGCCCGCGTACATGAGCATCCATACCCACGTACACGGTGTCTTTTTGTAAATATGGTTGACTCCTAAAGTTTCAATTACATGAAAGAATCATTAGAAGCAACACTGAAAGATGTCGAACTTACCAAGGAAGTGTACCGTCTGTACACTCTTGAGCACCTAACACAACAAGAGATTTCAGTTAAATTGTGTATAGGTCGCTC
>NZ_JAHOEA010000024.1 GCF_019127135.1 Segatella copri | reverse complement strand
AGGAAAAGTCGTATCTTTGCAGAAGAAAAGCTGCACTCGGCAAATTGAAAGCAAGCTTTCTTGGCGCTCGTTTGCATTTTCTTTGCAGAAGAAAAGCTGCACTCGGCAAATTGAAAGCAAGCTTTCTTGGCGCTCGTTTGCATTTTCTTTGCAGAAGAAAAGCTGCACTCGGCAAATTGAAAGCAAGCTTTCTTGGCGCTCGTTTGCATTTTCTTTGCAGAAGAAAAGCTGCACTCGGCAAATTGAAAGCAAGCTTTCTTTGCGCTCGTTTGCATTTTCTTTGTCCCAAAATCCGTATGCCTTCTGTTAGAAGACCAAATTAAAACATTACTCTATGGATAGTTTGATACAATATAACAATGCTGTCAACGCTATAAAGACAGCCATACTTCAAGGACAATATGAAGCAGCCAAAGGTGTGAACCGCATACAACTTGCTTTATATTTTGCCATCGGAAAATATCTTTCACAACATACCCGCAAAGGAGTATGGGGCGAGGGCGCATTAGCATCCATCAGCGAACAACTTCGCAAGGAACTACCTGGTCTTCGAGGATTCTCGGAAACTCAACTAAGAGACATGAGACGTTTTTATGAAGCATGGGATATGCTTGACAGTAATTCAACGGCAGCAACCGCAAAATTGTGCTTTGAGAATTCAGCGGTTGCAACCGCTGAATTACAAAATAGTGAAAATCAGATAGATATATTCCATACTTTATCTATTTCTAATATTCCAGATTTTCCTGTTGAGGACTTCTTTAAAGTACCATTCACACACCACTCTGCCATCATTAGTGGACCAAAAGAAACTTCGGCACGCTTTTATTATATTCACCGCACTGTAGAGGAACATCTTTCCGTAAAGAAACTCCGCCAACTTATAAAGGAGGATGCTTACCATAGCCAAGGACGCATGCCTAACAATTTTACCAGGACCATCAACAATCCTAGGGAAGCTCGACGTGCAGTAGAAATGTTCAAGGATGAATATCTACTTGACTTTATCAATGTAGAAGAGATTGGGGAACGCGAAAAAATAGATGTCGACGAACGAATTGTAGAACAAAGCATCGTTCAGAACATCAAGAATTTCATCATGACCTTTGGCAGAGACTTTGCTTTCATCGGCAACCAATACCATTTGGAAATCTATGGTGTTGAACAATTCCCAGACCTGCTGTTTTTCAATCGAGAATTGAACGCCATGGTTTGCATAGAGCTAAAACTTGGCGAGTTTAAAACCTCTTATCTTGGGCAACTTTTTGGCTATCTCCAAATTCTCGACGACAAGGTGCGTAAGCCACACGAGAATCCGTCTATTGGAATCATTCTTTGCCAATCAGCAAACTACTCTTATGCAGAATATGCTGTTCGAGACTACAGCAAGCCGATGGGAGTTGCTACCTACAAGACGTTGGATGACATGCCTGAAAGGTTACGCAAGGCTTTGCCTGATATGAAGAAAATGATGGACTTGCTAAAAAACAAGGAAGAATAATATCCCCCTAAACATTTGGAGATTATTAGAAGATTAAAGAATAACATTCAATAGGCGACTCTCAATTCCGGGAGCCGCCTATTTTCTTTTTCTCCTCCCCCTTTTCAAGTATTTTTTCCCTAAAACCTTGGAAGTTACGAGGAAAAGTCGTATCTTTGCATAAGAAAAGCTATAAAAAAGAAATTATGGGACATCAAGAAGATATTGTAAAAACTGAAAGTAAAATCATTGTCATCAGGGATACGCAAGTCATCCTTGACAGAGATGTTGCTGAATTGTATGGCGTAACAACCAAGGTGGTTAACCAAGCCATAAGAAACAATCCAGATAAGTTTCCTTCTGGATATGTTATCGAACTGACTAACAGCGAGAAAGAGCATGTGGTCAAAAATTTTGACCACCACGACAGCCACCGCCATTGCCATCATTGATACTTTCACTCAACTTCGCAAGTTGGCAAGAACCATAGACAAGGTGAATGAGGATGCAAAGGAGCAGGGCATTTTACCAGACAAAGCAACAGAAGGTAAGATACAAGCTGCTATGAACGAAGTCTTCGCAGATAAACATTTCAAAGAGTTAGAAAACATTCCTTTCCCAAAAGTGGAAATAGTAGGTATTGATGACTTTTTGAAATATCTCAAGAAATAATTTTATCAGGATTTAGCGTTTATTGCCTAGTTGTGGAAGAGTATTCTGCCGAGGAATAAGTTTGCTGTTAACCGGAAATAGTGTACAGGCGAATGAAGAACAGCTAACTAGCCGTACGGTTGCCAGTAGGCTGTTCTACTGGAACAGCTAGCGTAAATGCCTGTATAATTGTTGTAAGTAAGGAATAAGAAAAAACTCTTCACTCTTCACCTTTCCTTCGGAATCCCAAGTGTTTATCGGCATTCCAAGGGGTGAAGAGTTCTTGGGCACTCTTCACCCACTCTTCACCACTCTTCACCCTGGCTGGTTCAGCGGAGGATGTGTCATAAGTTTATGATTCACCCTCTTCTTGTTGTTGAAAGAGATAGGATATGTTGTTGAGACAGTCAGTATCTTCGGTCGCACAACAGCTGTTGTGCGCTTGCATAGCAGCAGATATGCGCATGCACAACAGGTGATGTGCATGCGGTGGCCAACTGTTATGCACCCAGCTGTTATCCAGACTTATGACGCACCCTCCTCAGGGATGCCTAGCGGTTTTGCGCTGCAATTTACGCCTGTTGGTCTTTGGAATCGGTGAAGAGTGGTGAAGAGTGGGTGAAGAGTCGCTGTAAACTCTTCACCACTCGGAATGCCGATAAACACAGGGGGGGGGGCGAAGGAAAGGTGAAGAGTGAAGAGTAAAAGCGTGTTCGCTTGCTGAACAAAAAAATGGGGCGCAAACTGCTTCCATGAAAGGAATCGCCTGCGCCCCTGATATTTTTGCTTATGAGTAAATGAGCACCCTAAGATTAGAACTTGTAGATAGCACCAAATGAAATGTTGCTGGCATCTACACCAAGTCCGAACAAGGTAATTCCGAGAGTCGCCTATTTTTCGTTATCCCCATCCCTACATTTTTCCCTAAAACTTTGGAAGTTATGATAAGACTTAACATCGCTCCAACAAGGATGGTAGCCAATCTGCCATCGGTGAAGGACAACTCAACATTCCACAATTGTATTGTAGATTAAGGAAAGAGAACCGGATACGATGCTTAGGAGCATATTTTTCCTTATAGACAGACAAACTTCTTCCACTCACACAATTCTCCGCCTTTACTTCTATCGGAATAATCTCATCGTTCCATTGTATAACAAATTCAATCTCCGCCCTACTGTCAGGTGACCAATAAAAGGGGACTTCCCTTCGAAGTATAGGCATGAGAGATTGTAAAATAGCATTTTCTGCCATTGCCCCTTTAAACTCTGTATAATTAGCCGTTGGACTAACAATAATACTACTCGGCAACTTGGCAAGACGGCGTAAGAGGCCACAATCGCAAGCATAAAGTTTGAATGCGCTCAAATCTTCGTATGCAGACAGAGGGAAGAGAGGTCTTGTTATGTTGTTGATACGATAAATCATACCTGCATCTTCCAACCAAAGCAGAGCATCCTCATAGTCTTTAGCTCTTGCCCCAGGCTTAACTACCTTATAAACAAACTTTCTATTTTCCTTTGCCAGTTGAGATGGTAAAGAATGCCAAATGGCATGAATTCGTGGTATTTCACGTGGCTCTGCATATTTGGCGAAATCAAGTTCGTACAAATCCAAAATATCCTGCAAGATGGCATCAACATTTTCCATACCTTGATTTTCCAACATTGCACATGCAGCATCAGGCATACCGCCACACACTAAATATCTTCGATACTCCAATTTTAATTTGTTTAGGATAATCTCCGGAAGTTTCTCTATGGCAGTTAGTTGTTCAATATATTCATAGGTATGGATATCGCTTGCACGCAAAAACTCCTTAAAAGAAAGAGGATACATGCGTACAACTCTTACTTTACCTACAGGAACTGTCATCCTTCGCTTTTTGACAGCAACCCCCAAGAGAGAACCTGCTGCCATGATATGATACTCAGGCGCATCCTCACAAAAATATTTCAAACAATTAAGTGCCTCCTCGCATTCTTGGATTTCATCAAAGATTATCAAAGTTTTTCCCGCAATGATGGGTACATCACAAAAAAGCGCTAATTCCTTGATGATTCTTTCTGGCATTTTGGTGTTTTGAAATACAGACTTCAGTTCTTCTTGCCTATCAAAATCAAACTTAGCGCAGTATTCAAAACTCTCCTTGCCAAAAGTTTCCATTGCCCATGTCTTACCTATTTGTCTTGCTCCTTGCAAAAGAATAGGCTTTCTCATTGGAGCGTCTTTCCACTCCTTAAATGTACTGATTATGTCTCTACTGATTCTCATAAATTACATTATTTAGTGCAGTTTTGTGTGATGCTAACACACTTTTCCGCACTTACCTGTGCAAATTGTTGCTTTTGAGGGCAAAGATACAAAAAAATATCGAAAATCATAAGCTCTTAATGTTTTTTTAAAAAAATCACATGATTTTCTTTGATTTTTAGGACAATCCAAATATAAAAGATGAGGAAAACGAGGATTTAGTCACAGCAACCATTCAAGATATATGTTGATGGCTGCAAAGCTATAGTAACCTTATTTGATAATATGATAACGTCTTGCACAAGATCTATTATCCAGAACAGAGGTGGAGATGCCTTTTGGGCTGTGTTATGCTGAATACATAGAGCTAATTCTTTATCACCCTCTCAACATTTTTCCGAAAAATTCTGCTAAAATATGCCGAATAGCTAAAAATGAGCGATTTACAAGTGTTTCACCTCAATAGAGGTAATGACTTGGTAATAGTTTTAACTTCTGTATTATACATAAGTTTGCATTACTTGTCAAACAACTCTTTTCGGTGACAAAGGTACAACATTTATGTGGATTGATGAAAATCATATCCATTTTTTAGATTTTATTTTCAGTTGCTGCCATATACGTAACTACTCAACACCCCTTGGATGTGTCAAATCCGCAAAATATTGATGATTTTGGCTATATTTATGCTACAAAATAGGCTATTATGTCAAATGAGTACTTGAAATTCATTTTTAGGGGCTGAGTAGTAACAAGAACATCTGAGACCTACAGAGAATGACTGCCAATCTGTGGGTAGGGATAAATTGAAAAATGCTTCCATACTGCGAAAGTACGGAAGCATTTGTATGGGGGAAAAGACAAAAGATTATTGCAGACTCTTGTCAAGGATTTCAAGAAGAATGGTAGGGTCCTCGTGGATTTGCTCAGCAGTGAGTCCTCTCTTTTCCACTTCTTCAGCGACGGCAGGATAGTCCTTGAATTTATCCTTTATCTTTTTCAACAGTTTCTTTTGAGAGTATTTTTCTCTTTTGGAATTAATTTTTTTACTTTCAAATAAGTTCCAATAGTAAACATGCTTGCCGCTATCAACCATATAGTGATATGCCCTACAGTCTAAATAAACGGTAATATTTGTCCATATACCAGTAAACGACCTGCTGTGGGTGGAATTGTCAAAAGCAAATGGTTCCATATAGCCAGTGACATGTTTTCCCTTGAAAACTTCAGTTGCCAAAAATGGAAATTTAGGGTTGTCATCTATAAGGATGAAAGTGCGTTTCTTGCCATCCTGGAGAGCATTATCCACCTCAAGGGATTTAATGTCCACGATTTTGTATTTTACATCCTTACCATTTTGTGTTTCACTGAAATAGATGTTTTTTTTCATGAAGTGGATGTCGTTCTGCAAATAGCCGTTGAGCACAGTACCGTCTTTAAGAGTCAGCACTGCCTTAGGCCATGAAACTTTCTCTTTAGGTTTCTTTGCGTTTGCTATTGTCGCAAACGAGAACACCATTAAAAAGATGATAAAAAGTAACTTTTTCATATGTACGTTTATTTAATGTTTCGATAGATATTTTTAACACTACAAAAATTTGATTACAAAAACTTTGTCATAAATCATAATCAAGAAAGTTATTCCAAAACTTCATCAAGTTTTCTGACTAATATAGTAGGGTCTTTACGAATCTCTTTCATACTTAGACCTTTGAGTATTTCCTTTATCTGAGGATAACCTTTAAAATACATTTTTAGCACAGTCTTTTGACCAATTCCTGCAATACTATTATCCATCAAATAATAGCTTCTCGCAAAGTCCTCGTCCTTGGATTTGTAATAAAACATAATGCCAAATCCGTAAATACTGCCCGATTTCACATGAGTATTTGTTCTTATGTAGTGAACATACGCTGAAATGTTTTTCCCCTTATAAACAGGATGGAGAAATACGGGATTTTTGTAGAGCTTGGGGGCTTTCTTATAAGACATTCCCAATCCCATCTGGGCATACAGAGGAATCCAATTTGTTACTTCTTTTGCCTTTTTATCATAGAATTTTATTTCTTTTACATCAGCAGAAGTATAGTCGAACTTCTCACCACTCACTTCATTCTTTATTCTAACTTCGTGAGTATTATCTACATTAAAAGACAAACTTTGAATTTTTCCTTTCACAACTTTTCCGTTGTTTAAAATAATCTCAGAAGTCTGAGCTTGAACTATTCCACAAAGAAGAATAGCAAGAAACATAAAAATCAACTTTTTCATACGCATGACTATTTAATTTTGTTTCAATTTAAATTAATTGTTTTGCTTATAAAGATAGGATGCTTTTCTTTAACTGCCAAAGAAAAAGAATATTATTAACACAATTATATAGATATATAACAAAGTTTAGCATATGATGGCAGTAATTGCAGTTGGTATACTCATTTTCTGCGACCATCGGGAGCAAAAATTCTCCACCCTCATGGTGGAGCGAGGAGTTTTGGGCTTCCCGAAACATAACCTCGCTCCCTCCTCTAAGAACAAAAGACGAGATATTTGCCTTTCGGCTTTCCATGCCCAAGGTTGCAGACCTTAATTCTCTCAATTTGCGCCAAACATCAAAGCTGCCACATTGAAAGAACAAGGTCACAGACACAAGCTACTTTGTACATGGAGTTTGCAAAGGAAAAGGTGATATTTTCAGTGTGAAACATGCCAAGTGTTTCAGTTGTGTGTTGTTGATTTCCTTTGTGAACTATGCCGAGTGTGTTATGTGTGCTGTGTGTCCTCGGTATAGTCTGCATAAATCTAATGCCATGCTAAAACACTGCGGAGGTTCGCCCAAGTGGCTGGAGGCGCAAAGCCTCCAAGGAACGTTGCTGCAACCATTTCGGAGAATAGAGCGGTTGCCAATTAATCCACAAGCACATTTTACAGCGTACCAAGTGAGGGCATGTAAAACGTTGAATTGTTGAAGATAGGTGTTATCTTTATGAGAACCAACCACTTATACCCTCAACAAACTCTCAACAAATAGCTCTACACAACAAATTACTGGGCAAAAAAGAAAGAAAGGAATGGTGTTCATGGTTTTCTCTTTTCAACATTATCTTTCTTTTGTTGAGAGATTTGTTGAGAATATGTTGAGCCGTAAATACCTGATGTTCAATACTTCTTTCATCATATTCAACAATTCAACAAAAATAAGGGGTGTTTTGTCCGTCATTTTTATGAACAGAACTCATCCCCCTACAAGTAAGAATGTCATGCTTATGCTTCAGTACTTATTCACGACAGTACGACAGCGCCAAGCCAACAAACAAGCAAGAGGACATTCAACAAAAGGCGGTTGTTCTTCTATTGAGTTGTAGGATAATGACACTACTTTTCTCTTTTGCCCCATACAATCTCTTGAAGATGGTGGCACGAAACCGAGCTGCCCCGTATGAGTTTATACGGAAGCAAAGGGCAACAATCATCGGAAAGCCATACAACGTTTGCCAAATGCCATTGGAAGTTTCCTGTTTCTGTTGGACTTCCGACACCGTCAATAAACCATCCTTGTATATTGACCTTATCACAGCATGGAGTTTCATGGCGGTGACATGAAGCATATCAACCAATTCGCCCTCGCTCATCCACAAGTCTTTCAAGTTGGACGGAATGGAAAGTTCTCCATTTCCGTCCACGGTGATTACAGTCCTTTTCATGCCATTCCCCCCATTGTCGGCATATGCCCCTTGATTCGACTTTCAAAAGCTGATATGTCATGCTCCAATTTAGTACTTGTCACCTTTGCGTAAATTTGTGTTGTGGCGATGTCCGTATGTCCCAGTATCTTGCTTACACTCTCTATCGGCATACCGTAGTTTAAAGCCAAAACTGCGAACGAATGCCGGGCTGTATGAAATGAAATTCGCTTCTTGATGCCACACATTTTTGCCACTTTCTTTATACGCTTGTTTACCATGTCAAGTGAGCCAATATTAAACAAGTGCATATCTTTTCTCAATGGCTTGTAACGTTCAATTATCTGTATGGCTGCATCTATCAGTTTAATTTTGAATGGTACGCCTGTCTTTTGACGCTGAGAAACTATCCATGGAGACCCACTTATAATGGCAACATTGTCCTCTGTAAGATTCTTGATGTCAACGAAAGAGATACCTGTCCAACAACCAAACATAAACAAGTCTCTCGCAAAAGCAAAGTTGGGATTTTCCAACTCTATTCCTGCAAATATGTCCAATTCTTCCTCTGTCAAGAACTCACGCTCCTTGTGGTCTGGGTCAACGTGGTACATGGCAAACGGATTTCTCTGTATCTTGCCGTTGTAGTGTGCTGCCGTGACGATATGCTTCAATGGTATGGAGTATATCCAAATGGTAGATTGCGTGAGTCCAATGACATTCTTCAAATACAGACAAAAATCACGGATGAACTCCTCGGTAAGCTCATTCATGGACATATCGCTGCGCTTGTACTGAAATTTGATGAACTCGGCAACGTACTTTCTTACCGTCAGATACTTGCGGTAGGTTCGGACAGCTCGGTCTTTTCCCACGCGTTGGGCAAAGGCTGCGTTCTCCTTGTCAAAAGCTCTGAGTAATGTCTCATACTCCGTACCTATGCCTTGATATGCGTTTCTCACCATTTCAGCGGTAACGAACGCCTCACGGTCGGAAAGCCGTTGGTAATGCTTAGCGATTTGAGCCTTGATGTTATCAAGCGCAAAGTTCACCTCATTGGCTTCCTTGCTTCTGCCTTTGGCTCTGTTGCCCTTGGCATCCCATATCGCCTTGGTCACGCTCAGCTTGCAACTGAACTGTGCGATAGTTCCGTTGATTGTCACACGTCCCATGATAGGGACAATTCCGTTTCTCTCCTTGCTTCCGTTTACATAGAAGACTGTCTTGAATGTACTTCTCATAATTCCTTGCTTTTTGTTCTGTGCAAAATTAAATCATGAGAGTTGCATGGCAAATTCACAACCTGTGCAGAATTGAGAAGTAAAAACCGAAGCCGTTAAAAATGCTTATTAGAGCGTTTCTTTGAGGTAATGACTTGAAAGCGTTTCTACTTCTCAAATCCGCCATTTTCGCATTTCCTCACGAATGCCACAAAAAGCCAACGACTGCCACAACCACTTGAAACTCAAAACAAAAGCTCAAATCTGCTATTTTTTGCTTTTTTAGTCATTCTTTTTCCCTAAAACCTTGGAAGTTACGAGGAAAAGTCGTATCTTTGCCAACGAATAGCAATATTGCGTCCACGACCTTATAAAGCGTAAGCAGATGGCAAGATTTATAGACCCACGTGTCGATTGGGCTTTCAAGAGGATATTTGGAAGCGAAGACACGAAAGAATGTCTGATCACATTCCTCAACGGACTGTTTGAAGACGAGTTGGTAATCAAGGACGTGACGTTTGCTAAGACCGAAAAACTTGGCTTGCGCCCCGATGACCGCGGTGTGGTCTTCGATGTCTATTGCATCACAAACGAAGGCAAGCATGTCATCGTTGAGATGCAGAAGAAAGAGCAGGAATACTTTGCCGACAGGGCATTGTATTACACGGCACGTGCCATTGTGCAGCAAGGCATCCGTGGAATCTGGGACTACCACTTGGCTCCAGTCTATACGGTATGTTTCATGGATTTCGTGTCGGATAGTCCGGTGCTAAAGAAGTTTCGTACCGACTTGGTGCTTACCGACTTGCAGACACGCCAGCGAGTGTCCGACAGGATGCGTATTGTGTACCTCCAGTTGCCATTGTTCGACAAGCGCACGGAGGCAGAGTGTATGGATATATTTGATTGTTGGATTTATATAGTGAAGAATATGAACATGTTTGAACAGATGCCATTCAGCGAGAAGTATCCAGTCTTCCGCAAGTTGGCAGAAATAGGCGACCTCCGCAAGCTCTCCCGAGAGGAACTTGAGCTTTATGACGAGGACATCAAGAATATGCGTGATATATATGCCACCAGAAAATTCGATGAAAAGAAAGGAATAGAAATAGGTATGGCGAAAGGTCGTGCTGAAGGTATGGAAAAAGAAAAGCTAGCCACAGCTCGCCGCCTTTTGTCAATGGGCCTTTCTGAAGAGCAAGTATCAACTGCCACCGAACTTCCACTGGAGGAAATCCAGAAAATGAAGGAATAAGAAGAGATTACTAGGCGGTTCTCGAACATATCGGGAGCCGCCTTTTTTGTATGCCTTTACGTTATGCAAATCGTATTAAGCCTTCTGCACGTTTTCAAGATTTTTATGATCATATTCTTTAACAGACAATGGGATGGATTTTTGCACTTGCTTGTTGAATTCGCATTCTTTGTCTT
Source organism: Segatella copri (assembly GCF_019127135.1). Taxonomy (GTDB): domain Bacteria; phylum Bacteroidota; class Bacteroidia; order Bacteroidales; family Bacteroidaceae; genus Prevotella. The sequence goes on along the minus strand of NZ_JAHOEA010000024.1, from coordinate 47,671 downwards.
CTATGAAAGATGATGCATATATATATAATAATGTGATAACTTGTATCTTTTGGTGTAAAATATTAGGTTTATTTATACTTTGATATATGTCATGTGATTATACGACATTTGTCATCCGGCCGTACGACAAGTGTCGTATAAACGCATGACAAATGTCACGCAATCGCAAGAAAGGCTTCCTTGCATCGTTATAATTGATTCCTTGCATCGTATAAGTTGCGGCATTGTTATCATCCATCTCACCATAGCCAAGCATCGGGACGTAATTTTCATTTCCTCAGTTGGCTATGATTCCTCCTCTCACCAGCCATTTCGCAAAGAAGCGGTCACTAACCAGATAGCCAGTCGGAGTCTTACTTACCAGCTGCTTATCTACCAATGCCTTTAATGCCGTTTTCACGCTGCTCGTAGCTGGAAGATGGTGGGTGCTGATAAACTGCTGGCTCAACGGCGAAGATACCAAATGCTCACGAGCTATCGCCCCCAAAAGCATCTGCTGGTTCTCGGTTAGCCAGGCACAATAGTTCTGATAAGTCATCGCCTGCTCCTCAATCAGCTCCAGAATCACCTCATCTACCAGAGACTTCGTAATCTCGGAAGAAGCATGCTCGTAGATGCCATGCAATATCGACTGCACATACCAGGTTACACGATCAGACTGCTGATAAATATAAGAAAAGGTAGATTCATCTATCGACCTGTGCTGAGATGCCAACAGGCGATTGGCAAACTCCCGATACACCTGCTCCCCGATGCAAGGCAAAGACAACACCAGCGAACTCTGGAAGAAAGGACGGTTTGCCGACAGAAACATCTCCTGCATCATGTGCTGCTGACTGCCCGAAAACACGAAATATACATTCGGCAAGAACTGGATATAAGAACGGATCATCGCCTCAACCCCATCCTCCGGATAACTTAATATCTGCTGAAACTCATCAATGGCAATGTAGCATCGCTTTCCCGATTGCTTCAAATACTCAAAGATTCGCTTCAAACTCTCCTTCCCTTCACTCGGTTTCAAGTCTAAAGAAAAAGAAGGAATGCCTGTCAATTCATCTATCGTCAGAGTAGGACGCCAGCAGCTGAAGAATTCCTGTACCTTCCGAAGGGCTGATTGGGAAACTGTATCCAGTTTTCCGATGATTTCAGAAGCCATCAGTTGCACCATCTGCTCCAGATTCTTGGTGGCAAAGATGTCGAGATAGAAACACTTCACTTCCGCGTATTGCTCCTCCATCTGATGGAATACATGATGAATTAATCCCGTCTTACCCATACGGCGTGGGGCAACCAACGTGATGTTACGTTCATTATGCAGCGAAGAAATCATTTTCTCCGTCTCTTTCTGGCGGTCACAGAAATACTCTGCGCCCTTATAGCCATATACCACAAAAGGATTGTTCAATCTTGCCATATCTTGTTATCATTCATTATACAAACGTTCATTGCGCTTTTTACGCAACGCAAATTACGCAATAAAAAACGAGACCGCCAAATGTTTTCCAGTTTTTTAATAATAATTATCTTCTAAAGCTACATATACCTTATTATATAATAGAAGAAAAGCGCACCGGAATGCAAACGTTTGCACAAGAAAATCGCTTGATTTGCATCAATTTTTGAACAAGCTAATGAAATAAATCGTAACTTTGCCAACGTATAACAATACAACTTGCAATTAAACATAAAATAATAATCACAAAATACAATGATAATTATGAAGAAGATATACTTTACACTCATCGCCTTACTGGCAAGCATGAACATGCTGGCACAAGGTTGGCCTGCCAACTACAATGGCGTCATGCTGCAAGGATTCTCATGGGATTCTTACGACTACTCCCAATGGACTGTTTTAGAGAAGCAAGCCGATGATATGAAAGGATTCATCGACCTGGTATGGCTTCCACAAAGCGGTAAATGCATCGAAACCACAAAGGTGATGGGCTATAAGCCATATTATTATTTCAACCAGAACTCCTCATTCGGAACTGAGGCTGAACTCAGAAGTCTGATTGCCAAGTTCAAAGCCAACGGCATAGGCGCAATAGCTGATGTTGTGGTCAATCATCGCAATACAGACGGCTGGTATACCTTCCCTGCAGAAACCTACAAGGGAGTGACCTACCAGATGTTGTCTACCGATATCTGCAAGAATGATGATGGTGGAAGTACGGCAACACAGGCAAAAAAAGACGGGGTTAGCCTCAGCAATAACTATGATGAGGGAACCGACTTTGGAGCATGCCGTGATATTGACCATAAGAGCGAGAACGTACAGAAGATTATCAAGGCATATCTGAAATTCCTGAAGGAGGATATAGGATATACCGGTTTCCGCTACGACATGGTAAAGGGATTCAGTGGTTCTCACGTAGCTGACTACAATGATGCAACAGGTGTAAAATTCTCTGTGGGTGAATATTGGGATGGAAACCCTTCTATCATCAACTGGATCAACAAAACCAACAAGAAGAGCGCTGCCTTCGACTTCCAGTTCCGTTATAATGTTCGTGACGCAATAGGCATAAAAGACAATAAGATTGTTTCATCGCCAAACTGGTCGAAGTTGAAGAGCGATTACAACCTGATGCATGATGCAACCTACCGTCAGTATGCCATCACATTCGTAGAGAATCACGACATGCAATACCGTTCTAAAGATGAGCCGCTGGATCCTCTTAAGCGAGATACGCTTGCAGCCAATGCCTATATGCTCGCCATGCCGGGAACTCCTTGCGTGTTCCAGCCACACTGGAGAGCCTACAAACAGGAAATCAAGAGCATGATTGAAGCCCGCAAACTTGCAGGCATCACCAACATGAGCAATTATACCAACAAGATGGCGCAGACCACATGCTTTGCCAATGAGACTACTGGCAACAAGGCTAAGCTCATCGTGGTTGTAGGAAACAACACCAAAGCATATACTCCAGGTGCCGACTATACACAGATTCTCGAAGGATACCACTACCGTTATTATCTTTCTAAATCTGCAGAAACCGCATGGTGCAACATTCCATCAGGCGAATATGAGGCAGGATTCAAGGCTAAGCTTACAGCTGTCAGTCAGAACAGCAATGCCAAACTGGTATACACTACTGACGGCACAGACCCTACAGCCAAGAGCAAGCAGGTGGCTACAGGTAACACCATCAACATAGATGAGACCTGCACCTTGAAGGTTGGCTTGCTCAGCAACGGAACCGTAACAGGAATCCGTACCTACAATTATACCGTCAAGGCATTCGAGCCATATACCATCACTATATATGCCAATGCCGACCAGGTAACCAACTGGGGTTCAGCCATGTATTTCTACGCATGGAATTCCAGCGAAACCTTTACACAAGGCTGGCCAGGTACAGCTGTTACAGCAACCAAAACGCTGAACGGAAAGAAGTGGTACTATATGGACTTCAAGATCAAAAGCAAGGATGCTATCGTAAACATCATCTTCAATCAGGGAAATGGAACAGGCAAGAAGCAGACCGTAGACTTGAATGCCGGCAACAGCACCAAGTATTATGAGATTACCACTACACAGAGTAATGGCAAATACACCTGCAAGGATGTTACCGCCATCTGGGCACCAACAGGCATCACGGGAACCCCAACCATAAGCAATACCACAACTACAGACAATGCATGGTATACGCTAAGCGGTATGAAAATGGGTAAGAAACCTGCAGAGCATGGTGTTTACATCCATCAGGGAAAGAAAGTGATTATCAGATAAGAATACGAAAATAGAGAATAGTTGATTTTATGTTTTTAGGTTTAGGTTTGTTTTAAAGGTAGTTTTAGTACATACAAGGTTACTAGTTAGTTGTTTTAGGTTAGGAAAAAGAGGTATACCCAAGATTCGTCTTCGGGATATACCTCTTTTCTTATTTTAATTATCTTTCTTATTCTAATTATCTTTCGCGCTGGTCAGCACCCCACATCAGTTTTTCTCTCAAGGTAGAGAAATAACGCTGGTTGCGCTGCTTCACAATCTTGATGCTATGAGGAGCCTTTCGGATGATAAGGCGGGTTTCCTCCGTCATACGCTCACTACGACCATCGATGGCTACCAGATAGTTATGGCTGCGACTCTCGATATCGAGCGTGATGACAGCCGTATCGTTGATGACGATAGGACGGATGTTCAGACTGTGAGGAGCCACCGGAGTAAGACAGATGCTACCACTCTGCGGAATGATGATAGGTCCGCCATTCGAGAGATTGTATGCCGTAGAACCTGTTGGCGTAGTAACAATCAGACCATCCGCCTGATAAGTGACGAGGAATTCGCCATCTACCTGCGTACGGATGGAAATCATCGAAGCATCATCACGCTTCAGCACGGCAATATCGTTGAGGGCGAACGGATTGCCGGCAAGTATGCCCCCTTCTGCCTCCACCTGAATCACCGCATGCTCCTCTATCAGGCATTCACCGGCATAAAGACTGTCCAGAGCCGACTCTATCTCGCTAGGCAGCACATCAGCAAGGAAGCCCAACCGGCCCATATTCACACCGATGATAGGTGTACCCTTGGCTCCCACCCGGCTCGCCGCCTTCAGGAAAGTACCGTCACCACCCATAGAGATGACATAATCCACATCAAAGTTATAATCCTCGAACACCCCAGCCGCCTTCACATTGAGATGCTGGTCGCGGGTAAGAAACTCATAATAAGCATTCTCCACATAAACTTCAGCCTCCTTCTTTTCAAGATAAAGAAGGATTTTCTCTATCGAAGCCGACTTCTTAGCCTGGTATTCATTACCAAATATTGCGAATTTTAAATGTTGCTGTGCCATTTATTTTGTTATTTCAATAATTATTCTTACTTTTGCAAAGGTAATCATATTATTTGAATAACAAGACAAAAAATAAATAAATTATGGCTAAGGTATATGAATTTCTTGCCAATGGCTTCGAGGAAATCGAAGGATTGGCTCCGGTTGACATCCTCCGCAGAGGTGGTGTAGACATCAAGACAGTAAGTGTAACGGGTACAGAATGGGTAGAAACATCACATGGTGTAACCATCAAGGCTGACCTGAAGTTTGAGGATATTGCCAGCTTTGAAGATGCTGACATGCTGATGATTCCAGGCGGAATGCCAGGAAGTACAAATCTCAACAAGCACGAAGGTGTACGCCAGGCGCTCATCGCCCAGCACAAGGCTGGCAAGCGAATCGGTGCCATCTGCGCAGCCCCAATGGTTCTGGCAAGCACAGGCATTCTCGAAGGAAAGAAGGCTACCTGTTATCCTGGTTTCGAGCAATATTTCGGCGAGAACACCGAATATACCGCCACCCTCTTCCAGGAAGACGGCAACGTGATTACGGGCGAAGGTCCTGCCGCAACTCTCCCATACGCTTATAAGATATTGAGCTATTTCGTAAGCAAGGAAACTGTGGCTGCCCTGCAGGATGGCATGATGTATGATCATCTCATGAAAAGCAAATAATAACAATGAGTGAAGAAAGGCAGGATTAGAATTCTTCACTCTTCACTTTTAACTCTTCACTTAAAAAATGGATTACGTAATCATAGTAGCCGGAGGCAAGGGCCTCCGCATGGGAAGTGAGATTCCCAAACAGTTCTTGCCGGTAGCGGGCAAGCCTATCCTGATGCGCACCATAGAGCGTTTTCATGAATACGACCCTGCATTGAACATCATCCTGGTTCTGCCGGAGAGTCAGCAGGCATACTGGCACCAGCTCTGCGAGGAGCAACATTTTGATATCAAACACCAGATAGCCAATGGTGGCGACACCCGTTTCCAGTCATCCAAAAACGGACTGGCTCTCATTCCTGATGATGAAGATGGCGTAGTGGGCATTCACGATGGTGTGCGCCCATTCGTATCTAAAGAAGTCATCGAGGAATGTTTCGAGACGGCTCGCGAAGAATATGCAGCTATCCCTGTATATGCCGTAACCGACACCCTGCGCTATATTGACCAGCACGGAGGCGGAAAGAACGTGCTGCGCAGCGATTACCGCGTGGTGCAGACTCCCCAAACCTTCGACATCGGTCTGGCAAAGCAGGCTTTCAACCAGGAATACAAGGAACAGTTTACCGATGATGCTTCGGTGGTAGAAAGTCTCGGCTGCCAGGTTGCGATGGTAGAGGGTAATCGTGAGAACATCAAGATTACTACCCCATTCGACATCAAGATAGCTGAAGCTTTGCTGGGGTAAAGCGAAACAACAAGGCATAAAAAAACAAGCAGGAGATTCCTCACGGAGTCCCCTGCCTTTTTTTTATAACTATAATAAACCTATTTTAAATTATCATTAACCTAAAGTGCAAATCTCTATTTCGGGTCTACCAATAACATCTCTCAAACTCCTTCAGAAGAGTTTATACTGCTACGGCTGCACGCAACTTCAACATGCCACGATGTACCAGGTTGCGTACACTATGATAGTTCATCTGCATGATGTCGCAGATGTCCTCATATTTGCGCTGCTCTATATAATATAAGGTGAACACCTGGCGCTGGCGTGGTGTCAGCTCATTCATCAGAATCTGAACCTTACGAACATTATTGAGCGAACTTTCATCAAGGATATAAGAGTTTTCCACATCTTCTACAGTTGTAGAGATACGGATATCCTCCACCGCAGTCTCCGTCATATAGTTCTTGCGGCGAAACTCATCCAACAATCTGTTGCGGAGAGAAATGAGCAGGTAAGAGGTTACCTTTGTAACTTGTAAATCCTGGCTTTTAGAGATGAGTTTGATAAACACATCTTGTACACAATCTTTTACAAGTTCTTTGTCTGATGTAATACACAGACCATAATTGAGCAACATTTCCGCGTACATATCATATAAAGACATGAAAGCGTTCTGGTCGCCTTGGCGATAGGCAGCGAGCAACGTCTGTGCTGCTTCCTCTCTTTCTCGGATGCTATTGTAGTTTGTTTTCATCTTAGGTGTACTTTTGTTTGTTGATGGTGCAAAAGTAGCCTAAATACGGCAAACTCTAAGGAAAAATCAGGTAAATGAATGGGAAAAATTGGTATTCAGTGTATTTTTCCTCCCATTTTAAGGGTACAAATGGCTTTTTATGCGATTTTTCAGTTCTTCTATGTCTGTTTCAGACAACAAGCCCGAAATCTCGTCAAGATGAAGAAGAACATATTTTGCCTGCTCTATTTCGGCAGGAAGATACATTTTCTCAAACTTTCGAGAAGATGCCGGCCTCCCAGAGTTGGCATCCGGTTCTACGATAGGAGAACCGAATACCGACTCCAGGAAGTCGGTATTCAATAAAAGATTTCTTACAGATTCTGTTATCATCATTATTTTCATCTTCTCTACTTTTATGATATTCTACTTATTACTTCACATTCGGGCAAGAGCCGCCGGCATCCATCACCGCCTTGCCATTCTCGGGTGCCGAAGCCCCACTGTAAATGACAACCTTCTCAGGATAAGTCTGACGATACTCGCTCACACTCTTGAAGACATCATCATAGGTAACCTTGCCCGGACGAAGGCGACGCTGATACTGGCGAGGTGCCAGATTCTTGCCTCCTTCAGGAGCATAAAGTCCCTTCTGGGTATAATACCACTGTTCAATATGAATGATGTCAACCACCTTTTTCAACTCCGGATCCTGGAGGATGGCATCCTGCACATCCTTGTTGCACGACAAAGCCACCCAGACATGCTTGCCCGTCTTAGCCTCCCATTCGGCAACGGTCTGCAACCAGAACTTCGTAAAATGATAAGGGCCCGTATATTCCTCGCCAATCGACTGAATCACGTTCGGCTCATCAGCAAAGGCATCCAGCATCTTCATGATATACTGCTTATGCAGCTGGCGCATCACCGGATTATCTATATTATAGAAGTATTCAGCCATCCATACACGCTTATCACCGGCAAAAGGAACAGGTTCAGGGAACACCGTACCATTGATATTGTTGACCGGGCGCCATGGACAATCTACCCAATGGGCACCTGCCTCCAGGATATTATGCTGGAAATAGTGCTGGTTGATAACCAGCAAACCATTCTTGGCTCCCTTTTCTGCCATTTCCTTAATGCGGCTGATGTACCACGGATTCAACTTTGTAAGGTCATACTTACTCAGTCCGTCCCAAGCCGTGCCCTGTCCGCTTCTGGCAAAAGGCTGTTCATAGAACGGAGCCCAGACATCTCCATCACGGCGGCGCACACGTTCATGGTCATCACGGCGGCGGTCATACCACAAGCCGTAGTTCTGATTGAAGAGCACCACATGCTTATCACGAAGATGAGCCACCACACTATCCACACGGGTGGTAGTGCCCTGTCCCTCCATTCCCGGCACAAAACGGGTCACGGCATCGGCAATCTTAGGGAAAGCCGAGTAACGAACACGTCCGTTCCACCAAGGGGTATTCATTCTTGCACCCTTCAACAGCGTATCAGCCACCATGATCTTACCCTCCTTTATCGCGAAGACAGGCTTCCCGGCATGGGCAAGATCCGCCTTTTTCTTAGAACGTTCCTTGATTTTATCCACATCCATAGCCCTAACAGGAGAAACAGAAGCCATGAACCGGGCGCTGTCTGCTATCCACATCTGCATGGTGATGCGAGGTTTGCGAGCCTCCTCTACCATCTTCTGTGCCACATCATAGGTAGGATTGTTGCTCACATTGTTGCGTTCTCTCTCCAGTACACGACATTGGGCAGAGACATCCCTACCCAGTCGTTTCCCCAGAAGAGAGGCAAAGCGGCTCCATGGTTTGGCATGATTGTTACATTGCTGGAAATCACCAGAGCCGTTAAACTGCGCCCAACAGGCAAACACATGGTTGTTGCTGCCATCAGGAATGCTGTCGGCAAAGATTCCGGCAGCCGTACATTGGTAAGCGAGGCTGTTGGCTGTATTCCATCCGATACCGTAGCCTTCGAGACCGAGATTGCAGAACTTGATGTCGTTGCCATCGATATTCACATTATCGAAGAGCAATCCTGTACACCAAGGTCCCACTGCACCACTATAACCCAGCGATTCATAACCATCACATTGTACGAAGGCATTAGGACCCGCTGCACAGAGACCAGCCACAAAATCGTGCATGCCCTGTTCAGAATAGCAACGCTGGAACAGACATTGTTCGCCCATACAGAGGAAGGTGCGACGACGGTAGCCACCGATTTCTGAGACAGGAGCCTGAGAAATGCAATCCTCTACCGTGATACGGGAAGCATCACGCTGGGTTACTACAGCCGAACCAGCCAGATGGCGGAAATTCACCATTCTCACCCAACCATCTTTCACCTTATTAATATATACACCCTCCCAGGCATGGTTTTCATCCTTCGGATTGGTAGTATCATATTCAGAATCTATCGTGAGATTTTCTACACCCACATTCTTCAAGCGCCAGTCATTACCGGCGATGCGCTGAACGAAGCATTCCGCATCATCCTGACCGAGCGACATGGATAAAGGAGCATCCAACTGCAATCCTCCCTTTCCATCAGAAACCACACTACGGGTCCAGCGCACATCGATTTCTCCCGGATGCCAGCCCCAATAGCCCAGATCCTTGCCTGCACCGAAGTCAGCACAGCCCATCTTCTGAATCCATTCCTTGGTAGAAGGTCGGACAATCAGGATCTCATCGCCCATCTTGCAGCCGGCAGGCAGCGTCACCTTCCGCTCTCCCAACTTCCAGGGAGCAGACAGTTTCATGGGTTCGCCCAGCGTCTGCATCTGCTTTTCGCTTTCCAGATACACCACCGCCCCACGGTCTACACCTTTTTTATATAGCACCGTCTGATTGCGGTCAGTACCTCTCAGCACCACGCCCGAAGTCTGGATGCGAAGTGGCTGTGAGAGTTCGAATACGCCCTTGTCGAGCAAGACTGCACCACGAAGTCCCGTCTTCTTATCCACTTTTCTGGCAGAAACAAAGTCGATAGCTTTCTGGATGCGAGCGCTTTGGTCGCCTTCTTTCCTTTTCACGAAGACCACAACGTCCGCATTCGGAATCTCCTTTTCGCTCTGCTGGTAGCCCACGTAGCTAAAATCAAACGCGAAGGGTTGCGCAAAGATTTGCACAACCCCTACTAACGTAAATATCCATATAGAAAATAATCTTTTCATACCTCTTGTTTCATCAGAGTTTTTATAACCTTACGGAAACTGTTTATTTTTTCTTTGCCGCTTCAATACGCTTATACCAACCCTCGCGCTCCGCCTTCAGGTCATAGCCCCGTTTAGTGAGCCAGTTATTGATGCGTCCCTTGTATTTTCCGAACCAGCCATGTTTAGCCTTGGAATTTTCAGCATCAATGGCAAACTCGCGAGCTTCTTTCAACCAATTGAGAATTTGGAGTTTCTCGTTTTCTTTCAGAGAAGGAATCATCTCCAGATGAGCCTGATAGGTTTTCGGAACGACACCGAAGGTCATACCATCCTTCACCTGCTCTACCTGCTTCTCTGAGAGATAGTTTTCCAGATTGGCAGCAAATTCAAAGTGGTGCTTATAGAGTTCCGCATCACGCTCAGCCTTATTCTTGCCGAACTTCTCATAGATATCGTTCAGCAGGAAATAACGGTTACAGATGATGTGGAGCACATTCTGCTTGCTGCTTTTATCAGTCAGTTGCAGCGCATCCACGATTTTCTGCGAACGGGCGATGATGTTGCTCACATACTTGGCATCACGCCCCACGCTGTCGAGCTGTACCTGTGCTCCTGCTCCCAAAGGAAGCAAGAGCAGACAGGCTGCGCCTAACAACTTATTTCTCAAAAGTTTTTTCATATTCATGTCATGCATTAAGAAATGAGTCCGGAGAAACAACTCCGGGCATTCATTCCTGTTTTACAGGAGTTTTCCCTTCTCTGCCAAAGTATCGTGATTGTTCTTCATGTCAGTCCAATCCACCTTTTCCTTGGTGCTGATACCGTTGATATACTTCTCAATATTGGTATATCCGTCACCTGTGCAATCCTTGTTGGCATCGCTAGGATCGTTAGGATTCAGTCCGTTGGCAATCTCCCACTCATCAGGCATACCGTCGCCATCTGTATCTACATAAGGCTTTGCCTTCTTATATTTAGGGAATCCGCCAACCTGGCAGATGTCTGTGATGATACCCAACTTATAGGATTCCTTGTCCAGACGGCGGTACTTAAAACTGCCATCTTCAGCCTTCGACTTGTCAGCCAATCCCCAGAAGTCACCGTATGGATTCTTCTTAGGCAGTTTCTTTACATAGTAAGCCTGACCGGTACGAACCTCTTCTACGATGCGCTGGTCCACGATATCGCGGGAAGGAATGGTTGCACCCACACTCTCAAGCACCTTATCAAAAGTCTGATCCTTAGGAATAATGGTCATGTGTGGCATGACGAATGGTTCGTTAGAACGCATCAGCGCCTTAACATCTGCAGGTATTCCATTTGGAAGATCCTTATCAGCAATCTGAATACCGCCGTTCCAGTTGTCCTTGGTTACAGCCTCGTTGCCTTCTACGATATTTCCTTCAGCATAAATACGACCATACTGAGCCCAAGGGAAGAGTTTGTTGCTTCGGCTTTCGCTCTTCACGATACGGTAGCTGATGGCACCCTTCGGAGTAAGAGGTCCTGGCTTATAATAGTTGTTGATGAAGTTACTCATGGTTGAGAACTCACCACCATCTGCCGTACGATGTACCCAGTTGTAAACGATGTTGTTCACGAAATTGAACACACCACCCCATCCGATAGATGGGTTACGGCCTGTATTATCCGCCCAGAGGTTACGCATGAAGGTAGAATTCTCTCCACCGATTGTACTACCAAAGGCATGGTTCCATGTATCGAGTGCCTTGGCAGAGATGGTATTCTGGATGGTTACATTCACCGTAGGCACCTTGCGTTTTGGCTTACCGTCGTGCAAATCGAACATATGGCGGTAGAAAGAGATATTCTCATCCAGACCAAACTCGCAAGAGCAGTGGTCAATCATGATGTTACCTACCGGATTACCACCGAAAGAATCCTCACGATACCATACATGGGTATTACCACGGCGGAAACGCATGTGGCGAACGATAACATCATGGGTATCAACCTGGAAAGATTCACCAGAAATCATGACGCCTTCACCCGGAGCTGTCTGTCCGGCAATGGTGATATAAGGAGCACGGACGATGATTGGAGTCTTCAATACAATATTTCCCGATACGTTGAAGACGATGATGCGGGCACCACCCTGTTCGCAAGCCCAACGGAAAGAACCAGGACCAGCATCATTGAGATTGGTCACAGTCAGCACCTTGCCACCACGGCCACCGAAGGTAAACATACCGCCACCCTCAGCACCTGGGAATGCAGGAATCTTAGCCTGGCGCAAATCGTATGGACGGGAAGCCCATGGCACATAAGGACGTCCTGCCATTGCCTCTTGTTTTACAATAGGGAAAGCCACAGCCCAAGCAGAATCTGAATGGGCTGTCCATGCAGCTTGCATAGAATCAATCTTCGCCTGAGCTTCCTTTGTGATAGTAGGATACTGAGCGAAAGTTGCTGCTGGCAAGATGGTCAATGCCATCGCAGCGAAAATCTTCTTACTTCTTTGCATTGTTTTAATATTGTTTGTTCATTATATCCTAAAGACGTCTTTCCCTGCCTTTTGTCCTCAATGAACATGCGCATTTTTTCGGGAACAGGTGGCGACATTTCATCTGCAGGAACGTCTTACACCTATATATAATATAAACGAAAGTTACTTATCTATTATTTTATTGAAACAAGAAACATAAAATTTAAAAATGATGAACAGAAGATACCTACCTTTAGTTGCCGCTTCGCTGATGGCGCTTTCAAGCCAGGCGCAGCAGGTTGACTTCAACATAGCCAGCAGAAAGGCTGCTGAAGTTACTGCCCTCAATTTCACTCCCGTTGGCGTGAAGCAGGGCAATACATACCAGTTTGCTCTGGGTGGACTGGAGATTACACTCGATACTCCCGTAAAAGACCAGATTATCAAATCCAACTGGTTTAAACAGGGCATACAGTTGGGCGACCGGCTCACCAGCGATGGTATCGTAGTATATCCGTCAAAAGGCGATAATGCCCAACTCCGCATCACCATCCGAGGTCTGAAACCAGGTCATCACTCTCTCCTTGCCTATCACAACATCGTAGACGGACTTACCGGCAATATTCCTTCTATCCAGGTTTCCAGAGAGAAGGAACAGATAATCACCGTGAAGAAGGGCAAGAAGCGTATCCAGCAGAAGAGCATGACGCAGGAGATTCTGGCACAGGATATTAAGCAGACCGTAAGAGAGATGAAGGCATCGCAGAGCGGCCAGTCGTACATTGAATTTGATGTAACCAACGACCAGCCTGTAGTTATCCACTATCAGCTGCAAGGTGTTGATAACGCAAACAACACGCTCACCATCAATGGTTTGGTATTCGACAAAGCCAACCCGAAAGCCACCGCTCTCAACCCTTATCCTGCCGATGACGATCTTCATGTCAATGCAGAAGGAGGCAAGGTTGTTCTTCGCTGGCAAGCCGGCGAAGGTGCCAAGCAACACCTTATTTATATGGGACAGCGCGCCGACCAGTTGAAGAAAGTTGCCACCACGAATACTGCTTCTTACGAAGCCACCGGTCTCAGCAGCGCCAACGATTATTACTGGCGTGTAGACGAGGTAGATGCCAACGGCAAGGTTTCAGAGGGCGAAGTATGGAACTTCCGTCCACGCCGTCTCGCCTTCCCAGGTGCCGAGGGATATGGAAGATTTGCCATCGGCGGTCGTGGCGGTTCGGTTTATCATGTTACCTCTTTAGAAGATAACCCTGAGAATCCGCAGCCAGGCTCTCTCCGATACGGAATCACAAAGGTTAAGGGGCCTCGTACCATCGTCTTCGATGTTGCCGGCATCATCGACCTGAAAGACCGTCTGGTTTGTTCCGACCCATTCATCACGGTAGCCGGACAGACTGCACCCGGCAAGGGAATCCTTCTCCGTGAGCATCCTTTCGGTTTCGGATCAGAAGGCATCTTCCGCTTCATCCGTCTCCGACTGGGAAAATATCTCGATAAAAACGGCAAGACCATTACCCTCGACGGACTGGGTGCTGCAGGCTGCGACAATACCATCATCGACCACTGTTCGGTAGGCTGGACCATCGACGAGGCTTTCTCCAGCCGCAACGGCAAGAACATCTCTTTCCAGCACAACCTCATCTCCGAAGCACTCAACCAGGCTGGCCATCAGAATTATGTCAATGCCAAACATGGTTATGCCGCAACCATCGGAGGTAATGTAGGCTCGTTCCACCACAACCTGCTTGCCAACAACGAAGGAAGAAACTGGAGTATGGGTGGCGGACTGGATGGAGCCGGATATTATGCCGGAAGGCTCGACCTCTTTAATAATGTAGTATACAACTGGGGCAACCGTGCCTGCGACGGAGGAGCCCACGAAGTAAACTTCGTGGGCAACTATTACAAGATGGGACCAGCCACCAGCATGAAATATATCCTCAATGCCCAGCTGGAAGGTACCGGCCAGGGAAGTCAGGCTTACTACATGCACGATAATATCCGCCAGAACTATGTGGGCGATATGAAACAGAATGCAGGAGCTGTGGCAGGAAAGCATGGAGAACTGGTCAGCGACAAGGAAGGCGAAACCTACAAATATACCACTTCTCACGGACAGGTAGTCAACTGGAAGGTATTTACCGACAAACCATTCTTCCCATCCTATGCCAAGGTAGAAAGTGCCCGCGCTGCCTTCAAGAACGTATTGAGCGATGTGGGAGCCAACCAGCCTTGCATCGACCAGCACGACCAGCGCATGGTAGAAGAAACCTTGAACGGAACCTATAAATATGTTGGTTCCAAGACCGGCAAGAAGGGACTGATAGATGACAACCAGGATGCCGGCAACGATGCCTGGAAGGAGTTTGAAGCACTCACCGACCGTCGCCCTTCCAACTGGGATACCGACCAGGATGGAATGCCAGACTGGTGGGAGAAGCTGGCTGGTACCAACCCGTCAGCTGCCGACAACAACGAGCTGACCGATGGCGAATATACCCAGTTGGAGCGCTATCTCAACTGGCTTGCAGAACCACATTTCATCACCTCTGCAGGCAATAAGCTGACCATCGACCTGAAGCAGTATTTCGCCGGTTACAACCAGCAGCCAGTCTTCACCCTGGAGAACAGCATCCAGCCACAGGAAGGCAAGATGAAACTCAACAAGAAGGGAATCCTCACCATCAGCCTCAACAAAAAGGCTGCCGACTGCCTCATCGACATCAAGGTGAAGGCAACCGACAAAGACCAGGTAGCTTCCCTGCAACGTACTTTCCACATCGCTATTACCCAGTAGCGGTGTGGAAACACAAAAGATGATACACCAAACAATATCTAATCCCGAAGAATCAATAAAAATGAAATAAAACAACTTTCAAACTTAAGGTAAAACATGAAAAGACAAGTATTATTCTCGATGGCTTTAGTCTCAGCATTGACAGCATCGGCACAGAGAATCGACTTCAATCTGACAGGTCGTTCAGAAGCACAGGTCAATGAACCCGAGTACACAGCATGGGCAGTAAACACCTGCGAAACAGAATCGAAGGAAGTAGAAGATGCTGACGGAAATCCTATCACCATCACGCTGGCTAATGATGCCTCTTATGCAGGCAGAAGACTGAAATCATGCTGGTTTAAGAACGGACTCAGCAGTTCCAAGCTCATCGCCGACGGTTTTGCCATCTATGGTTACGAAGACGGTAACACCCCACAGATAACCGAAGGTGCCGTCCGCCTCAACATCACCCTCAAGGGGCTGAGCGCCGGCAAGCACTCTCTGATGGCTTATCATAACAACAACGATGGTTTCAATGCTCCGAAACTCGATGTATACGTCAACGGCACCAGGCAGCAGGAAGGCATCGCACAGACCAACAGAGCCCTGACTCCATCAGCCTGCGGCATGTCGTACGTAACTTTTGTAGCAGAAAAGGGAAAGGATGTCGTCATCTCTTACGTTACCACACCGGGTGCCAGCGATGACAAGAGCGGCAATTATACCACCTCGCTCACCATCAACGCCCTCATCTTCGACCGTCCGAATCCACAGACAGCAGCTACAGATCCTTATCCAGAGAACAGAGATTATCATGCCGATGCCGATAA
This sequence comes from Segatella copri, assembly GCF_019127135.1. GTDB lineage: Bacteria > Bacteroidota > Bacteroidia > Bacteroidales > Bacteroidaceae > Prevotella. The sequence goes on along the minus strand of NZ_JAHOEA010000024.1, from coordinate 31,493 downwards.
CGGATCGCTCACCATCTCCTGGACTTCAGCCGAAAAAGCCGTCAAGCACCATGTTCTGATGGGTACAGATGCCAACAGTCTTACAGAAGTAGCTACAACTACCGAGGCAAAATATACGCTCAACCAGACATCCAACCTCAACACCTATTACTGGCGAATCGACGAGGAAGATGCTGCCGGTAATGTATACGAAGGCGATGTCTGGAGTTTCCGTCCCCGTCATCTTGCCTTCCCTGGTGCAGAAGGATATGGTAAGTATGCTACGGGCGGCAGAGGTGGAAGCGTTTATCACGTAACCACACTCGAAGATAATGGCGATGATGAGAATCCGATAGAGGGTTCCTTCCGTTACGGCATCAAGAAAGCTACCGGACCGCGCACCATCGTCTTTGATGTGGCGGGCGTCATCGACCTGAAAAAACGACTCACCTGCAGCGACGAATATGTTACCATCGCCGGACAGACGGCTCCAGGCAACGGTATCATGCTCCGCGGCTGTCCTTTCGGTATGGCAAGCGAAGGCATCACCCGTTTCCTCCGCATGCGTCTGGGACATAAGGAGACCAACGGCGGTACTATCAGCGATGAAGATAAGGTGAACGGACTCGACGGTATGGGAATGGCAGGCAACGACAATGCCATCATGGACCATTGCTCTATCTCCTGGACCATCGATGAGGCATTCTCAAGCCGCAACGCCAAGAGTCTTACCCTTCAGCGCACCCTGATTTCCGAAGCGCTCAATGTGGCAGGTCATCCTAACTATAGTGCGGGTACAGCCCACGGATATGCAGCAACCATCGGCGGCGGCGAAATGTCGGCAACACTCAAGGTAGGTTCTTATCACCACAACCTGCTGGCTCATTGCGAAGGAAGAAACTGGAGTTTGAGCGGCGGACTGGATGGTGTAGGAGCTTACGATGGTCATCACGATGTATTTAATAATGTGGTTTACAACTGGGGTGGCCGTGCTACGGATGGTGGCAGCCACGAGGTGAACTTCGTGAACAACTATTATAAGATGGGACCAGCTACCACCCAGAAGAAACTGTTCCGCCTTCAGCTTGAAGGCACCGGAAGCGGTACACAGAGTGCATACGTTCATGGCAATATCCGTCAGGCTGCAGGCAATGGAGCCCTGACAGAAGATAAACTCAAAGATACCTATGTTGTCGAAACATCAAATGGTCAGGTCGTAAACTGGGAGCCATTCGTTTCGAAACCATTCTTCGATTCTCTGGCAGCTATCGAGAGTGCCAAGGCAGCCTATAAGAATGTGCTCTGCGATGTGGGAGCCAACCAGCCTTTCCTGGATAATCACGATACCCGAATGGTGAACGAGACGTTAGCCGGAACTACCACGACAGTAGGCAGTCAGAGTGGCAAGAAGGGACTTATCGACAGCGAGGAAGATAAGGGATGCGAAGGTTTCAAGGGCTTGAATATCACAGAAGCAAAGCGAGACGCCAACTGGGATACCGACCAGGACGGAATGCCAGACTGGTGGGAGGAAGTAAAAGGCGTAAGTGATGGAAATGCCGATGAAAACGCAGATGGCTACACCAATCTCGAAGAATATCTCAACTGGCTTGCCGAGCCTCACTTCACCCTCAAGCAGAGCGAAAGCGTAACCATCGACATGAAGAAATACTTTGCCGGCTACACCAACAATCCTCAGTTTGAATGCGAGGCTAAGGGTGATGCGATGAGCAAGATGAGTCATGATACGGGTGCCAACGAGGGTGAATATATCTTCACCGCCAACGAAGATTGTGGAAAGGCGCTCGTAGATTATACTGTCAAGGTAAGCGATGATGACAACATCAGCACCTATACCCGCACCTTCCATTTCTATCTGACAGATGGTTCTGCAACAGGCATTCAAAACATTCAGACCTCAACCGCAGCCGATAGCTACGAGGTATACAATGCTGCAGGTATCAAGGTGAGAAAAGGCAAGAATCTCGATTCTCTCCCATCAGGTGTTTATATCATCAAGGCATTGAAGGATGGCAAGGTAATCAGTTCGAAGAAAACTTGCATACAATAAGGCAATCTGCACCTTAGAAAGTGTATTTTTCATATAACTCAGCATCCTGAGAGATGCCCAAAAAGGGAGCGCAACCATTAGTGATGCGCTCCCTTTTATGAACGTTTCTTTTATCTTAAAATTCTAACCGAATCACATCAGATTACTTCTGAACGAACTTCTTGCCATTCTCGATAACGAGACCCTTATAAGAAGCATTCACCTGCTGGCCAGCCATATTGTAGCGAACAGACTTCTTGGCAGAAGTTGAGGTATTGATGTTGACGATGCCATTGGTTTCACCAGGTGTGAACTCAAAGCCACTGAAACCAATCTGGGTATTTTTGTTGAATATATAGTAAGTTTCGCCAGCAGTTGCTGAGAAGGTCAAATATACCCAAACTGGACGTTTACCGGCAGCTATCACATAAGCATCAGTACCCTCTGTACCCTTGGTAGCAATTTCTTTCTGATACAGCATATAACCATAAAGAGGACTATCCTCTGCTACATCATTATTGGTAGCCTGAACATAACCACTGATTTTCACATCAGAGCCAAAAGCTAAGGCTTTGGCGTCACTACCTTTTGCAACATAGACATCACGGTTACCCTTATTAGCCCAAATGCCAACCTTAAAAGTACCAGCCACCTTTGGGGTCAGAGTAATATATGTACCATTCTTAGGAAGACCTGCTGTTCCATCTGGAGTATAGTAAGAGGCGTCCCATTTGGCACGGTAGTTACCTGTAGGTTCACCATCTGTCATAATCTCTTCAAACTCAACCTTATCCAAGTTCACAGGATTACCCTTACCTTGAACATAGTAGAAAGGTGCAACAGATCCATCCTTGCTCAATGCCTGACTCTTGATACCATTCCAAGTATTGTCAACTTTTGGCGTCAACTTGCCATTTTCGAGTGCGCCGTCATTATAGCCGGCAACAGGACCTGAGGTATGAGTACCCTCCACGTTGGCAGTTGAGAACTTAACAACAGACATCGCACTGGCATCAGCATTAGCAACATAGTCGGCCTTTAATGTACCATCCTCATTGTTAACATACCAACTCTCTGTCTGAGCATTAATACTCATGGCAACAAGTGCCATAGAAATCAAAGTAAAAAATTTCTTCATAACCTTGTTTAGTTTAAATTAATACTTTTAAGTTTGTCTTTATAGTTGTTTATCCATAAGACGCAAAAGCCAGACTTTTGCACCCACGTGTTCTCATCTTTTTACCAGAAAAACAAATGAACGAGATATGAGGTAATCGAAAACGGGGTGCATTCTCTATCAAGAGAACACACCCCGCAACCTTAATATATTATGTTATGACAATATCGTCATTCCTCTTTTGACATTACTCAGCCAATGGGTCGAATTTACCATTGGCACCACCATTGTTGTAATCACCCCAACCGATGGTCTGAGGCAAAGCCTTGTTGGCGATAGATGCACTAGAAGAGAAGCCTAAGAAGTAATACTTAGGACGGAAGTTCATGTAGAGGAGATTCTTGTTAGAATCGTAACCGTCACCCTTCTGTACCTTCAACTTCAAGTTGTCCTTATACCATGTAGACAAGTTCTCGAGCTGAGTATTCAAATCATCCTCACGGAGATCAACACCCTTAGGGCGCTCTATACCAGCCTTCAACAATGGGTCAGAATTGAAGGTAGTACCACCTACACCATACTTATCAGCAACACGATACTGGATATTCTCACGACGCTGGCCGTTCAAAGCCTTGAAACCAAGCCATGTGCAGGTATTACCACCCCAACCGGTCAATGTCCATGTAGAAGGAGCACCCTCTACCTTGCCAGTACCACCATCGAAGAGCATCCAACGGCGGAGGTCATCGAAACGCTTACCCTCGTAAGCAAACTCAATCTGGCGCTCATAGAGAATCTGAGAGATACAGGTAGCCTGATCATTGTAAGCTGCAGGTGTGATACCATCATCCTCAGAATTTGCAGCTGAATAACCAGCACGCTCACGAATCTGCTTAACATATTTTACAGCCTCATCCAGATGACCAGCACCTGCTGCAACCTCAGCAAGGTTCAGGAGAACCTCAGCATAACGGAGTTCAATCAACGGAGCAGCAGAATAGAATGGAGCAGCACCCTTGGTATCAAGAGCTACGTACTTATAAAGAGGAGAAGAATTGACATCCAAATCATCACTCTTCTTACGGACATACACACCCTGACGGCTCTTCAACAGGTTGTCTGCACCATAAGAATCACCACTCTCAGGGTTACCGGCATCATTCATGCTGGTATACCATACGTAGTTCCAAAGCACATAGTTGGCACCATCAGAAGGGTTGTTCGCATCACGCTCTGACGCATTACCACTGTAAGCCCAACGGAAGCCAGGGAAAGCGAATGTACGATAGAAGCGCTTGTCACGATTCAGGAATGGAGTCTCGCTATCCAAAGTCTTCTCAGAACGTGCCAACTTGGTATAAGTATCGCAACTCTCAGGAAGTTTACCATCTGACATTGGGAACATATTAATCAGCATCTGAGAAGCATTCTTACCGCTACCACCTGTATTAGCTGGACGAATCTGACGCTCCCAGTTGTTGTTCTTCTGATTATCGAGACCATCACCTGTTACATTATTGTATAAGGTAACGAACACAGCCTCTGGATTATTACCGCCATCGGTAAACATCTTGGCAAAGGTAGAACCATTCTTATTGTCATTGTCTGTATACAAGTGATAACCACACTTGTTGATACGCTCCAAATCAGCCTTCATGGTTTCATAAGCAGTCTTCCAACGGTTTTCATCGTTAGTACGGTTGAAGAGAGGGCTACACCACAAAAGCATCAAACGACCCTTCAAAGCCAAGGCTGTACCAGTAGTTACACGGCCTTTCTCCGACCATCCAGAACCATTTTCTGTCTTGGCAGCCAACATATCAGCAGCCTTGTTCAAATCATCGAGAATAAACTCGTAAGTCTCCTTAGATGTAGCACGAGGAGTAACAGAACTTTCTAAAGGATCCTGTGTTTCCTTAACCAGAGGCACACCGCCATACCACTTGAACAAGTTGTAATAGCACCATGCACGGAAGAAATATACCTGACCGAGCAATTCATTCTTCTGTTCCTCAGAAAGAGTGCTGCCGCTGATACCCTGGATTACATCATTGACATTACGGATTCTACCATATACAGATGCCTGGATATTAGACTGGTCGCCCATGAAGAAATCAGGAACCGAATTTGTGGAACTGGTAGAGCTCAGCTCAACCTGTGGGTCTACAAAAGAGCTGAGACCACTGTATTCCTCAGTAGACTTACCTGCCTCATCCGCATTACCCATAGAAGGATATTTCCAGTTCAAATCGTTGGTTGTTGGCAAACACCAACTGTAGATATCGTTTAGACGACCATTACATCCTTCATAATAGTTGTAGATGTCTTTATTTACATTGTCGTAGTTCTTCTTTTCCTCCAGGAAGCTATCACTACAAGAGCTGAAAGCCAAGGCTGAAACCAAACCAAGACTGAATAATTTTATTGTCGTTTTCATTGTTCTTTTCTTTTTTAAGAATTATAAATCTGTCTCATTAGAATGAGAGGTTCACACCCACTGTCCACTTACGGAGGTTAGGATAGCTTCCGTATGATCCTGACATAGGATTCATGAAGTTGTCTGGATATGGATTGTAGAAATTGATGAGGTTCTGACCGGTAATATTGATACGGCAGCTGTTGATGCCGATGCTACCCAACCAGCTCTTTGGCAAAGTATAAGCCAAGGTCATGCGGTTCAGAGCCACACGTGCTGTACTTACTCTCCAGAAACTAGACGCAACTGCATTCACAGATGAATAATTCAAGTTAGGATAGTAAGCCTCACGATTCTTCTTTACTACGAGATTACCAGAGCCATCATATACATCCTCGTAAGCAAACATGTTATCTGGATTCCAGAATGAAGGCATGTTGCAATACTCCAGATTACCTGTTGGCTTCAATGCTGCACCAGGAAGTGTGGTATAACCACCCCAGCTTGCACCAATCTGAGCACTCAGAGAAAGTCCCTTCCAGTCTGCACCCAAATTCATGGTCAAACCATAGAGGTTGCTGCTGCGGTGTCCCAACTCAACCTGATCGTTGTCTACATCTACAATACCATCAGGTCCGGCATAAGTACCGGTCTCAGGATCATAAGCACCACGAACATCCTTATACATCAACATACCAGGGCGAACCTGGTCTTTGGTCATACCCATATAAGTAGAGATGTTGTACTTCGTGAAGTATTCCTCAATATCCTGGAAGCTGCGGAACATACCGATGCATTGCATACCCCAGAGACCTACGTCTGTACGGTGACCAGGAGTAATCTGGCGGTAGAGATAGTCTGTAACCCAGTCCATATTCAGCACCTTGTTATCAGACCAGCCTGTATTGATACCTATACGATACTTGAAGTCCTTACCAATCTTATCCTTCCATGTAACAGAGAGCTCACCGCCCCATGAATCCATCTCACCGATGTTGGATGCAGCACTCTGAGTACCTACGGTAGAAGGAACGGTCTGCTTGATGTTCATCAGCATCTCGCGGTTCTTCTCATAATAGTAATCGAAGGTTACAGCCAAGCGGTTGTTGAGGAACTGTGCATCGATACCTACGTTAGTCTTGTAGTCCTTATCCCAATGAACATCTGAATTTACGGCAGAATTGTTCTTGTTGATGGTGATACGGTTGCCTGATTCCTTACCGGTCTCGAATACGGTACCACGGTTGGCATCCTGTGCATAAACCTGCATCCACTGCCATGCCGCAGTATTGTCTCGACCGGTCATACCCCAAGAAGCACGGAGCTTCAGGAAGTCAACACCCTTTACCTTGTTGCGGAACCAGCTCTCTTCAGAGATTACCCAACCGGCAGAGAATGCAGGGAATGTTCCCCAATAGTTCTTTGGTGCAAACTTGGTAGATGCATCTGAACGAACCAGAGCCTCGAAGAGATACTTGTTGGCGTAGGCATAGTTGATACGGCCGATATATGAAAGGGTACCGCTCTCACTACGGGTAAACATAGTAGTCATCTCACCTGTTGCAGAGTTATACTGACCTGTAGTGAAAGGATATGGGGTCAAACGCTGTCCCTGCAAGTACTCACTCTCAGCCTCAGACTTCTCAATAGAGAACAGACCACCCAGATGATGCTGACCGAAATCGCGCTGATACTGGGCTGTGAAGTTCATCTGATAGTTATCAGTACGAACCATGGTACGAGCCAGATAATCACCATTGGCGGTTGTCACACCATTGAAGTTAGACGCTGCCAGATAATCGAAATCTGCATTATCACCGCTGGTAGGAGTATAAAGGTGGTTACCGCTACCATAGCGAGTCAACATCTGATAGAGGGTGAAGTTTGAACCATACTCATTACCCTTATCGGTATTGATACTCTTGGAATAAGAGAAGCGCAACTTCAATCCTTTCAATATCTTGCTCCAACCGAAATCATAATCAAGGCTTCCGCTGACATTCAGGTTAGAATTCATGTTCTTGCGATAGTCACCATTGTTCTGCAGAGTAGCAAAGTTGTACTGCTGATTCTGATTCTTCTGTGTATTGCTAGGACCATAAGCTAAGATATCATAGCCATTTACAGATTCTGGAATATAAGTAGGACGGGTCAAGAGGAGGTTATAGTCCTTCTCATCGCCAGATCCACCCACCTTTACCAATGGCTTTTCCTTTGTAGCATAGTCACCGCTAACAGTCAGGTTAGCACCCAACCATTTGCTTACCTTTACATCCACACCAGCACGGTAGTTCCAACGGTTATAGTTGAGTTTACCGAGGTTACCATCCTGATCAAAGTAAGAGATACCTGCAAAATAGTTCACCTTATCGGTTGCACCACTTACGTTCACGCTGTGCTTCTGGGTCATACCGGTTTCCCAATACTTATCGAGCAAATCATAGTTCAGACTCTTCATTGCTTCCAACTCATCTGCCTGGAAAAGCGCAGTAGTCGCATTAAGAGAAGTATTGGTTGGGTCGGCAGCAATAACAGCATTGTACAAGCGGCCATACTGGTAAGCATTCAGCATCTTAGGACGAGAAACCTCATCTGTGAAACCGAAAGAACCGCTATAAGAAATGCGAGGTGCACCCATCTTACCCTTCTTGGTAGTTACGAGGATAACACCATTGGCTGCACGGGCACCATAAACGGCAGCAGAAGCATCCTTCAAAACAGAGATACTTTCTACCTCTGAGGCATCCAGGTTATTGAAAGCCTCAGCACCGAGGTTCTGGTAAGTGTTACCAACCTTTACATCATTAGGATAGATATAACCATCGATAACGAAGAGAGGCTGCTGGGCTGTAGAACCAACTTCGCCCAATGAGTTGGTATCACGAATCATGATACGGGCATTCTCACCTGGACGGCTCTCACCACCACTTACGCTCAAACCATTAACCAGACCGCCCAAAGAAGAAGCCAAGCCACCATTAGCGAGGTCCTGGATTTCATCTGTTGGGATGTTGGCTACAGAACCGGTCAGGTGAGCCTTCTTCTGGGTACCGTAACCTACGACTACCACCTCCTGAAGAGTCTTGTCGTCAGCAACCAGTTTGATGGTACCACCATTGGTAGTAGCATCCTTAAAACCAATATAAGAAACGGTAACCTTGCCACCCTTAGGAACTGACAACTTATAGTTACCATCCATATCGGTAATCACAGCAGTCTTGGTACCGGCAACCTTTACGGTAGCACCGATAACAGGTTCACCGAGGTCATCGAGTACAGTACCCTGCACTACTTTATTTTGAGCCATTGCAGGCACAGCACAGGTAAGTGCCATACCAAAGGCCAATGTCTTTATATATTTACGTTTCATCTTGTTTCGAGATTAGATAGTTTAAATTATTTTCTCCAACGTGGATCACCGATTGTACTTGAAATTGCACCGGTAGCCTTGAAATTAATTCCATAGTTAGACTGGGTGAAGTCGAGTTCCTTAAATGTTTCTGAGGAAAAACCTGGATCATCCTCTGTAACCCATTTAGCCTTATCTGTTCCACTAATAGTCTTTGTTCCACCCCAAGTATTAAGCTCTTGATGATAAGTAAAAGAACAGTTATTTTGGAAGAGTTTCTCCAATCTCATACAATCATAGAACACATTGTTATCATAGGTAATCTTGTACTTAGAATTATTTGGAGTTCTATCCGCCCAATTCTTGCCATCAAAGACCTTACATATTGTGTTATCCAACATTGTCACAGAGCCACTAGCTGTAGGGAAAATTGCATCAATATCTTTATTATTAAAACGCATAAAATAGTTTTTGCTATTGCTCTTTATATTATAGATTGTACTATTTTTAATCGTAAGATTCTTTATGCATCCACCACTCCACCATGTACCACCAGAAGGTGCCACATAATTGGCAGAATAAGCACTAATTAAAGAACCATTAGAATTCTTTTTACCATCATTATCCAACTGTACCACGCAATTCAAGATTCTAAAATCTGCAATTCCCCATGTACAATTGCCTACGGCATAAAGGCAACTAGGTACATTCTTGAAGGCACACTCTGACAGTATAATAGGATCTTGAAGAATGTAGCAATCAGCGAATTTACTACTATTTCCACCTTTACCATAAACAATATTTTGCGATTCCGCAGAACAAGAAACAGGAGGATTTGTAGACATTTCTATAACGCCCCACTTGTTTTTCATTGCTGTACAATCGAAGTTCAAGTACTTCACCTTCAACTGAGCAGAAGTACGGATTACACCTTTCTCACCCATGATAACAATAGCATGATTGAGTTTATTTCCACGAAGAGTCATTTTGTTTCCTTGGAAATCTACTTCATCATTGCAAGTATACGTAGCACCAGCTTCCAATTCGAAAGCCTGCTCCTTGTCTGAGTTCTGCAAGTTTTCCTTGATAAACTCAGCAATGTCTCTATCAACTGGAATAGTCGTAGCTGGCACCAATGTATTATAAGACATCTCCGTAGCCTGGTCAGCCTCTGTATTATTCTGCTTTACATTTCCCAAAGTACGAACTGAGAACTTGTATTTAGTATCCTCAGCTAACTTAAATTGGAAAGAAGTACCATCCATGATAGTATCAACGATTACCTCTGGATTAGTTGGATCATCAACTTTATAAGCCTTACACTCATAACCACCTGCGCCATAGACTACCTTCCATGACACCTGTAATTTATCAGAGCCATCCGATGCTACTACCGTTTTTAGTGCTAGTTCTGGAGACTCTAGCTTGACGCCGGACACACCATTGTCAAACTTCTCTTTGTCATCAAAACCATCAACGGCACACGAACCCAAGAACATCGCTCCTACAGCAGCAAGTGCCAGAGAGAAGAGTCCTTTCCGCGCAATGAAATGATTTTTCTTCATAATTGTCTTTTTTAGGTTTAACTATATTTTTATTTATTTCTTTTCTAACACGATTTACACTTTTCTAATCATAAAAAAGTAGTTTTCCAGTTATTCCCCGAAACTGTTACCGCTCTTGAAATACCTGTTTTAAGTAAGCGATGTTTCTACCGAAATTATATTTCACGTCTCTTACCCTCTTTACATCACGGCTCCGCTCTACCACCAGCCAGCCGCTCCATTTCATCTTGTCAAGCGTCTTCCTGATTTTCGGAAGGTTAATTTCCGGGTCTTCCTGGAGATTTACGCTATCTGTATTGGAAGCATGTATCTGGACGATACGCTGGGCACCCAACTTCCGGAGTTCCTTGCAGATATCACGATGATGATCGGCTGCATCCTGGAAATTGTAGTAGACCTTAATCTGACTGCTGCCTACTTTCTTCAGCAGTTTCTTATCAAACTTAGCATCCATACCTGTTCTGATACCGATGGTGATACCCTCCTGCTTTGCCATCTCACCAGCTGTGCGAAGGCGAGAAACCATCTGCAGATATGCTGCACAGCCTTCCTGCTTCCAGTCTTTTCCGCTACCTCCGAGTGGAAGAAAAGCCACCTTGCTGCCAAAGAGTTTCATCGTCAGGAAACAATCTTTCAAAAGGTCTTGATAATTATCACGAGTCAGGAAACTCTGAGCGAAGAAACCACTCATCGCCATAGAAGGAACAGCTACGCCATACTGACGGGCTGCAGCCTGAAACTTTTCTGCCTGTTGTGGTTCTCTAAGCTGGTTATCAAATAACACGCGTTTACCCAATCCGCCCATGTCAACCTCAACGCCATCTGCTCCTAATTCATGAGCCAGTTTAAACTCGCCCAGCTTCTGTCGTTTCAGCATCATCCAGTCGCAAGCAGCTATCCTGTACCTAGGAGTTGCCGCCTGTGAGCATATTGGTAAAGTGTTCAACAACGTAAATAACAGAACCAATACAAACCTACTATGATAAGACACTTGTTTCATTTGCCTTTTAGGTAAAAATCGATTAGCCAACATTTAATTTGTTTGTTTCAACTGCCTAAAAGACGCACATTGGTTCACGCTGTAATCACCTTTTTTGAGATTTTTTATAAAAAACTTTATTTTTTTATTTCACTCTCCTGCTGCTGCGCGACATACTCTCTTGGCGACATGCCATATTTCTTACGGAAGCACTTGCCGAAATAGCCTACATCGGTGAAGCCGCAACTGTAGGCTACATCTGTGATACTCTGGCCGGAATGCTTCAGCAATTCTACGGCATGACTCAGTTTGAAATCCTTCACCATATCGCTTGGCGAACAGCCCATCACAGCCTTCGTCTTCTTGAAGAAGGCTGAACGGCTCATGCCCAATTCCTGTGCCAGCATATCTATCTCGAAATCGGCATTAGTCAAGTTGGCTTCCATAAACCGGCGCACCTTGTCGGCAAACTGCTTATCCTGCTGTTCGGCATTAAACTTGCGTTTATACTCTGCCAGCTGGTTCTGGATGTAGATATTGTTCTTCAGCCGAATCTGATACTTCGCATAGCGGAAAGCATAGTAGCTGGCTACGGATATCAGAATGATGTAGATGAGATAAGCCCACCACGTAGCCCACCAGGGTGGGAGAATGGTGATGGTCAGCTCTCTCGTGCTGTGAGAATCAGGATTGGTGGCATCCATTACCTCTACGATAAACTGATAGGTTCCCGACGGCACATTGGTATAGGAAGCCAGACGGTTCTTGCCGGCATAATGCCAGTCATGGTCGTAACCCTTCAGCTGGTAACGGTAGCTGATGCGCTCCGGATTGCAGAAATTCAGGGCAGCAAACTCCAGAGTGAACATCGACTGAGAATGACGCAGGGTGAGATGATCGGTATAAACCATCGATTTCTCCAGGATGGCTGGCTGATTGTAACTGCGGATATCGCGGTTGTTCACCTCTCCACCTATTATATATATAGGATATTGCAGACGGGTGGTATGGATACGTTCCGGCTGATAAGCAAGGATTCCTTCCTTGCACCCCAGCCATATCTCCCCATTCTGGATCAAAGCCGCAGAAGATTCCTCAAGCTGAACATCAGGGAAACCGTCGGAATTGTCGAAATGCTGGATGCGGTCTGATTGATAATCATAGCACGACAAGCCATCGGCATTTACCAGCCAAAGGCGGCCCATCTTATCCTCTAAAATCGAAATGATGACATCATTATGCAAACCTTCCTTTGCTCCCAAAGAAGTAAGGATAGGCAGATGCGTCACTTCATCAAAACCATCCAGACGACTCAGACCTCCACCAAAGGTACACATCCAAACCTGCCTGTTGTTATCCTTGTAAAGTCCGTAGATATCACTATTGGCACGGGTATTGATATCGGTATTGCGATAAGTCTCGAAGCGCAGGTCGCCTACCGATTTGAAATCTGTCTTGAAAGACATCAGTCCGTCCATCGTTCCTACCCACATTCTCTGATGACTGTCCTCTACCAGGTTGCGGGCATCCATGTAGAGTCCGTAACCGGGATAGTTTTTCATACCATGATATTTATTATAGAAGCGCACCTTTCCGCCCTGTTCCTGCAGCAGATTGAGACCTCCATCCAGCGTAGCCACCCAGATGCGATGGTGGGAATCCTGATAGGTCATATAAACATTGTTGCCGCTGATGGAATAAGAATCCCGGGCATCATGACGGTAATGATCGATGCGATACCCTATTGGTCTGGAGGCATCGGGAGTCAGTTTTACCAATCCGTCTCCCTTGGTAGAGAGCCAGAGATTCTGCCTGTCATCATACATGGCATGATAAATGCTGCCGATTTGATGATGGGCATAATCGAACACCTGCTTCACCCTGCCCTGCATATCCAACAGATAAACATTCTTGCTGCGGGCACCCACCAGCACATCACCATTCTTCAACTGGCAGATGGCTTTCACTCCACTCTTATCACCATCCGGCAAAGGGATGACACGGAACTGGTTGGGGGTGAAACTGACACGGTAAATGCCATTATCAGCAGAAGTGAGCCACAACAGTCCGTCCTTGTCCAGGTTCATGTGCAGGAAGTGGCTGTCTGACTTATGGTCTTGGAACTTAGGAAGGAAAGCCAGGTTAACGCCTTCCATCGTCTGCGGATCAATATAGATAATTTCGCCAGCACCGGAAAGATAGAAGTAACCATGATGAGAGGTAGCGATGAACTTAGGCTCCACCACCTTACCTACGCCCGAAACCGGATAACGGCGTTCCCATCCGGTCTTCGGATTACGGCACACCAGGGCGGTATGCGACTCATCCAACTGCCACACACATCCGTTCGGGGTATGATAAACAAAATGTTCCTTCGATTTACGGGCGAAATACTGCTGCCACATGCCGAGCGTCCACTTCCTGTTTTTCGCAGTAACAGGAACGGAATAAATCTGATAATCCTTTCCTACATAGTTGGCACGCGAAGCCTTCAGCTGTACCACATCCTGGCGCAACTGATAATTGAACGTATTGATATACTTCCGGGCATCTACCAGCGTCTGGATACGGATGTTTCCATCCTTTAATGTTTCTGCAAGAAGCAGGTTCTTGTCTTTGGTGAGCAGGAGAATCTTGCCGGTACCATCTGCCTGAATCTTGATGACCTGCAGATTACGGGCATAAGGTTTCAGTTCTTCATAGACATCTTCGAAACGTTCGGTCTGCTTGAAGAAGACGCTGAGTTTCCAGTCGAGCGTCTTGATCCAGAGATTGCCCAGAGCATCTTCTGCCAACCATTCTACCTTACGGGGTGGCTGGTCGGAAGAAGAGTTGTAAGCATCAGAATAATTGGCAAAACGGGAACCGTCGAAACGGGATAAGCCGAACCAGGTTCCAAACCACAGGAAACTGTCTTTCGACTTCAGAGAACAGTATACGATGTCGTGAAGTAACCCTTCCTTCGTAGAATAATGGGCTACCTGCATATTGTTCTGCGCCATACCCAACAAGGCATAAAGCGAACAGAGAAGTATGGTAAAATATCGTTTCACGTATGCAAAAGTACAAAAAAAGTCTTGAAATCTCCAATAAACTTTCTGTTTTTTGAAGATTTCAAGACGATAACGATTACGTAAACGGAATCTTCTGCATAGAACACTCCGGTTACGCATTATTAATTATTGATACCGAAATCAGCCTGCTGGTCTTCTACCTCTTTCAGCATCTTTGCCTTCTGCTCGGGTGTAAACTCATGAGAAGAAGAAGTGGCAGAAGAAGTATTCTGAACAGATGATGAAGTGGCAGACTTGGCAGTCTTTGTACCCATCATCATGGTTCCCTGATAAGCTACGCTCTCTATCTCCAGGTCGGCAGGAGTAGGAGCATGAGTACCCGGGAACTGAACCTCGGCATGAATCTTAATCTTGCCCGGCTTCATCGTGCTGCGCACCAGGATAGGAGCACTACCCCATTCTACGGCTCTCGGATTGGCATTGATGCTGGCATCGCCAATGATTTCGCCCTCACCCTCCAGGGTAAAGCGGATATTCTCTTTAGCCAGACGGCGAACATGACCGTTATCATCGGTCACTTCGGCTACCACAACCACAAAGTCGCTGCCATCAGCCACCAGCGGTTTGCCCATCTCATCAACATAAAGACGGAGTTTGGTGCTGCGGCGGGAAGGCATGCGCTGGTCGGTACAAACCACCTTGCCATCCTTGTATCCCTCTGCTACCATCACTACCATCTGAGGAGATTTCTTCTTATAACTGTATTCGCGAGCCTCCCAGAAATCCCAGGCATTCTTGAATACCACAGGGGCATTAAAGGCGGCTGCCATAGGATGAAGAACTGGCAAAGTATAGGTATGGGCACCCTGATAGGTGGTAAGACGAACGCTGTCACAATTAGAGAATACCGTCACATCGGCATCGCTGAACTGGGTCATCTCGTGAGCGATATGCACAAATGGCTGGTCGCTGCGCTGTGACTCAAACATATAATAAGCAGTCTTCTTCTGTCGGAATGCATCATAGATACCGCCCCAGTAAGGATCTGGATGATAGCCACGCTGATGATCGAAAGGATGCCATTGGCAACCACCGATAAACTGTCCCGGTGTGTGCATCTCCTCGGTAGTCTTTGCCAGAGAATAAGCCTGGGTCAGCATCGGTTTCTCACCCCAGCTGCGGCTGGCACGGTTCAGGTTGTTATGCGCATACCAGTCATCCACATACTCACCAAACTCTCGGGTAAAGACACACTGGCTGATGCCGCTCATATCCATATCCGGCCATCCGTAAACCACATCATAATTCTCCTTGACACCTGCCGAATTCCAGTCGGCAACAGCCACAGGACGATATGGATAAGGATACTCATCCTTGGTCAACTGCAGCGACTTCAGGGCGAAATCCTTAGGATAGCGGGTCTCATTCAGGATAGGCTCCCACATCAGAACCGAAGGATGGTTGCGGTCACGACGGATGATTTCACGGGTATTCTGGAACACACGCTCAGCAAATTGAGGGTCCTTGTTCCAATACTGCCAGCCCGGTGTAGCCACGATGATGAAGATTCCGAGTTCATCGCAGGCATCCATGAACGACGGATCCTGAGGATAGTGGGCAGTACGGATGATGTTGAAACCTGCATTCTTCAGACGGAGCACATCTCTCCATTGCTGACTGTTGGGAAGGGCATTGCCCACATAAGCAAAATCCTGATGACGGTTGGCACCGATAAACTGACGGTATTTCTTGCCGTTGAGCCAGAAACCTTCCTTGCCACGGAACTCGAAGCTGCGGATACCCAACTTGGTTTTTCCGCCGTCCAATACCTGCTTACCGTCCTTGATGCGGGTAACCACACTATATAAATAAGGTGTCTCCGGCGACCAGAGATGCGGATTCCTGACAGAGAACATCTGTCTGACGGTCTGATGTGCATCGCCTGCTGCCAGGAGCACATTCTGCGAAACGGTTTTGAGCACCTTGCCCGAAGCATCCAGCAGACTCTGCTCCACCTTCACCTTGCGTGCCTTTCCGCCCACATTCTGCAAGTCGACATCAACAAACACCTTCGCCTGCTTCTCTGAAATATCCGAGAAATGAACGAAGATGCCGGCATCACGGCGGTCGGCTTCAATCACGTTGGTGATAGAAACCTCCTTCTTATTAATAAGCCATACATCGCGATAGATACCACCATGATAAGCAAAGTCGAGTGTATACTGCGGTTTGCCAGGAGGATAACTCTTGTCATTAGAGTTGTCAGCCATCACAGCCACCACACACTTATCGCCCTTCTTCAGTCCCTGCTCTTTCAGGTTGACGATAACAGGCAGGTAACCTCCGAAGTGCTCCTTAGCCAGTTTGCCGTTCACATAAATCTTCTGCTTGCCCATTATCGCCTCGAAATAGATTTCAGAGCGATTGCCCGGCACGATAAAGGTTTTGCGATACCAGGCTATACCCTGATAGTTGCGGCAACCCGAAGCCTCAGCTGGTTCCAGTTTCACACTATGAGGGGTAGAAACTACCCCCCAGCTTGTATCATCATAGTCGGCACGTTCTGCGCCCAGCACATCACCCAGATGGAACCGCCAGTTGGGATTGAAATTCCACACCTCGCGTCCCTGGTTGCTGACAGGAAACAAACCCGCCACCGATGTATCATCGTAAGCCGATGCCTTTGCCGAACCTGTGCCCAGCAAAAGCATCATAGCCATCAATATGTAATATCTCATCTATAAACTATTTACTATAAACTATTACTTCACTTCCCAATCATCAGTACGGAAAGAGCTGACAGGCAGACCATCGTGGAAAAGATCGCCCACAACCCAGTTTTTGAACGCATAGCGCACAGCCACAGGCTTCTTCACTTCCTCACTCTTTACATAAACCTTGTTGCGTGAAATCCAAGCCTGTGCCTTGTGGAATACCTGGTCTTCGCCGGCAATCTCGAAGTTGTCGCTCTTAGGATCATTGTTGAAGTAAACCCACTCCTTGCTGCGGTCGAAGCTGACTACAGCGGTATCGCCCTTGAACTCAACACTCTTGTAGACAGCGAAATCAGGCAATCCCTTCTGACCATAAGTATTGGCAAGAGAAAGCAGAGCCAGACGCTCGCCCACCTCCTTCTTCTTACGTGGATGGATGCCATACTCCAGACCGGCATCAAGCAATACAGCCATACGGCAGTTGCTGATGCGCTTCTCTGCCTCCATCTGCTTTTCACGAAGCAGGGCACTGTTGTTTTTCCATTTTATCAGACTATAATCGTAGGGTGCAATCTGACAATAATAGAACGGAAAAATCCCCTGCTTCCATTCCTTACGCCAACTGTTTACCAGGGTCTGCATCTGGTCGGCATAAGTTGCATAGCGATTGCAGTTATCCTCACCCTGATACCAGATAACACCCTTCATGGTGTAACCGATGAGCGGATGGAGCATACCATTATAGAGAGCCGAAGGACAGCGCTGCTGATATTTCTTCACATCAGCCTCATTCCAAGGTGTATGAAGTTTAGGGAATGCCTTGAGCCAATCGCTCTTGATGAGATTGCCATTGATCCATGCCTCACAGGCACTACCGCCCCAGGAAGTAACAATCAGACCTACTGGTACACCCAGCGATTGGCGCAACGTCTTACCATAATAATAAGCAGCAGCGCTAAACTCACGAACGCTTGCAGCATCAGCTTCCTTCCAGTCGCCAGCCACCGTATCAACAGGATGCAACTGGGCATTGCGCTGAACCGTAAAGAGGCGCAACTGCTGGTCTTTACACAGCATCAGTTCTTCAGGAGTGCCCGCAACAGGCTGTGCCTTGAATCCCTTCATCGGCATCTCCATGTTACTCTGACCCGAACAGATCCAGACCTCACCAATCAGGATATTGTGAAGTTTCAGTTCCTTTCCATCGCTCAGACTCAGTTCATAAGGACCGCCAGCCTGAGGCGTTTCTATCTTCATCGCCCATTTTCCCTGGGCATCGGCTTGAGTCTTATAGGTCTTGCCGTTCCAGGAAGCACGCACTTTTACCACCTTGTTGGCATCAGCAGTACCCCAGAGGTTGCATTCCGTCTGCTGTTGCAATACCATATTGTCGCCAAAGATTTTTGGCAGTTTCACTTCTGCCTGCGCTGCCAGAGTCATGGCAAGCAGCAGAGCTGAACATAACAGTTTCTTCATTTTATTCAATGTTAAGCGTTAAGTGTTGAGTGTTGAATGTTAAGTGTTAAATGTTAAATGAGCAGTCTTGCTATCAACTATTAATTATAAACTATCAACTATTAACTATCAACTATTAACTAATACACGATGTTAATCGTGGAGAGTAATCCGGCAGGCAGAAGCGCCTTGCTCTTGGTGCGATATTTGGCATTGGTCCAGATTCCCTTAAACGGAGCCTTTCCCTCGCCAGCACCCTGCAGCGCATTGTGCCAGGTATTGGCTACAACAATCTGTATTTCGTTGCTGCCATTCTTCAGGTCGCGCTTCGGAACATACACCTCGTAAGGAGCTGTCCAGGCATAACCATATTGCTTGCCGTTGACCAGCACACGTGCCACATCACCAATCTTGCCCAACTGGATTTTGATGAATCCGTCATTAGAAGGAGCCGTCTTCGTTTTCTCGGCTGGAACTTCCATTTTCTCTTCTGCTGAAACCGGAATAGAATCGCCCCATTCAAAAGAAGAGGTAAAGGTAACGTGACCGCTGTAGTACTTCATCTTCTCATCTGCCGACTTCGACCAGTCGAAAGGAAGCGTTACGGTGGTATCTTTGCAGATATCATCGAAATGAACCTTCCACTTATCGGCTACAGCCAGCACAGAAGGATAGTTTTCTGTAAAACCTGCACCTTCTTCTTCAACCAGTTTATGACCTGTCTGACTGATAACCTGCATGTCTTCCTTGTTCGAGAGAATAACGAAAGCGGAACCATAAGCTGGCAGACTCAATTTCACAACCTGGCGGATTTTGGAAGTCCTGGTACGGAAGGTTGCCGTAATCTGGCGTTCCTTATCTTCCTGGTTGGTCAGGAAATAGATGTCCTTCCTGCCTGTTGCCTCCAACACACAGCGGTGAGCATAATCCATATTCTCGGGCAGAACGACATCCGGTTCGATGCCATACTGAGAGAAGTCCTTTGCCTGATAAGGCTTGTCGATGATAATGATGCCTTCCTCGCGCAACTCCTCTATCTTCGCCTTTACCTCGGCAGACAGGGTATTTGCCGACTGCGGAACCACCAGGATGCGGTAATCCTGATTTCCAGGCAACTTGCCCTTCGGACTGTATTCGAAATTCCATTTCAGCAAGGCATCCTTGTTCATCGAATCATATTTGTAGCCATGCAGGGCATTGCACCAGTCTTTCAGATCGAGAATATTCGCCGAATGAGTTACTCCCACAGGCGATTCTTCCATCGGAATGCCCACATTAGCCATACGCTTCTGTTCACTAGCCACCCGTTCTGCACCAAACACACCCGGAAGCATCGGAACGAGTTTATCCGGAGTTAGCGAACGGCTCGGAATCTCTTCGCCTGTAAACACGGCGATGTCTACCACCGGTCTGCCCTGCTGCAGATAATTCTGACACAGGGTGATGTAATCCACAAAACCACGTGCCTCAGGATACCAGGTATTGTCGCGCTGGAAGAAGAGACCGATGCCATCAAGCGTCATACCAGGCTTGCGGTCCATCCAAGGATTATGGGCAGTTACATGGAAGAAGAGTTTGTTCATGCCAAGCGCCAGATTGCGGTCAAGCATCGGCTTGAGCATGGCTGGTGTCTCATTCCATACACCACGAACCTCGGTAAATCCCTCTGCCTGAACGATGTTCTTATTATAAATATGTGCACCGCTCACGGCATCGAGCATGTCGTTGGGTTTATCGTGAGTAGGCGAATTGAGCCAGTATTCTCCCATTGGATTGTCGGCATACTGATAATGCTGCAGACCATCGGCAGGGAAGGTTGGTGCAATACTCTCGTGAGATACTTCTATATCCTGTTCATGAGCCAGATCGGTAAAGGTCTTGAAGAACTTCTCGTTTATCAGGTCATTGATGGTGAGACGGATATCCTTCAGTACCTGTTCGTATCTGGAAGCCGACTCCATCGGAACACCTGCCATAATCGGGAGGTATGGGATGAGGTCGTAACCGCAGCGTACCTTGAACTCCTCGGCAAACTGATAGCCCCAGTTCTGACTGCCACACTCCCAGGAGTCGATGTGCAGATACTTCACCACATCGCTGTGCGGACGGTTCAGGAACAATGCATACCAGGAATTGAAAAGCTTCCTGACGGCTGCCGGTGAGAACTTATCCACTTCGAGTCCCTTACCGGTTCCGGCTGTCGCATTGGTCTGTCCTGTTGAGGTATGTCCCATTCGCAACAGGCGCCAGGTGCCCTTAGGCAACTTATTCATCAGGTTGCCGTTCACCATGACACCCATCACCATTCCATTTTCCAGTTTCAAAGGCAGTACATCTGCCATCGCCACGGTCTCGCTCTTAGCTGCCGCATCGGTTTCGATACGCCATACGGCACCCGATTTTCCCTCATACTGGTTAATCATCGGCTGGTTGCTCAAGAGGATATTCTCCAGTTTCAGCAGCGGTTTCCATTTGGCTGCATCCAGGTCTTCTGCTCCCGGCTCTGTACCTTCCGGAGTCCATGAGAATCGGAAATAGCGGGCGGTGGTAGTCGGCAAACTGAAGGTATAATCACACATCGTGTTCTGCCAACCCTGACGGGGAGGCACCAACTGCTTGATATCTCTGAAGTTGATACCGTCATCAGAAGCCTGCACCAGGAGGCGCTGCGACTGGATGTTGTTGCCGTTAGGCACCACCCGCATGCTGCGCACCGTGACGGGTTTATGAAACGAATAGGTGATAGAGGCTGGTTTCGCTGCCAGATAATAGCCCTTGGCGGTAGAAACAGCCTCGGTATATTCTATCTTCTCCGGTTTGAAGAGTTGGGGTTTCTCCTTGCATCGGATGGCAAAGGCAGCGATATCCTGATAATATCCACCCTCGCTTCCGGCAGGCTGCAACTTCCCGTCCTTATAACTTTCGGGTTGCCACATCTGCATGCCTTCTATCTTCTTACCGCCCCCCACAATGGTATCGGTCCATACCACCTTCTGCATCGATTCGGCAGGAAGGATAGACGGATTGCCTGCCAGGGCGAAACCGTCGCAGATATGAATGCCCATGTCAAGACCCAGGGAGTCGGCTTGCTGGAAAGAGTAATCCACCATCTCCCAGAACTTAGGTGACAACTGTGCCGCCTCGCCCTGATACTCCGGACGTTCGCTGACACCACGGATTGGCATCAGATAGGTACCGCCCAAACCAACATTCTTCATACCGACCAGATCGGCATGAATACCTGCCTTGGAAACGGCGCCATACATCCAGTACCAGAAGGTCCAGGGCTTAGCCTCGTCATTATGAGCCATTGTCGACGCTACCAGAAGCGCCGACAATGCCATCACCGTATATCGTTTTTTCTTATTCATAACAGTTCATAACAGTTAAAAGTTAACAGCTTAAAGTTAACAGTTCAAAGCTCAAAGTTCAAAGTAAACACAGCCTTACCCTTACCGTTCAGCCATTTTGGCTGGGCTGAAGGTCCGTTGAGGTCGGTGGTATTTACCTTATTTCTTACTGAAGGTATCACCTTGAAGACTGCCAGACCGGTTTGTGGCAAGGTATAGAGCAGACCATCACGACCATCACGAGGGGTATAAACACCCATGTGCTCATCGGCAGTCAGACCAGAGAAGCCGATCTTTCCTTCATCAGTCTTGAACTGCATCCACTTCACGTTGGCAAAGTAGCCTTTAAACTCTGGATAATCCCAGCTTTCGGCTGGAATCGGGTCATTATAGTCGTTCTGCCAATAGCCGTATTGCGGACCCTGTTCGCGATTTTGCCAAACTCGGTAAGGACCATTGCCCACCCAAGCCTTGCTGCGGACCTTGCTTTCCGGATAGTCGAAAGCCATGCCCATCATATCTACCACACCACCGAAATTGTAATGACAGGTTACAGCCACCGAACCGTCAGAAAGGAACTGCCAGTCTACCTCACCGAGTGATCCATGCTGGTATTTAGCCACCAGCTTTGCCTCCGCTTTCTTCCATTCGAAACCGGCAAAAGCGCCCTGGTCAACAAACTCGGTATAGAGTGTCTTTTTCTTCTCAGCCTCTTTATCGTCGTGATTATAGAACTGGTCCAGACTGCGGTCGCTTCTTCTGGCAGCCATGAACCGAGGTCCATTGCTCAGCGAGATTGCCTTGCTGCCAACCTCAACACCCATCAGTCTGCCATCTTTCTTGGCAAAGCGATAAGTTCTTCCACCCGCCTTCACTTCTACAGCATCAGCCTGGTCAGCATAAGCAGCAGCTGAAGCACTTGAAATACTTGGAGCACTTGAATTTTTCACTCTTCGTTCTTCACTCTTCACTCCCCTGCTCCATGTCATGATTTCCTCACCTTCATGGTTCACAGCCTTGATTTCTACCGCATCAGCATTCGCCATCATCGGTATCTTCACCTGGGCTTCCTTGCTCGGAGCTACATCCGGAGAAGAGATATTGCCCTGCTTCAATACCTTGACCTGAGTGCTGCCCATCGCTGGCATCTGCAACAGACGATAAGAGAAGCGGCAATCCTTCAGATTCACGAAGTTATACTGATTAGATAAGGTGAGTTCACCTTTCTCCATATCATTCCAAGTCAACTGTACCGGGCACCATACCTCTTTAATCGTATAGTAAGAGCCTTCCTTCTCGGCATGAGGACCCACGATACCATCGGCTCCGAAGTTACCCATACAGTCTACATAATTGTTCTTGTCGGTACGCACCACGCCCTGGTCCATCAGATCCCAGAGGAATCCGCCGGCACAGCGAGGGTTCGCCATCATCATGTCCCAGTAATCCTTCAGTCCTGCTCCGTGTCCGCCGTCATACAGACCATGCAGGAACTCGGTAGGCATGAAGATTTCTTTCTGTCGCATATACTCCTGAGTCTCGCCATAAGAGCGGTAATGCTTGGTTTCAAAGCCGTTGCGGTTAGCCCAAGGATAGAGTACCACGCGCTTCTGCTTGTCCCAGAGAGCGAAATCTGGTTCCAGTTCATAATTGAAACCACCCTCGTTACCGTTACTCCAGAAGATGATGCTAGGATGGTTCTCATCACGGGTAATCATCTCCTTCACCAGCTGCTTGCCCACGATGGTAGGATGCGCCCAATGCCAGCCACTCAACTCACATTCCACATAGAGACCGAGCGAATCGCATGCCTCCAGAAACTCAGGATCGGCAGGATAATGACTCAATCTCACGGCATTCATGTTCATGCTCTTGATGAGTTTCACATCTTCTATATTCTTCGCCTTGCTCAGCGTTCTACCGGTCTCCGGACGGAAGCTGTGACGGTTCACACCTTTGAAGATGACTTTCTGACCATTAATATAAACGCCATCGCTGGCACGGTATTCGATGGTGCGGAAGCCGAACTTCTGACGTTCTCTGTGGAGCGTCTTGCCTGCTGCATCCTGGAGTGTGAAGACGGCAGTATAGAGATGCGGAGTCTCAGCAGTCCACTGCTTAGGGGCTTTCGCCTGGAAGTCGACATGTGCCTCATCGCTGTTTCTGGCATCAGCCACGTTCGATGCTACCACCTTTCCTTTCTCATCCAGAATCTCGGTCTTCACCTTCGCCCCCTTGACGGCACGGTTCAGGTAGCAGTCTGCCATAAAATGACCATTCCCCTTGGCATCAATCGCCACACGGTCGATGTTCTGCGCAGGTTTCGCCACGATGAATACAGGACGGAAGATGCCGCCGAAGTTCCAGTAGTCAGCACGGCGCTCCGCCATGTTCACCTGACTGTTGCTACTCTCCTTGCTCACCTCCACTTCGAGTCGGTTCTTATGTTTTCCGAAGAAGATGCGGTCGCTCACATCGTAAGTAAAGCGATAGAAACCGCCCTGATGCAAACCGTTTCCCGCCTTTCTGCCGTTGATGGTTACCTTGGCATCGGTCATCACGGCTTCGAAGACGAGTTCTATCTGTTTGCCCTCCCACTCCTGTGGCAGCGTAAACTCATATTTATATTTTCCTTTTTCGTCAGCAATACCTTCTGGAGTAGCCTTTCCGTAGAATCGCATACCATACTGATAGGTACCGAATCCCTGGAGTTCCCAGCAGGAAGGCACCCCAATCTTCGTCCACTTGCCGGCATTTCTACCACCTGTGCAGTAGAAGTCCCAGTTCACCATATCATCACATCCATGTCCCGAGAGGTACTGGCGCTGTGTATCAATACTAGCCTGTGCGGCAGCAGTCATCGCCATCACCCCCAAAGCTATCGTTAAAAACGTTTGTTTTAGATACATATTGTTTATTCCGTATTTGTTTATATTCATTTTGTTATTCCCCAATAAAGACTCATAACCCTCGGTTTTGTAACTAGATAAGTAGATGATTTCATCTGGACTTTTTGGGTCTTGCTATTTTCCAAACAAATCATCCATGGTTAGCTTAACGATAATCTGGTCACTATACATACCTTTGGCAAGTCCGAATGTCGTAATCATGGTAGGTAAGATTGTACTCTTTGTTTGGGTTTCTTCTTCAAAAGCCTCTACTCTGTGATTTATCTTGAAGAACTCGTCCTTGTCAAGTTGGTATTCGTGGTCACAATACTTTACCTCACAAAGATTGATGGTATTGTCGGCACGGTCGATGATGATGTCTATTTGTGCGCCATCTGTCAGGGTCTTGCTTTTCCAAGAGTAATGCTCTGTTTTGACACTGGCGATGCCGAGGGCTTGCTTTATTTGTGGCAGATGTGCTTGGCAGACTCTCTCGTAGGCTAGCCCATACCAGCTTTTTACTTCCGAAGAAGTGGCATTTCTGCTCCAATAATGTTCCTCGGTGCTGTTTTTTGAGGCAAATGTGTTGTAAAAGATGGTATAGAAATCTACAAGTTGGTAGAGTGCCGAGTTCGTTTTTATCTTTTTGTCCCTTACATTATACTTGCGGATAAAATCGCAATAAATCAAGTCGGTAAGCATGTCTCCCAGTTTGCCGTTGTTGTCAACATTGAGGGCTTTGCTTATCTCTTCTCTTGTCATGCCGCTCGACTTCTTTGCCAAGACAGAGATGATGTCCTGATAAGGTTGGGCATTGCGAAAGAGAGAGTAGAACAGTCGGCGATATTCCTTTTGCAGTTCTGCGTTCTCGCTAAAGAACAAACGGTCTAGTCCGATGGCAGGGCTTTCTTCTGGCAGGAATAGGCTCATATAATAAGGTACACCGCCTACAGCCATATATACTTGCAGCAGACTCAAACGTTTCCATCTGAATCCATTTTCCTGGAAGTATTCTTCCGTTTCCGCTAAGGTGAAAGGATGGAGAGGCATCTCATGGGTTACTCTGTCGTGCAGCCCCCCATGGTCGTCTATGATATTGCGAACCATCCATGACGTAGCTGAACCACAAACGATGAGCATGATTTGGGATTGCCAATTTGCCCAACTGTTCCAGAAATGTCCCAAGGCATGAACAAAACCTGCCCTAGGTGTATCGAGACAAGGTAGTTCATCGATGAATATGACGCATCGTTTGCCATCTTGGAGTTTTTCCTCCAAGAGTTGGCGTAAGGCGAAGAATGCATCTAGCCAAGTGTTATTCTTCTTTCCTTTGTAGCCATAAGTCTTGAGTGCCATGTGGAAAGCAGTCATCTGCTCGTTCTTGTTACCCTCCAATACTCCTGTCATATCAAAAGAAAACTGATTTCTGAAGTATTGTCGAATCAGGAAAGTCTTGCCGATTCTGCGTCGCCCATACATAGCGATAAACTCCGCTTTCCCAGAGTTGTAATATTTTTCCAGGAGAGCCTTCTCTGAATGTCTTCCGATGATTTTCTCTGCCATATTATGATTCTTTAAGTGATGGTGCAAAGATACGATATTTTTCCGAAAATACGCCGATAAGCTGCGAAAATATATCAAAAATCATCAACTTTCGCAGATTATAGAGCTAAAGTTGTCGGAAAAGGGAGTGTAAAATGCCCTTTTCCTTGTTTTTGACAGAACAATCAGTATTCTATTTTACAAGAATTGTACTAGAAGTCTCCTAAGGTTCCATTTTGTCAATTCGTGTCACCTTCACTCTCTTCGGGATATTATTCACATCACATTCTATAGAATATTTATCAAAGCGAAATATCAGCTTCTTCGGAAGAGGTTGTCCTTTTGGCACACAGAACAAACGATACATATAATGAGCATCTTCTTCTTTGCTATAATATTCACCTCGTATGTTTTGCGTCATTGAATTTAATTCTTTTTGAAGTTTATCTATATTCAAACTGTAATTACAAGGAACCTCTTTATTTTCATAATTCAACCAAATAGTTCTGATAGAATCATCTTGACTCTTCGGAAAACACAAAACTTTCTCATCTAACGTTTTGCCTTTTTCATCATAGCCCTTTATTTGAATAACAGAATCAGAGATTCCACCAGGGTATGGCATGCATCCAAAATATAACTGCTTATTACAATGTGTCAATTTTAATGTCAGCAAATACATATTAGCATCATTTTCCCCCACCAGGCTCAACTTTTGCATTCCTGCAGAATCAACACGAAAATTCACATAGCGGAAAAAGCCAAACAAGATATACACCATAAACAATATGGTACATAAAAAACATAATATAAAAGCAATCTTCTTCATATGGTTTCGATTCTTCATTTTTTACGTTTTACAACAAATATTTTTTGTATTCCTCCAACAGAAGACTTGCAATCCAAACAAATAAGAATAATATGCTACTATTACTCATAGCATACTGTACTATATCTATATAGCTCAATGGTTACCTTTCGGATGATTCTTTCTGCCTCCACCTCTCTGTCGCAGAAGTACTCTGGCTTAATCTTGCCTGTGATAATAAAAGGATTCTCCATACTCTTTACCTAATTAAATCAGTAGTTATGGCGGCAAAGATAATAAGATTTCTCGAATTATGCAAATTAAATTATGCAAATTGCATAATGCAAAACAAATAATTCGAGATAAGCTGCGAAAATATATCAAAAAACATCAACTTTCGCAGATTATAGAGTAAAAATTGTCGGAAAAGGGCTTTTACACACCTTTTCCGACAAGTTATTAATTTGCCTCAAAACGGCATCCCTATACCTGATGCCTCACAGTATTCTCATCTTGAAATGCAGGGTATAAGTCTTGGTTTTGTCGATGGCATATTTCTTCAACACACCTGGTCCGCAACTGCTGTTACCCAGACCCAGAACGGCACAGTCGAGACTGAGACAGGTGTAGCGCAGGTTAGGATTACCAGACTGCTTCAATTCGAAATCGTGACGGGCGGCATAGAGGTCTGCCACGCTGTATGGCAAGGCAGAGAAACTCAAAGGTGTATCGCCGGCAGCGATAACCTGCAGGGCATTCTTGCCATTTTTATTGGTCAGTTCGATATACGAGCAGTCCTCGTGGTTGCCGTTGTCCTGCGGACGGGGATAGTGGGTAAACTGATTCTCCACGCTGCTCTCATACCATCCTATCGGACAAGACTGCTTGCGGTCTGGATAATTCTCCCAAGGTCCCCTGCCATACCATTTCACCTGGTCGTAAGCCACTCTTGGCAGCTCCAGCATCAGACCCAGACGAGGAAGTTCAGGCAGATTGCCCTCAAAACTATAGGTAGCCTTCACGTCGACAAAGCCGTCCTGCTGAGGAGATACCTCTAAACGGAGACGGATATTGCCGCCAGACTTAGCCGATGCCGAAGAACCAGCCTTATCTGATGCTCCATCCTCACCATAATGATATACATACTCCCCATCCTTCAACGGGATAGCGGAAAGTGTGCTGTCGAGATGAGTCTTCTTCCAATCCTTCGCTATCCAGTTGCCGAAACTCTTGTCGTTGTCGGTTGGCGCACGGAAGAACTGAGGAATCACGGAGAAATTGCGTGCCAGCAACTCGGCAGTTGACAGAGTTGCCAAACGGCGGGAAGACTTGTATCGCTTCATGGCATCCGCAGCCAGTTTCCTGCCAGCTTCATACAAGTCATCGCTGAGGGCTATCTGCTCCCTTCCTACCTCTACACCCTGTTGGGAAATGACTGAGAGATTCAATCGGGAATCCGTAGTTTTATACGTTTTAAAATCGTGCAAGCTGCATAACCTTGCACTATCACCCGGCTGTACTGATGGCATTTTCAGTTTTCCCTCCTGAACGAGAGCACCATTTTTCGTCACCTGATACTGGCAGCTGAAGTCCTCCAGCGAGAGATGGGAATGATGATTCTTCACCCAGATTTCATCCCCTTTCTGAGTTATCCACACCGGTGCATAAACATGCTTTACCTCCTGATACTTAGCCGATACCGAGCGGTCGGAGAAGACCACACCATTCAGACAGAAGGCTTTGAGATTAGGCTTATCACCGAAATCACCGCCATAGAGCACATGGTTGGTTCCCGGAGCATAGATGCCCTGGTCTACCCAGTCCCAGATAAAGCCGCCAGCCATACGGGGATGACTGTATATCTCCTCCCAATATTCCTTGAAATTACCCAGCGCATTACCCATACAATGGGCATATTCGCTGGTAAGCACAGGACGATTATCGTTCTTTCTCATCGCAATATCCAACAGATGCTCCCATCGGGCATTCTCCGCTCTCTCCTTGTCAGAACCTTCGGGAACACCCGGATTCAGATACTCTGCCTTCACACGGGGATAGAAACGGCTCATGACATCCACACAGGCTGGGTCGGTCTCATCAAAATTCTTCTCGCTCAGGCCCTTCGCTGGCTGATAAGGCGTCTGAGCACCTTCATAATGCACCAGTCTCGTTGGGTCGAAGGTATGAAGCCAGCCTGCCATAGCTGCATGATTGGCACCGAAACCGCTCTCGTTGCCCAAGCTCCAGAAGATGATGCTCGGATGGTTCTTGTCTCTCTCTGCCATTCTCACGGCTCTGTCCAGAAAGGCGGCATTCCAGTCGGGAGTAGAGGTGAGTGTACCACGGAGTCCGTGGGTCTCGCAATCTGCCTCGTCCATCACATAGATGCCGGCACTATCGCACAGTTCATACCAGCGGGAAACATTCGGATAATGACTGGTTCTGACGGCATTCACGTTCGCCTGCTTCATCAGCCGGATATCGCGCTGCATCATCTCCTCGGTCATCACTCGTGCCAACTTCGGATCATGCTCATGCCGGTTCACGCCACGCAGTTTGATAGGTTTTCCGTTCACCATCAACTGTCCGTTTTCTACTGAAACCCATCTGAATCCGATGCGCTGCTGTACCTGTTCCACCACACTTCCCTGCTTGTCGAGAAGTGCCAGTTTCAGGGTATATAAATAAGGTGTCTCAGCAGTCCAGGCATGCGGTTTCTCCACCACACCCTCCATGCGTTCAAATTTTCTTCCACCTCGCTGCGGATACCATTCGTTCATCAGGGCTGCCTTATGATTCAGGTCGAGAATATCATCGGCAGAAGCCTGCAGAGAAGCCTCCGGTCTGTCAGCTCCCGGCAGTTTCAGCATCACGCCTTTACCTTCTGCATCCTCCAGCCACGCCATCAGCCGGTAACCTTCTCCCTTCTCGCCTGCTGCCACCGCCAGTTGCGGATTAATCTGCAGGGTGAAATCACAAGGAGAGGATGTAGCGGAAGAGAGCTGCGGCAGGGTGCGGACGGCGAAATCACGGATGCGGACATTCGGAGTGGAATAGAGCCAAACATCACGGTGGATGCCACCGAAGCGCCAGAAGTCCTGATCTTCCAGATAACTGCCGTCGCTATACTTGTAAACCTCTACGGCTATCTCGTTTTTGCCTGCCTTCAGATAAGGAGTCACGTTAAATTCGCTCGGCTCCATCGACCCCTGCGAATATCCCACCTTCTCGCCATTTACCCATACATAGAAGGCGCTCATCACGCCCTCGAAGCGCAGGAAGGTCTGACGGTCCTGCCGGAACAGCAGCGAGTTTGCCTTCAGCTGGAAGCTACGTTTATACTGTCCGGTAGGATTGCGTTCCTCGTAGGTGGTCCAGTTCTTCTTGGGTGTAGTCATCACATAAGGAGGATTGATTTTAAAGGGATAACCTGCAGATATATAGATAGGTGTGCCATAGCCATTTACCTCCCAGTTGGCTGGTACTGCGAGCGTTTTCCAGTCCTTGCAGCTATAGTCAGTACGATAGAAATCCACGATTCTTTCCTCCGGCGTCTTCGTCCATCTGAACTTCCATTCTCCGTTGAGCGACATCTGGCTATCTCCCTTCTTTGCCTGATAAGGCATGAATGCAGCCCGTGCCGGTTCCCGGTTGATGGAAAGCACATGCTGGTCTTCCCAGTCATGGTGCTCTGCAGCAGCTGAAGCCTGAGGTGCAAGGATTGGCAAAACCATCCCAGCCATCATGATCATGATTTTCCGTTTGTTCATCATATTATTTATTTTTTAAACAGTTTACCAGTTTATCGTTTTTATCCATACAATAAAGACGCCCCACCCCATTTTTTGTAACTGAGAATGAGTACTTTTTAGATTTACCGTCGCTCTCACGCGCGCACACATAAGTGTTTTTCTCGAAAAAAGTCTCAAAGTCTCATTTTTCAGGAAATTTTTAGTTTATATATCTGATATATAAGTGTTTATAAGAATGATACTTTTCTAAAAATAGCCAGAGAAGTCTCATCGAAGTATCATAAAACAGGGAGAAGTATCATAAAAAACCGGCAAACATCATACAAAACAAGCGAAACAGCATACAAAACATGTCTTTTTGTAAATATGGTTGACTCCTAAAGTTTCAATTACATGAAAGAATCATTAGAAGCAACACTGAAAGATGTCGAACTTACCAAGGAAGTGTACCGTCTGTACACTCTTGAGCACCTAACACAACAAGAGATTTCAGTTAAATTGTGTATAGGTCGCTC
>NZ_JAHOEA010000221.1 GCF_019127135.1 Segatella copri | reverse complement strand
GCTGCTTGCCACTGATGCGCTTCTGCGGATTCGGTGGCGATTGAGCCTCGTTCGTTGATGTTTCCTCTCTATAGGGAGTTGTTGCAGCAACTTTCTCTACACTTGATCTCAACTCTGGGTTCTCTACATCATCATAGAGAGAATTACAACTACTTGGATTGGCTTTGTTGCCATACGTAGATGGTTTAACAAAATCCAAATACTCTTTTTCCATCAGCTCCTTTTGCTCAGGAGCCAAGACTGCATCTTTTGTTTTTGCCATAACTTACATTGTTTAAATTGTTAGTATAGTGGTCACGG
>NZ_JAHOEA010000220.1 GCF_019127135.1 Segatella copri | reverse complement strand
GCGGATTTCCTTTTTGGCACGCAAAACAGAATATCCTTTTTCGCACATCCAGTTCATCATGGTGCGATGATTTACATGTCTTTCCTTCAAGAAAGGAGTAAGTTGGGCCTTGGGGTTTCGATTCAGATAGACTAAGAAGGAATCCCAAGCCTTCTCAAAACGTTCGTTTGCTGTCATAATTTGTTTGATTTTAAAATGATGGTGCAAAGGTACGAATAAATGAAAAGACTACAATGGTATAAACGCGGAGCCGCTTACAGAAGTATCATAAAATCTGGCCATCTATTAAGGTAGTCAACTAAAAGTATGACTA